>JBCCGK010000017.1:0-148507 GCA_039029315.1 Bacteroidota bacterium | reverse complement strand
CTCATACAAAAGGAGATTATTATTGATAGCCATCTCAACAGACGCGAGATGTTTTCTCTCCTGTTAGATCGTTTGCAATTGCAAATACCCCCAATAGCCCTTACCTTCCATTCTACTTGAACGAATCCCAAACCTATGAACTCCTCTTCTACTACTTCCCTGAGCAGACGTAATCTGCTCAAAACCCTCGGCCTCGGAACTACTGCTGGCGCGATGGGCATGTTTGGCTCCATGAATGAAGCCACCGCTCAAACCTATCAGCAAGCCACCCGTGGTTTGGCACCGATCACCATCACCAATGTCAAGGCCATTGCCACTGCCCCCCAAGGCATTGAGCTGATCGTCGTCAAAGTCGAAACCAGTGAGCCGGGTCTGTATGGTATCGGTTGCGCTACCTTCCGTCAGCGGGCCCATAGCGTTGTGGTTGCAGTGAACCAATACCTGAACGAATTTTGCAAAGGCAAAGACCCGGACAATATCGAAGACATCTGGCAAACGGCTTATGTAAGTTCCTACTGGAGAAATGGTCCTGTCCTCAACAATGCCCTCAGCGGTCTGGATCAGGCGCTGTGGGACATCAAAGGCAAACGTGCCAACATGCCTGTCTATCAGCTTCTGGGCGGGAAATGTCGATTTGCAATTGATTGTTACACACATGGGCGCGGTAATAGTGTGGAGGAATTGGTAGATCATGTGCAAGAGCATATTGGCAATGGCTTTCGACATGTACGCATCCAAATGGGAGGATATGGCGCAGCTTATGTAGCCAAGGGGAAAGATTATTATTCCAGCAAACCCAGAACCCCCGATTTCAAAGGGGCTGGTTTCGGTCGCCCGAAAGATAATTACATGAATAGCTATGCTTATATGAAATCGGTGCCTGCCATTTTTGAAGCCGTAAGAAAAAGCTGTGGGGAAGAAGTGGAGTTGCTCCATGATATCCACGAGCGTTTGTTGCCACGCGACGCCATAAACCTGGTAATGGCTTTAGAAGAATACCGACCATTCTTCATTGAAGATCCATTTGCACCAGAAGACATGGGTTATTTCCGTTTGCTACGCCAGAAGACCGCCGTGCCGATTGCGATGGGGGAACTCTTCAACAATCCGCATGAGTGGGTCGGTCCCATGTCAGAGCGACTGTTTGACTTCATCCGTATCCATATCTCTCAGATTGGGGGTATTACACCGGCAATGAAAGTTGCAAGACTCGCAGAAGTCTTCAACATCCGAACAGCCTGGCATGGCCCGGGAGATGTCTCTCCGGTTGGACATTCCGCCAATGCGCATATCGACTTTGCTGTATGGAATTTTGGCATACAGGAATCTGTCTACTTTACGGAAGAAACCCAGGAAGTCTTCCCTGGTTGCCCTTATATGGAGAATGGATTTATGTATGTGAATGAAGCGCCGGGTCTCGGGGTAGATATCGACGAAAAGGCAGCGGCCAAATATCCAATTCCCGAACATGTGAATACGGATTGGACGCAACTCCGAAAAAATGATGGCACAACTATCAGACCCTAGACGGAATGAAATCAGATGTGTCTGAGAGACTGTTTGAACACCTATTACTTACTTTCTTACCCATAGCTGTCAAAATAGTCTCTGGGCAATTCTGGACATGTCGAATAAGAAAGTCTGATTGTCGAACTCCGAATGACAAAACAATACCTTCAATGTTGAACAAAAAAACGAAATCAAGGATGTTGGCGGATGCTTGTAACGACCGCCTTCATTCGCTCCTGAAGTTGGTAACATCTGTTGCGCTAATCAGCCTGATCCCCAACCTGCAAGCCCAAAACGCCTTCCAATGGCCAGAAGGCAAACGAGCCGCTTTGAGTCTCAGCTTTGATGATGCTCGACTGTCTCACCCAGAAGTTGGCTTAAGGTTTTTTCAGGAAAACGAAGCCAAAGTTACCTTCTATGTCGTTCCGAGCGGAATGAAAAATCATGTAGACGCCTGGAAACAAATCGTGGCTGATGGGCATGAAATCGGGAATCATACCATCTACCATCCTTGTACGGGGAACTTTTCCTGGGTGAAGGAGCATGCACTCGAAACCTACACCCTCGCAAGCATGCGGCAGGAATTGTTGGAAGCGAATTTCCAAATTCAGCAAATGCTGGGCGTGACACCTGTTTCCTTTGCTTATACCTGCGGCAATTCATTTGTTGGCCGAGGACTGAATACCCGAAGCTACGTTCCATTGATTGCCGAGCTTTTCCAATCTGGCAGAGGCTGGCTCAATGAATCCGCCAATGACCCGATATTTGCTGACATGGCCAGACTACACGGCATGGAAATGGACGGCAAAGATTTCGAAACAGACATTCTACCCCTTGTCAAAGCAGCCATCCAGAATGGGAGTTGGCTTTTGCTCGCAGGCCATGAAATCGGAAAAGGAGGGCGACAAACCACACGAGTTGCCATGTTGGAAAAATTGATTGCCTATGCACAAGATCCCAAAAATGGCATTTGGTTGGCTCCTGTAGGGACCGTCGCCAGCTATGTCGAAGAAAAACGCTCCAATGATGTGGCCCAGCTCAAAGCATCTCTCCGACTGGCTGCTACTTTCGATCAAGGGTATCATGCTGACATGGCAAAAGGCGATGCCCAGATGTATGGAACAGCGAGCTATGATCCGCAAGGCGACGGAATTGCATCCATGATCCCGGAAGAAGTTACCCTTGCCAAAGAGAAGGGGCGTTTTGGCCATGCCCTTGAATTTAAGCGAAAGGGCAAAGCCAGCATTTTTTACCAATCTCAAGACAATATGACCTACAGCCAGACAAATTGGAGTGGAACCATCTCCTTATGGCTCAGCCTTGATCCAGAGACAGATTTGGCTCCCGGATATACCGACCCGATCCAGATCACGGATGCTGGCTATGATGATGCAGCCTTTTGGGTAGATTTCTCTAACAAAAATCCCCGAAGTTTCCGAATGGGGGTGTATGGAGATGTAACTGTCTGGAATCCCCAAAAAATTGGACCGGATGAAAATCCCGCCTTCAACAATCGTCTGCTTCCGGCTTCAGATCGACCATTCGCTAGAGGAAAATGGACCCATGTTGTGGTGAGTTTTTCGGGACTCAACAGCGAAAAAGGACAAGCGACCTTTTATATCAATGGCAAATCTCAGGGAAGTCGAGAGATCACAGAACCCTTTACCTGGGAACTGGACAAATCAAAAATATTCCTTGGCTTGAGTTATGTCGGCTTGATGGATGAGGTGGCAATTTTTGATCAGGCCCTTTCCGCCGAAGAAGTACAATCGCTCTACCTATTGCCGGAAGGCTTGAATAGCTTGATCAATCAGGAGAACTAAATTCAGACAAGAACAGGGGGCAAGCAGTTTGAGTTTCTTGACTCTCCCTCTCTTTGTGTTCATTTTCATCATACTAACAACAAAGAATAATGAAAACCTTTGGTATCATCGGTGGCGGAAGCATCGCCGGATTCCATGCACAGGCCATTCAGGCAATGGAACAGGGGCAATTGGGAGCTGCCTACGTCCGCAATCCTGACAAAGCACAGGCATTTGCACAAGCACATGGATGCAAGGTCTATACAAGCCTGGAAGAATTGTTGGCAGATGATCAAATCGATATCGTGAGCATCACCACTCCATCGGGTTATCATCTCGAACCTTGCCTGGAAGCTGCCAGGGCTGGAAAGCATATCATTTGTGAGAAACCTCTGGAAGTTACGCCTGAACGGGCCGAGCAAATGGTAAAAATCTGCCAGGAACAGGGGGTGATGCTTTCCGGGATCTTCAACCGAAGATTCAATCCTGCGGTCGAAGCCTTGAAAAAAGCCGCTGATGCCGGACGTTTTGGCACCCTTACCCTCTGTGATGCTTATGTGAAATGGTATCGAACACAGGCCTATTACGATTCTGGTGCATGGAGGGGGACCTGGAAACTGGATGGTGGGGGCGCTTTGATGAATCAGTCCATCCATACCATAGATTTGCTCGTGTATCTTGCTGGGGAGGTCAAAAGACTGTCTGCAACGACTGCATGCCTGATTCATGAAGGGATCGAAGTGGAAGATACGGCAGTAGCCATTCTGGAATTTGAGAGTGGAGCAAGAGGCGTGATTCAGGGAGCAACCTCCTGTTGGTCATCGACAGGGCATCCGGCAGAGGTGCATCTATGTGGCAGTCACGGATCGGTCTTCATGAGTGACGAATCATTTCGGGTATGGGATTTTGCGGAAGAACTTCCAGAGGATGCCGGAATTCGGGAGTCTTTGATGCATAGTCCAGGCGCTGGCGCAGGAGCGAATGATCCCAAAGCCATCAACTTTCTTGGGCATCAGCGAAATTTTGAAGATATGGTCGAAGCCTTGGAAACAGGGCGAGATCCCATGGTTTCCGGAGAAGAGTCTATCAAGTCCATTCGTGTGATTGATGCTATTTATCGCAGTGCCAGGGACAATGGAACATGGGTGTCCGTGTCATGATCTGCTGACCTGAGAAAATAGACCTGAAGGTCCCGAATTCCTTATTTAGGAATCTCTTTGATGAAAAGTCTGGAGCTGCCTTTGGCCTGCAATTCCAGCTCCACCCCTTCTGGTTGAATCTGAATATTGGACAGTTGATAGCTTTCCAGTTCAGACTCTAGTTGAAATCCTTGTTCCAACTCTACCTTTCGGACTTCTTTCTGGACCAACTGGAAGATATCTCTGGCAAGCCCCTGAAGGAGTGTATTGCTAAGCTGAACAATTTGCTGACGGATCAGTCTGCGAAACAACACGGCAACAGATCGCACCAATGGTCCTCCTTTCTTGACCTGAAAGTTGAGGGAAGTCAATTCTACTGCGAGACCATTGTTATGAACCGCAAGATCTCCCTGAAGGTGAACCTCTCCGCGAACTTTTGGGGCTATCCTGCCGATGGCCAATCTCCCATCAAAGGAGATCTGAGCCTGAACCTTTGAATCTACTGAGCGAATCTCTCGCACATGCACAGTCAGGCGGTTGTTGCCTTCATCAATGACGAATGGCTGCTTCTGCAACATCTGGATAAGCCAGGACCAAGGCAGAGAGGCGGTGAGGGGCACAGTGCTGAGTGGCGCAAACGGTCCCCAGGATTCCCAAGTGGGTAAGGTGGGTAGGGGAGGAGAGCTTGGCGCCTGTCCCATGCTGGCGTGTGCATGGAATGGCAAATGAACGCCGATATCTACCGAACTTGAATGAACAAACAGACGTGTGAGGCCAATGACAGGCACTGTCAAAGGGGTTAAGAGCCAGACCTGATTCGCTGGGTCGACCAGCTGATATTGATGAAGTTTTTCCCAACTTCTTTCCAGTGCCTGAAGGATCGGGACCTGTTGTTGGATCAGAGCATCTACCTTGTTGGCTACCTGTTCCATTTGTGGCTTGAGGAATGGATTCACCATAGCCGCTACCGGAACTTGTACAGGACCTACGCCCAGACTTGGTTTTTGAATCCATTCATAACTGGGCTGACTTGTGGCTTGTAGATGCCAATCAGCATGCAGATAGAGATGGGTCTCAAGGGATACCCGAAGAGAACACCGGATCTTTTCCCAAGGCGACAGGCTGCGAATCAGGGGAGGAATAGGAAGGCCTTCGGTACGAATTTTGGCGGTCACTTCCAGCGATACAGTGCTATACATGATGTCCTTGCCATCTCCCCAGAGGTTGATCTCGCCAAGGGGGCGAATCTCCAAGCCTGCGACCCCAATCATATCAGATTCTTCTGCCGTTACAGCAACCATGTCCTCAAATGCCTGATTGACGAATGTGCGAAGGACTGGTAACGGCAGTTGGATCAGAAGGTTCATAAATCAGGAAGGGTGAATGATATGTGAATCTTCTTCCTGGATTTGCTCAGCTTTGGTTTGCTCGTCCGGGCTAGGCTGACCAAACTTGTTCCAGATGTCCTTACTCCAGGTCTTCAGTCGCTCTATCGGTTGATCAGTGATGGAGAGAACAAATTGAGCTGGTTGGATTTCACGCCCACGGCTTTTGCAGAATACGTAAATGAATTCTGCCCCCAGCAGAAAGATTTGGGAGGAGAAAAAGACCCATAGCAATATCAAAATGACAGATCCGGCTGCCCCATACGTTGACGTTACATTACTATGAGCGATATACCAACTGATAAGGGTTTTGCCGAGGGTGAACAATGTGGCTGTCAAAAAAGCACCTAACCAAACATCTCGCCAGGGAATTCGTGCCGAAGGTAGAAAACGGAAAATCAAGGCGAACACCAGTGTGATGACCAGAATGCCGACTAGCAAATCCAGGGAATAGGCCACCAGAAAGATCACATCGATCTCTGCCAATAGCTTCACAAACCAGGGCCAAATATCTGCCAGCAATGAGGTCACACTTTCCTCCAGATTGTGGATTGCTCGGTTGATCCCTACGATGAGCATATCGAGAACCATAGATACCAGCAAAATAAATCCAAGGGTCAGCACCATCGCCAGCGATAACATTCGATCCAGGACCAATTTGATCATCCCGCCTATTCCATCAATACGCTCAATCTTTTCGGGGATTTTCCAAATGGTGTTGAGGGAATCCTGTAGCGTATAGAACACCCCGGTCGCACCAAAAATCAGGGTTCCGATCCCAAGCAGAGTTGCCCAAATAGAGGAACTTTCCTTATTGAGATGAGAGATCATTTGATCGATTTCGACCGCATTTTCTGCACCCAAATATTCCGCAATCAAATTCAGAATTTCGCTTCGGACCATTGATTCCCCCAACAGACTTCCGGCAGAATAAATGATAATCATCAGAATGGCAGGAAGAGAAAAGATGGTGTAGTAGGAAATCGCTGCTCCGTGCTTAAATCCTTTGTCCTTGTTGAATCCCAGGACAGTGTCTCGCAATAAATGGTAGATATATGTGATCAGATGCATAACCCTCAAGAACAAAACAATGAAGCCTCTTCCATTATCGGTATTTCCCTGTTCAGGAGCACGAAGAAAGTCTTCGTTCAAAATACGGAAAATTCCTTGAGCTGAAGAAGCTTTTTGTGAAATTATCTGTCGTGGGCAGACAGTTGTCCCGCTGGATGGTATCAGATTCTTTTTCCTTCTGCATGATATATACAACATTCTGCAATATGTATACAGTGTGAAGACCCCAGGATAGCCACCTTTGTTCCATCAGCAAAACAGACCTGTCAAACCAGAAGAGATGACAGTCTGGAATCCAGCATATCAAACCAAACCCATATCATGATTATCAACTATTTATCAAATGCAATTGTCAAAGGGGGACAGGCTCCGGTATTTGACAATCCAGGCAAGCATGGCCTGACTTATGAGGAAGTGAGCTTCAAAGCCAGCGATGGCGTCAACTTATCAGGTTGGCTCATCAACGGGGGTACAGAAAAAATCATCATCCAATCCCACTATGGTGTCCAATCGAGCAGATCTGGATACACCCCTGAAGGCAAAGGAATGGGAAAAATGTGGAAAGAGGATATTTCATTTCTCAAACATGCCAGCTATCTGGTTGCCAAAGGCTACTCCATCTTGATGTATGATTTCAGAAATCACGGAAATAGCGATGTCGGAACCTGTCCCTGGGTTAGTTGGGGACCAGAGGAACATAAAGATGTCCTTGCTGCGGTGGACTTTGTCGCGAATCACCCTATGTACAAAGAGAGTCAGATCGGTTTGCTCAGTATCTGTATGGGTGCTGCTTCCTCTACCTATGCCTTTGGCAAAAAAGATGGATTGAAATCATATTCCAATATCAAAGCTATGGTTGCCATTCAGCCCTTACGTTATGCTGACTTCATCACAGCACTTGGCCTCAACAATTTCATTGGTCGAATGGTCACCAAGCGGAATGAAAAGCGAACACAGATTGACTTGACCCATACCTCCTTCATGCCAGATGTCAAAGAGATCAATGTTCCAACCCTCCTGGTTCAGAATTCCAATGATGAATACCTGAACCGCCAGTCTATTGAGGAATATTATGAAGCCCTTCAGGTAGACAAAGACCTCCTATGGCTGGATTTGGACAAAAAACGAGCTGCTGGCTATGACTACCTCACCAGGAATCCAGAGAAGATCCTCCACTGGTTTGACAAATACATGAATTGATTGATTCAAATTCAAATAATAAAAC
The DNA here is from genome assembly GCA_039029315.1 of Bacteroidota bacterium. Classification (GTDB taxonomy): domain Bacteria; phylum Bacteroidota; class Bacteroidia; order J057; family J057; genus JBCCCJ01. Next base: position 140,376 of record JBCCGK010000017.1, on the reverse strand, counting down.
AATGATCAACGAACAACAAACCCAAATGCTGTCAGGCCTTGCTCAAGGCTTGTCCACACCTCCCAGAACTCCTATTCTCAGAACTCCAGAGGAATATGGGCTCGCATATGAAAACATCTCTTTTCAGACCGAAGATGGTGTGAACATCACAGGATGGTTCATTCCTGCAGATTCAGACAAAGTCATCATTTGCAATCATTTTTCCCCTGCCAATCGCTATGGTTTTGCAGGTCATTTGGAAGGCTTAGATTTCGCAGGTGGTTTTGAAGTCAATTTTTTGCCTAGATACAAAGCCTTACATGACGCTGGCTACAATGTCCTGGCATATGATCTCCGCTGTCATGGAGAAAGCGAATCAGGCGAGAAAGGCATAACGGGTGTGGGCTATTTTGAATGGCAAGAAGTTCTGGCCTCCATTGCATATATTCACAATCGGCCTGATACAGCAGAAAAAGAGATTTCTTTGATGAGCATGTGTATGGGCGCCAATGCCACCCTCAATGCCATGGAGAAACAGCCTGAAGCATTTGAAGATATCAAGTGCCTGATCGCCATCGCTCCTTTGAAAGGCAGGACGACCATAGAACGCAATTGTGAACACATGCAAATCCCTGTAGAAGAAGGCGTAAAGGCCTTTGATCCGATCTACCATCAATTGACCAACCTTCATGTTGAAGATCACAATATCACCCCCAAAACGAAACACATCCACATCCCTACCTTCTTTCTCCAAGTGAGAAATGATATGAACTCTCGCTGGACAGATGTTCAGGAAATGTATGATGCCACTCCTGTACAGGACAAAAAAATATATTACATTGAAGACACGCCCTGGCGTTTCAAGGGATATACCTATTTCTCTGAGCAACCAGAGCAGATGATAGAATGGTTTGACACTCACATGAAATAGATTGAGACTATTGAAATGATACTCATGACAATGTTCACATCAAAATGGATGATCGCAGCACTGGCTCTCCTGGCCGTGCTTGCGATCTTGTTTCTGATCGGACGCAAATCCGCCCACGCAGACATTACGATTACAGCCTCTCCCAGTGAGGTATGGGCTGTTCTTACAGATACTGACAAGATCAAAGACTGGAATCCAGTCTTGATCCCGATCAAAGGAGAATTAAAAGAAGGAGAAACCGTAACATACGAGTTTCACCAGGATGACACCACCTCTAGTCAGATGCCCGCCAAGGTCAAACGGATGGTTGCAAGCGAGCTTCTCAATCAGGGAGGCGGGATCCCTGGCATCCTGACTTTTGATCATAAATATATCCTGGAAGCTGTTGGAAATAATACGCGCGTCACTATTCATGAAGAGTATAGAGGCGTCTATGTGCCTTTTTGGAATCCCTCTCCTGTAGAACTGGCCTATGGAAGATTGGCAAAAGCCCTCAAAGACCGGGTTCTTCAACTCAAAGATCAAGGAAACAATTGATCCTGTCCACATGAAAGAAATCATCCAAATAGAAACGATCAGTCAGGTTCATACTTTCTATGGCTTTTCCAAGCCGAACCATCCATTGGTCTCCGTAATTCCAATCAATGATGCCATTAGCAATTTTGATTATGGGGACAAGTCCTATGCCTTGAATCTTTATCAGGTCAGCTTGAAATTGGGTATTTCAGGTTCACTTTCTTATGGAAGGAATTCCTATGATTTTCAGGAAGGGACCATGGTGTTTTCCAAACCCAATCAAGTATTGAAGGTCGTGGATCAAACACATATGACAGACAGTGCTGGCTGGACCTTGTTCTTTCATCCTGATTTGATTCGCAAATCCGAATTGGGAAGAACCATTGAGGATTATTCTTTCTTTTCTTATGAGGTTCATGAGGCCCTTCATTTGTCTGAAAAAGAGAGAATCAGTTTAACGGATCTGGTCCATAAAATCGAAGAGGAATACCAACAAAATATTGACAGACATAGCCAAAAGCTCATCGTGTCCAATATTGAATTGATTCTTGATTACTGCACACGCTTTTATGACCGACAGTTTTATACTCGGACCAATCTCAACAAGGATGTGGTGTCACAATTCGACCACTTGTTGAGAACCTATTACAACTCTGATCGGCCGTCTGAGATGGGAATGCTCACTGTCAAAGTATGTGGCACTGACTTGAATATGTCTCCGCATTACCTTAGTGATTTATTGAGAAAGGAAACTGGCAAGAGTGCGCAGGAACATATCTATCAGTATGTCATATCCAAGGCAAAAACCCTATTGTTAAGCACTCAGGAACCCATTAGCCAAATTGCGTATTCATTGGGATTTACATATTCCCAGCATTTCAGTAAGCTGTTCAAAGCGAAAACCGGAATGACTCCAGGCCAGTATCGTCAGATAGCCTAGCTGAGAAATAGGTTGAGTCAAGATGTAAACGTACATGCAAGATCGTCCTGTTCATGCACATTAGCCTAGACTGGCTAATACCATGAACACTCAACCATAACACAATGAAATCCACTTTTTTTCTTCTCCTTCTTTCCCTTTCTGTATTGGGCTTGACAGCACAATCGGGAACTTCTGACTGGCCTTCAACGATTTTGGCTTTCGATGTAACAACCACAGGTGTCCAGGTAACTGGCTCACTGGCTATTGAACGGCATTTTCATCCCAAACCGGGCTTCCACACATTCATTGGAGGCGGTATCTTTGCTGCCAAAGATGGTGGGCTCGCCAGTGATGAAATTGGTCCTTTTCTTGAAGCAGGTTTTTGGACAGGCAAACGGAATCACCACTTCGAAATGCGGGCTGGTATCACAGCTTATGATTACTCTTCACCAGAATTCTATCCAGTCGGGTCCATCGGCTATCGCTGGCACAATCCCGAAAAGCCCCTGATCTTTCGGATATTTTTAGGAAATGTAACAGGCATCGGCCTGGGATTGGTCCTTGGCAAGAAGTAAAGCCTAAACAGATTATTTACAAAAAACGCATATTCTCTGCTCTCTATTGGGCAGGGATTTTTGTTTAGGATCAGGTGGGAAATTTAGCTATTCTCTGCCTGGGCAAATTCCTTTAGCTATTCCCATTCTTGAACGGCAAACAATGAAAACAGCATTTTTTCAAACCTCGACACTGATTCTTTCTCTACTCATCTTTCCGTGCCTTATCCTATGCCCACAGCTAAAAGCAGCAGACAGTCTTTCTGTGCGCTTTCTCAACGCTGATTCCATAGAAATAAATGACGAGATTTTTCTGATCGATGCGTTCAATAAAGAGCAAATCACACAGATGTTTGGAACTCCAGATTCTATCAAAACACATTCCGCGACATTTGGATTTATTTGCTTATCAGGATCGAGAAGAGACATTCGCAGAGCTGCCAGGAATCTTTTTGGAGAATATGTAGAATGGATCTATACGGATTTGGGTATTTCCATTTTTTTTGGCGAAGGCCGGAGAACCAATGGCATAGAGTTGCACGCAAGCCATACAGAGCAAATCACCCTGGGATTTGATGCCTACCAAGTTGGCCACAGCACCATGGCTGATTTCTCAGAAAAGATGTCAGAAGATGCCTGGCTTGTGCAAAAGGGTCGTCATATATATGTCTTTCAAAGACATATACATTTTTGTTTTGAACTTCCCACATCTAGCCTAATCCCGACTGACAAGAGAGATGACAAAGATCTCGCTTCTATCTCAGAAGCTATATTGATTGGCATTCGAAATAGCAACCTGGCAAATATCCACGATCAGGATAGCTATTGGAAGAATATGAGTTTTGTAGATTGATGATTGGTACTATGAGCGAGAAAACAAAATCAAGCATGGAGAGTGTGAGATTCTTCAGTACTTAGAATGAAAGAAGAAGCTGCCTCAAAAGTCTGGGATTGAACGCAAAGACGCCAGGACGAAAAGGAAATGATATGAACATTTCTTTGCGCCTTCCCGCCTTTGCGTTCTTCTCAAGATGGAGCCTTAATCCTTGAAAAGGACTTCCTAGCCTTTAATCCCAATTCCCAATTCGTCCAGATTCTCTGTTGGCACACCCGCCGGAGCGTCCATCATCAGGTCGCGACCACCCGCAGTTTTGGGGAAGGCCATCACATCACGAATGCTGTTTTCGCCCGCCATCAACATCACAAATCGGTCAATGCCAAATGCGAGCCCACCGTGAGGCGGTGCCCCATATTCAAAGGCTTTCAGCATGAAGCCGAACTTATTTTCCTTCTCCTCCTCACTCAGGCCGAGAATATCGAAGATTTTGTCCTGAACATCTTTGCGGTGTACCCTGATACTGCCACTGACAATCTCATTGCCATTGATGACCAGGTCATAGCTTTGTGCAATGACGCGTTTGGGATCAGAGTAGAGATATTCCAGATCCTCTTCTCGTGGCATACAAAATGGATGATGGGCGAAGGTCAGATTGCCTGTCTCCTCATCTTCTTCAAACAAGGGTACGTCTACCAACCAGAATACGGACCATGCATCTTCATTTATCCAGCCTTCCTGTTTGGCCATGTGCAAGCGAAGATCTCCCAGGATCTTTCGAGTCCTGGTCTTGAGTTGGTCTGCCACGATCAGGAGGAGGTCTCCTGCTTCTGCTCCTGCAAATTCTCCGATCTTCAACAACTGCTCCTGAGAGTAGAACTTGTCCACAGAAGATTTGACACTGCCGTCTTCATTGTATTTGACATAGGCCAGACCACTGCCTTTTCGATGTGGCTCTCTGACAAACTTGGTCAGCTTATCGAGTTGCTTGCGAGAATAGCCAGCACATCCTTTGGCCACGATCCCGGCGATCAGGCCATCTCCTTCTATCAGTTTATTGAACACTCCGAAATCGGTTCCTCCCATGACTGAATTCAGGGCCTTGATCTTGCAGCCGAAACGCAAATCCGGTTTGTCGCTCCCATAGGATTCCATCGCTTCCTCAAACGACAGATGGATGAAGTCTGGCAACTCTACATTCAGAACTTTTTGGAAGACGTACTTGGTCATGCCCTCAAATGTATTCAGGACATCCTTTTGCTCAACAAAGGACATCTCGCAGTCCAATTGACTGAATTCTGGTTGGCGGTCTCCCCGGAAGTCCTCATCCCTGAAGCATTTGACAATCTGATAATAGCGGTCTACCCCAGCCACCATCAGCAATTGCTTCAAAATCTGAGGCGATTGTGGAAGCGCATAGAAATAGCCCGGCTGAAGACGAGAAGGCACCAGAAAGTCCCTGGCTCCTTCAGGTGTGCTCTTGATCAGAAAAGGGGTCTCAACTTCCAAAAATTCCTGTGCAGACAGAAAATCTCTGATCGCCTTGATGACATTGGCCCGAAGGATCAGGTTATTCATCATTTTGGGCCGACGAATGTCAAGATATCGGTACTGCATCCGAATATCCTCCAACCCATCCGTGTCATCCTCAATGAGGAAAGGAGGGAGCATGGCTGTGTTCAGAACCTCAATCGAAGCCGGGATAATTTCAATATCTCCTGTTGGTAATTTGGGGTTTTTGCTTTCTCGTTCAGCGACAATCCCCTGAATCTGAACAACAAATTCCCGTCCAAGCTTTCTGGCAGTTTGGTACAAATCTGCCTGTTCTTCGGATTTGATAGATATCTGGGTAATCCCATATCGATCTCGAAGATCAATGAACAAAATGTATCCAAGATCTCTGGATCGCTGAATCCAACCGGATAAAGAGACTTGTTGGCCTACCTGACTCATGGAGAGCTCTCCGCAGGTATGTGTTCTGTAAGCTGTTGTCATAAGTGGAAAAGAAACATTAGTGAAAAGAAAAGCAGGAAAGGGAGAGGGGTGCTGATCCTTTCATTTGGGTAGGCAAAATTAGCAGAAAAAAGAAAGCAGTACAGATTTTTTTTAGAAAAGAGAGAAGTCTTTTTGGACCAGAAAATGATTTAGATCGAATAGCTCGAATTTTTTGTTTACTTTTTTTTGAAAAAAGATAAACAAAAAATTTACCTATAAATTTCTCGTTTATGATTGATTATCAGGATATTAGTTTAATTTTTTCTCTAATTGTCACAGGATCTTGTTAATGTTTTTGCTTAAATCTCCTTGACAGATTGAGTTTTGTTTAATATGTTTGTCTAAACGATAAACAAAAAATAACTCTTTTCTAAACGCTCCGTATAGTTATATGTAAAGATTTGTACTTTCAGAAATTACTATAAGTTATGACAGCTATAGAATTTAACTCTTCAGTGATTCAGCTTCAACCATCTCTCAAACCGATTGCCTTCAAACTGACCAGAAACAAAGAAGAAGCGAACGATTTGATTCAGGATACCTTCGTCAAGGCATTTGCCAATAGAGAGAAATTCAAAGCTGGGACCAATCTGAAAGCCTGGGTGTATACGATTATGAAGAATACCTTCATCACCAACTATCATCGATTGGTCAAGCGCAAAACCTTCATTGATAGCACGGATAATCTGCATTTCATCAATACGTCGACCAATATTACCGAAAACGGGGCCGGGACCAATTTGGCTGTGCAGGAAATCCAGACAGCAATAGAGAAGTTAAGTTATGAATATAAGACGCCTTTCATGATGCACTTTCGGGGCTATAAGTATTTTGAAATTGCTGATATCCTGAACATCCCCATCGGAACGGTGAAGAACCGGATTCATATTGCTAGAAAAGAATTAAAATCTCAACTGAGGAGTTTTTCCCTCAACTAGAAAGAGTAGTAGAGAAAGAGTAGTAGATAGTTGTCCTCAACTGGTCAGACAACATGCTTCCGCAAGGAGATGTTGTCTGACTATTTTTTATTTGCAATTCAGGCTAAGTAAGTGGACACATGTATATTTGGCAATCATCTTCCACCCTCTCGCTCTCCCGCCAGCGGGAGACATCAACCCACAAGGCCAGGAATCAACGAACCCCTTTGGCGGGGATAGGAGGAGGAATAGAATAAGCATATGTAAATTTGTCCACCTAAGTAGTAGTAGATGGACAATATTAGGGTTGATTTTGGGTATAAGGGAAATAAGGGATATAATGGTTTAATTGGTAAAATTTCTCCCTTTCTACACAGTTCATTTCCCCTATGCCCCTCACAAATAAATTTGTCCCCTTAGTTACTTACTTATGAGCGATGAGATATAAAAAAAATGATCCGCTCTCCGATAGCATAGACAGAGTTTTGCCTGTCTGTTTTTCCTTGTTTCTGGCACAAAGAGGAGGATTCTGCTGAATGAGTATGGAATTCCCTCAGTATCCTGTCTTTTGAGAAACCATCTAATCACAGACTGATGTTACAGATAAGAAAGCAGGTATTCTGGACAGTGATAATTGGCATAGTTTTTTGGCTTCAGGCCACAGATCCCAGTCCGACATCTCACAGGCGATTGGACATTGGTGATTTTCAATGTCCGGGAGCTGAATATGGCGGGGACGTGTATGGGATTGTTGATGTTTTTCCATTCAGCCGTCTCAGTCGATATTCGAATGGGCTAGACAGTCCGGAAGATGCCTGGGGGATCTCCCTTGATACAAGTTTCTTGGTAGATGCAACATACCATCACTCAGGAAGGCAGATACATTCATTTCATATCGAAGCCCATCTGGCCTATTTCACCAACAATACCGACAAACCTTGGGGAATTGGCTATTATCGTGGATGCTTGCCTATCCATCAAGAAGCGATAGATCCCAATGGAGAGTGGCGAGCGATTGAAGCGGAGAGATATATGGGATGTTCCTCAGATGCAGATGATATCGTCCTGGCTCCCGGAGAATATTTGATAACCAAGGTTCCTGTCTATGATGGGACCTATCAGACAAGAATTCGACTCGTATGGGAGATGGGTGACAAAAAAGTTGTATCAAATTCCTACCTTGGAAGAATCCATCCTGGCCAATTCAACCCAAAATCTCCATGAGACAAGTTCGGTGGTTCGATAGGCAATTTTCCTTCCCCCAAGACCCCAATATTTTTCCTGCTGTCTTGGAAAGGCTTTCAGGCACCCCTGTGAGATTGCGCCACAAGTGTTTGTCCATTCCATCAAGTCGTCTGACAATCAAGCCGGAAGCGGGTTGGTCGATTGCCGAACATCTTGGGCATTTGTCGGATTTGGAACCCCTCTGGCAAGGACGCATCACAGACATACTCACTGGTCAGCGCTATATGCGAGAGGCAGATCTGAGCAATCAGACCACAGAGGAGGCCGATCACAATGCGACGAAGTTGGAAGAATTGCTGCATCGATTCGAGCTGCTTCGGACTGCGACACTGAATCAATTGCTGCCATTGACAGAAACACAAATTACGCAATCAGCCCTGCATCCAAGACTGAACACCCCTATGCGGATCATGGACCTTTGTCTCTTCGTGGCAGAACATGATGATCACCATCTGGCAGCCATGAGCAGGATCAGCCAGGGAATCTGAGTGCTGTCAGAAACTATTTGTTGAGCCACCATTGGTAGCCAGCCAATGCGATAAAGAGCATGGAGAACAAGCCAAATCCAATCATGCCTTTCATGAATACAACAATGGTTGCGATCACAAAGGTAGAAAGCATGACGATCGCTCCATATTTTCTTGTTTTGCCAGGAACCAGCAGAATGCCGCCGACAAGCTGAATGATGCCAAAGAGAATGGTCATCGAATCGGAGAAGCCTGCATGGCGGAAGAGTTCCATTTCTTCCGGCATTTGGATGAGCTTGGTGACAGCTGTCGCGATGCTGAGAAGGATCAAAATGATCAGAAATACTGTTGGGAGATATGTTTTCATGATGCCTCTTCTTTGCTTTGTGTGAGAGAAAACCAGTTCCCTGAATCATCTTTGAACATGGCCTCTATACCATAAAATTCCTCTGTGGGAGCTTTGGTAAATACTACTCCCTTGTCCGACAATTCCTGATAGGTGGCGTAGATATCCTTACATGCAAACACCCCAAACCCAAAAGCCCCATTTGCGACGAGGCTTGCCAATTGTTCAGCGGTTTCCGCTGAAAACATATTGCCCTGATTGATGGGCATGAGGGTGAGTTGAAGGTCTGGTTGATCTTTGGGGGAAACTGTGATCCAGGCCACATCTTCTCCCAGGGGGACATTCATTTTTTCCTCGAAGCCGAGCTTGTTGAGATAAAAATCTCTGGCACTCGCCTGGTCGAGGACATAGATACTGGCATGAGATAATTTTGTAATCATTGGTTTTTTCCCAAAGAAAAGGCAGGAAAAGGGGAAAGGCTTATCGAAAATTGCTATTTGTCCCACCCAAAATTCTCCACAAAGCAATTGGGCACAAACCGCAGCGGAAGGCGTTTTGATTCTTCTTTATGCTGGGCAATCTTCGCGACATATGCAGTCGGTGTCATGCCTACTTCGCGCTTGAACAGGTGTGTAAAGGAGGGAAGACTATCAAATCCAACCAAAAAACAGACTTCTGTCACAGGCTGTTGCTGGCGAAGAAGAGTTTTGGCATGTCCAATACGAACTTCTGTGAGGTATCTGTGCGGCGATTTTCCATAGGCCTGTTTGAATAGACGAAGAAAATGATATTTGGAAAAACAGGCCTGATCAGAGATGTTCTCCAGGTCTATCTTCCGATGGTAATGGGTGTCTATGAACAATTTTGCCTCGACGATTCGGCGATACTTGTACATATTGGGATGTAGATCTTCTGCCATCTATCTTCTACGAAATATTAAGTAGGGAGACAATTTTGAATGAAGAATTATGAATATTGAATGGGCTGTCAAACAGCGAGTTATCAGATTTTTTATATTTAATATTGTCCACCCACTTATTGTAACTATTTTAATTTCAGAAAATTTGGGGAGCCGAAAAATAGAAATAACTTGTCCTTATATATTTGTTAACACATTGATCATGACGCAAGAGCAACTTAATCAAGAATTTGAACAGATTCGAGGAACTTTGAAATCCTACATTCTTCGGATCACTGCTTCAGTTCAGGATACGGAAGACATCGTTCAGGATACCTGGCTGAAGGCAAGTGAAAAGCTCCACACTTTTAAGGGGAATTCCACCTTAAAAACATGGTTATTTGCCATTGCGTCCAATTTAGCCAGAGACAACTTCAGAGCCAAGCGGCGATGGACGGAAGATGTGACTGATGTCTGTAAAGAGGCTGCTATGTCCAATCGCCCCTTTTTTCAGGAAGCCATGCAGATACGGATGACTTCCCCACAAGGCAATTTTGAAATCAAGGAGCACATCACCTTTTGCTTCACTTGCTTGTCCAAATCTCTTCCTCTGGAACAGCATCTCACGATCTGGCTCAAAGAAGTCTATCACTTCAAGGTGGCCGAGATCGCCATCATCATCAACAATACGGAAGCGATGGTCAAGTACTATCTGCATACCGGTCGGTCCAAGATGATCAAGATCTTTGAAGGGCGATGTTCCCTCATCAACAAGGAAGGGGTTTGTCATCAATGCACAGAACTCAATGGCATATTCAATCCCAAACAAAAGGCCGAAGAAGAACTGGTCAAAATCAATATGGTGCGTGCTGCCGAGAAGTCAGACAAAGAGCATCTGTTTGACCTTAGAATGGAGATTATCCAGGGAATTGACCCATTTGAGTCAGGCGCTGCGGAATTGCAACTCCATCATTTAGAGCACAATAGAGAAGTAATGGAAAAATATTTGAAAAAAAATTGAGGAAATCCTATCGTTTTTTTCTTCCCAGGCGTCCAAGCATCAAATAGAAAAAAACATGAAGTATTTACTCTCAATTTTAATGACAATGACAACAACAATTGCTATGGCACAAAACGGAACAGCTACTACACTCAAAAAGACATTCAGCCGTGAAACTTCGATCAGCATTGACATTCAGGCAGACGATGCGATTATCTGGGCACTCTTGACCAATGCGTCCGATTATTCGCGCTGGAACTCTACAGTGATCTCCATCGAAGGAGATATCGAGGCCGGAAATAAAATCCAGCTCAAATCGACCCTGGACCCCGAAAGAACCTTCAAGTTGAAGGTGAAGGAATTGCAGCCAGAATCAAGACTGGTATGGGGAGATGGCAAAGGAAGTCGGATCTATAGCTTGGAAGACAAAGGAAATGGCACAGTTCGATTTTCGATGAGCGAGAAGATCGGTGGGCTGATGTTTCCCATGTATGCCAAATTCATCCCGGACTTCGATGAATCATTTGAACAATTCGCAGCTGATTTGAAAAAAGAAGCTGAAATCATCCACAACGCAAAAAACTAATCCAATGGAAAAGAGAACCAAAGACAACCCCTGGAAATTGATGACACCTCCGCTTTCTTCTGAGTATGAGATGTACATAGATGAAAAAGATGGAGTAGAAGTGATCGTCTGTGTGGTAGGAAAAACCACCTTGTACTATGATGCGCGATGTATCAAGGATCTGCATGAGATGCTGCAAGCACATGGCGATTGGATGTTGCTGGGTAGCAAAGACGAAAAAGCTGAAGCCAAGCCGGACACAATCGAATTTTGGGGCCGCTCAGAGGACAATCCTATAGGAGGCTGGTATGGCATCAGGAAGGGCTATAGAGGCCGATTTGGGATGTATATCCCGCCCCTGATGGAAGCCCTTGGGTTGGCAGAAGTCGAGCATAACAAGCGCAACAATCGCATGCGCGCGATTCCTGACTGAGCAAATCTGCTTGTCGGATCTTCAACAATCGGATTTGTTCCTGTCATTGATCTGACGAACATACCCCAAAGATTTAGAGACTGTTTAGGAATCTGTTCTGAGAATTTTTATCGTATATTTTTTTCTCAGGCAAGGCTCTTTTTTGTTCTCATAGTGGTGCTATGAGAACAAAAAAAGCCGCAGAATGAGGAAAAAAGACGCATACAAAAAATAAGTGTCAGATGTTCAAACAGTCTCTAAGAGCATTCTACCCTGTTAGAATGCTCTTATCCTGTTCTTAGAAGAAAACAGGCTGGTAACATCAAAACTTCTCAAATTCCACGATAAAGGTAGTTCCTTGATGCCTTCCCTCGCTGCTAGCCCAGATCTGTCCTCCATGTAACTCTACCAATCGTTTGGTGATAGACAGGCCCAGACCGATAGAACTTTTTCCTCCAGAAGACTGAGTACTTAGGCGAACATATCTACTGAATAGTCGTTCCTGATCTGCCTGACTTAGGCCCTGTCCCTGGTCCTCGATCTCTACCCTGATTCTCCCTTGATGTTCTAGGAGTCGGACCTGGATGTTTTTGCCAAAAGGCGTGAATTGTATGGCATTGTTGATGAGGTGATCAAAAATCTCTTCCATACGAAAACGGTCCATCCGCATAACTGGATGCGCCATGATTTCCAGATCTAATTGTTGATTTTTTTCTTTGGCAAGAAAGCGGTTGGTGAATACAACTTCTCGTAGGATCACAGACAAATCTGTCAAACTATAGTTGAGGCTGATTTTTCCACTTTCAATAAGAGAGGCTTGGAGTCGGTTGTTAATTCGGTTGAGCAGCATGTAAAAGCAAATGAGTCTTTGTTGTTCGAATCGAAACTTTTTTAGGGTTTCAGCTGATTCAAGCGTGTTTCATGAGACAAACAAACTCATCTTTTTGAACATTTCCAGATCGCTTTGTAGTAATTTTTGACATGGAATACTTGGTGGTTGTAGGATGTGGTCAAAGGTGGTTTCGGTAATTTGGTTGTGTCTGAGATGAAGTAACTCCCTGACAATCTGCATACTTTTTCGTTCTTGGATAAAAAAAATATCAGGGATCCATCACTCATTGATCCCTGATATGAAAAAAAGCTTTTTGACGAGAAGAATTTTGCTCAAATTTATTACCTGCTCAAGACCGCGAAACAGGTCTAATAGGTATTTTTACATAAAAAGTAGATCCTTCCCCGGTCGTCGATTCGACCCAAATATCTCCATTCATTTTTTCCGTAACTCGTTTGCACAATGCCAGCCCGATTCCATTGCCTTTGTACTTTTCTCGGTCATTCAAGTGCTGAAAAATGGAAAAAATCTGGGTATGATATTTCGCTTCAATGCCTATCCCATTGTCTTTGATGGCAAAAATCCAATGACCATCGTGCTGTTTGTGAAATATGTGGATCTGTTTGTTTTTCTTTTCATTGAATTTGAGGCCATTTTCAATCAGATTCTGGAACAATTGCAGGAGATGGGCAGGGTTAGCCATAATCTCAGGCAACTCACCGACAACAATATTGACCTTTTGTTTAGGCATGGCATGTTTGACCGTTTCTGCTAACTGATCGACCATCTCTTTTGTATTTACCACTTCTACAGGGGCATTTTCTCTGTCCAGGGTAGAATATTTGAGGACATTGACGATCAGATCGTTCATCCTCATGGTATTGTTCACGATGAAATCTATGAATTCCTGGGCTTTACTGTCCAATTGCTCGGCATAGCGATTCTTCAACAATTGAGCGAACCCTACAATGGATCGTAGAGGCGTTTTTAGATCATGAGAGACTGCATGGGCAAATTGTTCCAGATCTACGATTCTGGCTTCCAGGTCTCGTTTTACTTTCTTGATATTTGTGATTTTTTGGATGATAATCATCCCTGCATAGGGCACCTCCTCCAAGCCATGAACAGGGAAGAAATGATATAAGAATATCTCACTTTTGTGCCGCACCTCTCGGACAAATTGATCACCGGCCAAGGTGAGCATGAAGGCCTCTCCCAATTGCTTACGTATACTGGAACGAAAGACTTGCTTGAGGGATCTTCCAGTTACCTGCCTAGAGAAATAAGGACCTCCATTCTGGATGACCTTAAGGCCTGTATCAAAGAGCAGAAGCGATGAATCAGGAATTTTGTCCGAAATCAACCTGACAAGCTCTTGTAGGCGATCTTCTTTCTTTTGTAGCAAGAATTTCGTGGAAATATCCTCAAGGAGGATGAGACAGCAATGCTTTTTTACGGGAATTAAGGTGCATTTGACCTGAAATACCGCCTCTCCTATAGTGATAGGGAGGTCCATTTGTTGCTTCTCTCCAGAAGAAATCACCGCTGGAATCAGTTCTGTTATGTGATCAGCAAGTTGATCTGGAATGATCTCCTTCAAGGGGAGTTCCGCCTGCTCTATTTGGTGAATCTTCAGAAGATCAAACCCCTGATTGGCGGCATACAATGATTTTCCATTGCCTCTATGATCGACCAATATTTGCACAAAAGGAATTTCTTGCTGCGCTTGTCTGAATGCCTCTTCTCTTTCTCTGAAGGAGTTCGTAAAGGCACCTAGCTGTTTTTCAACATCTGAGACCTGTTGTCGGGCTACTGCCAATTCTTCAATGGTGTGCTTGAGATGTTGGCTGTCTTTGACTTGTGAGATGTCGGTAAGGGTAATCACAATCCCGCTCACTTCTTTGTAAATATTCATGTAAGGCATCAAACTGAGAAAAAACCATTTACCACTCTCACTGAGGATTTCTTTTTGATTTTTTTCTCCTGATTTCAGTACCTCCTGTGTGTCTTTTAGAAAATCTGGATAAAACAACTTAGAGGAAAAGTGTCCGAACGGTCGACCAATATCACTCTGTCTGATGTTGATTTCAGTGGCAATGGTTTGATTGAAGCGTCGAATTTGGAGTTTCTCATCCAAAAAGATGATGCCGACCTCGCCGGATTGAAGAAGATTGTCGATATCGTTGTTGAGCTGAGTCAACTGCTCAATGGTTGATTGATGTTCTGCATTAATGGTATACAGTTCTTCATTGACAGACTGCAGTTCTTCATTGGTACCTTGCAACTCTTCATTCGAGGCCATCAACTCCTCATTGGAAGTCTGTAGTTCTTCGATGGTTGCCTGAAGATTCTCCCGGGTGATGGTCAATTCCTGCTCCAGGTCCTTGATTCTTTCTTGCAAATGAATTTGAGAAGCTTCTCCTGGATTACTGGCAGGAGGTTCAGAGCTCTCAGATTCGATTTCGCGAAGAATCACAAAAATCAGTTGTTGATCCAGTTGTGCAATCTTGTATGGACGGAGGATGAGATCCAGTTTGACAAAGCTCCCAGCTGTGGTCCGACAATGTAGATGAGGGTAGCAGACCTTCTCGTTCATGGAGATAGCCTTCCTGACTCCTGCACTGATAGAAGCCGCCAATTCTACATTCATCATTTTCATGAGGTTCCAGTTGGTCGGCTCATTGGGGACATACAAGAAGCGGTCTGCTTTTCCAAAATATCGAATCAACTCCAACTGCTGATTGACGACCAGACAAGCAGTCGCAAGTTCTTCTGTAATGAGCTGATTATTGGCCTCCAGGATCAAATTTTTTAAGTTTTTGCGTGGAGCATAACGATAAATCGGCTCAAATTTTCTGCTCTGTCTTTGATCTGGGGAAGAGTTGGAAGCGTGTCGGTCCACAACCGCAGACCTTGTGGAATAAACGGATCGATAGACCTTATGAGTTTCTGATTCAGGAGAGAAAATTTCCTGATGCAGTTTGGCAGATTCATTGCTTCCCAAGAGGAGGTATCCTCCCTGATTCAAAGAAAAATTGAACAAAGCAATGACTCGCTGTTGGAGACCAGATTGGAAGGAAACCAGAAGATTTCTGCATGAAATGAAATCCATTCGGTTGAAGGGAGCATTGGAAATAATATCATGACTCGTGAAGACAATCATGTCCCGAATCTGTTTGGTCACCTGATAGCCACTGTTCGTTCTGGAAAAATATTGGTTAAGTCGCTCTTTGCTGATGTCATTGGAGATCCCTTCCGGATAGTGGCCAACACTCGCAAAACTGACAGCTTCTTCATTCACATCTGTCCCAAAAATCTTGATTATGTATCTGTGGGACAATGTTTTGGTATATTCGTGCAGCAAAATGGCGATGGTATAGACTTCCTCCCCCGTAGCACATGCCGGAACCCAGACTCTGATATTGCGATTCTGGGCCTGATTGAATAGATTAGGAATGATGTGTTCTTCCACATAGGCAAAGACATCAGGGTCCATGAAAAAACGAGTCACTCCAAGAAGAAGTTCACGTCGGAGAAGAGTTACTTCTTCCGCCTTGCGATGCAATAGACTCGCATAAGATGTCAGATTTGGAATCTGCAGAGTGGTCATTCGCCGTCCAATGCGACGAATGAGCATATCAATTCTATACCGATGAAAATCATGTCCAGTCTGTTGTTTGATGAGTGTCAACATCTCATAAAGGGTGTCCTGCTCAGATTCTCCATCCAGACTGGGCTGTTTCTCTTTTTCTATAAGGGCTTTGATACTGGAAAACATTTCTTCAGGCGCGATTTCATAATCTGCCAGACCCGTAAAGAGCGCATTCCGCGGCATCCCGTCAAATTTGGCAGAATCAGGGCGTTGGACCATGACTGTCCCTCCATGTGATTTGATTGATCGGATTCCGTGCGTCCCATCACTGCCAGTACCAGACAGCACGATCGCAATTGCCTTTTGGCCATAGGTTTCGGCCAGGGATTGAAAAAAACGATTAATTGAGAAATCAGGACTTTGTCTTTCCCCCCTATCACCGATGTTGAATCCGTTTTCGTCGACCACTAAGGTTGTGCCAGGAGAAATTAGATACAAATGATTGGATTGAAGAGGCATTCGGTCCTTGGCATAGGCTACAGTCAAGCGAGTCTTGTTGGCCATCAATTCCAGCATATGACTCTTATAATGGGGAGACAAGTGCTGGATCACAATGAAAGTATAGGGACTTGGAGTCTCAACAGCCTCAAAGAAGGCATCAAGTGCTTGAAGGCCGCCTGCAGAGGCGCCAATTCCAACGATAAGAGAAGGGGAAGTATCCTGTTTGGAAGAGGTAGAATGTACAATCTGGGTCATATATGGCGTTTTTGTTCGGCAGTACCATGATCAAAAAATAGCGAAAATGCCTCAATCCTTACCTCCTAACATCTGAATATTTTTGTCGGTTCCTTGGTCGTTATTCCATCGTAGTTGTTGAGCAGGTAGAATAAGGATTTGCCAGATGGGCGAGCCAGCATGTAGAATAGGAAACCTGAAGAGCTGAATGTCTGACAGAAATTTGGAAAAATTATGACAGAATTCAGAATTGTTTTTTAGAGAAAAAATTACATATCAGATCAGAATTAAACATGACTGATTGCTCAGGCCATATCAGGGAAATTGGAAACCCTGCTCAAAACCATTATTTTCATTACATCTATTTCGGATTTTCACAACGCTTGATTACCTACTATGCTGAGTGAATATACAATTGATCGTAACAATGTCATTTTTGACATCAATGAGGGATTCCTGCAGTTTGGCCAGGAAAATGGAGCGACCTTTGTCGATCCGCAGACTTGGATTGGGCAAGACTTACTGAGGATTGTTCAAGGGGATACGACGCGAATGTATTATCATGTGTTGTTCAAGCGAGTGCGATTGACTGAGAAACAGATAGAGCTTCCCTATCGCTGTGATTCCCCTACCCAGGCCCGCTTCATGCGTATGCGCCTATCCTGCGACAAAGATCTACATATCCATTTTGAGAACGAAATAGAAGCCATTGTACCTTTTGAACGACCAATCAGCTTGATGTATCATAGCAAAGGGGTGATCAAGCGGTGCAGCATTTGTAATCGACTGGGGATAAATCTTGTGTGGACAGATCCCCTCAAGATTCATGAACTTCCTCTGGATTTTGATGCTATATGGAAAATCTCCTATGACATTTGTCCAAAGTGTCTGGCGGATGTCAAAAAATTGTATGTCAACTGAAGCCGCTCTATGATACTGAAACCCTTCACGATTGTAGGAATTGGGGCCTCTGCTGGTGGCTTAAAGGCATTGGAAGAACTGTTCCAACATCTGTCTGATAACACAGGTCAGGCCTTTGTGATTGTTCAGCATCTTTCCAGAAAGCATATCAGTCTCATGGATCAGATCCTGGGCCGAGACACCAGAATGCCGGTACTTACTGCTGAAGATCGGATGGAAGTTCAGCCCAATCACGTATATCTGATCCCTGCGGGGAAACTTTTGACGATAGACAATTATCGACTTCAGGTAGATGCCCAACATCCATCCCGGCTTCCCAGTTTTGTTATCGATCATTTTTTTCACTCCCTTGGTCAATCTTTGAAAGATCAATCCATAGGGGTCATTCTGTCAGGGACTGGGACAGATGGTAGCAAGGGCATACAGACCATCAAGGAACAAGGAGGGATTACCCTGGTTCAGGATCCGAGAAGCGGGCAATTCGAGGGGATGCCTAACAGTGCGATCCAGACCCAAATGGTAGACTTTGTTCTGAATCCTGAGAATATTGCCAGAAAACTATCTGCCTTGCCTTTGGTTCAAAGAGAAACAGATCTTCCACAAAATGACAAGCTCTCTGGCGGTTTATCAAAACTGGATCCTATAGATGGACATATGCGCCATCTTCTGGAGTTGCTGTTCAAAAGCAAAGGGGTCAATTTCTTCAATTACAAAACAGGGACCTTGCAGCGACGGATTGAGAAAAATATGTTGGCTCATGATATTGCCAATCTGGAAGAATATGTGATCTTTCTCAGGAATAATCCGCAACAGCTCGATCGGTTATTTCATGAAATACTCATCAATGTTACAGGCTTCTTCCGTGATCCAGAAGCCTTCGGAAAGATAGAAAAAGATATATTACCGCGTTTGTTTTCACCAGGAGAGAATCAGGAGGAAGTGCGGATTTGGCATTGTGGCTGTTCGACAGGTGAAGAGGTTTATTCTTTATTGATGCTGATCTTTGACCATTGTGAGGCACACCAACTATCACCCAAGCTGAAAATTCTTGCCACTGACCTGGACGATCAAGCACTGGAAATAGCCAGAATGGGGCGATATACACCTGCGATGATGGAAGGCGTTTCGAAAAATCATGTGGAGAAATATTTTGAGTATGATGAATTTGTCTACACCATCAAGAAAGACTTACGCAATCAGGTCATCTTTTCTGTCAGTGATGCGACCAAAGATCCGCCATTTATTCATATGGATTTAATTGTTTGTCGCAATATGCTGATCTATCTGAAGCCACCTATTCAAGAGAAGTTGTTTTTGAATTTTCATTTTTCTTTGAAGGCCGGACGATTTTTGTGGTTGGGGAGCAGTGAAAATATCCTCAATATGCCTAGCAATTTTTCCTCCTTAAGCAGCAATTGGAAAATTTTTCAGCATCATGGGCATACACCCCCTTTCAAAAAAAGTTATCATCAACCGAGCATTTTACAGGAACAGTCTTCTTTTTCTTCCAAAGAAACCGTCTTTCCTCTGATCGATAGGCGTACACACAGATCTCGAATGGGGTTGATGAATACCTTGCTCGACAGATATGTGAATAGTTGCGTAGTCATGGATGCGGAATTTGAGATTGTGTTTGTGGTGGGCAGTGCTGGACATTATCTGCAATTGTCGAAGGGAATGGCTTCGATGAATCTCCTTTCCATGATCCCACAACACCTGATTGTGGTGGTCCGGGACGCCATCAAGCGCCTGAACAAGGGAGAAGGGGCTGTCCTGTATCCGGGCGTATTCCCTGGAGAAGAAGAGCAAGAGGGATTTGACCTGTTGTTCGACATTCTTCCGATCTCCAAGACGACGAAAGAAGTTTATTTTCTAATGGAATGGCGTGAAATAGGCAGAGACATGGAGGCTTCCCCGGAAGTCCGAGTGCTTGCCGCTCCTGATCCCCAGGAAACCATGGATTTGATCTTCGAATTGCAGGAGGAACTCCAAATCTCCCATCATGAGGTACAGACCATAATGGAAGAGTTGGAGACCAGCAATGAAGAATTGCAAGCGTCCAATGAAGAATTGCAGGCATCGAATGAAGAGCTCCAAAGCACCAATGAAGAACTGCAATCTGTCAATGAAGAGTTACATACAGTGAATCATGAGTTGGAAGAGCGAAACAAAGAATTGATCATTCTCTACAGACAAGTGGATTATTTACTCAATTCCATTGGCATCATTAGTCTATTGCTGGATCTGGAACTGAGAATACAGTTTTTTACCCCCTCTATTGTTCATTATGTCCCCCTAAAACAAACTGACATCCATCGCAAAATTACTGATTTTCATTTTTTGGATGAATATGAAGGACTTCAGGAAGAAATCCACTCTGTGATCCAAAGTGGGCAAGCGACAGGGAATCATTTCCATGGAAAAAATGAGAAGATCAGCTATCGGATCGAGGTAAAACCATTTCTGGAAGTTTCTCAGAAGATGTCTGGAATCGTCATCAGCTTTACCTCTGAGGATATTGCCCCTGTTCCTTCTATCGAATAAAAATTGTCAGGAATGCTTTCTTAGAAAGAGAATAAACAGGTAATTTTTTTTCAATTATCCATCTCAAAGTAATACGAGAAAAATAAGCTTTCGAGTTTTGGGTAGAGATTTTGTACCAGAGCAAGGAAGAAAAACCGAATGTGCCGGGGCACATGAGGTTTTTTCTGACGCAGGACTGGTGCAAAAGATCAAGCAAAACGAAAACTTATTTTTTGAGTGTTACTAAATCCATCCCAAAAGGTTTAATCCAACTTGGCAATCATTCCTGCCACTCTGAAACCTCAGCATTCACTAAACCGATCCCATCCACAGCAAAACAGTCACAAGAACCAGGATGGCTACCTGAGAGAGCTTCTGGAGGTCTTTTGGATTGAGAATGGCCACGATGGCAAAAGTCAGGACCGAAAATCCAAACATCAAGCTTGCAAGAAGCTTCCCAATGATAGACTCTTCGGGCAGGATTCCGTCAGCTGCGCCAATCATCAAAGCAACCGCCCCCACCCAAAAGGAAACAAAACTCCCCAAGTACCAAAACCATCTGATCAGATTGAAAGACTCATTGTCCGGAAATGAGGCCATGTCTTTTTGTGCCTTCAGTTTGCTGATGACATTGCGCTCACCGATCACCGTATGCATGATTCCACCGATAATCATCAAGACGCCTGAGATACTCCAATACCAGTTCATTGCACCATTAATTCATTGATCCGAGAAATAACAAAACCATGATCACCACCATGATGATCAGTTGTGGGTACTCTTTCAGGTTTTTTGGCTGGCTGGCATTGAGAACGATCAGCAAGACATTCAATCCCAGATAGATGATTGCCAGCAATTTTCCGATAAAGTTCTCCGCAGGAATCAGCGTATCCGAATAGCCCATGACAAGTGCCAACACGCCCACGAAAAACACCATAAAACTCCCAAAGTGCCAAAACCACCGCAAAGTCGTTTTGGTAACCTCCCCAGAGTAATGCGTATCCAACGATTCTGCTTTCAAAAAAGAGAATAACCATTTTTCTCCCAGAATCATATGTACAAAACCTGTGATGATCACAAAAAAACCTGCGATGAGATAGTACCAATTCATGATTTACTTGTATTTTGCAAGTAAGTAACACATTTACTTTTAAAATGCAAGTAAATTGAACGAAAAAACATCGAACAGACGATCCGATTGCCCACTAAGTTGTTGGCTGGAAATCTTTGGGGATAAGTGGACACTTCTGATTATCAGAGACATTTTTGCTTTCAACAAAATCAACTACAAAGATTTTCTTGGGTCAAATGAAGGCATCTCTACCAATATTCTGGCTGACCGATTGAAAAAACTGGTAGAGGCAGGCATTGTGACCCGAGAAGTGGACGCCAACAATAAGTTGCTGATCAATTACAACCTGAGCAAGAAAGGCAGAGATATGGAGCCTATCTTTCGGGAGATTGCGAAGTGGGCAAAGATCTATATCCCTGACACAAAGCCGATTGAGCAATTTGAGGATGCCTAAGTTTGACTTTGGCCAAAATGGGAATCCCCATCTCCTAGCAAGACCTCACCTACCATTTTTCAATGAAGTAGGGGGACATATTACATATGCTTATTCTATTCCTCCCCCAAGGGGAAAATCGTTGATTCCTGGCCTTGTGGGCTGATATCTCCCGCTGGCGGGAGAGCGAGAGAGTGGAGCATGATTGTCAAATGTACATACATGTGTCCACTTACTTAGAATGAATCAACATCACCCTAAAATGGCGAAGTTCATTCATTCACAAAAGCTAACCACAGACTGGAATGAAGAATAACTCTGTTTTAAAAAGGGCCAAAGTCAAACTTAGAAGCACTATGCAGGCAAATGAAGAGACGGATTCATGCTGCAAGCATTTGCCAAGATACGTCAAAGCCAAGAGTTGTATCTCAAGCCTGATTCAGATATCAACTGTTATTCAGAAATGATTGTCTGCTGTAGGGATTATTAATACAAGGAAGCTACGAACTCTCCATATCCATTGTATTTCAGGGTAGGGACTCTGTCATTGCCTGGAATCAGCCTTTCTGTGGCCTGAGACCATCTTGGATGAGGAATATCAGGATCGACATTAGAGAAAAATTCATACTGACTCGGGACAGCCACTGGCCAGAAAGTGTCGGGTTGTTTGTCGATGAATTCAATTTTGACAATGGATTTGATGCTTTTGAACCCATATTTCCAGGGAACTACCAATCGGATCGGTGCACCACTTTGCTTAGGGAGCGGCTTGCCAAATATTCCAGTAGCGATAAATGTCAGTTCATTCATGGCTTCATCCATGCGCAAACCTTCAAAATAAGGCCAGGGATAATGTGACTGAGTTCTGATCCCAACCATTTGAGATGCTTCGCCATAGCTGGTCATTCGGATGTGGGTAGCCGAAGATTTTGGTTCAAAAAAGTTGATCAAACTGGACAAGGGAAAGCCTGTCCAGGGAACTGCCATGGACCAGGCCTCGACACATCTATGTCGATAGGTGCGCTCTTCCAGGCCGATTTCCTGAATCAAGTCTCCCAGAAAAAATTTCCCCTTATTACTGGCCTGCCCTCTAACTTCAATTTCCCAATCTGAGGTATCGAACGAATGCACGTATTTGTAGCTATTGTAAATATTAGGATCTTCCGGGTGAATGAATTCGTAGAAATTGTTGTAATGTGTCGCTGCGAACTCCTCTGTAAGTGAGCGATCTAGGGGATAGGCTGCGTTCGGAGAAGCTGGATATAAATCATCCATTCCCTCAAAGGTAAAAGTATTGGACTCAATGGCACTGCCGGGACCGGGGGAGACGGGGTCAGGTTGGCAAGAAGAGAACACAGAAGCGCTTAGTAAGCCACCTCCAAGGAGTCCAAGTTGCTTGATGATCTCCCGTCGATTATAATAGATTTTCTCTTCTACGGCTTTGCCAGAGATGCTATTCCAGGCTTTGGGGATATGAATATTCGGCATGATACTGAGCTTTTTAGCAAGATAGTAGATTATTTTTCTTCAGATGTCAGATTGATTACATTCAGGTATGAAAGAAAAATCGATCTCATGCACATGAGTCCTCATTTTTGCCATCACACAAGGACCGGAGTTTACGCAAAGGCCCGTGGGCAGGAGAAACCTCCGAGTTCTTCCCGCTTCTCCCTCATTCTACTGGGAATGTTGTTCTTTTGCTGGCTCCCCAATCAATTGAAAGCTGGTGCCTGGCCACAAGACAAAGGTTCTGCCTATCTCAAACTAGGCCTTCGATTGACGACAGCCAGATTTTTTTACAATGAAGTGGGGAGAAGAACAGCCATTCATCCCTATGCGGATTTTTCAAGTATTGCCTATGGGGAGTTTGGCGTGTTCAAGAATGTGACTGCTATCGCTTCGATTCCCTTTTTTCGCTATGTCCGAGTGAAGCGTGAAACGATAGCGATTGGTGGGGGAATAATTCGGGAAATTGGACAAAATGCCGGATTCGCAGATCCAGAAGTAGGAGTTCGGTTTGGGATAGCCCGGTTCGGGGCATGGGTGATCAGTGCTGAAGGTTTGCTCGGATTGCCGCTAGGCGAAAGCATGGATATCAACAATCTGATTCTTGGAGATGGAGAATTCAACCAATTGATCAGAATACAGGCTGGCCATTCTTTTTATCCCAAACCCTTCTATATGAGTGTGGGCATAGGGTATAACAACCGAACGGCTGGCTTCTCTGATGAGCTGAGATATGATGCCGAATTTGGCTATGCAAGTGATAAATGGTTGCTCAATATCAAAATTCGCGGAACGCGATCCCTCAAAAATGGAGATCCATTGATCGTCGGAAGTAGAGGCAATCCGAATAATCAAAGCAGTTTGATATATGCGCCAGAGGTCAATTATTACCTGAAACCGGGCCTGGGTTTATCCGCATCGATTGAAGGATCGGTGTTAGAAGAGAATTTTATTTCCGGAGTGACATATGCGGTTGGCATTTTTTTGCAGATCTGAAAATACGCAAAAATCCCAAGTCCTGGTGAAAATCAGGAAGATCTTTGCAAAAAATCCAAAACTTGTGGAAGGACTCCCGTCCTCTCCTGGAAATTGCTGTTTCTCAGCACCTCCTTGCAAAAAGATGTTTCAAGACAGAGTGAGAATGTGATAGGTTTGACTCATCAATCACATCAAACACTCACAAAATGAAACGATTCACCTATCTCATCTCGCTTTTTATCATGTTGTCTACCCTTCCTTCCCAAGTGATGATGGCAGGAAGTATGGAACCAGGAAAACATCTTTCTGAATCTGCTCCCATTCATACACTTAATCAGGAACCCTCTAACCTTCGGGACCTGCACAAGCAGTCTATCAATGAAGGTGTTAAGTCAAGTGTCGAGGACCTTCTTGGTGTAAGCCTCGGAGCCATTGCTTTGATTTTATTTGCTTTGGGATTCGCCATTGAAGTTGGATGGATGATCGCAATTGGGGCTTTGCTGGGAGGGGCTGTCTTTGGTTGGGGGATCATCAAATTCTTTCGATCATTAAGAAAAAAGGCAAAAAAAGAGCAAACAGCCTCTCAGAAGAAACATTCTGATAACCGGAAAAATACTTCTCTTATCATGGTCTTGTTAGCGGCCATTCCATCCCTCTTATTGGTTCTGGGGCTTTTCTCAGTTATATCTCATGCTTAATCCCCTTCTAACTCTGTGATCATGAAAGCGATATTGTATCTTCTTTTGACATTGTCCATGTTCCTTTCCCCCCTTTCCCCCCTTTCCTCCTTTGCAGGAAGTCGAGAAGGGCAGCCACAGACTCAGATCCCGCAACTGGCCCTGAATGCGCAGGATACGTCTATTCAGCCAGTCATTTCCCCAAATACAAGCTCCTCCAAAGGATCTCAGCGACACAGGTTCGCATTGCTGTGGACGGGATTGGGGATTGGCTTTCTGGGTATATTGTTTATCCTTGGCTATCATAGCTTGTTGGTTCCACTCACCCTCTTGGCGATGGGATGTTCAGTTCTGGGCTTGATATTGGGTATATCCGGCTGGGTAAAAGCAAGACGAAACAAGCACAAACGCAAAAAAAGAATTTCCATTTTGGCAACAGTGCTTGCTATCTCTACTTTTTTGTTTGCACGGTTTCTTTATATGTTCAAGGATCTCTAGACAGACTCCTTTGGATTATTTCCCAATCACCTCAGCAATGACTTGTGGAGGCTGCTGCATCAGATTCTGAATCGCATTCGCAGCAGCTTTCACTTCTTCTTTGTCCTTATGGATCGTATACTCAAGGCCAAATGACCTGGAGGCTCCTGGCTTGAGGACAGGAACCCGACCATATTTTCGCTCAATGCTGCGATTGTGAGGAAAGCCCGTTCCCGGTTCCAGGCCTGTCACATAGCCGCCAGTATTTTCATTTTTCCATTGGGTCAAATAGGGGAGTTGCTCTTTGGGGTAAGTAAAACTGACCGCCTGATCGGCACTGGCATTGTGTAAGAGAAAATGCGCGTTTCCATCTGAATCTGCTGATGGATAGATGCAATAGACCTGCTCGGCAAATCCATCCTTGGCCTGGTGATAAGTATCCCAGCGCTGGACTTCGGATGCTGCATGTGCATCAAAAGGCTGCAATTTCTCAATGGTTCCGAGTAGCTTGCTGCCCTGCTCCAGGAGTGGCGGACCAAAGTTGGCGTGATAGATGATCATGAATTCCTGTTCCAGTTTCCCTTTATTGGTCAGTACATCATCAATCCGAAAACTATTTGAGCCGGGTACAGTCGAGACTTCTGTCCATAGTTCCAGATTGGGTCCATTGAAAAAGACTTCATGGACCTTGCCACGAATGCGAATCCGATGTGGAGGCTCTTTGTCTATGACCACCTGAACTTCCGATGTCGGGATGTTTCCAATTTTGCCATGCAGGGTCAGGAGCCTGCCATTGTCCTCGCCTGGATGTCCTGCAAATTCTACTCCGCAGCGTGTCATCCACTCATTGAATCCTTCCAGCCATCCTAAGCCACCATTGTCTTCCATGTCGATGAATTGTGGATGGACGATTTCCTTCACAGGTGAATTCCAGCCCAGCCGAAGGCCCCCATAAGAGACATCATAGATGGACATGCCTCTGGTTGGGATGATCGTGATGCGCATCGCACCATTGTCCAGTTCGATCATGTCCACGCCTTCTTGCTTGCCACCGTGCAATGTGTGCTTCTTGATGGACCACTGGGCATCCGTGTCAAGTGGGAGATCAGTATGAGAGGCTGACCACTCATCCAGATGGATATTTTCTTTCACACTTGTCAGAGTCGTTTGATGTGTAATGGGTGTGTGCATAGGGGTAGGGCTTGGGTTGCAGGAGAAAAAAATGAAGCCTATTGACAGGAAAATTAGTCGTTGTATCATGAGAAAAAGAATTTGGATATCAGAATGAGGGGAAAGGAATAGGGAGTGGGTCCCATCCATGTGCGAAGGAATCTGCTGGTATGGAAGCGGATTAGTCGCCCAGGAGTAAGTCTTCCATAGACTTTCTCATGACAGCAGCATCTGCATCGATGCCGGACCAGTACTTGATGGCGATTCTTCCCTGGTTGACCAGCATACCGAGTCCATCCAGGATGGTGCATCCTCGGGTAGCAGCTTCTTTGAGGAAAGTTGTGTCGGGAGGATTGATCACCAAATCAGAGACAATCATGTTGGATCTCAGACTGGAAAGAGAGACTGGAACACGTTCATGGATATTGGGATATAGACCAATGCTGGTGCAGTTGATGACGATATCTGTATCTCCAGCCACTTCATAGTCTCCATTGAAGAGGTCCAGATTCACCTGCACAGCGGTTTTGTTTTGAAGTAAATCCACCAATCCCTGGCCGCGCTCCTCCGTTCGATTGACGATGGTCATGCGGGCTACTCCCGCCAGTGCCAATTCCACGGATACGGCTCGTGCTGCGCCTCCCGCGCCAAAAATCACTACCTTTTTTCCGGCGGGATCAACCACCGACCGCAAAGATTCCATGAAGCCTTTGCCATCGGTATTTTCCCCTATGTATTTCCCCTCTCGTTCTACCACGCAATTCACGGCTTCCATAACCGAGGCAGATTCTCCCAGGCCATCCAGGTGGTCAATGATGGCCACCTTGTGTGGGATGGTACAGTTGAATCCCTTATAGCCCATGGCCTTCAGACCTTCGAAGGCCGCCTTGAGATTCTGGGCAGGTACCTCTGTAGTCACATAGCGAAATTTCATTCCGTGATGTGCGAAGGCAGCTTCCATCATGATTTCAGTGGGATTTTCCCAGACCGGGTCCCCGAAGTTGCCGATCAGTTCTTTTTTGAAGTTGAGTTCTTTTGGCATTATGGAGTGGTTGAAGGTGGAAGATACATATGAATGAAGGCAGTCAAACGAAAGCTGGAAAAACAAAAAACTAAACTGTTAACCTGTCTGGAGTGAATCGTATCCGTCTTTGGGCCCCTTTATTTCTCTAAAATTCCCTATACAACTGTCTGATTACCACGGGTGATACAATAGGGCTTGCCGCCTTACACAATCACTCTCAAGCGTCAGGATATATACTTCTCAAGAAGAATACAATTCCAAGTCCCACGAGTGCGACAGCCCCGAGTAGCAGACTGAGCTGCAGGGTGCTGATTTCTTTTCGCTTGTATTTGTCGCTGAGGATGGCACCCACAATGACCAGACCAAAGACCACCTTCTGGGTATTGGACTCTACTCCTACCTGATTCATCCCGCTTTGGATCACTGCAATAATGAACGCCCCGATCAATGTCCCGAAGATCTTGCCTTGCCCCCCCATCAGGCTGGACCCGCCAACGACTACCGCAGCAATGGTGTATAGCTCATAATAGTCGCCATAAGTCGCAGCACCACCCGCCAAATTTGAGGCCGTGATGACACCGCCCAAACCTGCCAACAGGCCACTAATCGTATAGACAATCAGCAGAACTCGATTAACAGGCACTCCAGACAGGCGGGCAGCCTCGGTATTGCCACCAATAGCATAGATTCTGCGTCCCAATGTGGTCCAGTGCATGATGAAATACGCACCTGCATACAGGAGGATCATCACGACTACAGAGACCGGTACACCTGCCATGCGCCCTTTGCCCAGCCAATCAAAACTGTCATTTGTGATAGGAATGGTGGTGACATTGGAGAACTTATACGCCAATCCCCGAGCAATCATCATCACTGCCAATGTGGCAATAAAGGGAGTGATCTGGAAGGTCGTAGAGAGTGCGCCGGAGAAAAATCCCATCATTCCACAGAACAAAATTGCTGCTAGACTACATAGAATCAGGGCCATAGGGCCTGCTTCTGCCCCTCCTCCAAATTGCTGGATGAACAAAGCGCAACTCACTGCGGCCAACGCAATCAGACTCCCGACCGAAAGATCAATGCCAGCCGTGATGATGACCATCGTCATGCCAATGGCAAGAATGGCGATTACCGCAATTCTGTCTGCGATATTTCGAAGATTGTCCCGCTTGAGAAAGCGCGGAAAGCGAGAGGACGATGGTTGAACGATTTCGGCTTGCTCAAATGCCTTGAATTTGTTGTGGGCTTGGGTGACAATGGTCCAGCTTCCAACAGATTTGGTTGCGGCGATATAGTCTACCATTTTGCCTTCGGCTTCCAATTCCCGAAAGGCTTTGCCTGCATCAGGAGGCGTTCCATTGATGCGCTTGAGCACGAGATGGCCTCTGCCGCTTACCAATTCTTCCAATCTTTCTGCCATTCTGATGTCTGGACCAGAAGTGGAGGCGACGATGACCACGCGGAGCTGCATTCTATCGTGGTCAATCACCTGTGCCATTTGCTCGGCCGCAGCTGTGCCTTCATACTCTTCATCTGAAATGGTCAAAAAGCTGAACAGGCCAATGAGGAATACCAATACCAGAAAGATTCCATATTCTGCGATAAAGCCATTAATGGCGCGTTTGAGCTTGTCAATTGTCGTCATGTGATCCTCATACTAATGTACTGCCAGTTCCATGATGGCTTCCTGGCTGGTTTGTTGAACATTCTGAATTTCTCCGGATATTTCCCCCTGGCGCATAACCAGGATTCTGTCTGACATTCCGATGACTTCGGGCAATTCTGAACTGATCAGAATAATAGCTTTCCCCTGAGCGGCCAATTCATTGATCAGTAGATAGATCTCATATTTTGCTCCAACATCTATGCCTCTGGTAGGCTCATCAAAAATCAGGATGTCGCAGTTTCTTTGCAACCATTTGGCCAGGACCAGTTTCTGCTGATTGCCTCCGCTGAGATTGCCTGCCAGTTGTTCCTGACCTGAGAATTTGAGTTGGACTTTCTTAACAATGGATTGAAATCTGGAAGATTCTTTTTTGGGCTGAAGGACATGATAGGCGGAAAACTGATCCAGATTTGGAAGGCCGAAGTTTTCCTTTACAGAATGCATCAGAACCAGTCCCTGACCTTTCCGATCCTCTGTCAGCAAGCAGATCCCTGCCGCTATGGCGTCGGAGGGGGATTGAATGTTGCGCTCCATTCCATCTTTGATAATGGTTCCGGCATCTTTTCGATCTGCACCAAAAATCAATCTGGCGGTCTCTGTTCTCCCGGCTCCAATCAGACCTGTGAAGCCCAGCACTTCCCCAGATCTGAGTTCAAAGGAGACGTCTTTGACCACCGATGATCGCCTCAAGCCCTCCACGCTAAGTCTGACCTCTCCGATCGGATGATGGTGTTTAGGAAATTCATTTTCGACTTTTCTCCCAACCATCATCTCGATCATTTCTTGTCGATTGACCTTGTCGATATCTCTGGTTCCGACGAATTCTCCATCGCGCAAGACCAGAATCCGATCACATATCTCAAAAATCTCATCCAGGCGATGGCTGATATAGATGATGCTGATCCCCTGTTTTTGTAGATCCCGAATGATGTTGAACAGGCCCTTAACTTCCTGTGGCGTAAGGCTTGCACTCGGTTCATCCATCACCAAAATCTTTACATCCTGAGATAAGGCTTTGGCGATTTCCACGATTTGCTGCTCTGCCACACTGAGTTTGTAGCAAGGGGTCTCAGGGTTGATATGAATTCCGATTTTGTCAAACAACTGATTGGCCTGTCGTCTTTCTTCAGTTTTGTTGATGACCCAGCCTCTTCGAATCTCTCTCCCAAGAAAAATATTCTCACGCGCACTGAGGTGAGGAACCAGATTGAATTCCTGATAGATGATTCCAATTCCCAGCTCCTGGGCAATATGGGGCGTATGGATATGGACTTCTTGGTCGAACAGCTCGATTCGACCTTCGGAGGGAAGGTGTGCCCCTCCAAGGATTTTGATGAGGGTGCTTTTGCCAGCTCCGTTCTCCCCCAACAATGCCAA
Source organism: Bacteroidota bacterium (assembly GCA_039029315.1). GTDB lineage: Bacteria > Bacteroidota > Bacteroidia > J057 > J057 > JBCCCJ01. The sequence goes on along the minus strand of JBCCGK010000017.1, from coordinate 109,811 downwards.
TACTTCCCCTTCATGAAGGTCCAGATCAACCCCCTTCAAGGCATGAACGCCCGGAAAGTGCTTATGGATTCCTCGCATAGAGAGGATTAGCCGTTCAATGGTCCCTGCTTGATGGTCCATGAGTTATGCCATTTGAATAAATATTTTTCTTTCATGGAGTGGGTGACTATGGGTTGGACGTCTTGCATATTCCAGAATAAGGATTGAATCAGGCTAACCATAAGTCATCCACCGCAAGCAATTACTTCAACAAAGGGTCCGCATCCGCATCTGCTTTCTTGTACAGATAGGTAGGGATATCAATACTCGATTCTACTTCTTCTCCATCAAAATACTTAACCATTGTTTGCACAGTCATCTCCCCGATTTTGTCAGGAAATTGGATGGGGTCTGCATAAATCTTTCCTTCTTTGATGGCTTGCTTGCCCTCGGGCATTCCATCAAATCCGATGATGTAGACATCATCCTGTTTGCCTACCTTTTCCAAAGCCGCATAGGCGCCAAGCGCGGCAGGGTCATTGATCGCAAAAATAGCAGCCATATCAGGATGGGCTTGTATGGCATCACTGGTAGACTGATTGCCGAGGTCCCGGCGTCCTCCACTGGGAAGTTCTGCGACAATCTCTATTTGGGCAGAAGGATTTTGTTCATTGTATTCATTCACTACTTGTTTGAAACCAGCAACGCGTTTGAGACAAGATTCGGCGGCCTTGAAGTCAAGAATCAGGATTTTTCCGCCTTTTCCTTCCAGAAGTTCTACCATGCCCTGACCAGCCTGAATCCCGCCTTCAAAGTTGGCGGTGGCAATGGTGGAGACCACAGAAGCTGTCGAATCCGTACAACCCGTGTCCGCCATAAACACTGGAATTCCAGCGGCATTCGCAGATTTGATCGAAGCCCCGATGGCATGGGCGTTACAGGGAGAAATGATGATGGCGGCAACTTTTTTGGCAATAAAATCCTTGATTTGTCTGTCCTGCTTGTCAGGATCATTGTCACCGCTCAATATTTCTGAAGCATAGCCATGTTTGGATGCTTCTGCCTCTGCGGCCTTTGCGAGGACATTAAAAAATGGATTCTCAGAACTCATGACGGTGATTCCTATGGTTCCGAGTGTTGCGTTTTGTTGGGTTGTTTCTCCTCCGCCACATCCCAAAAGGAAAGCAAAAAGAAAAAGGCTAGTAGTCAGGTTGATCCAGTTCATAACAGATGTATTTCAATTCAGTCAACTTTTCTGCAAAGTATTTAAAAGGGATTAGATGGCATAATTTCCCAGGTCTTTACCGCTTGGACATTGGCTTGCCCTCCTTTGGAGAAGAGCTTGACATGATGCCCACCAAGACGAGGATAAATTCTACGAGCGATGGCTTGTCGATCATTGGCGTACACTTCCACCACGGATCTGTCTACAAATACCCGCAGAACAAGCTGTTCATTGTCCTGTAACTCAAACGGGGCACGTTCTACGACTCTTGCTCCATAATCCAGGCTGGATTTTGTTGCATCACAGACCAATTCTTTGGTTTCAGCATCATAATACAAGGCCGTTTGTTCCTGCCCATCTGCTGAGCCGGCGACCAGGACACCGACTTGTTGGCTTTTGCCAGGATCAATGGTCAATTCTAATTCCTGCAATTCATAGTCTACAAAACCGAGCAATACTTCTTCATCAGAAGGGACAGCAATATTTTCCCGATATTGGTAGTTCTGTCGCAAAGCTGCCAATTCCTTGACGGGACGCATTCGGAGCCTGCCATCTTCTCCCAGCCAAAGCGAGCGTGGCAATCCATAGGTGCCTGTCCAGCCATAGTAATTTTTCTCCCAAACCTCCTGGCGGGAAGCTTCTTTCAGGCTGTCTGGATTGCCATCGTGCATCCATGCCCACATGATCTGTCTCCCATTTCCATCGATCAGGGCTTCCGGGGCGAAATAGTCATTGTCTACCCAGGTCATTCGGCCATGATTGTCCGGGTAAAATTTATCATTTCGATATTCACCCACATAGTATTGACAACCCAAATTATGACTGATGAACAGCAAGAGATGTTTGCCACTTTCTGGGCCACCATCCGGGCTGGAAGGTAAGGGTAGAAAACTCGGGCACATATTGTCTTCTGTGATCTCGGTCCATTCGGGATTGCGCTCATAGAACTCATGCAGATAGGTCCAGCTTGTTAGATCCTCTGACTCGAATAGATAGAGGTGATCTCCCTGGAACTCCAAGGAATCCGCACGTGCTTGTGGGCCAGAACCGTATTTTCGCAGGACAAGTAAATTGCCCGTTAGCATATAATATTTTCCATCCTTCTGCCAGATTTGTGAAGGGTCAGCAGATCCATAAATCAGTTCATCCCCATTGGCATCGGTGGTTTCAGTGATGCCCCAATCCGTGGAGACGATAACAGGATTGGCATCCATTTTCTTCCACTGGTCAAAATGTCGATCTCTGCTGGTAGCGATGCTGATCCCCAATTTGCCATCGCTGAACTTGCCTGGGTCCCGCCAATCCCGAATGAACTGCCAATAGGTAATAATTGCCCTTCCATTGCGATCGACAAAGCCGCCACCACTGAAGACGCCATCCTCCTGATTCCCCGCTCCGTCTTCGGGCTTGCCTTCGCCAATGGCATCTGGATGATGCCGCCAATGCAAGAGATCACTGCTGGACACATGACCATAGGAGAAGCCAGCCCCTTCTCTTAGATAGAGATACATCAGGTGGTACCGACCATTGTGATAAAATGCCCCATTGGGATCTCCTGGAATGCCCAAATCCTCTGGAAAGGCAAAATGATAAGCTGGTCGATATGGATCACTCAGCAATCGTTCGCGAAAGGCTCGCGTAGACTGGATCACTGATTTAGGGACAGATTCACGATCAGTCCAACTGCTTAGTTCCGTTTGCAGGTCAGTCTGAGGAAGAGCCCCTTCGCAGGCCCACAGAAGACTACTCAGACATATGAGGAAAACATTTATGGAAGAATGATTCATAGTAGTCGTTAAATATGAAGAGATAAATGGCTGAAAAGGTAAGAGATATGTAGGAGAACAAAGGACGAAAAACTCATCATTTTTGGGGGATAATCCCAACTTGCCGATTAATTTGGACTTTGGACAAAGAGAATTTCGCAGTATTTTGGTTGCCAATGACAGCCCTCAGTTTGTATCCTTGAATCAATTTCAATTGAGTATGACCCGCTCTCAAACCCTTCTATATCTATTTGCCTTTTTGTTAGGATTGGTGGCTTTGGTCGCATTTCTCAACAAAGGCATTCTCAGTTTCTTGCCCTTGGTATATGGCTATGCCCTTATTCCTTTGTTGGAATTGATGCTGCCTCCCTATACGAGGAATCTGAACAACCTGGAAGAGGAATTGATCAAGGATGATCAGGTTTATGATTGGCTCATTTATCTCACTGTCCCTTTTCATATCGGTTTATTGGTGCTTTTTCTTCTGGAAATTGGCAATCCTGATCTTCAAGGATGGGAGATTGCTGGCTTGATTGGCAGTATGGGAATACTCTGTGCAACCTATGGCATCAATGTGGGGCATGAACTCGGACATCGGACAAAAAAACACGAGCGATTTTTGGCCAAAGTCTCTCTGTTGACTTCCCTGTATATGCACTTTTACATCGAACACAATCGCGGACATCACAAGCGGGTTTCGACGCAAGAGGACCCAGCATCTGCCAGATATGGAGAAAATCTGTATCAGTTTTGGGGGCGTTCAGTATGGAATAGCTATTGGTCGGCCTGGGATTTGGAAAGGGAACGATTGAACAAAAAGGCTTTACCTTTTTTATCGCTTCATAATGAGATGCTCAGGTTTCAGTTGATCCAGTTTGGCTTACTGCTGTTGATTGGATTAGGATTGGGCTGGATGACCATGCTGTATTTCATTCTCGCAGGAATTTCCGGCTTTCTGACCCTGGAGACAGTGAATTATATTGAGCATTATGGCTTGAGTCGGTCTCAACTTCCCAATGGCAATTATGAACGGGTTCAGCCTTATCATTCCTGGAACTCTAACCATATCTTAGGTCGCCTCATGCTCTTCGAATTGTCTCGCCATTCGGACCACCACTACCTGGCCTCTCGAAAATATCAGATCCTGCGCCATCATGCAGAAGCCCCTCAGATGCCGACTGGCTACCCTGGAATGATGATCCTGTCATTGGTGCCGCCCTTGTGGTTTCGGGTGATGCATAAGGAGATAGCTGATTTGCAGATTCCCGCAGAGATAGGAAGGACTTAGGAAAAATCAGATAGACGATAAAAAAACGCACGATTGTCATCATTTTGGCTTTGATTGTCATCGCATCCTTGCTTGTTGTTGCATTATTTTCCATATCAGAGCGCAACACTCATTTTCAAAGCACATCCCAATGAAAATTATCACCTTAACCGATACCTGGTCCATCGAGTGTGGGGATTATGAATATTATAACAAAGGGGCAGAAGGACAGTTGTGTTAGGGAAATAGAGGGAATAATGGTTGGATGTGAATGAATTGCCCTTATTCCCCGGAAAACCAATACATATAAAATTGTCCACGTACCTAGAAAAGATAGAGGATCAACCAAATAAAAATTACATCTTCGAAGAATTCAAGAAATAGATAAACTCAAAAATCTTCCTGAGCCTTATCGTTTTTAGTACCATCATATCGGGCATTTTCTCCTTCTTTGGCTACGGAAAAAGTAGCCGAACTACCACGGAAATCATTGAGCATCCCCCCTTTCGCATCCACCGAATAAATCGTTACGGTACTAGATATGATATCAACACTGCCAGAAAGGTGGACGATTCTCGTTCCAAATATCAGCTCTTTTACGAGGATGAAGCCATCTCATTTCCCGAGGCTTTGTCCCAAAATACTGGAGTGTCTGGATTGTGGAAGGCCTATATGCTAACAGATGCACCGCAGCCCACTCTTCTGGCTGGAAGTCAATCTGTATATCTGATCACTGAAGAGAATCAAGCAGTCAACATTAGGCCAATCAGTGAACAAACATCAAGCTTCGCAAGTCTTCAATGGCTGGACAGTCTTGATGGTCAACCCGGCATCAAAGAGCAAGTGTACGCTACCGATGATACTGGGGAAGAGTGTGAATTGACAGGTGGTAGGTTCTTGCTGGTCAATCAGACTGTTGTCCTGGATCTGAAAGATCTATCGATTGTTCCCTTCCAGCTTCGATCCTCTCTCACTGAGGATTATTCGGCTATGCATGTCGTGGCTTTCTCACCAGATCAACGGAAAATTGTATACATGGGTCATATCTATCAAGAGAGCAAGGATCATTATGCCCTTCTTGTATATGATTTTAAAACGAACGAGGCCCAGACCATCCCTTTTGATAGAACGGAAACCCGGCTGCATGATCCCTTTGCGCTTTCTCCGATGTGGTTGAGCACCTATTTTGTTTGGGAAGATCTATCAGAAAGTGGTTCTCATTTGCAGAAACAACAGCTTGATTCCCTCTCCCCTTGGGAAGGACATTTTACCCGGGAGAAGAGTTACTCAGTATCGCCCGCGAAACCAGACATGCAGGAGATACTGGCCAATTTTGCCAAAGATCATTTGCGACTTGGAGATGCTGATGTAGAGCGAGAAACCTTTGGCACAGATGTTCGATATAGCTTGAGTTTTGGACAAAGCAAACTATCCATCAGCTATCTTGAAAGCATGGAAACGGTATATATGTCCCCTCATCTCCTCGATGAAGATGAAAAGACCTGTATAGAAGTGATCCAAGAAGTTGGGACAGCGTTCAATACTCTCTTGCAAAAAGGAGAATATCAATCCCTCTTTACCGCGTATTGATTTACTCCTGATAATTTACGCATTGACTTAAACCATCTGTCTCAATACCTGTCATACTCCTAATTGCCCCAAGTTGTTATTTTTAGACAAACCCTAAGGGAATATGTGGGAATGAAAAATATGGAAAGCAAAAGTGCGCCTGAAGGGAACGAATGACCTTTTCTTTTACAGTTCACAGTGGGCATGTTACATATTGACTTTAGAATAGTATCCTGACCCCTATACCGAAAAGATGAAATGAAACACCTATTGGCATATCTCATACATCCCTTCCTTATTTTCCTCAGTACAATCTATGCACCGGGTTCGGTTCTGGGACAAACGTATACCACGACGATCGACACCTTTTATGTGCAAACACCGGAATATTCTGCTTCAATAGGTCTTGATTCGCTTTATTTTCCCTCTGCAATCACAACTCCCTCCACCGGTTCGGGCTTCCCGATTCTGATTCTTGTCCATGGAACATCTGCTCTTGACAAGGATGCCAATTCGACGAAAGATTATCGGGAGCATTCGGGCGCAAACTATCGAAAAGCCATGACCCGCATGTTTCATGATATTGCAGACTCCTTGTCGAGAAAGGGAATCATGGTCCTGAGATATGACAAACGAAGTTACACCGTCAATTGTATTGAAAAACCTGCTTGTTGGTTCGCTGACACCATATCCCCTTATGACTACATCAAGGATATTCACCATGCCATAGACTTTGCCAAAACACTTTCCAAGGTCGATACCTGCAATATTTTTCTTGCGGGTCACAGTCAGGGCGGATCATTTGTCAGCCTTGTTGGTTACGAACGAAATGATATTCGAGGAGTGCTGAATATGGCTGGAACGGCTTTGCCAGTAGATTCGGTTGCCATCTATCAGTTTGAGCATATCAATAATGATCTGGCTGGAGCCAATATTCTGCGGCAACAATTTGATTTGTTAAGACAGGGGCTTTGGCCAATGACAGACACGCTGTATCAGAACCATTTCTCTCCTCGATTTTGGCTTGATTGGATTAGTCATACAGATTCAGCGGTCTTCATTCAGAAAAATCTGGATATCCCAACTGCCCTGATGTATGGAACCGCAGACAGGTTCGCTCCTTCAAGCATCCACTATCAAATGTGGCAGGATTCTATCATGAGACCTGATGTTACCTTCCAATTGTTTCAGGATATTGACCATGGATTTGGGCTGGAAAATGACTCAAGCATGAGTCCTGAAGTCTTGGATATTATGGCAGATTGGATTCACGACAAGCGAGAGGACTGCATGGCAACCACTCTTGAGATGAAGAATGGTCAAGCCGACTTTTTTGCCTATCCAAATCCTGTGAATGACATCCTCATTATTCGCTTAGAGAGCAATCGTAGCCTTCCATTTAATCTCATAGATATCCATGGCAAAATAATCATTCAAGGAACCCTTCTGGGACAGGAGACAAACTCGATAGATCTTTCCAGCCTTGGGAAAGGCCTCTACCTTCTCAAGGCAGGTACATCGGTTCAGCCAATCATCAAAGAGTGAAGGAGTAGGAGGCGCAACACAGACGTGAAGCGTTTGCGGGAAGACAGCAGCGAAGGCTAACGCTTTACGTCTCAAAGGCTAACGCTTTACGTCTCAGGACAATGCTTTACATCTCAAAAGAAAGAACCAACCCTTACCCCCGGCCAATATAGGGCATCGTTGTTGCCATCACAGTCATAAACTGCACATTCGCATCCAATGGCAACTCTGCCATATACAAAAGCGCATTGCTCACATTGCTCACATGCATCGTCGGCTCGATAGCCGTGCTGCCATCCGCTTGGGGAACCCCCTTTTGCATTTTTGCTGTCATATCCGTTGCCGTATTCCCGATGTCGATTTGTCCACAAGCAATGTTGTATTTTCGTCCATCCAGAGAAGTAGAACGAGTAAGGCCTGTAATCGCATGTTTGGTAGCGGTATAAGGCGCAGAGTAGGGGCGAGGCACATGCGCAGAAATAGACCCATTGTTGATGATGCGTCCTCCTTGGGGATCTTGCGCTTTCATGAGGCGAAAGGCTTCCTGAGTACAAAGGAAGGGCCCCGTCAGATTCGTATCCACTACGGCCTTCCATTGAGCGACAGTCACCTCTTCCAAGGGGACAGGAGGTGCGCCAATTCCGGCATTGTTGAACAAAAGATCCAGCCGACCATAAGCCGCCTTGGTTTTGGCAAATAAGGCTGCAACAGAATCTTCTTGTGTCACATCCGTAGGTACGACAAGCGATTCTTGGTTCTCCAATCCTCGAATACTGTCCCAGAGTTTGTCTTCCCGTCTTCCTGACAGGACCACAGCCCATCCTTTTCGGAGAAGCGTTTGAGCAAAATCACGGCCAATACCCGATCCTGCTCCAGTAATGATCGCAACTTTTTGTGATGAATTCATATCTCTTAAAACAATTGTTCCCAAAAAACATCGAATAATTTATCCCCTATACCCCTATACCCCTATACCCCTATACCCCTATACCCCTATACCCCTCCATCACCTCACACCTTCGCCACAGCTTCCTTCATCGATTGCAATCCGCGTTTCGCAACAGACAAAGCGTCCTCTGCCCAATAGTCTCGATTGAACAACTCCAGAGACAAGACGGTTGGCCCACCTGCCGCCTTCAAATCCCGAAGAACTTCTGTTACGGGACCAACCCCCAATCCCGGATAAACCCGGTCTTTGTCCTGAATCTCCTCTCTTCCTGGCTTGTCGGGATAATCATTCATATGAAAAATCTCTACTGTCTGACCACTTAGTAATTTCAACCCATCAAAATCAGAACCTCCTTTGTAGAGATGATAGACATCCGGCAAAATTCGGGTGTCAGGATGTCCACATTCAGCAGCAACATAGAGGACTTGACTCAGCTTATGGAGATTTTTAGAAAATCCCCAGATCTCCAGTTGTGGCAGAACCTCCATGCTTTTTCCTAGTTCAACCAATGCTCGAAATCGTTCAGCAGCCTTGTCCAAATCCAGCCCGCCATATGCGGTAGCTCCCGCGGGAGGAGCGGCAATCCGCCTACACCCAATCTGTGCGAGGAGATCCATCTCTTCCTTCGCCTGCTCAAGTGCACGCATCCGTACATCATGATCATCCACGATCCACTGCGCGAACCCAATGGAGTCTTCTACCCGAATACCCAAATCATCTATCCGCCTTTTGAGATCAACCAAACTTCCCCCGGCTGCCACATATTCTCTGAGGGACCGAATCCAAATCTCAATCCCATCATATCCTGCTTCTGCTGCGATTTCGATTTCCCGGACTAGCCCTACTTTCTGCCCCATAATGGTACTGGTATTGAGGCAAAATGAGAAAGAAGATGGCGGAGGAGGTGAGGAGACAAGCGCTTGTGAAATCAATTGGCCCGGAAGCAAAGCCATACCTGCCGTTACACCCAATCCACTTAGCATTTTTCGGCGAGAAAACCTTTGTTCGTTCATATGAGAAGGATAAAATCTGTGTCTTGAGGTGGATAAATGTAGAGATTCGCTACCTTGTAAACAAAGTCATTCCTTTGCCCAGAAGTTGGACAACTAGATTCCTGATACATCGCTATGACTGATTCAAAAAAATCGTTCCCCAGGAGGCATTTTCTGAAAACTGTAGGTGCTGCTTCTTTGCTGGCTGGGGGGACATTGCAAGCACGCAAAGCTTCTCCGATCATTCTCCCCAAAAGGCACATTTCTCCCAATGACAAGATCCGTGTGGCAGCTTTGGGCATGGGCATCATTGGGTTTGCGAACCTGGATGTGATTGCACGTATGCCCGAAGCAGAATTTGTCGCAGCGGCAGACTGCTATGATGGGCGTTTGGCACGCGTGAAAGAAGTCTACGGAGATCAGGTAGCCACCACAAGGGAGTATCGGGAATTGTTGGCCAGAGAAGACATAGATGCGGTCATCATCAATACGCCTGATCACTGGCATGCCCAGATGGCTGTAGATGCCATGAAGGCTGGAAAAGCGGCCTATATTGAGAAGCCTGTGATCCAGAAAGTTGCCGATGGACATCGGATCATTGATACCCAGCGCCAAACTGCTCAGGTAGCTATTGTCGGGAGCAAGCAATTCCGCCAGCCACTCTATCAAAAGGTCAAAAGTCTGATCCAATCTGGTTCCATTGGGGTGCTCAATGTGGTGGAGGCAACCGTCAGTCGCAACAGTGCCATTGGTGCATGGCAGTACAGCATTCCTTCAGATGCCTCAGAGAAGACCATCGATTGGGAGGCATTTCAAGGCCCTGCACCGAGACGGGCATTTGATGCAGATCGCTTTTTTCGATGGCGGAAATATGGAGAGTATGGAACAGGTGTCTCTGGAGATATGTTTGTGCATAGATTGTCCGCCTTGCATTTCATGCTGGACAGCCTTGGCCCCGACAAAATCTCTGCCATGGGTGGGGTCAGATATTGGAATGACGGGCGAGATGCGCCGGATGTGTTGATGGCATTGCTGGATTATCCGGAGACGCACTCGCATCCTGCTTTTACCCTGATCCTGAAAGCCAACTTTGCTGATGGGAGTGGGGGAGGCCCAAGCTATACCTTCATCGGAAGCGAAGGAGTCTTGGAGATCAGGGGGCGAAATATTCATATGCGTAACCATCCCAGAGGAGAATCAACCGAGCAAGGGTTGGTAGAAGGATACAATTCTGTCCGCACATTTGCCAAAGATCAGCGAGAGGAATTTGTCAAAGAATACCGTCAATATCGCCGAAAAACTCCCATGATTGACACATACGATTTTGGAGGAGAAATCCGCTATACAGCTCCATCGGATTACGATTCTGGTCTGGATCACTTTGGAAGATTCTTCCATGCCATCAGACATGACGATACCAGTGATATCATGCAAGATCCGACCTTTGGACTTCGCGCCGCTGCACCCTCTATCCTCCCCAATGACTGCATCAAACAAAACAAAGTATTCCTCTGGGACCCCATCAACATGAAAACCCTCTAACATTGGCTTCTAGTCACTAAAGACCAAAAGATTTCAAGGAAATGTGGCTGGGATGGAATCCCGATACATCGGGAAGGGGAGGATGGCATGCAGGGATGGCCTTGGTTAGTTCGTTCCGATTTTTTGCATAACTGTTTCGGGAAAATTTGCAAAGGAGAAAGAAAAATATCCAATAATTAGCGAAAAAACTGATCTCAAAACCAAAGAATCAATCAAATTCATATGTCAACTACTCGTAGAAACTTCCTCAAAACCACTGCTATTACTACCGCAGGCCTGAGCCTCGGGCTTAACTCTCAAGCCGCTATGACCTCCAAAGAACCCCTTTTCAAAATCTCATTGGCAGAATGGTCAATCAATCGTTCCTTATTTAAGAAAAAAACAGACCATCTTGATTTTCCTGTTCTGGCACGAAAACATGGAATTGATGCTGTTGAGTATGTCAACCAGTTTTTCAAAGACAAGGCAGAAGACAAAGCATATCTTCGAGAAATGAAAGCCCGAGCTGATGGCGAAGGCGTCCGCTCTGTCCTGATCATGTGTGATGCCGAAGGCTCCCTGGGAGCTGAGGATGAAAAAGAACGCATACAGACAGTAGAGAACCATAAAAAATGGGTACAGGCAGCCAAATACCTGGGATGTCATTCGATCCGTGTCAATGGCTATTCTCCTTACAAATGGAGTAAGTCCAAAAAAGACTTCAAAAAATCCCAAAAACTGGTGGCTGACGGCTTGCGACGCATGTGTGAATACGCAGATCAATTTGACATCAATGTCATGATCGAAAATCATGGTGGGTTCTCCAGCAATGCGAAGTGGTTGACAGGGGTAATGGACCTCGCAGATCATCCACGGGCAGGAACACTCCCGGATTTTGGCAACTTCAGACTCAATGGATGGGGGACTAAGACTCCAGCCGCATCCTATGATGCGTATCGGGGCGTGCAAGAACTCATGCCTTATGCCAAGGGAGTCAGCGTCAAAATTACGGCCTGGGATGATGATGGAAACCAGTCAGATCTGGATTATGAACGCATGATGAAAATTGTGCTGGATGCAGGCTATAGAGGATATTGTGGCATCGAGCATGGGGAGAAGGATCGGGAATGGGAGTCGATTGTCGAGGTTCGAGACAAATTGATCGCCACAAGAGATGCCTTGAAGGAGATGTACTAGGACAAGCGCAATTGGGATAAATCAAAGGAGAATCCTTCCATCACGTCTTCTCCACTAAGTTCCTGGTCAAATCCAGGAACAATCTCGATGGAACCATTGCTTCGATAGATGAAGGTTTGCTCCCCTTCTACATCCACAAGCCATGCGAGGCAGACACCATTGTCGACCCATTCCTGCATCTTGTCTTTCATGCGTTCAAGCTTGTCGGTAGGGGAGCGAACCTCTACCACGAAATCAGGGACAATGGGCAGGAATTTCTTCTTTTGTTCTTCAGAGACGTTTTGCCAGCGTTCTGGACTGACCCAGGAAGCATCCGGGGAACGCATGGCTCCATTTGGGAGGATAAATCCGGTTGAGGAGCTAAAGGATTCACCCAAAGAGGTTTTCCTCCTCCAGTGTTCTACTTCATAAATAAAATCTTTTTCATTTTTACCTGATTCACCACCTACAGGAGCCATAATGATAATGTTTTGTTGTGCATCTCTTTCTATCTGCAGCTCTTTGTTGGCCTGACAGAAGTCGAACAACTCATCATCCGTCATGTGTTCCGAATAGTTTACGATCTTATGTCCTTCTACAATGAGCATAGCTGTCATGTGTTTAGTCAAAATTAATGGATTTTTTCCTCAATTTCTACTCTCAAAAAGTGTGCTGCTCCCTCTTGGTCTGTTTTTTCTGTTTGCTTGTGGTGCCAAGATTCAGCATGTTCCCCAATGGACGACCTATGACCTCAGCCTGGAATCGACAAAATCATATTCCAATCCATACATAGAAGTAGAGGTCGCAGCGGTGTTTACCAATGAGGTCGGCGAACAACTCAGGCGGCCAGGATTTTGGGATGGGGGCAAGCAGTGGAAAATTCGCTTCACTCCACCAGATAATGGGAGTATCTGGACATGGGAAACAGCTTGTTCCGACAGAGAAAATACCGGACTTCATTTGCAGAAAGGAAGCCTGCAATCCGTCGCCTATGAAGGAGAAAATCATCTGCTTCGACATGGACTGCTTCGCATGTCTCCTGGCAAACGCAATGTCATTCATCATGATGGACATCCCTTTCTGCTAGTTGGAGACACACCCTGGGCTTTGCCATTTCGTGCGACCAAAGAACAAGTTGAGCACTATGCAACAGATCGCCAACAAAAAGGTTTCAACGCAGCCCTGCTCATGTCTGTGCAGCCAGATATGGAAGCAGAAGGCCCGGCAGCCAGAAATACGCCACAAGGCTTTATGCGCGGGTTTGAAGATTTGCATGAAGGACACATCAATCAGCTAACTCCCTCTTATTTTCAATATCTCGATTCTTTGGTTGCGATTCTGATTGCACATGAGATCGTCCCTGTGTTTCAGCCAGTCTTTCATGGCTATGGATGGAAAGGAAAAAAAGTACTAGGCAATCATGTTGAGCCTGGAGAATATGTACGTTACTGCAAATATCTGTTGGCTCGATATGGAAGCCAGCCTGCCATGTGGCTGATCGCCGGTGACAATGGGGGCAGAGATCCTGGCGTCAAGGAAAGTGGCGAAATGTTGGAAGAATGGGACAGTTATGAACAACCGACAGGCCTACACTACAATCCTTGCGACGACTATGTGGCACGATGGGCAGTCGACAATCCAATCAAACATTGTGAACACTTCAACAAAACATATCAGGCAGAAGAATGGCTGGATTTTCAGTGGGCACAAACCGGACATAGCAATGAACATGAGTATACCAATGTACAACGCATGTATGACCATCTCCCGACCAAAGCTTCTGCCAATGGGGAACCAACTTATGAAGGCATGAATGAGGGACAACATGGAGTGGGATGGTGGCAAGGGGAAGAGGCCTGGATGCAATTCATGTCTGGGGGCACAATGGGCGTCGTCTATGGAGCCGCAACCTTGTGGCAATGGAAAGTAAGCCCTGATGAGGAAGGCTGGCCTGGCTGGACAGATCAACCGACTTCCTGGGATCAGGCGATGAAGATGCAAGGCTCCACCTATGTTGGGTATGTGAGCAAGGCCTTGGCGGGGCTAGATCTCACTGATATTGAGAAACGTCCTGATCTTACAGGAGGAGCGTATCCCTTGCTGACCAAGAATGCCCAAATCTATCTTTCCTATCTGAACGATGGAGGAGACCTTGCCATCGCTGGATTGGCAGAAGGTTTGCCATATCGGTGGTTTGATCCGGTTGCGGGAACGTTTGTAGAAGAAGCAGAAACCCAACAGAACCAGATCTTCCATGCCCCGACGAACAACCCCTGGGTATTGATCATTGGAGAAAAAGAATAATTCAGTAATTTTCGCTAGTAAATCCACTAATTTTCATCACACACAATCCATTTCTTACAATCAAGACTGTCTACTACTATGACTGACAAGAAGAATAATTCCAGAAGAGAGTTTATCAAAAACACTGCTGCCGCTGGTGCAGGCTTTATGATTGTTCCACGCCATGTTCTGGGGCGGGGGTTTATCCCACCAAGTGATAAATTGAATCTTGCTGCCATCGGAGCTGGTGGCAAAGGCTGGGGAGACATCCGCAATTCCTGGAATGATGGCGCAAACAATGTAGTCGCCCTGTGTGACATCGATACAGAACGGGCAAAAAATGCCACAGATAAGTTCCCCAAAGCCAAGTTCTACAAGGACTTTCGCATCATGTTGGAAGAAATGAAGGACACCATCGATGCTGTCACCATTTCTGCTCCTGACCATATTCATGGTGTCGCGGCCATGTCTGCTATGCAGTTGGGGATGCATGTGTATGTGCAGAAGCCATTGACTCACAACATCTATGAAGCTCGCCAACTCACAGAAGGGGCGCGAAAGTACAAAGTCGTCAGCCAGATGGGCAATCAGGGAGCCTCTAATCCCGGGCAAGCACAATTGATGGAATGGTTTGATGCAGGATTGATTGGGCCTGTACACACAGTTCATGTCTGGACCAATCGGCCAGTATGGCCACAGGGCATCCCTTTCCCCTCAGAGCAACCACCAAGGCCGTCTCATATCAGCCCAACAGATTGGGACCTCTTCATTGGCCCTGCCGAGCCAGTAGATTATCATCCGCTCTTCCATCCCTTCAAATGGCGTGGTTGGTGGAATTTCGGAACAGGCGCATTGGGGGATATGGGATGTCACCTGATTGATCCTCCATTCAGAGTATTGCGTTTGGGGTATCCAACAGAAGTCGAAGGCAGTGTCGGACAGGTATTTACCCAGGACTGGATACCCGAGCATATTCCCGAAGGCTGTCCACCATCTTCCTATGTGCAGATCAAGTTTCCTTCCTCTTCTCATAACAAGTCAGAAGTGAACATGACATGGTCTGATGGAGGCATCCGCCCATTTCACCCTGATCTGATTCCAGCTGATCATAGTCTTGGTGCGCCAGATAGTGCCAATGGTGTGATTATGATTGGCAAAAAAGGGATCATGACCTGTAGTACCTATGGACAGCATCCGAAACTCTACAAGAAGAATGGTGATGTCCTGACCATGCCAAAGGGATACAAAACAGACAATCCGAATGAAACCTTGCCAGAATATGGCCATCAGATATCCTGGACCAAGGCTTGTAAGGCAGGATTTGGCAGCACCGAACACAAAGCTCTGACTTCTTCTTTTGACTATGCAGGTCCTATGACCGAGACTGTTTTGATGGGGAATTTGGCCATTCGTAGTTATGCGTTGTCAAAAGAAATGGAGAATGGAAGAAGATCCTATTATGGAAGGAAAAAACTGTTATGGGATGGTGAAAACACCAAGGTCACCAATTTCGATGAGGCCAACCAATTTGTTTCACGCCCCCTGCGTGCAGGCTGGAAATTGATCTAATCCTAACTGCATACATGAATCATCTACTCTATCTTGTTGCCTGTATGCTCTTTGCTGCAGGCAACCCTTTTTTGTACGCCCAGCCGACCTATGACATTGTTTTGGAAGGGGGAAGGGTGATGGATCCTGAAACAGGGCTGGATGCTATTCGCAATGTAGGTATTCGAGGAGATCGAATCATTGAGATTTCTTCTGAAAAACTCTCAGCCAGACAAGTAGTCAATGTGTCCGGACTTGTTGTGGCACCGGGATTCATCGATCTTCATGTTCATGGGATGACGAACAAGGCGCATGAATACCAGGTCCATGATGGGGTAACCACAGCCCTGGAACTGGAAGGAGGAATTGCATTTTTGAGAGAATGGTTGAGAACAAAGTCTGGCCGCACTCTTGTCAATTACGGAGCGACAGTTCCTCATGGCACCCTCAGAACATTAGCCATGAAGGACTATACTCAGTATCTAGACAAAGCCAAAGAAATCATCGCCCGGGAGGGGATCAACAGCCCAGCCTATTTTCGGGTGATGGCTGGCTTGCAGCGATTGGCATACGAATCTCTGACAGAGGAGGACATCGGAAGAATGCGAGAGTTGTTGGAGGAAGAATTATCTGCGGGAGCGTTGGGAATAGGGGTGCCAGTAGGCTACTATCCTGGTGCAACCCATGGAGAGATTTATCGGGTGTATGAATTTGCTGCTGAAAAACAGGTGCCGATTTTTTCTCACACCAGAGGTTTCGGCATGCCGGGCATACAAGAAGCCATCGCCAACGCGACGGCCAGCGGTGCCCCCCTTCATATCGTACATGCCAATAGCCTGTCTCTGGGGGAGATACAAGTGACCCTGGACATGGTCGCCTCTGCCCAGGATCAGGGCCTGGATATCAGCACCGAAGTATACCCCTATACCGCAGCTTCCACTTCTCTTGAGTCTGCCCTATTTGATGACGGATGGCAGGAAAAACTCAGCATCAGCTATCAAGATATCCAGTGGGAATCTACTGGAGAACGCCTGACCGAAGAAACCTTTACGCGCTATCGAAAGCAGGGAGGAGTGGTAATCATCCATATGATGAAAGCCGAATGGATTCAAAAGGGCATTGAAGACCCCAGAACCCTCATTGCTTCGGATGGGATGCCCTATGCCCCCAAAGCGCATCCACGAACGGCAGGAACTTTCTCTCGGGTTCTGGGAAGATATGTCAGAGAACAACGATTGATCTCCCTGATGGATGCATTGCGCAAAATGACCCTCATGCCAGCACAACGATTGGAAAAGGTAGCCCCTGCCATGCGTCTCAAAGGTCGTCTACAAGTAGGATGTGATGCTGATATCACCATGTTCGATCCAGAGACCATTCTCGACAAGGCGGACTTTACAGGGCTGCGATTTTCGGAAGGAATCCAGCATGTCCTTGTGAATGGTGTATGGGTAGTGAAAGAAGGAAAAACAATCGAAAATGTCTTCCCCGGTAGACCTGTGCTAGGAAAGTTTCGAAAATAAATTACCAGGAAACTTATAGATTCCTGTGCTCAACCTCTTTGTCTCCCCATTGCCGGGTGCACGACAAATTGCAGATTTAACCCTGGATGGTGGGGTTGTTTCTCATTGTAGGAGAAACGGGGGCTGAGTGGAAGAGGTTAAAGAGGAACAAAATAAAATTACCTTCTGCATTTTGTCGTACACCCCAATTGCCAGACCCTTGTCCTGCGAGCTGATCTGATTGGGTTTGTTGGCAAGAAGCGGCGCAATCCTTCCTCTTCCTCCTTATATTTGAAGACATATCACCAAAACCGTTACCTTTTACCAAAGCTTAATACGAATGAGTCGTTGTACATTTTGTATCCTGTGGATGTTGGGAATCTCCCTTCAAATAAGTGCTCAATCTCTTCATATCAATGAATTGGTCAGCAATAATTCTGTTCTCCAGGACGCAGATGGAGATACGCCTGATTGGATAGAACTCTATAATTCTGGAACCGATACTCTCCAGCTAGAAGGATATCGAATCAACGATAGACCGGATGCTGGGTCCGCTTGGGAATTTCCCGAGGCATCTTTTATTGCCCCACAGGGGCATTTGATGGTATTTGCTTCTGGCAAAGACATCAAGGAGATAAATGGATTTGAGCCCGTTATTCGCTTGGGAGATGAATGGAGATATTTTACCCCCAACAATTCCAGCAATGGGACATGGAAAGTTGTAGGCTTCAATGACAACAGCTGGTTGTCCGGGCCTACAAGTATTGGGTATGGAGATGATGATGACTCAACACTGGTAGCTGCTGGAACTCGCACCCTCTTCCTCCGAAAGCAAATCCAGTTGACAGATCTCTCATCCATCAAGCAGTTGATTCTGCATGTGGACTATGATGATAGTTTCGTTGCTTATATGAATGGCGTAGAAATCGGACGTGCCAATATTGGAGCCCCTGGTGCCATTCCTTCCTACCTTCAACCTGCTGACACAGACCGTGAAGCACAGATATATCAGGGAGGATATCCAGAAAAGTTTGTCTACGAAGACCCCATGAATATTTTGCAGGATGGCCCCAATGTTCTGGCTATTGAGGTACATAATGTTGGAGCCAGTTCCTCTGATTTGAGCATTTTTCCCTTTTTAACGCTGGCCAGATCAGCTTATCAAACATCTGAGCCCATTCCAGCCTTATTGCAATTATCTTCTCTTTTTTTGCATACGGACTTCAAACTCAGCAGTGAGGGAGAAAGCATATATCTATTTCGGCCAGATGGACAGTTGATAGATAGTGTTCAATTTCCTCGAATGCCTGCCAATCTTTCTATGGGCCGATTTCCTGATGGTCAGAGTCAGTTCGTGTTTTTTTCAAACCAAACCCCCAATGCCCCAAACGCCGCAGATCATTTTGACGGGATACTTCAGGATTCCATCCGGTTTTCGCACACAAGTGGGGCGTTCGGAAGTAATATTCCCCTCACCATGACCCATGAAGATGCTGCTGCCAGTATCTACTATACCTTGAATGGGGAAGAACCCACAGAGGCAGACTTTCTCTATAACGACAGCTTGTTATTGGAGCAAACCTCTATTCTGCGGGCCAGAGCTTTTCGGCCAGGATATGTGGCTTCTCCAACCATGACACATACGTATATCATCAAAAATCCCTCTTCTCTCCCGACCATCTCGATTGTTACGGACCCGTACCATTTGTGGGACAATGATTCGGGTATGTATGTTCTTGGCGATGAACATGAATCTGATTTTCCGTTTTTCGGAGCGAATTTTTGGCAAGATTGGGAAAAGCCAGTGAATCTGAGTGTATTGGATGAGTCGGGCAAATTGGTATATCAATCCGATGCTGGAATGAAAATCTTTGGAGGATGGTCCAGGGCACTGGATCAGAAATCATTGTCGCTATTTGCCCGAAAAAGATATGGAGATGAACCCTTTGCTTATCCTTTTTTTCCGAATCGACCCTATGATGAATATGAGGCTCTGGTGTTAAGAAATTCCGGGAATGATTGGGGCCGATCCCTCATGCGAGATGGAATGATGACGAGCTTGATGAAAGGATCGGCAGTTGATATTCAGGCATATCGGCCTACGAGAGTGTTCCTGAATGGGCAGTACTGGGGGATTCACAATTTGAGAGAAAAAATCAATGAGCATTATTTTGCCTCCTTGCATGGAGTGGACCCGGCTACGGTAGATTTGCTGGAATTCAATGGAGATCTGATCCATGGAGATAATGCCGATTACCAGAACATGATACAGTTCATTCGGTCAGCCAATTTAAGTAGTGACAACAACTATCAGGTGGTAGCAAATCAGATCGACTTGGACAATTATATCCAGTATCAGGTCGCACAGATTTATTTTGATAATACAGACTGGCCAGGAAACAACATCAAGTATTGGAGAGCGGATGGAGGAAAATGGAGATGGGTGCTATTTGATACTGATTTTGGATTCGGGATTTGGGATCCACATACCTATCAACACAATACCTTGAGATTCGCCCTGGAAGCAAATGGTCCGGGCTGGCCCAACCCCCCGTGGTCAACCTTGCTATTCAGGAAGCTGATAGAAAATCAAACCTTCAGACATGCCTTTATCAACCAATATGCTGACGAACTGAACAGTCGTTTCATTCCACAGCATGTCAGCAACCATATCAACAAAGTCAGCAATCATATTCGCCCTGAAATCGATGCCCATATGGATCGTTGGAACAGAAATGCGAATGAATGGAACAATATTCTCAATCAGATGAGAAACTGGGCAAATCAACGACCTTCTCATGCCAGATTTCATATTCAAAACGTCTTTGAGCTTCCCAATCAGCATCTGATACGTGTGGAGAATCCAGAGACTGAGAAAGGAATGATCCAACTCAATAGCCTGTTGCTGGAGTATGCCAACTGGAACGGAATCTATTATGAGTCTGTCCCCATCACCCTAACAGCCATCGCGAAACCGGGCTATATCTTTGATCACTGGTCAGGAGATGTCAACTCGACGGAAAAGGAAATTATCTTGGATTTGCAATTTGAGACCACTGTCGTTGCACATTTCATTGCTTCCGAGGGAGGACAAACGGAATCTTCGGCAATTGTGATCAATGAAATCAACTACAAGTCTTCGGAAGCATTTGATCCCAAAGATTGGGTCGAACTGACCAATGTGTCCCAGGAAACGGTGGACCTCACTGATTGGGAATTGAAAGATGGAAATGATGAACATGTATACCGCATTCCGGCTCAGACGATGCTTGCCCCACAGGAATTTTTGATCCTATGTCGCGACAAGCAACAATTTGACAGTTTGCTACCGGATGTGTCGAACAGTATCGGGAACATTGATTTTGGGATTTCGAGCAAAGGCGAAAGCATCCGTTTGTTTGACAATTTTGGCATCTTGCGTGATGTTGTGTCTTTCGAATCCACCTCTCCCTGGCCAGAAAGTCCCAACGGAACTGGCGCAACACTGGCGCTTATTTCTCCTCTGCTTGACAATTCTCTATACAAAAGCTGGCGAGGAGATCCCCAACCAGGTACACCCGGTGCCTCGAATACGCCGGATAGCATAATCGTCATTCCCCCTCCCCCTGATCCACCTTTCCTTGATTCCATGATGCTGGTATATCCGAATCCATTCGATAAGTTACTTACCGTTCAGATCGGAGGACTGGATGTGGAAGAGATCCAGTTCGAACTCTACACTGTTCTCGGTCAAAAGGTGTTCGAACGAAAAGAAGTCTATGTTATTCCTAATACCACAGCCTTTCGCTTGAATTTCCCAGAACTGGGAAATGGAATGTATATGCTTCGGGTCCAGACAGATAAGGGAACCTATGATTTCCCAATCCTGAAGCAAGGAGAATAAAAAGCATCAGTGTTGCTATTTGCCTCTTCCCCCAACAACCCAATCACCAACAACCAATCCCCAATAACCCAATCACCAACAACCAAAAACCAACAACCAATCACCCATCCATACTTCCCTTATACATTTTGTAGCCATAATAGCGACAAGCCAGTGGTCCATTGAAAAGCGTATGTTTCTTGTCCGGTCGTAGACCAATCCGTTTCATGGCGGGGGTGTTGCTACTCAGAATCCAGGCTTTGAACCCGTGATAATGCTGTTTCAGGGTATCACCGATTTGTTTGTAAAAGTCTTCGATGGATTCCTGCTCAAGTCTTTCGCCATAAGGAGGATTCATGATGAGGGTCCCACCGCCTTCCGGAGGAGAGGATTCCAAAAAGTTGCCTGATTTGACCGAGATTTCATCCAGCAGGCTTGCCCAGGAAAGGTTTTCACGGGTTTTTCTCAGAACTTTTCTATCCAGATCTCTTCCCAGAATTTGAGCCTCGATCGGCTGGATGGCAGATTCCGCCTCTTCCTTGACCTCCTGCCACAAATCTGCCTGAAAGTCAGGCCATTTCTCAAACCCAAAAGAACGATTCCTTCCCGGAGGTCTATTTCCTGCCAATAAACCTGCTTCCATCAAAATCGAGCCAGATCCACACATGGGATCAATGAACGTTCCCTTTCCATCCCACCCACTCAACAATACCATGCCTGCAGCCAAGACTTCGTTGAGGGGGGCTTGGCCCTGAAGTCTGCGATACCCTCTTCTGTGAAGGGAACTTCCAGAGCTATCCAGCGAAACATGAACCGTAGCCTGCTCGATATGTACATTGACACGAAGATGAGGCGCATCCGTATTGATGGAAGGACGGCGTCCGAAATGTTGCCGGAATTGATCGACAATTGCATCTTTGGTTTTCAAGGCAACATAATGAGAATGCCGAAACAAAGACGAAGACAGAACACCATCTACAGCAAGCGTACCAGATACCTTTAAATATTTTCGCCAGTCAATTTGCTGAATCCCCTTATACAATTGATATTCATTCCGTGCCCGAAATTCATGAATAGGAACAAGGACTCGTAAAGCGGTTCTGGCCTTGAGATTCAATTCATAGACATGTCGAGTGGTACCTAGACAATGTACTGCCCGTTTTCCAGTCTCGACCTTGCTTAGCCCCATCTGTCTGGCCTCTTCTGCCAGGACACCTTCCAGGCCTGAGATGGTCTTGAGTAAGAGTGGAAAAGAGGGATATTCAGCCATAGATAAAGGATTATTCACAATCGTAGCAAATAAGCAAAAAAAATATCACTGCTTTTATGGAATCTTTCCATAAGGTCGATCTCTGTCTATAAGTATGTGCTTCATGTGAAGCATTCGTTCTTTGAAAGAGGTCTGAATTTTGTCTTCCCAATGGTTATAGGTAGTCATCGTCATTCAAGTCCTTAGCAATAATATTCAGGCTTTTTCGTTGGCGGCATCGTTTTCGGAATCTTGAGATTTTACGAAGATTGGGCAAAATGAGCCAAAAAACGATTTCCAGCCAATTCACAAATTTATAGGAAGGCTTTGCGTTTACGATTCTAAATCATATTTTTGACCGTGAATTTTTGCAATTGTACATTAAATTAAATGGCTTTCACAAATGGCTGAAACTAACAAACCTACTCCATTTTCTCAGGAGGATCAGATCAAACCAGCGAGTCCTTTCAAGGCGATCTTCCCCTACATCACGATCATAGTTGCGGCAATCGTAGCTTATGTAACCTTTTATCAAGGGTTCGGAGACGCTGGCAACTTTGAAGATGGTCCTCAAAGATATGAGGAATACAAAGCATGGGAAGAAGGAGGAAAAGTCGGGGAAGAACCTGAACACTGGACTTCCGGACACCCAACCAATAATTATGGTTTGGTTTACAAAGGAGGATTCGTAATCCCCATTGGTCTGACTGTAACCTTGATCATCTTTGTTTTCTTTGTTGAGCGAGGCATCACTGTCTTGCGCGCAAGCGGAAAAGGGAACACAGACGTATTTGTCAAAAAAGTACGCATGTTGCTAGCCGAAAATAAAATTGAGGATGCAGCGGACTTATGCGACAAACAAAAAGGGTCTGTAGGAAATGTAATCAAAGCTGGTCTCCGTAAGTATATGGAAATGGCTGAAGCTACCGAATTGGAAAAAGAACAACGCAAAACAGCGATTCAGGCAGAACTTGAAGAAGCTACCATGCTGGAACTTCCCATGTTGGAGCGTAATCTTCCTATTTTGGCGACTTCTGCATCCTTGGGTGTATTGATTGGTCTGTTCGGAACAGTATTGGGAATGATTCGTGCCTTTAGTGCACTGGGTGCAGGTGGTGCTCCTAACGCTGCTGAATTGTCTGTCGGAATCTCAGAGGCCTTGATCAATACTGCGATCGGTATTGCAAACTCTGGTATTGCGATTCTCCTTTATAACTTCTTTACTACCAAGATTGACGGAATGACCTATGCCATGGACGAGGCAGGGTACAGCATTGTTCAGACCTTTGACGTCAACAACTAGGCAAGTGTGCAGGAGCGCATTGATCAAAATGCCTTCCGTATTCTTAAACTAGATTTGTTTATTGTTCACTATTAATGTTCTGAAGCAATGTCAAAGAAACCAAAGCGCGGTGCGCCAGCAATCGACATGACAGCCATGGTAGACGTGGCATTCCTGTTGCTGACATTCTTTATCTTGACGACAACTCGCTTTCGGGAAGAATCCAAAGTAGAGGTGGACATGCCATCTTCTGTTTCGGATATCGAAATTCCTGACAAAGGTCTCTGTGTGATCACAGTAGATCCTGATGGCAAGGTGTTCGTTGGGTATCTGGATATCGGAACCCGGGAAACAGTTCTTAGCCGCTTTGTCAGTGAGCAGAATGATCGCTTCGAAGCTGGTATAGCTATCTCAGAAGAAGGCGCTCGTTACTTTTCAACCTTACAGGAATTTGGAGTAGCGCATAAGGATATGCAAAAGTGGCTCAATGCAGAGACGGAACTTGGGACTGATGACTTTCCAATGGAAGGAATTTCGGCCGTTGTTACGGACTCCACCAATATGACTGGCAACGAACTCAAGGATTGGATTCGTTGGGGAAGAATTGCTGACCAGCGGATGAGATTCGCGATCAAAGGAGATGTCGACACCAACTATGAAATGATTGCTGAGGTCATTTCCTCTCTTCAGGAGTGGGATGTGAACCAGTTCAGCCTCATTACAGATTTGGAAGAAGGTGGTCTTGTAGAAATTAATGATTAAACCTGCCTGATAAAGGCTAAAAAATTGTAGAACTATGGCTGATGTAGATACCAGTCAAGGGGGCGGCCGATCGAAAAAAGGTGGCCCCAAGACCAACAAAAAATCAACCCGCGTCGATATGACTGCGATGGTGGATGTAGCCTTCCTGCTGCTGACCTTTTTCGTATTGACTGCTACCATGGCAGACAATGCGGTTATGGAATTGACCATGCCTCCCAAGACGGATGAAGAAGAGGAAGATGATAAGTACAAAAAGATCATTGAAGACAAAATCATGACCATTGTCCTGGATGAGGATGATAAGGTGAAGTATTTTGTCGGCATTACTGATCCCGATGTATTGACAACAGACTTTGATCCAGGAAAAGGTGTCCGAGAGGCGATCAAAGAGCATGTATATGGTCAGCAGAAAGCGCTTGGTGTTCCACTCTGTAAAGATGTGAACAATGTCGGCCTGGCTGAAGGCAAATGTTGGGACCCCATTTTTGTAATCAAACCCAGAAAAGAAAGCCGCTACAAAAACCTTGTAGATCTTCTGGATGAGCTAGCGATCATGAAGGCTCCAAAATTTGCCATTGACAAGTATTCTGATGCAGATAGTATTGTCATCGCCACAAGTGAAGAAAGACAGGCAGCTGAAGCTGAAGGAGGGGGAGAAGCTGGTTGATTGTCCTGAAGAAATTTTGTATAATTAAGACAAGAAATTGCACCTATTATGGCAAATGTGATAAAGGCGGACATGGACGAAATGGTCTTTGAGGACCGTGAACGTAGCTATGGGGCTTATTTTCTTCGAAAAAAATATCCGACTCACCTGGTGATCGGTACTGTGATCGTGTGCTTGATTGGACTGTTGTTTGGTATGGCTCCAGCGATTGCTAAATTCCTGAACCTCGAAGACGATAAACCTAAAGCCAAAACCATGGCGATCACCATCAATATGGAAGATCTGCCACCACCACCCGCGATGGACGAGGACAAACCACCGCCACCTCCTCCACCCAAGGTGCCCCCACCACAGGTAAAAACGGTCGCTTTCCAAATTCCTGAGCCAGTTCCCGAAGAGGAAATTGATCCGGAAGAAGATCCTACCATCGCCGAAATTGAAGAGCTGAAAGAAGCTCCTGCCATCGGCCTGGAAGATAAGGAAGGTGCTGATGAAGGATTTTTCGATGGAGAAATTGACGCCGAAGGAGATATTCCTGAAGTGATTGTAGATCAGGAACCTGCGATCGATGCCTTCATCTTTGCAGAAGAAGAACCACGTCCTGTCAATATGGACGATATTAAGAAACTGATCGGATATCCACAGATCGCTCGTGATGCTGGAATCGAAGGAAGTGTTGTTGTTCGTGTCCTTGTGGACAAAAAGGGCAACTATGGCAAGCATAGAATTATCAATCAGGTTCACCCCATTCTGGCCAAAGCTGTTGAAAAGCACATTACGCGCTTGAAATTTACACCAGCTATCCAGGGCGGAAAACCGATTCAATTCTGGGTCAATATTCCCTTCAACTTCAAATTGCTGAACTAGCGAACCTGGATTCCAAAGCAAGAATTCCTGGCCGCCTCGTTGAGGCGGTCTTTTTTTGTATAAGTCCCACTAAAAAATACCTGATGGTGCCTGAGAAGGGTAGGAACAAGAGGCAATCATCTATTCTCCACTCATATTCTTGTTCCCTGCTTCGTCCGGAACATAGATCTGTTCTGTACATTTTTCCTAAACCCAAAAATCTTCAAAAATAAAAGGAAAAACTCTCCTTTTTTTTATGGAAACTCTGCTATCTGCCACTCTTTGAGGTAAATACAATACCAGCAACATGGCAGATGTAACTCCTACCGGGGGGCAGGATCGTCGACGATCTACCCTTCGGACCCGCAAGCGTCCTGCGCGAATTGATATGACAGCAATGGTCGATGTCGCCTTTCTGCTCCTGACTTTCTTTGTCCTGACAGCAGTCATGTCAGATGGCCAACTTATGGAGGTGTTCTCCCCACCAAAATGTGAAGGAGAGGATTGCTACAAAAAAATCGACCACAGAAAAATCCTGACACTGATTCTGGATGAAAACGATCAGGTGCAATATTATGTCGGTATAGAGGAGCCAGAGGTGAAAACGACTGATTATGATGAGAATGGAATGAGAAAAATAGTCGGGGAATTTATCTATGGGGGAAGCGCAAGCTTGGGCAAGCCACTCTGCGCAACAGTCAACAATGAAGGATTGGGAGAAGGGAGATGCTGGGATCCAATCATTGTCCTGAAAGCAAAAAACAAAAGTCGATATGGCAATCTTGTTGATGCCCTGGATGAACTGAGTATCCTGAAAACCCCCAAATTTACAATTGCTCCCTTTACTGTAAATGACAGTTTATTGCTCGCTCAGGCAAGCAAATAACCACCAACTATACATGTTTCACTATTAAACCAGCACTACTATGGCTAAGTTTTTAACAGCCGATCTGGACGACATGGTCTTTGAAGACCGAGAAAAAGGGTATGGAGCCTATTTTCTACGAAAGAAGTATCCTGGACATCTGGTCATTGGGACTGTTGTCGTATGCCTTGTGGGGTCCTTGTTTGGGATGGCTCCCGCTATTGCCAAGTATCTTGACCTGGCAGACGAGAATGTTGCGAAACGGCGCACGGCCATCGTGATTGATCTGGAGGATTTGCCGCCACCCCCCTCTGTAGATGAGGACAATCCCCCTCCACCACCACCGCCAAGAGTTCCGCCACCACAAATCCGAACAGTTGCATTTCTGATCCCCGAACCTACCCCTGAAGATCAAATTGATCCAGAGGAAGAACCAACCATTGTGGAGATTGCGGAATTGCAAGATGCCCCTGCAATTGGACTCGAAGATCAGGAAGGAGCTGAAGAAGGGTTTTTTGACGGAGAAATCGATGTCGATGAACATATCCCGGAAGTGATTGTCGAACCACGTGAGCCAGGGATCATGGATTGGGTGGATGCAGATGAACAACCCGTTCCAGTAAATATGGAAGATCTGATCAAGCTCGTCGGATATCCGCAAATGGCCAAGGATGCAGGAATTGAAGGAACAGTTGTGGTAAGGATACTGGTGGACAAAACCGGAACCTATGCTAAGCACAAAGTGATCAACTCTGTGCATCCTATCCTGGATCGGGTTGTGGCAAAACATATCCATCGACTGAAGTTTACTCCAGCCATACAGGGAAAAAAACCGATCAAATTCTGGGTAAATATTCCATTTAAGTTTCAGCTACTTTAATTGGATCATTTAAGCGCGTTTTTGTAGGAGTGTTTGTGGGAGGCAGCCCAGCCTCTCACAACATTTTTTATTAAAAGTCAAACAGTCTCTTAACTTCAAACTCACAAATCGGAACTTTTCAGTACCTTTGCGCAAAATTTTAACGCGTGCCGCGCAGAGCTTCAATTCGTATTGCCATTTTTGCCTCAGGCGGGGGATCAAACGCCCGTACCATCCTGAAATACTTTCAGGATCGCTCCATTGCAGAAGTAGTAGTTCTGATGTCCAACAACCCCCGTTCTGGCGTTGTTGAGTTCGGTCCCGAACATGGGATCGCGATTGAGTTGCTAGACAAGAATCAATACAAAAGTGGGGCATACCTGCTCGAATTATTGGAGCGATATGAGATTGACCTCATTGTCCTAGCAGGCTATTTGAAGCATATTCCCTCGGAGGTCGTCCATCGCTTCGATAAAAGAATTCTGAACATTCATCCTTCTTTGCTGCCAGCTTATGGAGGCAAGGGCATGTATGGCATGCGTGTCCATGAGGCAGTGATAGCAGCCAGTGAACCTATATCTGGCCTGACCATCCATTTTGTCAATGAAGTCTATGACCAAGGAGAAATTCTCTTCCAAACCGAAGTCAAAATAGAGGAGGGATGGACTCCAAAGACACTCCAACAAACCATTCTGCGCCAAGAGCACCACTATTTTCCCATCATCATTGAACAAGTTTGTACCAGTATGCGTGACCAATTAGCGATTCGTTCTGCCCTGATTTCTGTGTATCACAAACAAGGCCTCGAAACCATCATTGAACAATTAATTCAGCACGATGTGCAGATCTATTCTACGGGAGGAACAGCTACTTATATTCGAGAGCAAGGTGCTGAAGTCTTTGAGGTCGCTGATCTGACAGGCTATCCATCTATTTTGGGAGGAAGAGTCAAAACCCTTCACCCAAAGGTACATGGTGGGATATTGGCAAGGAGAGATGATCCAGATGATCAGGCCGAGATTCAGAATTACAAGATCCCTCCCATTGATTTGGTGATTGTGGATTTATATCCCTTCGAAGAGACTGTATCTGGCGGAGGCACAGAAGAAGAGATCATCGAGAAAATCGATATAGGGGGAATTGCCTTGATTCGCGCTGCTGCTAAAAACTTTCGGGATGTGGTATGTATTCCTTCACAGGAATATTATGGAGAATTGTCAGACATGCTGGCTAGTCAGGGAGGCACAATCACATTAGACCAACGCAAAGCATTCGCTGCTGCATCTTTTGACATTTCCTCACACTATGACACGCAGATCTTTCGCCACCTCAATCCTGACAGCAATCATTTGAAACTGTCCTACCGCCGTCCCAAAACTCTGCGCTATGGAGAGAATCCGCACCAAAAAGGCTTCTTCTATGGAGACTTGACAGAGCAATTTGAACAAATTCATGGCAAAGAATTGTCGTATAACAATTTGGTGGACATCGATGGAGCCTTGCAGTTGGTCGATGAATTTCCGGACCAGGCATTTTTTGCGATCATCAAACATACCAACCCCTGTGGGTGTGCCACCGGAGAGAATTTATTGGGAGCCTGGAAGCGTGCCTTGGCAGGAGATCCGGTTTCTGCCTTTGGCGGAATTCTCGCCTGCGATGGCGTAATCGATGCAGAACTTGCTTCGGAAATGGACAAATTATTCTTTGAAGTATTGATTGCCAAGGAATTTTCTGAAGAGGCAAAAATTATTCTGCAAAAAAAGAAACGCAGAATATTGCTTCGAAGAATTTCCAAACCAACCGTAACAAAGGTGGTTCGGACTGTGGTTCATGGGATGCTTGTACAAGATCGGGATCAACAACAGACCCAGGCAGATGAGCTTATGATCAAGACATCTCGTCAGCCGAATTCGCAAGAAATTCAGGATGCTATCTTTGGTGATACAGTGTGTAAGCACCTGAAATCCAATGCAATCGCTATCGTTAAGGATGGGCAGCTGATCGGGAGTGGGATCGGCCAGACCTCTCGGGTAGATGCGTTGAAACAGGCGATTCGCAAGGCTGAGGAGAAAGGATTTGACCTCAAAGGAAGTGTGATGGCTTCTGATGCCTTCTTCCCTTTTTCTGACTGTGTGGAGATCGCTCATGAGAAGGGAATAGAAGTTGTAGTAGAACCCGGAGGATCAATTCGGGATGAAGACTCCATTAAGTTTTGTGAAACTCATGATATGTGCTTAATTTTCACTGGCATAAGGCATTTCAAGCATTGATGAAAATAGATGGGACTGTTTGATTTTTTTACTACAGATATAGCCATTGATCTTGGCACCGCTAATACTTTGATCATGTTCAACGATCAGGTAGTGGTAGATCAACCTTCTATCGTGGCGATCGACCGGATGTCAGGCAAGGTAATTGCCATCGGGACGGAAGCCCAACAAATGCATGAAAAGACCCACGAAAAGTACAAGACTATCCGTCCATTGCGTGATGGTGTCATTGCTGACTTTACGGTTGCAGAAGAGA
This sequence comes from Bacteroidota bacterium, assembly GCA_039029315.1. Taxonomy (GTDB): domain Bacteria; phylum Bacteroidota; class Bacteroidia; order J057; family J057; genus JBCCCJ01. Next base: position 79,592 of record JBCCGK010000017.1, on the reverse strand, counting down.
TGATTCGCGGCATGATCAAGATGATCAACAACAAAAAGCGACTGTTCTCGACCAACTATCGGATGGTCATCTGCATTCCGAGCGGAATAACCGAGGTTGAGAAGAGGGCGGTAAAGGACTCTGCCGAGCAGGCCGGTGCCAAAGAAGTGTATCTGATTCCCGAACCAATGGCAGCGGCAATCGGAATTGGCTTGAATGTCAAGGAACCGACGGGCCATATGATTGTTGATATTGGAGGAGGAACGACAGAGATTGCCGTGATTGCTTTGTCCGGGATTGTCACAGACCAGAGTATAAGGATAGCCGGGGATGAATTCAATGATGACATCCTCGATTATATGCGCAAACAACACAATATGCTCATTGGGGAGCGGAGTGCTGAGCGTATCAAGATTGAAGTGGGGGCGGCTCTTCCTGAATTGGATGACGCTCCGGAAGATATCGAGATTCGGGGGAAAGACCTCATGACTGGAATACCCAAGACCATATCTGTATCATATCGTGAGGTGTCTCATGCCCTGAACAAGTCCATTACCAAAATTGAGGATGCGATTCTGAAAGCCCTGGAGAATACTCCCCCTGAATTATCTGCTGACATATATGAACGTGGCATACATCTGACAGGAGGAGGGGCCTCATTGAGAGGGTTGGACATTCGACTAGCTGAGAAAACCAAACTTCCCATTCATGTTGCCGATGACCCGCTCAAAGCTGTTGTCCGAGGAACAGGAATCTCCCTCAAAACGCTGGAAGATTTTAAGTATTTGATGAGCTGATCCGATAAATGCTTCGGCTGTTTACGTTTTTTTCGAATAATCGTAATCTAATCCTGTTTTTGGGACTGGAGATCATCGCTTTGTATCTGGTCACCCATGCCAATGATCATCAACGCCACCTCATGGGAGATGCAGCCCTTAAGGCGTCTTCCAATATCTATCGATTTCGTAGCAATGTGAGCAATTTCTTCTCCCTGAAAGAGGAGAATCAGCAATTGATGGATGAGAATATATTGCTGCGGACAGAACTTGTGCAAGCAAGGCGGATGCTCGAGGCCATGAAAACAAGCTCCCCGACAGATTCTCTCAAGCTTGCCAGACTGACTCAGTTGCCAGAAAAAGAACCATTTTTCTATTTGACCGCCCATGTGATCAAGAATTCTACCCACCATACCTATAATTATATCACCCTAGACAAGGGGAGTAGGGAAGGAGTAAAAGTCGGAATGGGAGTCGTATCCCCCAAAGGAATCGTCGGCAAGGTGATTCGGGTAACCCTGGATTACAGCCTCGTCCTCAGTGCCCTGAATGTAGATTTCAAACTTCCCTTACAGGCGATTATTGCTGAGGACGATTCAGAAAAAAAATCTGTCAATATCGGGTTTTATGAATGGAAACAAGGCGATCCTCGATTTGCTGAATTGGCATATATCCCTGAAACAGTCAAATTAAAAACTGGATATCAGGTGGTGACATCTGGCTATAGTACGGTATTTCCCGCTGGCTATCTGGTGGGAAAGATCAGCGAACTGGAAAATGACAAAGAAGATGGCTACCATAAAGTGCGGTTGGAACTCTCCACCGATTTTGACAATCTGGGAAATGTCTATTTGATAGAAGCGACTCACAGTGCGGTCATGGATAGCCTGTCGAACAATTTACCAACAGAATGAGTGAAATTCTGAAATATGGGGTGGCATTTTTGATATACCTGTTTTTCCAGGTATTCCTCTTCACTGATTTGGTCTTGTTCCAATTGGCCACACCCTTTATTTTTCTTCTTTTTCTGTTTATGCTTCCTGTCGATACACCCATCCCCCTTCAATATGTAATTGCATTTGTTTTGGGATTGCTTGTGGATGTATTGACCACACCGCAGGCTATAGGGCTTCATGCTTTTTCCTGTTTGTTAGCTGTGGGAGCAAGATCGAGGCTTCTTCCGATCATAGGTACGAGTCAGATGAGACATGTACAAGAGCTGGATTTGAAAAGTCAAAATTCGACCTGGTACATCACATTTTTACTGCCATTAATATTTATCCATCATTTGGCATACTTTTTTCTGGAAGATTTTACCTTTCAATACTTCTTTCATACCTTATTAAAAGTCATATCCAGCACCATCTATACGTTTATCATTTGTTATCTGCTCACACATTTGTTTTATAAAAAATGAACGACCTTCACATACGCGGAAATATGATCATGGGGCTGATTGGCCTGATATTTCTGCTATTTGTTTTTCGTTTGTTCTCGATTCAGGTGCTCAGTGAAGAATATGCCCTGCGAGCCGATAGAGTGGTGATCAAGACAAAGCCTGTGGTTCCTCCCCGCGGAAACATTTACAATCGATACGGAGAGATTTATGTGCGAAACAGGCCGATGTTCAATATGCTGATTACCAAAAATGAGCTGTATATTCCCGATACCTCGATTCTGCGAAATTATCTGGGTATCAGCCAGGAAGAAATCGATCAGCGAATCTCCAAGGCACCTTCGCGAAAAGAAGCCATTTTTGCCAGATACATCGAACCCGAAACCTATGGAGCCCTTCAGGAAGTCCTGTGGGAATTCCGGGGAATCAGCTTTACGGCAAGTAATAAACGATATTATCAGACGCCTGTCGGTGCCAACATCCTTGGCTATATCAGTGAGGTAAGTCAAAAAGAAATCAATGCTTCCAACGGAAATTACAAGCGAGGAGATCAAATAGGAAAGTCTGGCATTGAGCGCAGTCATGACTCCACCCTGAGAGGCCAGCAAGGACTTCGCAAGGTGCAAACCAATGTCTATAATCGTGAGGTCGGCAGCTATGCGAAAGGAAAATATGACACCAAGGCCGTCAAGGGGAAAGACATCATGCTGGGGATTGATACAGAATTGCAGCGATTTGGGGAAGAACTGATGAATCGAAAGAAGGGCAGTATTGTTGCCATTGAACCTTCTACTGGTGAGATTCTTGCTTTTGTGAGTGCGCCTTCTTATGATCCCAATGTCCTGACGGGAAAAGAATTGCGTCAAAACTGGCGATCTCTGCGGAATGACACCCTGAATCCGCTTTATAACAGGCCATTGATGGCGAGATATCCACCAGGCTCAATCTTTAAGCTTCCTGTGGCGCTTGCAGCCCTCAATGAGGGTGTCATCCAGCCCGGCACATATTATGGCTGTGGAGGAGGATTTAAGCGCAACAAAGGCAAGCCAGGATGTCGCTACCATACCGTTCTGAATTTACATAATGCCATCAAGGTATCCTGTAATTCATATTTTGCAGCGACCTATATGGACTTTCTCCATCATGAGCAATATCAGGATTTCTATGCAGGCTATCAGAAGTGGTATGACTATATGAAGACCATGGGGATTGGCCGAAAGTTGAATGTGGACATCCCCTATGAAGTGTCTGGTCTACTCCCAACCTCTCAGCGATATGACAAATGGTACGGTCCGGATCGCTGGATGGCAACCACTGTGATCAGCAATTCCATCGGCCAGGGAGAAATTCTCATGACCCCAATGCAAATGGCGAATTTGGCTAGCTTGATTGCCAATCGCGGGCGCTACAATCCTCCGCATTTTGTGCGAGCCGAACGAGCTAGTCAGGATGCAGTGTGGAAACGAATCCCTTATGATACGGTCTCTACCAGGATTGCCACACAGCATTTCGAAACCGTGATCGATGCGATGGAAGAAGTGGTGGCTTCAGGAACAGGTGGACGCGCACGAGTAGAGGGCGTGGATGTCTGCGGAAAAACCGGGACGGTGGAGAATCCACATGGAAAAGATCATGCCGTATTCCTGGGATTTGCTCCAAAAGAAAGACCTCGTATCGCGATTGCAGTCATCATTGAGAATGCTGGAGGGGGAGGAACCTGGGCTGCACCAACAGCGGGCCTGATGATTGAAAAGTATCTGAAGAAAGACATTATTTCGAAAAAGTGGGAGTATCAGCGAGTGAAAAATATGAGTTTTATCAAAGGCAAATAGATTAGAAAAATAGAACAAGAAAAGAAACTGACAGCAAGACAATGAATCGAGCGCGATTGGACATAGACATCATTGCAATCCTCATTTTTGCCCTGCTAGTTGCATGGGGATGGGTAACGATCTATGCGGTGACCTCGGCCAATGGAGCCGAGATGCTGGATTTTGGGACGATTCACGGCAAACAATTGATGTGGATTGGCATCTCGCTGGTTGCCGGGATTCTGGTCATGATGCTCGACTATCGATTTCTGGAATTCATCAGCTATATCGCATATGGAGGAGCGATGGTCTTGTTGATACTCACCATCTTTATTGGAAAAGAGGTCAACGGTGCCCAAAGTTGGTTGATCATCGGGGGGCAACCCTTCCAGCCATCTGAATTTGCCAAGATGGCTACAGCACTAGCCTTGGCGAAATTTATGTCCCGCTTGAACTTTTCGATGAGTGATCCTCGTCAAATGGCCATTGCTGCTGCCATGGTGATCTTGCCAGCTTTGATTGTTATCAAACAGAATGATACCGGTTCTGCACTGGTATTTGGCAGCTTTATTCTGGTTTTTTTCCGGGAAGGACTGAACCCCATCTTGCCGATTTTTATTCTCCTGGTTGGGATGGTAGCTGTCTTGGCTTTGTGGATGTCAAGTGCGTGGTGGGTAGTTGCGGGAATTGTTGGCATTGGGCTGGTTTCTTACTTCATTCTGAATATCGCCAATACGCAAAACTGGGTACGTGTGGGAATCATCCATGTGATTGCCATTGCATTCTTTTCGGCCATTGCATTGAGCACAGATTTTATTGTGAACAAACTCCCTGCTCACCAGCAAACCCGAATCATGGTGTTATTCGATCCGGGGATTGATCCACAGGGCAAAGGCTATAATGTCATTCAATCCAAGATTGCCATTGGATCTGGCGGCATGAGTGGCAAGGGGTTGTTCGATGGGCAATACACCAAATATAAGTTCGTGCCAAAACAGGAAACAGATTTCATCTTCTGCACCATAGGGGAAGAGTTGGGCTGGATGGGAACGAGTGCCGTCATGATTCTGTTTTTCGCACTGTTATGGCGCTTTCAGTTTTTGGCAGAAAACTCCAAGACACGCTTCACCCGAATTTATGGCTACGGTGTCATTTCCATCCTCTTCTTCCATGTCCTCGTCAATGTCGGCATGACCATTGGCCTGGTGCCTGTGATCGGGATTCCTTTACCTTTCTTTAGTTATGGAGGCTCCTCCTTGCTGGCCTTTACTCTCCTGATTGCCATCCTGGTGAACTTGCATTCTTATCGAAGTTCGGTGTTGGGGAGTAAGGTGTGAGAAGTCAAATCAACATTCCTATGCTGGAATACTCTCCAGGTTTTTGAATTTTTTGTACCTTCAAGCTAATGAAATTGAGTCAACAGGAATTTCCTCTCATATTGAAAAAGAAACTTTTGAAGATTCAAAAACTCTGTCAAAAACACAGAGTAAAGAAGCTATGGGTATTTGGATCTGTGTTGAGAGAAGATTTTCGAGAAGATTCAGATATAGATGTATTGTATGAGTGGGATCGAGCTAAGATTAAAGATGAAGAATATCTAGACAACCTTTGGGAATTATTGAGTTCCCTAACATCTCTTTTGGGGCATAAAATAGATTTTGTTCATTTTCCAAGCTTGAAAAATCCTTACTTTATTGAAGAACTGCGAGAAACCAGGGTTTTGCTCTATGACCAGAAATGCGAAAAAGTATCTGTATGACATTTCGGAATCGATTAGGACTATTTTCGAAGAATATTTAGTCAGGACTGGAACAATATGAGGCTAATATGATGGCTCAAGATGCCATTGAAAGAAGGCTTATTTTGATTGGAGAGGCTATCTATCGTTTGGGACAAATGAAGATTGATTTACCCTTCGGTGACAATCTTATCAATAGGAGGAATACAATTGTACATCAATACGACGATTTTAATCCAGAGACGATCTATCGAAGTCTGTATCGTGAACTTCCTCCCTTGAAAGAAGAAATAGATCGATTGTTGTCGGAGTGAGGAAAAATGACCTGATGGCACCAGAAGTCTAAGTCATTAACAAACCCTTAACATCCTTACCCATTGACAAAAAGCGTGAGATCCCCTAGCTTTGCCGCGTTAAAATCTGTGTAAGTGTAACCCTATACAGTCTGGCATGAACATTTCAGTCAACAATCTCACCAAGATTTATGGGACTCAAAAGGCGGTAGATAACATCTCATTTGAGGTGAAAACCGGAGAGATCCTGGGATTTCTTGGGCCCAATGGAGCTGGCAAAACCACTACCATGAAGGTATTGACGGCATTTATGGCTCCTTCTGATGGAGAAGTCACCATTGGCGATTACAATATTCTCACCGAGCCTGAGAAGATCAAACAACATATTGGGTATTTGCCGGAGAACAATCCGCTCTATCTGGAAATGCCCGTTTTGCAGTATTTGGCATTTGTAGCAGAGGTACAAGGCATGCCCAAATCGGATATTGCCGCTCGCTTGCGATTGATCGTAGGCAAATGTGGCTTGAATCGGGAAAAACACAAAAAGATAGGAGAACTCTCTAAAGGATATCGCCAGCGCGTTGGCCTGGCACAAGCCTTGATTCACGATCCGGACATCCTGATTCTCGATGAACCAACCACAGGATTGGACCCCAACCAAATCGTCGAAATTCGGAACCTGATCCGTGAAATTGGTAAAGAGAAGACTGTCATTCTCAGTACCCACATTCTGCCGGAGGTGGAAGCTACTTGTGATCGCATCCTGATCATCAACAATGGGAAAATCGTTGGGAATGACACCCCTGAAAAGCTGAGAAACCGAAGCAAGGGGCGATATATGTTTACTACCCAGATCAAGGTGAAAGGAGATACATCTATTGCAGATGAACTTCGGTCCATGCCAATGATCGAAGTGGTCGAAATCCTGCCAAAGTTTGCCAACCGTTTCAAAATAACAGCTTCAGCTGATGTGGATTTCCGGGAGACTCTGTTCTCCAAATGTGTGGAGAAGGGATGGATATTGTTAGAAATGACGCCGGAAACAGAAAGCCTGGAAGATATTTTCCGGGAATTGACAATGAACTAAGGCACAATTGAGAGCGCATCTACAGACAATCAAAATTCGAAAGAATGGATAAAATATGGATCATCGCCAAACGAGAGTTTCAAACCTATTGGGATTCCCTGGTGGCGTATATATTACTCATTGTTTTCCTGGCCTTTACAGGAGCCTTTACGTGGCTGATCCTCCAGGATGTATTCATGCAAGGTCAGGCCAATCTCAATCCATTGTTTCAATGGGCTGATTTGTGCTTGTTCTTTTTTATTCCAGCCCTGACCATGCGGACTTTTGCTGAAGAAAGAAGGACTGGAACCCTGGAAGTCCTACTCACGCGGGCTGTCACAGACTGGCAGGTAATTATGGGCAAATATCTGGGATCTTTGATGCTGATATTAACAGCTTTGGCCTTCACCCTCCCATACTATTTTACGGTGGCCTATTTGGGCCCCCTGGATCATGGGGCCGTGATATGTGGGTATGTGGGATTGATCTTGCTAAGTTCAGCCTATATCGGCATCGGGATTTTTGTGAGCAGCTTCACTGACAACCAAATCGTTGCCTTTCTGCTTACCCTTGTCTTTGGGGTATTCTTTTTCTGGATCTTTGATCTGATGAGTTTTATCTCCAAGGGAATCATCGGAGAATTGTTCCATTTTCTGAGTATGTCCACGCATTTTGAGTCCATTTCCCGTGGGGTCATTGACTCAAGAGACATTGTCTATTTCCTCTCAATCACTGTATTGGGATTGATTCTCGCTGAAGTTCAACTGGCAAAACGAAATGTGGTAGACGCTTAAGAAGCTGACATAAGATTTTACTATGAAACTCACGCAATCAACACTGGTCATACGACTGTTACTATATATCGCCATCTTTTTGGCGCTGAACTTGTTGGCATCTTCTTCCTTCTTTCGATTGGATTTTACGGCCGATAAGCGATATACCCTAAGCGAAAGCACCAAGGATATCCTACAGAATCTGGATGAGCCGGTTACCGTTACCGCCTATTTCTCGGACAATCTCCCTGCCCAGTTGAAGGTGGTAGAAGGGGATTTCAAAGACTTGCTGTCGGAATACCGAACCAAATCTGGCAACAATGTGGTCTATGAATTCATCGATCCTACGGATGATGAAGCCCTGCAAGCGGAGATCGGACAGGGGGGAATCTACCCACTTCAGATTCAGGCCAGAGAGAAAGACGAGATTACCACTGTTCAGGCATTCGCCGGTGCCATCGTCAAATCCGGGAATCAACAGGAAGTTCTACCACGAGTTCTGCAGATCTCCGGGCTAGAGTATTCTCTGTCCGCAGCAATCAAAAAGATGTCTGTCGCCGATAAACCAAAAATTGGCTTCATTCAGGGACATGGCGAACCTGGGCTGGACAAGTTGATACAGGCACAACAGGAGTTGGCAAATCTATACCAGATCGATACTGTCTCTCTCTCTGGAGGCCCTGCAGCCTGGGCGGATTTCAAGACCCTGGTTCTGCTGGGACCAAGTTCTACCATCCCGCCTGATGAGTTGGCACAATTGGATGAATTCCTGGCCAGCGGTGGACGATTGTTCGTTGGGATCAATGCCGTTGGAGGAGATCTGCAGGCACAAGCTCCCTGGGATAGAATCTCTACCGGATTGGAAAACTGGCTTACTGGCAAAGGAGTAATGGTAGAGCAAGCATTTGTGCTCGACGCCGTGAGCGCACAGATCAATATGCAGCGGAGACAAGGATTTTTTGTTGTCAACCAACCCATCAACTTTTATTACTTCCCTAATATTCGCAATTTCAAAGAGCATCCTGTTACAACTGGATTAGAGGAAGTCATGCTCCAATTTGCCAGTCCGATTACGATTATCAATACAGACTCTTCTGTTCGCATTTCACCGCTTGCAACAACCTCGGAGCAAAGTGGCAAACAGGCACCTCCGGCATACTTCAATCCAGAGAAACAATGGACACAGGCTGACTTTTCTTATGGCCTGCAAAATGTAGCTGTGAGTTTGGAGGGAAAAATGGGCGGTGAAACAGAAACCAAAATGGTAGTCATTGCTGATGGAGATTTTCCGCTCAATCCTTCGCCCCAGCAACCTGCTCCTGCCAACAATGTCAACTTACTGGTCAATTCGATAGATTGGCTGACAGATGATACAGGATTGATAGCCCTGCGGACCAAAGGAGTAGAGGCACGCCCACTCCAAAAGTTAATGGGTGAAGAGGATGCCGGTACGAGAACTGTGGTTAAGATCCTAAACTTTCTCCTACCATTGCTGATCGTGATTATTTTTGGAATAATCAGAAACCAAAAACGAAAAACACAGGCCTTGAAGTGGAAGGCTGAAGACTATAGCTAGAGAATTGCAGTTGCTCATTATTCAGATGTAAAGAAATAAATAGTGTCTTGATTCGGCAACCCCATACATCAAACTCTCATATCGGAATTCACATATATGTTTAAGCGATTCACCACCCGACAGTTACTCATCACATTAGGCGTATTGATTGGCCTATACCTGATCTCTCTGATGTTCGGAGGGCGCAGTGAGCGAACCTTTCGGCAAACGATAGCTGCCCTGGACTCTGCCAAGGTTACGCAGATCCTGATCACTCCTGGAGGAGGACAGGAGTTGGTGACTCTCACCAAGAATGGCAGCCAGTGGCAAGTCAAACTCCCAAATGATCGCTTTGCCCCAACAGCTGATGGAATGGTTGAACGAGCCCTGGGGCAAATCAACTTTCTTGAAGCCAAACAATTGGTCAGCAGGAATGAAGATCAGTGGAGTGAATACAAAGTGGATACAGCGGGGACCAGAATTCAGGTCATGCAAGGAACAGAAAAGGCCCTGGATCTGATTTTGGGACGCTTTGAGTACCGAACCACTGGCATGACATATACACGCTTGTCTGGTGAGGATGAGACCTATATGGTCAATGGCTTTCTCGAAACAAGTTTCAACAAAAAGACAGACGATTGGCGTGACAAAACCATCGTCAAGGGCAGTAGCAATGAGTGGTCAGCGCTTACATTCACCTATCCGGCCGATACCTCCTATCAAATTCTCAAGGGACTTGACAATAATTGGATTTTGCCTGATTCGACGGTCTTGAATACCAGTGAGGTCAATACATATCTGGGGACACTGTCTAGCCTTAATGGAACCGAATTCGTTGACACAACACCCTCTGTGTCCACACCGAGCTTTCAGTTGGCGATTCAGTCTTCTTCAGCAGGCTTGATTGAAATAAAAGCCTTCGCAGATGCAGAGCATGGATTCTTGATCAGTTCAAGCCTGAATCCGCAGGCATATTTCAGTGGTGAGGCAGGAGGCTTAACGGAGAAAGTATTTGTCGGCATTGCCAAATTCTTGCAGCCAGCGGATGGCTAGGCAAGGACTGGGACTGAGAATTATGACCTTCTTGGAGGTGAATTTGTCGTCTTGGAGGTCAAGAGAGAGTGGTATGGATGTGCCTGAAAATCAATCCTTTGAGGCCACTACTGTCTCAAGTAAGTGCAAAGAATAGGCGATCGGTTTCGCTGCAAATAGTGCTTTGGTCTTTGGCCAGACTTTTCCGAATAGTTCACTCTTGCGATATTGATCCAGAGCTACTTCCGATTCCCAAAGACTGTAGGTGTACAGAATATGAGCTGCATGAGGATCTTGATGAAGTTCCAAATGATGACAACCAGGAAAAGCACGAATAGATGCTTTGCTTTGGTCAAAGATGTTACGAAATGTCGGTAATTGATGAGGCTGGAACTCCATCCGAACGATTCTGGTAATCATAATGTGAATAATTTCATCCTACAAAAAGGACAACGACTGTCAAATAATGCAAAACTTAGCATATGAATTTGTCGTTTCCAAGATACGTCATTCGGAACAATTTCGTAGTAAAGGAGAAGCCGGTCGAGGAGCTGCTAAGAATTTGTTGAAGAAGGAAAGTTGCTTGCTGTCAAGAGATTATGATGATTTTTTTGCATGCCTCTATGCTAGAATTAAATAATTGGAATAAATGTTTTGATCTTGGGAAAGAGTCTGGGAGGCAGACAATCCATAAAGAAAAAAGACCTAAAAGTCGCAATTTTTGATGTTTTTTCTCTTATAAGCCTTACGAGGGTCATTGTAGAAAGGAAGCCCGCTTTTTTCTGTGGAGTTTATGATCTAATTTGGTCCGGGGAAAGCCTTTTGTTTATCGAAGTTTGAAAGATTCATATGAAAAATATACTCACCATTATCCTTCTTAGCTGCTTGTCATTCTCGCTCTCTGCCCAATCGTTGCCTCACGTCTGGGTATTTTTTTCAGATAAAGGAGAAAATATTCAAACTCGGTTGGAACAAAGACAGGTAGTGAGTCAGGAAGCAATGAGGATTCGCAAGGCAAAAGGAATTTCCATTTCTGAGGCCGATTTGCCGGTATGGAATCCTTATGTAGAAGGATTGAAAGAGCAAGGTTGGTCCGTCGTTTCAACTTCTAGATGGCTGAATGCTGCTGTGATTGAAGCAGAGGGCATTGATGCAGAACAGTTGTTGTCCCTGGAATATGTAGAAGGATTGCGTCCGGTAGCTCAATTGGTTACAGCCAGTCATGGAGAATCTTCATTCACAGATGAAGAAGGCATGGAAGCGTTCCCGCTGTCTGACGATACGGAATCCCCGTTCAATTATGGAAGAGCGCATTTACAAATAGATATGATGAATGCCAATGGTCTTCACGCACAAGGGTTTACTGGTCAAGGAGTACGGATGGCAGTGTTTGATGCTGGATTTTTAGGTGCCGACACCATTGCTGTATTCGATTCCTTGCGGAAGCAAGGCAGAATTCTGGCTACCTACGATTTTGTCGATGATACCTCCTGGATATACCATGCGCACTCACATGGGACGCAGGTATTGTCCACCATTGCCGCAGATCTCCCCCGAAAAATGACAGGATCAGCCCCACATGCCTCCTTTGTCCTGGCAAGGACTGAGAATAGTAGTTCGGAGACGCGACAAGAAGAATACAATTTTGTGGAAGCGATCGAATGGGCAGATTCCATCGGAGTTGATATCATTCATGCTTCTTTGGGGTATACAACATTTGACAGCAAAGAAGAAAGTTATAGCTATGAGGATCTCGATGGGAATACGGCCATTATCACCAAAGCTGTAGACATGGCAGCTTCAAAAGGAATGTTGATCACTGTGGCAGCTGGCAATGAAGGTCTGAAGAGGTGGAAGCATATCTCTGTTCCCTGTGATGCGGATAGCGTATTGTGCATCGGAGCTGTGGACAGATTTCAAAAAAAATCTTCCTTCTCCTCAGTTGGTCCTACAGCAGACGGACGGATCAAACCGGATGTGGTAGCCCTGGGCACCCGAGCAATCGTCGCCAGTCCCAACAACCGAATCTCCAGTTCGAATGGTACCTCCTTTGCCAGTCCCTTGGTAGCGGGCATGCTTGCCTGTCTGAAGCAAGCTCACCCAGATCGCTCCAATATGGACATTATTCAGGCTGTACGTCTCAGCAGTGATCAGTACAACTTCCCTGATCCGGAGTATGGGTATGGAATTCCCAATGGAGTTCTGGCCGATTCCTTGCTGCGCTATGTGGCCGATCTGTCGCAAGTAGAGATTCAGATGCGAGAAAAACCCTTGCGGGGACGTCCATCGAGTCCACCTACGGCATCAAATTCCAACCTTCTCAATGGACCAAGAGTCCCTTATACATTGAATCCAAGGACTCAATTGAAGCAAAATGCGAAACTTCTGAAAATCAGTGTCAAAACGACACCAGCGAACATAAAGCGATTTTCTATTCACCAAAACAGACAAAAAGTGAAGATAGCTTCGGAGCTTATTCGTCAAAAAGATCAACTCATCAAAATCAAAACCAGAGATCTGTCTTCGGGACAATATTACCTGCATATTGTTACAGATCAATTTGAAGAGTATATTCGATTCAGGATTGATTCCTGAACCTTTGCACCAAGCAAGCTTACTGAATAATCTGGAATAATGTTCAAAGCCTTATCTGAAACCATTGATGCCTACGGTCGTGCTTTGGGGATGATCACCAAGCATGGACTGATCAAATATATGATTGTCCCAGGCCTGATCAGCCTGGGAGTAATGTTTGGGCTGGTAGGGGGATTATGGACCTGGTTCACCAACAGCTCTGTCGAACAATGGCTCATCGATCTGTGGCCATTTGAATGGGGCGTAGGGGCCATAGAGGCCATTGCCAGCATATTGGCGCTATTGTTGCTCATGGTGAGCATCTTTTTTCTTGCCAAATATATCGTCATGGTGATTGTCTCACCATTCATGGGGTCCTTATCCGAAAAGGTAGAAGCGATTGTTACTGGAAAAAAAGAACCGAGTACCTCTAATTTCATCAGCGATCTGATTCGAGGATTGCGAATTGCGCTTCGAAACGTTTTTTGGGAGCTGTTCTTGACAGTAATTTTATTGTTTGCCAATCTGATTCCCGTGATTGGCAGCATAGCTGCGCTTGTTTTGACCTTCATGGTGCAGTCCTACTATGCCGGATTTGGCAGCATGGATTACACCCTTGAGCGCAAACATTATGGGATTCGTGATAGTGTGAATTTTGTTCGCACGCATCGGTGGACAGCCATGGGAAATGGCTCCATCTTTTTGTTGATCTTTCTGATTCCGGTGGCCGGATGGTTTTTGGCACCAGCGTTCGCTACAGTTGCAGGAACCGTAGTTGTGCTCAAAAGATTGAAGGCCTAAAAGTGAAGGCGTAAAAGAGAGGAGAATTAGTCTTGCAAGAGTGAATGCTCTTTTCTGACTTTTTCCTGAATTGTCTGAAGTGCATGAATGACGACCTCGGGTCGGGGAGGGCATCCCGGAATATAGACATCTACTGGAAGAAAATTGTCTACTCCTTGCACAACTCCGTACACCCGGTGCATCCCGCCTGTAGAGGCACAAGCCCCCATAGCGACACACCACTTTGGATCAGGCATTTGGTCCCAGATTCTCTTAATGGCATGAGACATCTTGAAGGAACACCATCCTGCAACGATCATGAGATCTGCTTGTCTGGGAGAGAAACGAAATACTTCACTTCCGAAGCGAGAAACATCATATTTGGGACCAGCAAATGCCATCATCTCAATGGCACAGCAAGCAAGGCCCATGGGCATTGGCCACATGGCATTTCGTCTTGCCCAGTTGGTAACAAAGTCCAGGGAAGTGAGAAGGTATCCATTCTCAGGTAAGGCTTTGGCGAGTGCTTTCTCTAGACCCATATTTATTTTGTTTTGCTTCGAATTTCAGGGTTAAAATAATCAACTACTGTTGGCCTTGTTTGGTTTATTTCCACTGAAGGCCTCCCTTTTTGTAGACATAAATATAGCCGACAAACAAAATCAGCACGAAGACCAACATCTCTAAGAAAGGAAACAATCCATAAGTAGAGAGCAATTGCTTGTACTGTACGGCCCAGGGATACATAAAGACCACCTCAATGTCAAACAGGATGAACAACATGGCAACCAGATAGAACTTTACTGAAAATCGCTCATGTGCTGTTCCTACGGGGTCCATCCCACTTTCATAGACACCTTCCTTCTTTTCATTGGGGCGAGAAGGTCCCAATAACCAGGACAAGTTGGTCAACAATGCACTAAGACCCACCGCTATGAGAAGCAGGATGAGAATAGGGATATAGGAACTTATGCCAGTGTATAGGAGCATAATCAAAAAAGTGGCTTTCGATCAATTTTGTTTTCGGGCCAAATATATCCACAATTCTGCGATTGTCCCAGCCAAAAACACAAAAAAAGGGAACTGTTTCCAGTTCCCTTGTAATCTTTTCAAGACACTAAGACCTTACTTAGTTCATCGAGTTTTTGGTGCGCTGCTCCAGATCGCTGATCATTTTTGTCAACTTTCTGTTCTGACGCTCTCCCAAATTCCGTACTCCTACGCGCTCGGCTTCATGGATCATATCCATTCGAACACCGATCTCACGGAAGGTCAATAAATTGAACCCGGAATTGGTTTTGTTCCTAACAATTTCTCGATTCAGAAAGCTCTTGGTGGCTTGGATTTTCGCGTGCAACTCTTGTGCGGTCATAAAGATAAAAGCATTAAATTGAAGACATACTAAACCAAAATTGCATGCAAATTTAAGCTTTTTTCGCGATAAATCCAAGAAATTGTGGATAATTTACTTGTGTTTTACAATTTTTCAACAAGGTATGTGAAAAATTGTAAAGTTATCAACATTTGAGTGTGGGTATTGTCAATTCGTCTTTGGTCAACTTCTTTCTGCTATATGTATAAGCATTTTGTTTTGGATGAGAGATGTATTTCTGACCAAATGGCTGGAATTATTTCTCGAGGAATCGCATCTCATAGGGGACTTCGACATCTCCATAACTGATTTTGTTGAGCCGCCGCTTGAGAATTCTCTTGCGCAGCGGGGAAATATAATCTGTAAACAAGACACCTTCGAGATGGTCATATTCATGTTGAACGATTCTTGCTCTCATGCCATCAAAGGTTTCGGTTTGCTCCTGAAAATTCTCATCCAGATATGTGATGGTTACCACACCCTGCCTGTTGACATTTTCCCGAATGTCAGGAATACTCAGGCAACCTTCTTCAAAGGTCCAGCTATCGCCCGTTTCTTCTATGATCTGAGGATTGATGAATACTTTTTTGAATCCTTCCATCACTTCTTCCTCATAGGCCCCCTCAGCCGGAGAACCATCTACCACAAACATTCGAATAGGGACATTGATCTGTGGGGCCGCCAATCCGATACCTTGTGCCTCGTACATGGTCTCATACATATTGGCAATCAATTCCTGAAGACCAGGATAGTCGGGACCAATCTCTTTGTTTTCCCTTCTCAAACTAGGGTGTCCGTAACTGACAATCTTTAATATCATATTGGATACTTTTCCAGGGTGCAAATTTCTGGCTTTCCCGGCGAAAAAGCAACAAGAGTTCCAGCTGAGGATTGATAACAAGAGATTTGTGATGATTTTGGGGGAGAATTGTAGGGAAGCTATCGGTTTCTGGCTCACAGAAAATGGTCTTGTCTTCAAGGAAAAATGTCTCTCACACATTTTTCTATCATTTACACACTTCAAGCCAGAATACTGCACGCTTGATCAGTCTTAGCTGTTTTTTCTGACAACAGATTAAACATCTTTCCTTCCAATAAGTCCAATAAGTGTCTTTTCACTTACGTACAACGAACAAACGAATGTTGCAATGAAAATCAACTTGATCATCACCACCATTTTTGCTCTCTTTTCCATCGCTTTCGTCGGAACTGCTGCTGCTCAATCCACATCCAAGATCGCCAAAGAGCAAATCAACCAACAAAAACGTATCCACCAGGGAGTTAGATCTGGCCAACTGACCAAAGCAGAAGTCATTCAGTTAGAGAAACAACAGAAAAAAGTGCAACAGCATAAGAAAGCCGCAAAAGCAGATGGTAAAGTCACACGAAGAGAGCGGAGAGCGATCAAGGCACACCAAAAGGCCGCCAGTCGCAATATCTATCACCAAAAGCATGATCGTCAGAATCGAAGGAGATAATTGTCATTTTTGCCTTGAGGGACCTCATATTGCGCTTTGACTATGTCCGCTATGTTCCCTCTTATTTCCTGACCCCTGGCTGCTTTGTCTAGCCAGGGGTTTTTGATTGCCAAATCCTGGAAAGACCTACATGCGCTGGCCTTTCACCAATAGTGTAGAAGAGATGGAAGATTCTTTCAAGGGTAAAAATGCTTGCCTTCTGTCATCCTGAAGAAATCTGTCCAAGGCTTCCTGAGATTCAAAGGCGATCACGTGAATCTCGTATGGGAGCTCTCCAGTTGCGTGAACAAAGCTATGTTCATCCGGTCTCAATCGGTACAACAGAGTGCCGCCATGCTCTGCCATCAAAGGAAGTGCATGAGATTCAAATTCAAGAAATGCCTCTTCTTTTCCAGCTTTGACAAATATGAGCTGTGTAATATATATCATGACAACGGCTTATAGATAATGAGAACGGGATGACATGATCAATCCTTGCTGATTCAACTCCAGATATTCGCCAGATAATTGTGTGCCATTCCTCCGATAAATCAACACCATGCTTTGCTGGCCTTCCAGAATATGATGCAAATCGAATTCCAGGGCTGGATTGTTGGACAGTGCTTGTTCGAAGTAGGAGTGAAGCGCATCTTTCCCTTGGAGCCGATTGCCTTCAACCTCTAGATATCGGGCAATTTTGGGAGAAACATGCTGAATATCCTCACTGTACAACTTCATCACAGCTTGTAGGTCGTGCCGATTCCAGGCATCGATCCATTGATGAGCAATAGATGCTTTGTTCATATCAGCTAGCTATGGTCTGACTACAAAGAAGTCTCATCCGCAACCTACCAATCTGAACAGATACAGGCAATGTGAGGATGAGCATAGAAAAGAAAAACAAAAGGATTACAAGAATAAAGAGCCAGGAACGCGTCTGAGCAAGAAGGATTTCGCGTTTTCTATTATTAAGACGGCTGACTTCTGTAGATTCCATCTGGCACTGCCAATCAAGAAGACAGATGATCCCGAATTTGCTGGTCAAATTTATCTGAATCCTTGAATGCACATAGATTGCCCTCCGGATCTGTAAATTTTGCGACAGTACCCCAGCTGTGTTCTTGATAGTCTACCTCTACCTGATGTCGGGCAAGGCGGTCTGCATATTCCTTCACATTGGGCACATTCATCCTGAGACAACTTCTGTATCTGTCCATCGGTTCAGGAGACGTGCGGGTAGTTTCATCATCAAATTCTACCATCAAGTATGCATCTCCAAACTGAAAGCAGGTCAACATATCTGAAGTAAACATGATGGGTAACCCCAATTTGTTTTGGTAAAAATCCACACATTCCTGATAGCGGATAACATATAAGATGAATCCTGTTCGGTCAAAAATCGCCATATGTATTTGATTGGTTCCATACTTCAATCGCGAGTGGGCACATTCAGGCAGCTAATAGGGCTTGCCTCCAAGAGTTTCCTCTCTGCACAAGAGGGACGTGCGAAGGAGGAAGAAACCATCTTCTTCACCTGTCTAATTCAAATCCATATTGAATCAGTTCATTCAGTTCCAGTTCGAATTTCTCCCTGTCTGACAAATGCGATTGAATCAGGCGAAGGCGATTGAGTTCTTGCTCCATCTGGTTGATCCGCATACACAATTGTCTGATTTCTTGAATTTCCTCGCTGGGTGTCTGGCCTTTTATGACAATGGCAGGCGTATCATATCCTTCTCTGAAGCGACCTTCACTTGTTCGCAGCATATAAGACCGGACTTTGGTTTTGTCTTTAAGGATCTCATCCAGATTTTTGTTACGCGAAGCCAGTCTGGACTCAATACCTGCACATCGATGGGTAATGGCTTCTTTGATTTCTTTGCCCGTTTTTTTGAAGAAGAGTTTTTTCATTTGGGTGCTGATTTACAGGTTCGGGAAAAATGGAAAGAACAGGGGAGATTGTCTGAGAAAAAATGAGAGCCATAATGGGGAGGAGATACAATTCAAAAGAAAGCCTCCTCTTAAGGGGATCCTGTCCATTGATGGGCTTATCTATTTCACCTGAACAAAAATCGTATTAAATTCGTTGCGAAACTATCCCCAAACATGAAAAATTTCTTTGACTTTCGCTACTTCAGAAAAGACCTGCTTGGCGGGATCACAGCTGGAATTGTTGCACTTCCCCTCGCATTGGCCTTCGGAGAGCAATCCGGAATGGGAGCAGCTGCCGGTCTCTATGGAGCAGCCTTTATTGCATTTTTTGCTGCCTTGTTTGGGGGAACAGCCACACAGATCAGTGGACCCACAGCTCCGATGACTGCATTGAGCATGGTGATCGTCGCAGGACTGTTACAAGCTGCCGAAGGACAATTGGATCAGGCAATTCCATTGATCCTCATGGTATTTTTGTTGGCGGGGATCATCCAAATTGGGCTGGGGATCGTCAAGGTTGGGACTTTCATCAAATATATTCCCTATACAGTGGTCTCAGGCTTTATGACGGGAATTGGGGTCATCATTCTGATCACACAATTGCTGCCTGCCCTGGGCTATAATTCCGGGAATGATACGAAGGTTATTGATACGTTTAAGCCGAACGCAGAACAGTTATTGCTCAATAGAATTTTGGAAGAAGAAGCTGAGGATGGCATGCTGGTATTGGAGGAATTCAAAGGGACCATTGATCGTGCCAATGAGGTATCTGAAGAAGCGATCAAGACAGAAGCTCAGATGTTGGCGACCAATGCCAGCAAGGGTGTTATTGGGTCATTGACTTACTTACCAAGAGCTTTCGGAAACATCAACCTGATTGAGTTGCTCCTGACCCTGATCACCATTGCTGTGATCTATGGATTCAAACGCATTACCAGCACGATTCCCAGTACTTTGGTGGCACTGGTTGTGGTGGCTGGAGGGGCTTATGCCCTGGGACTGGAGTATATATTGATTCGGGAGATTCCTACTGGATTTCCCAAATTCTATGTGGAAGTATTCACAGAATTTGATCTAGGGCTGGTTTCGCCATTCATCATATCGGCCTTCCTATTGGCCTTCTTGGGGGCGATAGACTCTCTCTTGACATCTGTCGTCGCTGATAATCTGACCAAAACCCAGCACAAACCCAATCAAGAGCTGATTGGCCAGGGAATAGGGAATAGCATCGCTGCACTCTTTGGTGGACTTCCTGGTGCAGGTGCCACTATTCGAACGGTTGTCAACATTCAGGCAGGCGGTAAAACCAAATTCTCAGGCATGATTGCTGGTATGTTGTTGTTTGTGATCCTCATCCTTCTGGGGCCGATTGCATCTAACATTCCTGCTGCTGTATTGGCTGGAATTCTCATTACAGTAGGAATTGGTGTGATGGATTACAAAGGGCTTCGGGCTTTGCCCAAGATGGAAATGTCCGAAAGAATCATTCTCCTTACCGTTTTGATTCTGACCGTGTTCTGGCAGTTGGTGTATGCGGTAGCTGTCGGCTTGGTGATGGCGGCTTTGGTCTTCCTGAAACGTGTCAGTGATACCTCGGAGAACCAATTGGTTATCACAGATCTCAATAAATTGCAAGGAGAGGAACCTCTATGGTCTGATGAATTGACGATTGATCCTGAGATTCGGGAGAAAGTTGTTTTCAAGCATTTGGATGGCCCATTGTTTTTTGGCTTTGTTTCTGCCTTTAGGGAAAATGTCGCAGAGTTATCTGACTTGCATCTATTGGTGATTCGAATGGAAAAAGTCCCTTTCATGGACCAATCGGGTATTTATGCCCTGGAAGCTGCGGTAGATGATCTACACGAAAGAGAGGTAGTCGTTGTGCTCTCCGGGGTGAATGAGGAGACCGTGGCACTCATGAAAGACATGAACATCACCCCTGACATGATCCCGGAGCGTCATATCTTCCAGAACTTCGAAGACTGCAAGGTCTGGTTAGCCGAATTTCTGACAAAGGAAAATGGCTGGAAAGAGGAATTGGCTCAACTGAAATAGAACAGTTTTGCATACAATCAAGGACCATATCTCAGGACTCCATGTACGGAGATTCTATACTGAGTATTTATCCTGACAGACAGGAATCATTCTCCTATTGGAACCAGAAATTGGCCATCCGTGAGAGGAACCTCTGCCACCTGACTAGTCGTAGAAGCCAATGTTCCAAAAAAGTTTCCACGAACAGTTTTGTCAGTAATCTCAGTGATCTCAACCGTGATGCTTGCACCGCCTGAAACGATCGTCTGACTCAAAGACAGACCATTCAGATCTATATAGGTGATGATCGCCCCAACCAGACTTGTTCCTACCAATTCCTGATTGACATAGGTGTTTGCATCAATTGCAGTACTATCAAATAGATTGATTGCAACACTGGATGTCCCGATGCCTTTGGTTCCCACGATAGATCCCGTGTGCTGTGTTCCTGATTGATTGAAGGTAGCAGTTAACAAATGTTGATCGGTGAACTCGACATGTGTTCCATCTACAGTGAAGCTGATGGAATAGGTGCCGCCAGAACCATCATTTCTGCAAGAGGTCAAGAACATAAGAACTCCAATTGCGATCACAATGAGAATGGCTGTGAGTTTGTGTAAAAATGAACGCTTCATTGGGTTAATTTTGGAAAATGGATAAAGTCATTCGACGTTTTTCTTGGGTTTTACGCTCCTTTGTAACTGTTTATTCATGATCGGTTAATTGTCTAAGGCAGGCATGTAGTGCGTACTCTTGATAAAAAGTTACGCAAAATTCGTCTCATTCCTAAATACTCTTTCCCTCCTCCTACCCAGATACCATCTACCAATCATCTTTTTGGACCTGATGAGTGATCACTCGATCCTGGCTGGAAGAGAATTCTCCATATGGTGGATGTCTTGTTCAAATAAGACATAGCTATCATCCCGATCCAGAGCCCACCATCTCAATCCAGGCATCTTTTGATAGAAAGAGGCGACCATCTCCATTGTCTGGGGGGGCCTGGTGGAGGAGGACACCCTCTGGATAATCCACACAAAAGTGGAATCGTGCATTTTCATAGCGAGTAAATTGTAGCTCTCCAGGCATTTCCTGAATAGATCGGAGCTCCTTCTTGAGTTGAGTCAGACGTTCCGTTTCTATGTGAAGCACCTCTTCCCGAAGCTGAAGTTGTTGTTCCCACAGGCTGAGTTCTTGCTGTTTGGTTGGCGATCAACAGGAAGCGTGCTGAGAGAAAATAAAATCAGGATCAGTTGGTTCATGTTCAAGGCATGAATAAGGGTGAATCCAAAAAGAGAAAAATAAATCCCTTGCAAACAACATTAAATAGTAGTAAATATGCAAAAACAGTAACAAAAAGTATTAAATCGATTCAAAACGTTATTAATTATGTCCCTGGCAAGCCTATTTTCCGAAGCTTTTGAGGTATTCCGAGACCGTGAAGCCTATTTGGAAAAAATCAGTGAAAACCAATACAAGCCCTCCATCATTGGAGGGCAAATCTTGCTCATCGCCCTTTTTACCTTCTTATATGGCCTGATCATGGGAAGCTACAATGGTCTGGCTCAATCCCTGATGAGTGGAATCAAGCTCTGGGGCCTCTTTTTGTTGACCTTGCTGATATGCTTTCCATCTTTCTACATTGTGCAAATAGTGCTTGGTTCTAAAATTGGGATCAAGCAGTTGTCTATCATGTTGTTGAGTGGATTGGTGATGGTGTCAACCATCATGCTGGCCTTTGGGCCGATTGTGTTGTTTTTTCAGTTATCGGGGGGCAATTACAACTTTCTCCAGTTGTTGCATGTGGCGGTGTTGATTTTCTCTGGGGTGTTTGGGATGCGTGTGGTGATGGATTCCTTGAAGAATGCCTGTGAAAATCAGCAGGTTTATCCCAAGATTGGTCTTTCAGTCTTCAGGATATGGGTCGTTATATTTGCCATTGTTGGCTTTCAGTTGTCTTGGAATCTCAGGCCATTCCTGGGAGAACAGGGGAGACCCTTTGAAGTTTTTCGTGAGAGTACGCAAGGGAATGTCTATACCACTGTACTTGGCTCTCTTGGGAAATTGATCGGAATAGATGGGGAAGATAATGAAGGGGAGAAAAAGGAGAAGCCTTCAAAAAAGAAGAAACCATCACCCACAGAAAAAGAAAAGCACAACAAACCAGGAGAGGCAGTAGAGTCGAACGAACAAGTTGATTCACCAGAAGACAGCAGCAAGCATGAATAGTATGGATGAAATCATGACGGTTGAAGAGGTAGCCAAATATCTGAAGATGAAACCGCAGACGATCTATGTATGGGCACAAAAGGGGAATATTCCTGCTGCCAAATTGGGTAAGGAGTGGCGGTTCCGAAGAGATATCATTGACGCCTGGTTCCTTCAACATATCGACCAGAAATTCCAACATCTGCTAGAAGATCTTGAGAAGAACAAAGAAGCAAAGAACAGGAAAACAGATTGAGAGACTGTTTAGGAATCTGTGCTGAGAATTTTTAACGTGTATTTTTTTCTCAGGCAAGGCTCTTTTTTGTTCTCATAGTGGTGCTATGAGAACAAAAAAAGCCGCATACAAAAAATAAGTGACAGATGTTCAAACAGTCTCTGAAACATTGATCTTATATGAGACTATCACAGCCATTTCTTCGCCGTCGAAAGACCATCATTGTCCTCGTCCTTGCGAGTCTATTGTTGATCACAATGACCATCAGTGATATCTATTATTCTGGTCTGGAAAGAGACTATCCCTTTCTGGCAGAGTATGAGCAGATCGATGGAACCATCACGGCCATGAAAGTTCATCACAAGTATAGTTTTATTGAAATTGATTCCTCTTTGAAGCGAGCGATTGTCCCGACTTACAATCCAGCCAATGATCCCTATTATTTTCACGAATTTGTAACAGAAGGGGATCGCTTTGTTTACAAAGAATGGAGCCGACAAATCGAAATTATTCGAGATGGCGAGATTTTTTTATTTGACATGAAACAAGCAAAAAGTAAAAAAAATAAGATTCAGTGATCAGTTCAGTCATTGTGTTCAACCATTTATTATCTATCATATGTCTACTCCACACCTCTCTCCTGCCAAACTAAGGCAAGAACGCCTCATTCAAGCAGTGATCTCTGTTCTGATTGTCCTGTACTTTTCCTATATAGACGAAGGTTACAATGATTTTCGCTGGATGAAAAATCCTGGGGATTGGTTATTTTTTGCCCTTTACGTTGGTGTTTTGTTTGGCGTGCAATTCCTCGTAGCCAGATTCGTATTGACCAACTATCATGGACGCGGCAGGATCTTCATCAGTTTTGTCTTAGGACTCGCTGGATTGATAGGGGTAGGGATGCTGATTGGCTTTTTCGTCTCGCTGTTTTGAGGTGAAATGGCTTCCAAATAACCCATCCATCTGCCGTATCCTCCCATCTTTTGGGAAGGCCATGACAAGGCCTGAAGAGATCTTTCGACTTTGGAAGATCTCTTTTATCTTTTTCAATTTTGTCTCTCCTTTTAGAAAAATCGAAATAAACAAATAATAAGCTTGCTCGAACATTTAAAAAAATATATATTGTAGAACCTTGGAAAAAATAGCTTATTCTTCCTGATTTTTTCAGAGGTCACAGAAATGCCCACCAAATTCTCCAATACACTCAAAGATTCCCTTGGAATTGTAAGAGCTGTCCTGTATCGAACCTTTATTGCGCATAAGTGGTCTACGATTCAACCAATGTTCAACCTCCTGGAGGTCCAGGAAGGTAAAGAAGCATTGTTTGAAGAATTTCTGAAAAAAAGTTTGGCCATAAGCCTGACATATGATACACCGATCTCCCTTGGCCCCTACAAAACTACGGAAGGCAGGACCTATATATATGTAACACACTATGCCTCGACAAAAGCATTTCTACAAGTCGGAACAGCACTCTTAAAAAAAGGAGTAGCTGCAATGCGTGCCAGAGCTACCCAATGGACAAGCTGGACCTATTGCGCTGCAAGCAATTCGCCAGATATGTCCGATGATCCATCCATCTTGATGGTAGGTGTACAAGGGGACTCCAGCGACTTTCTGGCCACTGCAAATCGCTATGCGGCGCAACCACTTGCCACTGTCCAGAAGATCGCGGATGTAAGAGGGAAATCTCTTGGACTCTATCTGCTGTTTCAGGATACCCCGGACAATTCTGCATGGATTCATGCTTTTCAGGAAGAAGGAGGCTCAATCAGGATTTTTCAGGCAAAAAAACTGACCTAATGAAGAGGGGGCAGGAAATCCCTGCGCCTCATATGTTCTATATAATACGCCCTAAACTATACTCTACTATGGCTACAGATCATGAGTTAGCCCCAATTCGATTCAATAAGAATTTTTCTTATGCAAGAAGAGTCCCAACCTTTGTCTGCAATGGCGTCAGTGGCTTGGGTGAAATTGCCCGATGGGTTTTGGACATCAATCAAATCCTGCATGTTGAAAAGCGACATGCGCCTCGATTGTATCTCCCGATTGCCAGGAAACTCACAGGTCATGACGGAAATGAGAACCATCCTGTTCTCATCCAGACAGACTCCCTGATTTATTCTGCCGAAAGCATCATTCAGTATTATGATGCGCAGATTCCGGCTGAGAGAAGACTGATTCCAGAGGACGCTTCCAAAAGAAAGGAAGTGGTGGAATTACTCAAGCTATGTACCGGCCACTTGAATACCTATGTATGGCAATACATCTATGCTGAGTTGTTGACTTCTCGTAAGAATGCCCTGAAACTGCTGAAAGAATGTGTGCCCTGGCGAGAAAAACTGGCTTATACCTTCAGATATGGCTCGCTGAAGAGAGCCTTGATCAAGCAATGGGATATCAAAGGCAAGGATTCTGTGATATTCCTGACGGAGATTCAGAAAATCTTCACCCAATTAGAGACCCTCCTTAGCGATGGAAGAAAGTATTTGACAGGGGACACCTTGACTGCGGCAGATATTGCATTTGCTGCTGTTACTGCGCCCTTGATCTTGCCAGAAGAATATGGAGGCTCCAGAGTGAAAATCAGTGGCGTCGCGCAGGAACTTCGATTGGAGATCATAGACCTGAGAGCAAGCAGGGCGGGACAATTTGTATTGGGACTGTATCAGGAAGACAGACCCATCAATCTTGATTTGGGGCCTGTACCCAAAAAACCTGGTTTTCTGAAGAGACTGTTACAGAGCATCATCACAAAGCTGACCAGCAATCAGGCAGGTTTGTTCTATTTTCTTCAGAAGCGGTTGCCCATGATCCGAATCGGATTGGCCAAAGTTGCGATTGCCAGCAGACATGATCTTGTTGTAGATGTCTTGGATCGCAATGCAGACTTTACGGTTTGGGAGATCAATGGCAAGAAGATGGCCGATCAGAAAGGGGCCTTCTTCCTGGGGATGGATCGATCAGATCCTCAGTTTGACCGTGAGCGGGAATTTGTCCGAAAATCTGCCCATAAAGGAGATATGGCCTTGATCCGGTCATTTGTGAGGGAACAAGCGGATGCGATTTGTGAGCGCGTCCAGCCCTATGGCAAACTCGATGTGGTGCAAACGCTGAACTATGGCGTGCTGATTCAATTACTCGGCTACTACTTTGGGGTGCCTGCTCCGGTAGAATCGCAAATGGAACGTTGGCAACGGACGATGTTCTATGATCTCTTCCTGAATTTCACCAACAACAAAAAGAAACACCAGCAAGCGGTTGATTCTGGAAAAGAAAGAATTGCCTGGGTGAGGGGCTTGATTGCAGAACGAAAAGAACTCCTAAAAGCAGGCAAATCTATCGATGAGAACAATTTGCTGAATCGACTGATCCTCCTGCAACAGCAGCCGGAATATGCTTGGGTAGATGATGATACCATTCGTCGGAACATCGGCGGCTTGCTCACAGGGATACAGGAGACGACCAGCAAAGCAGCGATTTTTGTGCTTCAGGAACTCTTCAAGCGTCCTGATATGCTCAAAGGAGCCATCGAAGCAGCTCAGGCAAGAGAAATGGAGAAGATGTTGGGATATGTGTACGAAGGATTGAGATTCAACCCTGTTCAGCCGGGTGTGTTGCGCTTCAGCGAAACCAAACAGATCCTCAATGGAAATGGCAAAAAGACCTATACCATCAAAGGCAATCGAAAGGTCCTGGCGCTGACTTCCGGGGCAATGTTTGATCCCAATACCTTTCCCAACCCCAAACAATTTAATCCTGATCGGGATGCACGATATATGAACTGGGGATTTGGCTTGCACGAATGTTATGGCAAGCACATCAATAAAGTAACGATTCCAGAATTGGTAGCTGCGGTGCTAAGACTCAAGAATGTACGACTTGCAAAAGGAAGAGTAGGCCAGGGGTCTGGCCTTCACATCGGCCCATTTCCCAATAATTATGTGGTAGAGTTTGACCAATAACATCCCCTAACTAATCTGTAAATATGGCACGGCAAAATCCCGTTTCCCTACAAATTCCCATTATTCCAGATTCTGCTCAGGTTGAGGCAGTGACCAAGAAACTGAACGAATTGGGGAATCCATATGGAATATTTAAAAAAGTTGAGAAGCCTTCATTTCCCCTGGATGAACTCGGGAATGTTCACTTTGCCCGATGGCTGGTGGTACCCGCGGACCAGAATTTGAATCTATCAGCAAGCTTGATTTATGCAGCAAATGTAGATGGCAATGGAGACCAACATCTTGAAGATCTCCTGAACAATGCTCCTCTCACTGAAGGGCTTGATTCGATTCTGGAGCATTGTGTGAGCTATCCAGAGAAAGATGCCCGAAACAAAGCCAGTCGGCTTGCATATCTAAAACAGCATAGCCTTTCCACACCTGGATTTTATGTAGGGGCACCGAAGCGAACAGTCGATCAAATCCACAATGAGGAAAAGCTGCATACCGCCTTGAGAGATTTTGTGAAGGCAAATGAAGGGAAGTGGTCAACATCCCGACAGGCTTATGAGGCCATCCAGGAATTCCTGGGAGACGATCCTCAATGGGACTGGGCAAGAGAGACTTTCCAATTACCCAAGACGAATTATGTGAAGCTGGTCTTGCTTGGCTTGTTTCTTCTGCTGATTCTTCCCTTTCTCCTGCTATTTCTGGTCCTGATTCATTTCTTCTATGAAAGGAGAGCCAAACCTTTTGGGAAAACTGTCAACCAGATTCCCTTGGAACATCTGAAAACCCTGAAAGACCAGGAAGACATCATTTATCAGAATCAACTGTCTCAGTTGTTTGTCACCATAGGAGGCTTGCGGAAGTTGGGTTTGCACTTTTTCCTGTGGTTGACAACTTTTCTTGGCAAAAACCAATTTGCGCACGGGCAATTGTTGGGAACGCCTACCATACATTTTGCCAGGTGGGTTCTCATTGACAAGGGAAAGCGGTTCGTCTTCTTCAGCAATTTTGATGGAAGTTTTGATGAATATTTGGGAGATTTTGTGGACAACAGCGGATGGGGGCTCAATGCGATTTATGGTGCCTCCAAAGGATATCCAAGAACCTTTTTTGTGTTTGGAAAAGGGGCTTATATCATACTAGAATTCATGGGATGGGGACGATATACGCAGGTTCCTACGCAGATGTGGTATTCTGCCTATCCCTGGAATGGTTTGCAGCAGATCGTCAGCAAATCACAGCTGAGAGTGGACTTGTTCAACTCTGGCCAATTAAATGATACTCAAATACAAGACATGCTTCGTAGGATTTAACCACACAATCAAAGAATAGACATGGCAATCATAGCTAACCCCAGAACACTAGACTTGGACGATATCCAAGGCATGCTCATCCGTGGATACGGAAAGTTAATGGAAACCGCCTATTTTTTGCTTGAAGTAGGTGATGCCACTAAAGCCAAGGCATGGATGAAAGAGATTCTGCCCCTGATAGACTCTGCAGATATCTCCAATCGTGCAGAAAAGACCCTGCATCTGGCTTTTACCTATCATGGATTGAAAGCTCTAGGGATGGATGAGGAAAATGTAGAGACCTTTCCCGTGCCTTTCAGAGAAGGAATTTCAACCCAAAACCGCAATCGGATTTTGGGTGATTATGGAGAAAGTGAACCCCAGAAATGGCGATGGGGAGCCGATGAAAATGGCGTCAATGATACCCGATTGCATATGGTGCTGATCTTCCATGCTAAAGACAAAGAGATGATGACAGCCTTTGCAGCCGAGCAGAAGCAGGTGATTGATGACAATGGAGGATTCACCATTCTCAAAGAAATGTATGGTTTCCTCAATTCGGAAAACAAGGAACCCTTTGGCTTTCATGACGGGATTTCTCAACCGACTGTCAAGGGAAGTGGGCGATCTGGGCCAGATAATGACATTGTCGAAGCAGGAGAATTTTTGCTTGGATACAAAAATGAACATGGACAGTATCCATATACCCCGCTTGTAGAAAAGGATCAGGGAAACACTGCCCTTCTGGCAGAGGATGCAGCAGGTTCAGGCAAGAAGGATCTCGGGCGAAATGGGACATTCATGGTATTCCGCCAAATGCAACAACATGTTGAAGCATTTTGGCAATATATGGAGGACAAAACCAGAAAAGCAGATGGAACCGTCGATGAAGAAGCCAAGATCAAGTTGGCTGCCAAATGCATTGGTCGATGGCCTAGTGGTGCTTCTCTTGTGATTTTCCCGGACAAAGATCCCGGTGGACTGCCAGACAATGATGATTTTGGCTATGCAGAACTGGACCCGGATGGTCTACGCTGCCCATTTGGTTCTCATTTAAGGCGCAACAATCCCAGAGATGCTTTTAGGTGGTACAAGCCCAAACAGTCATTGAAAATCACGCGTCGCCACCGCATCATCCGAAGAGGGCGAAACTATCATGAGAAGGATTCCAATGAACAAGGACTACACTTCATCTGCTTCAATGCCAATCTGGAGCTGCAATTTGAATTTATCCAACATGCCTGGGCCAACAACAATCAGTTGCGACATCTGAGCAATGATGTAGATATCGTCATCGGGGCACCGACGGAAGGGGACCCGAGAGCGAAAAACTGGCAGTTTACCATTCAAGCAGAACCCAACAATCAGTTTCTGGACAATTGGGAGCGATTTGTAACCATTCGGGGCGGACAATATTTCTTCCTACCTTCTATGACTGTATTGAACTATTTGACAAGCATATAATCCAGATATACCCATGAGAAAAAAATATGACATCGTCATTGTAGGTGGTGGTGCCATGGGATTGGCAACCGCTGCCCAATTGTCGAATACCAACAAAAAGGTTCTCTTGCTAGAGCAATTCGGATTCCTCAACCAGAAAGGAAGTTCGGCAGGGATGTCACGCCAGTTTCGGGTCCAGTATGCACAGAAATATATGGCACAATTGGCCCTGGATTCCATTCCCTTTTGGGAAGAATTACAAAGCCACACAGAAGACAGCCTGATTGACAAAGTTGGTTCTCTTTGGTTTGGTTCGCCGGATATCAGCTCACAGGAAGGGGGCATTCAGGCAGCGATGGAGGTCATGGATGAGTTGAACATTCCCTACAAAAAACTGGATGCAGCTTCGATAGAAAAAAACTATCCATTCAAAAACCTGCCCAAAGATTATTCGGGATTTTTTCAACCCGATGGCGGCATCATTGACATGAGGGCAACCCTTCAGACCTTGTTCAACATCGCCAATGATGCAAGCAACATTGATCTGGAAGAATATGTCACACTCACAGATGTTGAATCACGCAGGCAAGGAGATATCCTCCTTACGACAGACAAGGGCCATACGATCAAAACCGAAAAACTGATCCTGACTGAAGGTGCCTATGTCAATGATACCCTTGCCTTATTGGGACTCCATATAAATCTGGATATATGGGAAATGTCTTCTGCCTATTACAAGCGAACAGAAGCAGTACAATTGCCCACCTGGTTTGTCTTTCAGGAGCCTCAGAATACCAGCCTGTTTTATGGCTTTCCAGAGGTCGAGTGGGCCAATCCTGGCTATATACGAGTAGCTCCTGATATTCCGGATAGAATCATTCATTCGCCGGATGAGCGAAGCTTTATCCCTAGCGAAACAAGCCTGAAGCTCAATACTGATTGGGTTCGGGAACATATGGTTGGGCTGGAACCAGAAGCCGAATTTACCTCAACCTGCATCATTGCCTTGAGCAACAATGGCAAGGAACTGATGCTGGATACTGCTCCTGAATGGGTGCATAATCACGAAAATATCCTGGTATATACTGGTGGATGGGCAGCCAAGTTCATTCCTTTGCTTGGGAAAATCCTGGCTGATCTAGCTTTGGAAGGCACCACCAGCTATGACATTTCGCATTTTGCCATTGATTGGCCCCTGGTCAGAGGAGAGATCAGCAAGCGATTCCAGACTGGGATACAAGAGAATCTTCAATTGGATGTGGCGGTTGTTGGGGCAGGAGCTTCAGGTTTGTATTCAGGATACCGTCTCCTTCATGGGAACACCAGAAAAGGGAAATCTCTGAATCTGGATGTGAATATTTTTGAATGTAGTGATCGAGTAGGAGGTCGGCTGGAATCTGTCAAACTTCCCGGCATGAATGTCGTCGGAGAGTTGGGAGGCATGCGATATATGACCCAACAGCAAATTGTAACCGCCCTGATTGAGGATGTTTTTGCTGGTCAATATGGATTGAAGCCCATAGGTTTTCCGATGGGAGATGCCAATCACCACCTCTTTTATTTGAGAAAACAACGCTTCTTCGCCAATCGATTTTCTCAGGCACACATCACGGGAGAGTCTTTCCAAACCCGATATTTTGTAGAGGAAAAATTTCAGGGAAAAAGCTCCGACACCATCTTCACAGACATCATTCGGGAAGTCCTGGAGGCGGATGGCTATTCATTGGAGAAAATCCAGAAAAGCAAATCTCCCCGGAAAGAGTGGAACAAGGTAAAGCAAAAATTGAGATATCAATTTGAGGGCCCATATCATAAGAAGCCTGTCTATGAAATCGGATTCTGGAATTTGCTCAAGGATCGCTCCTCACAGGAATGTTATGAGTTCCTGGCACAGGCTGGTGGATATTATTCCAACACCATCAACTGGAATGCCGCAGAAGCATTCCCGTATATGGTGGGGGATTTTGCCAGTGATCAGGTGATGTATAAGACCATAGAAGGGGGCTATGATCAAGTGCTGACTTGTCTGGCAGACGCCTTTTTGCAAAAAGGAGGCACAATACGGACCAAAAACAGGTTGGAAAGCTTCAAACGCAATCCAGATTCGAGCAGCAGCTATCGCTACATCCTGACCTTCTTCAACAGTGAGGCGAACAAAAGTTGGGAAGTGCAGGCCAAAGATCTGATTCTAGGGATGCCGAGACGTTCCCTTGAATTGTTGGACCAGGACAACTTCTTTTTTGATCGGGATACACAGGAAGAGCTGCACAAACAACTGGATTCGGTCATCATCGAGCCTTCCTATAAGATTTTGTTGGGATTTGAAGAACCCTGGTGGGAAAAGGTCTTGGGAGCCAAGGCGGGAGAATCGATTACAGATCTTCCGATGCGGCAATGCTATTACTTCGGCGTTGATCCCAAGAATTCTCATTCTCTCTTTCTTGCCAGCTACAATGATATGCGGACCGTCTCTTTTTGGCAAGCACTTGAAGGAGGCAAACCCTTCAAAACACGAAAGACCAAACTGATCAGAGGAGGAAATGTCCTGTACCCACACTATGAGCACGCCAGTGAAATGATGGTGGAGGAGGTGATGAGTCAGGTGAGAGAACTTCATGGACCATCTATCACCATTCCTGATCCCTATACCTCTGCTTACAAAGATTGGACAGAAGACCCTTTTGGAGGGGGATATCATGCCTGGAAAGGAGGATATGAAGTATGGGAGGTTATGCCATATATGCGACAACCCTATCAGGAAGAACGAATCTTCATCGTTGGAGAGGCATATTCAGACCAGCAAGGTTGGGTGGAAGGAGCTTTCTGCGTCACAGAGCATGTCATGCGAGAAAAATACGATTTGGTCTGTCCGGATTGGTTGTCTAAATCCTACTATCTTGGTTGGTAGGCGAAGGGCTAAAAATTGATGGAGTTTGACCCGAATCAGCAGAAGTATGTATTTGATATCGTCGAAGCGATTCGACGCATGTATGAATGTTTTAGGGACCCCTCCAACTGGCAAAGACTTGCTGTGAATAGAGAAAAGACAGCTTCTGTCGAAGGAAGATTGGAATTCGACACCAATGATAGCTGGTGTCGAATTCAAGTCAGAATCTGTAAGGGGAAAGAGGCAAAGAAAGCACATGCCAAACAAGCTCTATTTCAAAAACATCTCTTCCAGCGCTTGCGCAATATCATTGACAGCCCCCATAGATCGGGATGAATTGGCCAGGACGGCAATGGCAGCTTTGCGCTCTGGAAAAAGAAGCAGGATGGTGCTTGTCCCGGATTGATGTCCATCATGGTATTGCACAGGCCCGAGAATATCATCTTGTGCAATGATCCAACCCAGTCCATAGCTGAGTTTGGCTTCTTCTTCCAGTATCGGAGCGATCAGCATCTGATCCTGACTTTTTTTGCTGATCAATCGGTGGTGCATGATGGCTTGAGCAAAGCGGAGCAGATCCCCTACGGTTGAATGAACCCCACCTGCCGGATATTTAATGCTTAGATTGGTTTCCTTGTCTGTCCGAAACCCTCTTTTTACCTTCTTGTACAACTTGGCCTTATTTGGATACGTTTGACCAAATACTTCTGTGGAAGTGTACATCATCCCTGCAGCTTGCCAAATGTACTGATCCATATAGGCTTGATAGGACATGCCAGACACTTCTTCCAGAATCGCACCGAGGACGGTATACCCATAAGAAGAATAGAAGTATTCTGTTCCCGGTGTAGATCTGAGTCCTCGATTTCTGAATACCTTGGTGCCTTCCAGGAGACTTGGATATTCTGTCGTAGGGCGGTTTTCCAAGCCGCGATATGTCTTGATCCCTGAGGTATGACTGAGCAAATGACGAATGGTGATGTCTCCTTCTGATTTTGGAGGAAAATCTGGGAGATAGGTCTGTATCGGTACATCCAGATCCAGATCACCGTTTTCGACCATGTGCATGATGGCAGTGGCAGTCATAGGCTTGGTAACTGAGGCGAGTCTGTGAAGCATATTGGAGTCCGCTTGTATCTTCGCCTCGACATCGAGATAACCGAAGCCCCCTTGCCAGGCAATAGAGTCTTCGACAAGTACAGCTGCTGATACCCCGACCAGGGCTTCCGACTGAATGTGCTTTTGCAGGAGGATATCTGCCTCTGAGGCCAAAGGATCACTTGACAGTGGTGGAATGCTAAGGGTGCTACAACTGAGAAGGAGCACGGCAAGACTGAGGAATAACACAATTTGTTTCATATGGCTTGTTTGTTTGAGCACAAGATGCAAATCACCTGCTGCCCAAACCTCCCAAAACGCGTTTCAGGAGAACTTATGTTTGCGAAAAGCCAAAGGGGTTGTGCCAGTATTTCGTTTGAAGGAGGTATAGAAGGTCGATTCTGATTTGAAGCCCACTTCGAGGGCAATTCCCAGGATGCTCAGATGTGCATAGGCCGGATCATGCAACATCTCTTTTGCCTCCTCAACCCGAAGATCATTCACATACACCCTGAAACTTTTGCCAAAGTGATGATTGATCAATTCTGAGACTGTGACTTTGGGAAGGCTGACTTCTTTGCTGATCAACCCTAGGTTCATATCAGGATTTCTGTGCAAATGCTTGTCCAGGATTCTTTTTTGAAGTTCCTCTGCTTTTGAAGAAGATGCTGGATTGGCCTGAACTCTGTCTCTGCGGAGATTTTGGACCCGATCTCCTGCTTCTCTGGACCGAAACATCCACGGATGTTGGATGAAGTCGGAGGCAAATCCGATCATCAATGCTGGCATCATAATGAAGATGATCAGATCCACCCAGGACAGCTGAAAGGTATTTTCCAACAGAACCATTCCCCAAAAGCCCATCAAAACCAATTGGCAGATCACGAAACTGATTAGCCAGTTTCTTTTCCGTTTATCAACAATAGCGAGGAACTTCTTTTTCTTTTCGGCAAAAGGCAACAGCATATCTGTCCACAAGACAATTCCTATCACAAAGGCCGAATATTCAACAATTTCCAGCGACCAGCTATACAGGCTTCCGTCTATCCAGTAGGTGTTCAAGACAACAAAATCCAGAATTCTCATCGCATGGAGCAAGACTTCCAATGCCGCTGGAATAAATAAATAGAGATACAAATGGGAGAGCGGCTTTGAAGGCCGCAGACTTGTCATCATATACCCATAGAATGAGGCAACCAAGGCTCCATATGAATCACAAATCCATAAACTTCTTTGTGGCTGGGTCAAAAATTCCCATTGCTCGATCAGGATGACAGAGAAAAAGAAGAGGTAGATGGAGAAAAACAATTGAGGTAGATTTTTTTTCTCCTTCAAATAGGCCAAAAAAAAGTTCCCACTGAAAAGAAATCCCAGCAAGGAGGCAAAGAGTTGACTATGGGTCAGTGCTATCATCTTGATCTGCTAATTCTTGTCAAACCTTACCCAAGAGAGCATCACCTTCTGGATGGGTTGCATCCCGGTTACTGATCTTGAGCGCGGATGTGAAAAGATGAGTGTCTATGGAGAGGCTTGAAATCATGCATCTCAGGTGGAGTGACCATATGCCTTTCAACTGGTATCAAGAGCCAGCTCAACATGAAGGCTGAGATGGAGTTTGGGAAGGGAAAACGTCTTTCAGAAAAATAATGACACAACCATGAATTTTAGCTCTCCCAATCCCTGGGCTTTCTCTCCCAAAGATGAAGCATTTCATTCCCCCGATGGACAATATGAAGTCGCTTTCTGGCGAATCGGTGAAATCGCCATGTCTGGTCCCTGGGGAGGAGATTGCGCCATTGTCAAGGACAATCTCAAATTATTGATTGATGAACACTGTGCAGCTCCTGTCGTTTGGGATGAAGCCAGTCAGCGAATGGCTCTTCCAATCTGGTGCGAGGGGAGGGTACAGCAAATCGCAGTCATTGATGTTGGGAATGCCATGTACCACCTATATGCCAGAACCTATGGCGTTCTCTGGCTCAAAAATTTTCATGGAGACCTGATCACAGGAATTAACAGTCCAGTCTATCGGACGAAACAGCTTCAGTTCGATCTGAGGCTTGAAGAAATGGAGCGAAGTAAACAGCTCGAATGGCAGGAGGTTGACCTACCCCCATTCTAGCTGTTTCCCATCTTTTGCGGCTTTGCTATCCATCCCACTGCCCACAGCGATCCCGATTCCCATTCCGATGGGCAATCCAATAGCAAACAATCCAAAATTGTTCATGGCGATGGCATAAGCCATACCTAGAGGAAGACCGAAAACCGTCATGCCCAGGGACATCCACAGTGTTCGGTAGAATCCTTTGGACACAAGCCCTGTCTCCTTTCTGACGATAGCCAGGATGGTGCGCTGACCTTTTCGAAGGACCTTTGCCAGCCCTTTTTCTGGTCCTGTATAAGCATCTATTTTCTGAATTTCTTCCCGAATACTCATTTCTGTTTCAAGCGGAATGTCCTTCGCATTGAGAGCGTCTATGAGTAGTTGAGCCTTCTGATAAGCCGCTTGAAGTTTGGGATGTTGGTCGAGAGTTGGTCTGTCCTTAAGTGATGGAATCATTGAGTAAATGTCTATGAATTGAAGGGAAATTAGTTTCTGTCTATCATGGCAAGCGCGTTCTCTATATTTTGTAAATAATCTTGTTCCAAAGAGGTCCATGTCTCAAATATCGGAATCCAGCCCTGGCTAATTTGATTATTCAGTTGAATCTCTTGTTCTTCTGTGAAGGTCTGTCCCAATAGACTGCTTGCATGTAAAGGACCAAGAACATTGAGCTCGCTCATCAGATTTGAGGCTTGCCTGTGTTGTTCCAGCAGACTTTCATGAAACTGATAGACTGTAGAGAGTTGCTTGTATAGCTCATGATCGACATATTTCTTAAAAACCTCATTGTCTGCCAGGTTCCAGGCCACATTGCTGACGGCAGCAGGATTCATGATCAAGTTGGCTTTTTCGGGCTGCTGGCGAAGAGTTGTGAGAAGTTCCTGATGATAAGGTAGAGAGGTGTTCAATTTTGTTTGATTCTCCAGTAATTCTTCCTGCAAGCCCTGAAGATATAGCTTAATTTGTAGTTTTTCCTTTCTTCTCTCATTGCAAGTGTTCAAGCCAAAAGCAATGAATACTCCAAGTGTTACAAAAAAGAATCTAATCAAATGTGTTTTCCAATCTATGCCGGGCTTCATAGGATAAGGGGAGTAATGAGGAAGAACAATTGAAAGATCCGAAAAACTTCCTTGAGTTGGAACATCTTCCCTCAGATGTATCTCTCCCATCCAAATAAGGCAAGGAAAAGCACCCGGTTCAACTTTCGCAAGAATCCCCCCAAGCCTCAGCTTGGCTTTTCTCTACCTTCACAAAAAAAATTATGAAAGGCTACCTGATTTTATTGGTTTCTCTGCTATTTACGGCTTCGGCCCTTGCTCAAAACAGTATCGACCTCATGCAATATGAGCCCTCTTCCGAGCATCCCTTTGGTCAACTAAACCCCAATGGCCCTGCCGAACTTGCGGATTTTGCTCCCATGATCGGAATGTGCGATTGCTGGTCTTTGAACCGAAACCCGGATGGAAGCTGGCAAGATACCCTGGAGATGGTGTGGAAATTCAAGTACATCATGAATGGCTATGGAGTGCAGGATGAAGTGTGGCGAGAGGGAGAAATATATGCTGGAAGCATTCGCCAATTTCAGCCAGACAGTGGAAAATGGGTGGTGACCTACTTCAGTTATCCGGCTGTCTCCACTACACCGGGTGTCTGGTTAGGGAACAAGACAGGGGATGATATCGTCTTGAAAATGCCACAAAAAGCTCCCAATGGCATGGAAGGATATTCCAGATTGACCTTTCATAGCATGAGTGAAAAGGGGTATGGCTGGAAAGGGGAATGGGTGAGTGAAAACGGCCAGATTACCTATCCTTTTTGGAAGATTGGATGTAAGAAGCGGCAAGAAGGAAAGTGACTGACTCCCAGAGGTCTTTCCCTATTCATGAGAGATGTTCGAGGAATGCTTGTAGCTTCCACTGCTTCAGGTGAGCATAAGTTGATCTAATTCACTTCGAATCACACCTAACTCTTCCGAAGAAAGGGCGAGGTCTGCCGCAGCAGCATTGTCTGCGACTTGTTTCGGGTTTCGTGCCCCAGCCAGGACAACAGTGATTCCTGCTTGCTCCAGTGTCCACCTTAGTACCAGTTGGGCCAAACTTGCGCCTTGTCCGTCTGCAATGGGACGAAGCTTGTCCAAAAACGCATTGATCCTCCTGAGTCTGTCTCCCTGAAATAAAGGAGAAGATGCTCTTGTATCCCCTTCAGCAAAAGAATGGTCGGGACGAATCTTGCCTGTCAATAGTCCGCGTTGCAAGGGACTATAAGCCAAAATGGACGCATGGCTGCTGATCGCCTGTGGCACCTCAGCCTGTTCTATCTTGCGCTGGACCATGCTGTAGGGAACCTGATTGGAGACCACTTGTCTGTAGCCTTGAGCTTCGGCCATCTGTCCTGCTGAATAATTGCAGACACCGGCAGCCCGGATTTTTCCCTGCTGTATCAAGAGATCCATGGCTTCCATGCTTTCAGAAATGTTGGTCAGCGGATCAGGCCAATGAATCTGATAGAGATCGATATAATCTGTTTGGAG
Organism: Bacteroidota bacterium; assembly: GCA_039029315.1. Lineage (GTDB taxonomy): Bacteria > Bacteroidota > Bacteroidia > J057 > J057 > JBCCCJ01. The sequence goes on along the minus strand of JBCCGK010000017.1, from coordinate 41,271 downwards.
CCTTTTGAGACTTGCTTCGCATTCTGCGATGATGCTGTCTTTCGTCGCGTATCGTTTGATTGATCGGGCATGACCGTTCTGATCGATGGTGTCCTTATGCACATATCCTGATTCCAGGTCCCAGCGAAGGCCGTACTTTGTGAGAAGTTGTACCTCCTGTCGTTTTCCTTTCAGAACCTGCCCCAGGAGGGATTCACTATAGCCAAATCCATAGACGGGGGCGGTGTCAAAGGAACTGATGCCATGATCCAGTGCGGCATGGAGGGCAGCGATGGAATCCCGCTCATCACTTCCTCCCCAAAGCCACCCCCCAATGGCCCAGGCACCAAAGGTGATTTCAGAAACCTGTACATCGCTATTGCCAAGTTGTTTGTATTGCATATGTGGGAGAGGATAGGATGGGTTTGTGAGGTAGTATTAGTTGGGTTTCTAGGGATGAGGGCTTGGAGGTGTTTGATGGTGATGCATGGTGGGGTGATGAAGCCTGCCGGTAAAAGGGATACCTGCCGGTATGATGAAGTTTTTGGGATGCCTGCCGGTCATCCCCTACTGTTTGTTGGCGCGTTTTTTTAGCATGGCTTCGATTCGGGTATCGTAAATTTCCTTCATTTTGTTTTCCCAAAAAATAGGAATCTCGGGAGATTCGGGAATGCGGCCCTGGTCGTTGATTTCGATCATCCAGGCGTCGAGGACGCCGCGTAATCGTTCGAGTACATCGCGATAGACGGGGTCTTTGGCAAGATTATTCAGCTCATAGGGGTCTGATCGCAAATCGTAGAGCTCTTCTGTTGGTCGGGTAGGGGCAAGGAGCCTTTCCTGATCAGGGGTTAGTTTGCCTTCTGCCTGAAGTTCGCGCATCAGATGAATGATGGGATATTCATTTTCCTTGTATCGATTGGTTTGGAGGAAGGGTCTGTCTGGATAAAAATTTCGCAAATAGCGGAACCGGCCATCACTCACCGTTCGGATTCTGTCTACTGTTTCATCTCCGCGATCGCGACCGCCGAATACATACTGTCTGTCCGGGCTGTTCCATTCTCCCAGAAATACCCGACCCTGCATTCCGAGTGGAGGTTGAATGCCCGCAATCGCCAAAGTCGTTGCAGATACATCGATGGAGTACAGCATTCGATCGCTCACTGTGCCAGCCTCAAATCCATCGGGAGGGGTCATGCCCTTGGGCCAGCGAATGATGAGTGGAACGCGAAGCCCACTTTCATACGGCCATTGTTTGCTACGTACCATGGCCCGTCCATGATCTCCCATGAAGATCACCACCGTATTGTCTGCCAATCCATCGCGCTCCAACAATTCCAGGACCTTCCCTACCTTTCGATCCAAAGACATGATAGTATTGAGATATTGGGCCCATACAGCTCTGGCTTCGGGATGGTCAGGATAATAAGGAGGCAAAAGCACGGAATCAGGATTGGCTGTTCGCTCGATGTTCTTGTGGGAATTATTCCAGGCGCCACCTCTATGAGTTTCGGGAAAGTTGACCTGCGCATAGAAGGGTTGATGATCTTTCAGGTCCGACCAGTTTTTGCTGTCGAATGGCTTGCCTTCGTAATGAAAATTCCAGTCAGTTTTTCCTGTCCCCTTGAAATATTTTTCATTGGGATCGCCAGTGAGATTGACCAGATTGGCCGTGTAATAGCCCTTGTCTCTGAGCCAGTCTGTAATGACTTTGACACCAGGAGGCAAGGTGTATCCATCTTCCCGATGAGACCGATGGTTGTGTGCGCCTATGCTCATCTGATACATGCCAGTCATGAAGGCAGATCGACTGGGTGAGCAGACCGGAGCCGTCGTATAAGCCCGGGTATATCTGACACCATCAGCTGCCAATTGGTCAATATGAGGCGTCCAAACGCCAGGGTGTCCATAGCAAGCCATGTCAGGGCTGACGTCTTCTCCTATGATCCACAGAACATTCAGTTGCTGGGCTGGAAGAAAAAAAGGACCACAAAGGAGAATCAATAGTAGCGAGAGTTTTGTCATCTGATCCGTGATTTGAAAATAAATTCGTCACAAAATAAAAAGTTCACGTATGAATTGCGATTCTCTTAGGTGAAATCCTTCCCGCAGAATCAGCCTTTTTCACCCTGGGTACTTTTCGGTAGTTCTAATTCCCTTGCATGGAAAAAAATATTTCACCTTCTTTTCCAGCGTTCTTCATCCGACCATCGTCTGATGAGTAAACAGGCAAAAATGGAAGCCAGGGTAATCCTGATGACAGATGATCACATTCTAGACGGCTGCCGCAATAAGGATCGCAACAGTCAGCGATTGTTGTACGAGCGATATTATGAGTCGCTCTCATTTGCGTGTTATCGCTATCTGCGAAACCAGGAACTGGTCGAAGATGTTGTGCATGAGGGATTTATGAAGATTTTTAAGAATATTCACAAATTCAATGGACGAGGCTCGCTGGAAGGATGGATGAAACGAGTCATGGTCAACTGCTGCCTGGATTATCTGCGTAAACAAAATCGGCAACCGCGGCAAGTAGAACTGGAAGAAGCTGGGGGCTATGAAGTGGATGAAGATATGGTCGCACAATTACAAGCCAATTATATTTTGGAAGTAGTTGGCCAATTGCCACCAATATTACGTACTGTCTTTAATCTGAATGTCGTGGAAGGCTATCCACATAAAGAAATTGCCAAGCTCATTAAAGTAAAAGAATCTACTTCGCGTGCATACCTGACTGAGGCGAAAAAATTGATTAGAAAAAAATTACAACATTCCGGGATCGGAGAAGAAAGAAGGGTCAAAAATGGGTAAACTGGACGATACCATACGAAATAAGGTTCTGCGGGCCAAACCATACCACCCCCATCCAAATTGGGAGCGGATGGAAGCCTTGCTGGATCAAGAAGATGACACAGCCGTTGGTGGTTTTTGGCAGCAGTCAAGCAAGTGGTTGATTGGCGGTTTTTTGTTATTGCTGTTAGGATCAGGACTTGGCTGGTGGATGTTCTCTCCACAGGCCGAGATGGTAGGTATTCAAAGCCGCGAACTGAGCCATGCAGAGATGGACACTGCTTGTGTGCCTGCTGATGTTTCTCACATTGTCTTTCCTCCTCCTCCTTCTATTTCTTCTACACAACCCTCTTCTTCTCACATTTCATCTCCCGCACATTCTTTACCCTCAACACCTTCTTCCTCTACCAATCCTGGGTTGATAGGAAGGAAGAACAAGTCCGCTTCCGCTTTGTATCCTGTGACAGCTATTTCCACGACAAAACGATCTCCATCAGAACATGATTCTCTCCTTACAGACCAGCAAGATCAGCTGGAGATGAGTCGAAGTCTCTTGATAGATGAGGCAGGTAAAGAGGAGCTTACTACTTCAAATTTGCAAGACAGCCGGAGAGACCTGCCAAGGGTCCAGCAGCTCGCTGAGCATCAATTCATCGATCTGGCAACGCTCCATCCCAAGTCCCTCCCATCCCTAGCTGTCCTTGCTGAAGAACCGAAGCCCAGCATGGATCTGGCTTTGGAAGAGATGTCTCTAAAACAGCGACTTGGTCGCGCATTTGGATCTGGCCAGAACAAATGGGCACAATCAAATTGGGCTGCTCAGGGAGGGATCACGGCTAGCTCCTTTACCTTGCAAGTATTGGCAGATTCTTCCCTCCGACGGTTTAATGTGGTTATGCCGGGCGTAGGCGTGGGCGTGTTTAGAAAAGTCAGTCCTCGTTGGGACTTAGGCGGAAGAGTAGATTTTGGGTCTTTTTACAAAATTTACCCAGCCTCAGTCTTTATCGTTCGAAATGTTTTAGGGCAACCATTGACCTCAGGGTCAGGCTATGTATTTGCCAGTGGTAAGGCTCAGGATATCAGTTCCCAAGCCCGCTTCCAATTTGTGAAAAACGGATACCGAAGATTCAGGCCATATTGGATAGCAGGAGCTGGCCTCCACTTTTTGCAAGCCAATCTGGAAGGGGTTGAATTTTCTTCCTCCTATATTGCCAATCCTTCTGCTGATATCCACTCGGTTTCTTTTTCGACCTTTGAAGATGGATATGTGCGAAATTATCAGAACTCTTTTAATACCAGGAATTCAGAGATTGATACCGCAAGTGCGTCGAGCTCTTTTGTCTTACGTGAGCACAAAGTTATCAGAGGCATGTTGTATACAGGGGCTGGAGTTGATATTCGGTTGCACCGGAGAGTCAGTTTGACCTATCAGTTGAGCGTTCATGTCAATGTGAGATACAATCCTGCGATAGAAGTTGGACGATTGATACAGGAAGATCTCGCACTCAACTCTGCGGATTCCCCAGACCCACTCGTTGGCCAAAGACTCCCAGATGAAAACTGGACTCCCCCTTATCTCAGGCAGTTTTTAGGACTGAAAATCGCCCTGTAGACCAGGATTCACTGCCGTGTCATGCCGATACACATAATGCGAACCTCTTTGGGAGGCGTGGAACTTTCGTACAGGCTTTCCAGGCAACTTCCAATGGTGGCTCCTGTTGTGATCACATCATCCAGCAAAAGTATTCGCTCTGGAAGGCTTCCCTTGACTTTGAATGCCCCTTTGACATTTTCCCATCTGGCAGTGCCAAGCTGTTTTGCCTGGTATTTGGTTCGGCGAACTCTTTGCAGCAGATTCGTCTTGACTGGAATACCGCTAATCTGAGCCATACCTTTCGCAAAACGCTCAGCCTGATTGTAGCCCCGACTTTGGTGGCGGATGAAATGAAGCGGGACAGGAAGAATGACATCGGACTGCTTGATAAATGGCGTATCTTGCAGAATTTTACCATAATGAGCACCCAAAAAAGTGCCGATTTGGGGAGCCGAATCGTATTTGAGTTGCTGGATGATCTTTTGGAGTCGTCCCCCTTTGTCAAAATAAAACAAGGCTGAAGCTCCCGCAAGTGGAACTCTTCCCGCAAGTCTGTAATACAATTCGTTGGTATCTGGTGTACTGTGAAATTGCGTCTCTTCTATTTGTGAGAGGCAATCCAGACAAATGCAACGTTCCTGAATGGTCAATTCATTGTCGCAGCCATAGCAGGTGTTGGACACAAATAGTCTGGCAAGGTGTTTCCACATGAGCAAGGGGCTTTGAGACAAATATACACAATGCCTGCGTCTGTCAATAACGACCTGCGATATCTAGAACCTCCATATTGGTCCTGACAAAATAGGCCGAATCAGATACTTGATAACCCCAGGTTTCTGAACACAGATCATGCCTGCCAGCATTCTCTCCCAAAGTGCTCTTCCTCCAACAGCTAGCCATTTATACAACCTCCGCTAGCACAAACGTACTCCCACCAACAAGGATAATGTCATTGGGGTTGGCATGGGCTTTGGCAGCATTCAGGCCTTGTCGAACCGAATCAAAGATGTTGCCGTGTAGATCATGAGACTCTGCTTTCATCTGCAGCGTAAGTGCTGATAATCCTCTGGGGGTGTCAGGCCGGACGAAATAGTAGGAGGCTCCCTGTGGCATGAGAGCGAGGATTTCATCATGCTGTTTGTCCGAAAGCATGCCCCAAACGATGTGAAGTTGTTCCGCTGGAATGCTTGAGAGTTGTTGCAGAACAGCAGAAACTCCTGAGACATTGTGAGCCGTATCGCACAGGACCAGTGGCTGTTCACCCAATACTTCCATTCGACCTCTTAGCCCAGAATTCTTGGCTACTTTTTTCAATCCCTTAACGACAGCTTCATGCGGGATCTCCCATCCATCTTCTCGCAATACGTCCACTGCACATAAGACAGTCCTTAGATTTTGTTGTTGATAGTGCCCAGGCAATGCCAAATCCAGGGTGATATCCTCAAGGGCTTCATCAGTTGGGTGAATGTGAAAGGTCTGTTGGTGCCAATCCCGGGAAACAGGAGACAATTGATAGGCATCCTCTGCAAAATGAATGGCAGCCTCTTCCTCTTTTGCTTTGTTCAGGAAAATAACTTCCGTTTCAGGATGGCGTTCACCGATGACAATAGGGGTATACCGTTTGATGATCCCTGCCTTTTCTCCTGCAATGGCTGCCAGGGTATCCCCCAATATATCAGTGTGATCATAGGCGATTTGGGTGATGATCGAGATTTCAGGAGAAATAATGTTGGTGGAATCCAGACGACCACCCAATCCCACTTCAACCACGGCTATGTCCACTTCCTGCTCTGCAAAGTGATCAAAAGCCATTCCCACAGTAAGTTCAAAAAAACTTGGCGAAATCACCTCAATGACAGATTTGTACAGATCAACAAATTCGATGATTTCCTGTTGACTGATCTCTTGTCCATTCACACGGATGCGTTCCTGAAAGGAATGTAAATGAGGAGAGGTATACAGACCAGTTGTATATCCAGCTTCCATCAGAATACTCGAAAGCATAGAAGAGACAGAGCCTTTGCCATTGGTGCCTGCAACATGAATGCTTTTGAATTTCCAATGGGGTAATCCCAATTCCCAGCACAAATCACGGATGTTCTCAAGGTCTTTTTTGAAGGCCTTTTTTCCATCTCGCTGAAACATAGGCAATCTGCTGTACAAGTACTCAAGGACACTTTGATACTGTTGTTTGATCATATGTTTATTGCTCCATTAAAATTCAAAACTGTGCGCTGATCCTGGTTTTTCATAGTCCAAATTTCTATGAAAATAACATGGATTGTGTTTCTTTGCAGCAAAGAACAAACAAATGAAAAGACATATACGCTGGACCCTTGTTCTGGCTTGTATTTCAAGTCTGACTACTTGGCCTCAGGATACATTTGCCAGCAATGATCCATTGCCAGCAGTAGGTGCCAGGGCAGTCGGCCTTGGGTATGCTTATACAGCCATGCGAGGAGATATCTGGAGCTTGTTTCACAATCCTGCTGGAATCACTGGGAGCAATTCTGTGCAGGTAGGGGTATATCTTGAGCAGCGATTTTTGTTGAAAGAATTAAGCTATGGACATGCAGGGGCCATATTTCCTATATTCAAAAATCAGGCCGCAGGAGTGGAAATCAGCAGCTTTGGATTTGATGCCTATCGGGAAAATCTGGCGGCTGTATCTTACGGAATCACGGTTTTGGACAAAATCAGTGTAGGGGCAAAGCTCGCATACGCAAATTTGAATATTCCAGGCTATGGTGCAGCAGGAACCGTCCTGGTTCAAATGGGCGCCCATACGCAGATCAATTCTCAATTGTCTCTTGGAGTCAGCGCATTCAACGTAAATCGGGCAACATTTCTTACGCAAGGCAGGCGAGAGATTCTTCCTTCTCATCTTACTGCAGGACTTGCATACCAGCCTACAGACAAGGTATTGGTGGTCGTGGATGTACAAAAGGCCCTGGAATTCCCTGTTTCTTTTCGGGGAGGCATTGAGTATCAACTCCACGAAATTCTGTATGCCAGAATAGGGGTTTCGACAGAACCCTTGACACTGACTGGAGGGCTAGGGGTGAATTGGAAACAAATCAAGGTCGATTTCAGCTCCAGCTATACAGAGAGGCTGGGATATACACCACACATTAGCTTGTCCTATGGATTTGGGGGATAAAGCTGTTTTACAAAGCTCTTAGCTCATACATAAGATTATCCCATTCTATCAGATCTGCTTTCAGTGACCCGATCATTAAGTCTGATTTGATGCGCAATGGGACTTTGTTGTGATCATCCGAGATCCAGAATTGAATCTTGCTCCCATCTGTGATCAGGCCAGCTTCCTCTATCAGTAGATTGAATTTCAGTGTCTTGTAGGACATACCTCCTATCTTGACTGTATCCCGCGCCAACATCTCGGCTTCCAGATCAAAGGTTTTTCTATCGAGGAAATTCCTGAGAGAGATTTTGTCTCCCACTTTCATATCTGCTGCCGTATGCGTGGTCCTGGCATGATAAAAGGCTGAAATGACATCCTGAATATTGGCTGGGACATCGTAAACGGTGATTTGTTTCCACTCATTGATGTACTCTGCCTTGTAGGTATAGTGATTGAAGTAGGTTTCTGTATAATTCTCAAATCCTCCTTCTCGGATATGGCGATTGAAGCGCCAGGACAACAAACTCTCTCGGTCAATATAGGTTTCGTATTGATCGCGGATCTTGTAAATCCAGTCATATCCTGGATGGGTATAGCCTTTGCCGACGATGTGCCAGCAAACCCGATCCTGAAGCAGATATCTCTCTGGCATCACTTCCAGCGTCGCAAAGCCTGCTGTAATAAAACCATAGTGGATACGGTATTTGAGGAATTCGCCCTGCCGGAAGGTGTGATTGTCTATAGAGGGGAGCTCTTCCTGGAGAGGGCCAGGAGGGAAACCCCCACGCCCTGTGAAGCTGAGGAGACATATTCCTATTAATACCAGATAAATCCTTCGTACCATAGAATTGCCAATATACAGAGTGAAACGAGAAAGCTTGTTCCTCGGTTGGGGCGAAGAACGATAGGATGTATATTCACCAGTTAATTCATTCCCTGATTGATCTCAGATACTCATGATTCAACACATTCTCACACAACAGCTCCAGCATACCTATGGCTTGTTTCTTGATCTAGTTCCACTTGCCGGCGAACTAGATCTGAATTTCAAGGGCCAAAGCAAAGAAGGAGCCGTCTATACGGTCAAATTGATGCGAAAAGATTGTCAGCCTGACCTGATTGACTTCCAGTGTGCAGCCTTACAGCATTTGGCAAAGCGAGAACTAACCATTGGCCTCCCCAGAGTTGTGATGTCTCTCCAGGGCGAATCTTATGTATTGATAGAAATAGAGGGAGAACAACGCCTCCTGTGGGTATTGACTTTTTGTCCAGGGATGCTATGGGCAGATGTTCGGCCCCATTCTCCAGATTTGTTGTATAGCCTTGGGAGAGGCCTGGCACAACTCACAGGAGGGCTGGAAGGATTTACGCATCCGTCAATGCAGAGGAAAATCCGTTGGGAGTTGACAGAAGCCATGCAAAATAGCCATTTGACCTCCTATGTCCAGGATGAATGGCGCGCCATTGTACAAGCTGTATTTGGTCGCTTTGAAGGATCTGTGGCAAAAGCTATGAAGAGGCTGCCGCATAGCGTGATTCACAATGATGCCAATGATTACAATGTGCTCGTCTCGCTTGAGGAAGCAACTGTAAGTGCATTCTTCGACTTCGGGGACATGAGCTATCAACCCACAATCTGCGAATTGGCTGTGGCAATGGCTTATGCTGGTATGGGGCAGGAGAAACCAATCCAGGCCTATCAGGAGATCCTGCGCGGCTATTCTTCTGTTCGTTCGCTTTCTGTGGAGGAAATTCAAGTGCTGTTCGACTTAATCAAAACCAGATTGGCAGTGAGCATCGCTATTTCCAGCTATCGGCAAGTCTCTGAGCCGGAGAATTCTTATCATGCGATCAGTCAGGCTCCTGCCAAGGACTTACTCAAACAATTGGATGAGCTCTCATCTGGCTTTGCAGAATGTGTGTTTCGGGAAGCTTGTGGCCATCCCGTTCTCATGCATGAGGCCGAGATTATGTCCTATCTTCGTCGCGTAGGGCCGGATGTTCATCCTGTGATGGAAGTTGATACCTATGATCATGTGCTCGATTTGAGCGTAGGAAGTTTGTTGTTGGGCGCGAATTCAACATCTGTTGCCTTACCCAATCTGACCAGATCCATTGATCGGTGGATGGCAGATCGGAAGACAGCATTTGCCTTTGGACGATATGCAGAATCCCGACGTCTCTATGCCAGTAGCAATTTTGGGACAGCTGCCTATCCAACCGAAGAAAGGCGTACCCAACATCTGGGAATAGATATTTTTTGTAAAGCAGCTTTGCCCGTATTTGCGCCCCTTGATGGGATCGTTGAGATTCTGACGATCAATGAATTGCCACTGGATTATGGTGGCTTATTGATCTTGCGGCATGAAACAGATCAGGGCCATGCCTTTTTTACCCTATATGGACATCTCAGTCATGATAGCCTGAATCACCTGGAAATAGGGCAGGCTGTGAAGGCAGGAGAAAAGATCGCCACGATTGGAGAAAATCATGAAAATGGAGGCTGGCCACCACATGTGCATGTCCAGATTATTTTGGATTTGTTGGACTATGGTAAGGATTTTCCGGGCGTCTGCAAGCAAAGCGAATCCTCTATTTGGCAAAGATTAAGCCCTCATCCTGCTTTGCTCATTCCCCAATTGAATGAGAAGGAAAGTTTGGGTGCCCCTGATCCTGTAGGCGTCCTGACCGAACGAAAACAAAGACTCGGATTCAACCTGAGTATTTCTTATGCGAAGCCCTTGCATCTTGTTTCTGGCTTTGCTCAATTTCTGTATGACAGCCATGCTCAAGCTTATCTGGATGTCTACAACAACGTGCCGCATGTGGGGCACTCTCACCCTAGGGTGGTGAAGGCGATTCAGGATCAGATTGGCTTACTCAACACCAATACTCGGTACTTACATGAGCAAATTCTGATCTATGCAGAACGATTGACGGCCAAACTGCCTGAAGGTTTGGATGTCTGCTATTTTTTGAACTCTGCCAGTGAAGCGAATGAATTGGCCCTTCGGCTTGCCCGAACCTATACGGGGCGAAAAGATATGTTGGTGGTGGAATCTGCCTACCACGGCCATACCAGTTCGCTCATTGACATCAGTCCATACAAGCACGATGGCCCCGGCGGAAGAGGCGCGCCAGATTGGGTGCACACTGTTCCTATTCCAGATGATTATCGTGGAAAATGGAAGCGGGGCACGCCTGAAATCGGTCTGCGGTATGCAGAAGAGGTTCAGAACAAGTTGGAGGAGATCGCTCGTCAGGGGAGGGCTGTTGCTGGCTACATTGCCGAAACGTATCCCAGTGTAGGAGGGCAGATTATGCCACCAGAAGGGTACCTTCAAGCGGTCTACGCACATGTGCGTGCTCATGGTGGGCTGTGTATAGCCGACGAAGTCCAGACGGGATTTGGGAGATTGGGAAATTCTTTTTGGGGAATTGATTCACAAGAGGTTGTGCCTGACATTGTCATCATGGGCAAGCCGATAGCCAATGGCTTTCCGATGGGGGCATTGGTAACCACACGAGAGATAGCCGAAGTTTTTGACAATGGCATGGAGTTTTTCAGCACATTCGGTGGCAATCCGGTTGCTTGTGCTGCAGCAACAGCCGTCCTTGATGTGGTGGAGCAAGAGCAGTTGCAGAACAATGCTCAGGAGTTGGGATCGCAATTCCTGACAGATCTTCGGGAAATGCAAACACGCCATGACATCATTGGAGACGTCCGGGGAGAAGGCTTTTTTCTGGGAATCGAACTGGTTCGAAATCGAGACACTTTGGAAGCCGCTGCACAGGAAGCCAGCTATGTCGTCAACCGGCTACGCGATCATCACATTCTCGCTGGAACAGATGGACCTCTGCACAATGTGATCAAGATTCGGCCATCGATGGTGGTAGAAAAGCGAGACATGACACAGGTGGTAGAAGTTCTGGACAGAATTTTTCAGGAAATAAGCATCAGGGGTAGGGATAGATAAAAAGGAAAGAGGTAAGGGCGGCGGCGGGTGGGTGTACGACAAATTGCAGAACCAATCAGATTTTGCCGCTCCTGACTTCTTCCGCACTTTCCCCGTTTCTCTTCCGCCATGCGGAATCTTCGACTTCAATGAGAAACAACCCCACTATCCAGGGCTAAATCTACAATTTGCCGTACACCCCGGCGGGTTCTCATCTATCTGTTTTTTGAAAAAGCCGTATCTTGTTTTCTCACCTAAGCGATACCAACATGACTACTACTACAAAAATCCCTCTTTGGTTCTGGATTGTCAGCGGAATACTGCTTGTCTGGAACATCATGGGCGTGCTGGCTTATATTGGCCAAGTGAGTTTGAGCCCGGAAGCATTGGCCGCCATGCCTGAAGCTGAACAAGCACTGTATGAAGCTGTTCCTGCCTGGGTTACTGGAGCCTTTGCGATCGCAGTATTTTCGGGACTGCTTGCATGCGTGTGTTTATTGCTTCGCAAACGCTGGGCGGTTCCGGCATTTATCATTTCCCTGGCTGCTGCGGTGATTCAATCAAGCTACAATTTCTTCTTGTCAGATGCCATTGCGGTGATGGGAGCTGGAGCAGCAATCATGCCCACGATTGTGCTCTTGTTGTGTGTGGGACAAATCTGGTTTGCCAGGAAAGCCGAAGAGGAGGGCTGGATTGCCTAGGGGAAGGCCTATAAACAAATCGATCATATAGTCAATACTCCACCACTTTCTCTTTCTCCAGAGACACATTGATTTTCAGACAATACAAGCGAAGTTCATCCCTTGATTCGCCTATTCCTTACTGATTCTCCATCAGGGAAATTACTCGATCTTTTTCCTGGATTAATTGTTCCAGCAGACTGACTTTTTCTTCCAGTGATTTGATTTTGTCTCTGGCTGCCTGGAGGCGGAGCTGGTGGGTAGTTTGGTAAGCAGCAGGAGATTCCTCCACTATATCTTCAGAATCCTTGAACAACTCATATGGCGACCCGTCCTGAAAAACTTCCCAACTTTTGATTCCTGCAGCTTGCATGATATCGACGAGAGAATCGGTATTCATCGATGAGTTGCTGAGTCGCTTGTTCAGTCCCTGGGGGGTTGTGTCCATCCGTCGGGCAAGCTCAGCCTGTTTGATTCTTTTTTGATGGAGGAGATCTTTGATGTTCTGGCCGATGTGAATCATGATGAAAAATAAATTTTTTTATTGACAAAATCAATTTTTTGTGTCATATTTGTCTGACAAGATAAACACTCCCTGTGAGAAAGTACATTCTTGCACGGAGAATATTCACCAGCTTTATTTTAGCTGAGAGGAACGGAAGCCCTACTGACCACTCCCCTCGCGAACTTCTATTCATGTATCGATGATTCGCAGTTGCAAAAACTGCAAGCATACCTATGCAGGGAAAGCTTGCAAATGTCCGAAGTGTCAGTCCTTCCATACCTTTCAGGTGTATCCGGTGGTGTGGACTGATGGAAAAAACAAATTTGGAAAGGGGAAAGGAGAAGAGGGAACTCTTCATGATGAATCTGGGAAAAAACCATAGATGCAAGCCCGTCAGGGGCCTGTAGCCATGATCGGCAGACCATGGCTAGCAGAGATTGTTTCGAAGATATGGGAATCCTATCTGCGATAGACAAATAGGAGAGATGGTCTGCCGATCATCTCTACGAAGGGATGGTCTGCCGATTATCTCTACGAAGGGATGGTCTGCCGATCATCTCTACGAAGTGCCTGAAAAAAATTGCAGGGATTCTCAGATTCTACAGTGGCAATCATAACAATCTGTGTCCTTCAGCGTCAATTTTATTCGCCATTGACCTTCTCTATGGCAATTGCCTTCATGACCCTCCATGGCATCTATGGATTTCTGGATGTGCTCAAACATATTATCCATATATCCAGTGAATCGTTTCAATATTTTGCCATCCTTGCCGATCAAATAAGAGGTAAGTAAGTAGAGGGACACATTTATGTGTGAGGGATATAGGGGGCATAAGGGAAATAAGGGAGAAATCTTACCCATTAAGCCAGTATATCCCCTATTTCCTTTATACCCAAAATCAAACCTAATATTGTCCATCTAAGTAGGGAGACAATTTTGAATGAAGAATTATGAATATTGAATGGGCTGCCAAACAGCAAGTTATCAGATTTTTTTTATATTTAAATTTGTCCGCCCACTTACTTAGGAAGAGCCTGAACCCCGTTCATAGTTGCAGTAGAACCATGATTCCCGGCAAGATCTGAGGTATTGGTCCATTTGATGCTACCTTGTCGAGAGGACGTATCAAATTTTCAAGCCTTTTATGCAACTGTAGATGCTATTGGGATTCCTGGCAGCAGATACAATTAAGTATCTCTTCTTTCTGATATTTCTAGAAACACCGTTTCCATCTTGCTCATAGGCAATCGTCATGGAGCTTATCCCTCTTTTCATTTCCTCCCTCATTTGGTAGATGGAAGCGTAAATTGCCTGACTTTCACTTAATTTTTTTTGCTTCACAGAATAGTCCAAATTGAGAACCTTTCTCAATAATTCTAATCTGAAGCTTTTAACCGTATTTCTATTAATTGGGCCCTTGTGTTTACTCGTAGAATTTGGCCAATAAATGTAACGGTCATCTACATTTCTCAATCTGATTTTACGAATAAAACATTCCATTTCAGAAAGCTGAGAATGAGTAAGAAGACTAAACTCGGGTACCTTTTCTCTTGTAGTAAAAGGACTCCAGAACCTTTTATTAATTTCATAGTCATCAGGTTTATCTAGTATCATCAGAGAAATTCGAGTGAGCGAATACAAATATTTTACGGGGTTTAGTTCTTTCAGAAAGAGTTCGACTCTTTTGTTGTTTTGCCTGATTCTTCCATCGGCAGCACTATGAGTTTGGGCCCCAAAATTGGCAGGATTAAAGCTTATCGATTTCCATAAAGACCTACTATATCCTTTGCGTTGGAATATTTTTAATAACAGTGAAACGATTGCTTCTACTCTTTTTTTACCTAGAAGCTTATGTGTGCCCATCTCTTCCTGTTGAGCATATCCATTCAAATATATACTTGTAACTGGTCGGATTTGCTTCCAGTGATGCACATTGTAAAAGTTCCAGCTATTGTATATAGTATCTGCAATCTCTTCCAATATTGGAATGTGTACGGCTGTTGGCTGAGAACTATTTGGAGCAAAGTCAGAAAATTCTACCCATTGGTTTGCGATATTTTTTGAACTGCTTTCGTGATAGACAGGGTATGTTTGTGAGATGTTCATAATGTTGTTTGTTTAGTAATGGAGAAAATTATTGCCTCTTTGATAAGGCGGTTGTATTTATCTGTTCCAGGGCTTTTTCAATATCCAGCACCCCATATCCATATCGGTATCGATCAAGTCTGGAAATAATCTCAGGTTTCAGTGTACTGGAAAACAGCAGCTCACGCGTTTCCTGAATGTGCAGAGGTCTGGGAGTAGCTTCAAACAGCAGGGCAATGGCTCCTGCGACATGTGGGCAGGCCATGCTCGTGCCCGATTTCAGCGTGTGTTCGCCTGTTGATCGGACCATGCCTTTACCTGCTGATTTGGGACCAGGAACGTTCATGCCCTCTGCACAAATTTCTGGTTTCACCCGGAAGTCTGCAGTCGGTCCGGCACTGCTGAAAGGAGCAAGTTTGAATCCTTTGGAATGGGAGTCAACAGCTCCTACTGCAATTGAGAGGAAGCCATTGCAGATCGACCCCGTGGTGAACAGTGGATTGGCCTCGGATTGGGGGAAAAAGGATTGATCATTGCCCAGTGGACTATCCTTCTCGATATAGGCATGATAGCCACCCTGTTGTATGTCTTTGGCAAAAAGTTGTAAATTCCACCTTCCTGCTGGTGCATGCGGATAGAGGTAGCAGACAACTTGATTGTCCTGCGTATTTGGGTCCAATCTGTGATACAATGATCCAATCTTCTGCCCATGGAGGATGAGTGTTTTTCGAGTTTGTGGAAGCACTCGGAAACATTGCTTAGAGTTGGGTAGACATACTGCAATCTCCAGTTCATCCTGAGAGGAGTACCACAGTTCCAATTCATTGGGAGTTCGGTCTCTGGGTCTCACCACCCAGGAGATCCTTTGCTGTTCTCCTTGCCTCAGCTTGCCAGATTGATGTGTATTTGACAGAAAATAATTCCCACAACTCATCACACAGGCACGAGCCTTGCGTTCCTGAAGCCAGTAGTCAATGGCCTGCTCAAACAAGGAAGCACCTTTGTGGTCGCCTGCATGCAGCCCAATGCTACAGGAGATGACCAAGGGTTGATTGCCTGCTACCTTTGAAATGAAATCTATGGCTTCCAGCAATCGGACAGAGTTGCCAAGAGAGATCTGTTTGCCTGTGCGTCCGAGGGAAAGATTGACTGCTACAATCTCTACATCAGGAGCAACCCCCATGGGACCGGTCCGACCATTTCCAGCTGCTATGCCACATGTATGCGTCCCGTGAGAGCCCATTTGACCGGGATCAAACCAGGCAGGATGATAAGCGAGTGTTTGAAATGGTTGCCTGGATCGAATGGCTGCATTGAGTTCTTTTTGAAAGAACATTCTGCCATAGCCATAGCTATTGTTTCCAAGCGTTGAGGATTGGTCCCACATGGCGAGGAAACGACTGGAACCTGATGGATCAATGAAGTCCGGATGCGTGGGATCAAATCCTTTGTCGATAATCCCCAGAACAACGCCTTTGCCTGAGAAGTCAAATGGTTTTTTTCTCTTACTGGCAAAAGCACTGGATCCGCCTGCTAGCCTGGCACTTGATGGGACAGAATTAGATTCTTCCAATGTAACGTGCCTACATGCCTGGACATCTTCCACATTCGGATGAGACCATAAGTCATGGATGCTGGTTCTGGGAATTCTACAAGTGGCTATTTCTCCAAATCGTGAGATGATTCGGGTCTGTTTCGGTAAGATTTGATCTGACCGAAGTTTGAGAATCACCTCCATTTCATCACTGGGATTTCCCCGAAATAGCTGTTCTTGTAAAATTGGGTCCATGTTACGAGAGAATAAGAGGAAAAGGAGAGGTCAGACGATCTCTGACCTCTTTCCCGTGAAAAAGGCCCTTTTCCTAGAGTGAATGTCGATGGAGAATATGTATAAGATGTGGGTCTACTCGTTTTCAGTGTTTATTTCAATTGGCTTAACAAAAGAAATGGCATCCATTGAGCAAAATTGTTATCTGAACTGCTTCCGTTCTCATCAGTTGAATTCTGTTGTTGCATAAGCAGGAAGAAAGGCAATATCTTCATCATGGGATTTTGTTCAGAATCATCTTGCTCCAACAAAAGTGGAAGAATATTGGCAAATGGGTCCTGGACTAATTTGTCAATTTTATGAGTCTCTGTTACTGTTTTTCCTGCAGCCGTTTTGGATAATACAATTTCCTTATAGGGTGTAATCACATTTTGCAACAAGAGATTCATGAGTTTTTCCTGCTTGCGAGCCTTTTGAATCTTCTCAATGTCCTGGGTCTGTTGTTCGTCTATCTCCGTTTTAGTGTCTTGATCATGGCCCAATTCCACTGTGGCTTTTGCGATTTTCTGTTCATTTCGTTTGAGTTTGGCAAGCTGGGCCTGAAGGTTTGCAATGGTTTGTTGTGTACCAACTGGATTAGGCGAGAAACCTGACGGAGAAACAGGATAAGTCATGGGAGCTACAGGTTGATTTGGCTGGACATACGGTGATACGACAGTAGGTCTTGGTCTCGGTCTCGGTCTGGGACGCGGTTTGTTCGATCCATATGGCCTCCGAGGATGTGGGCGAATCCCTCTGCGGGATCGATGTCCAGGAATCCAGCGATTCTCCAGGAGATCTTCCTCATCATCCAGGAGATCCCCGTCCAAATCCATGTCAAAATTCTCATAAGAGAGATCGTCTTGTTCTGCGAAATAATCTTCGTAATAACTCATGATGTTAGGTGTTTACGTGTTAATTGAATATAAAAAATAGGTGAAGGTGATCTGGTTCAATCGTGCCAATCCTCATAGATTGGTTCTTCCAAAAAATGATGTTCCAATCCCTCATCATAAGCCGATTCTAACAGGTATTGCATATTCCTCGATGCTGGAAGGCTGTATGTGAGAAAATGATCGTAAGATTCAGAGACCTTGTTGTTTTTTGTGGGTTTGTTTTGGTGAATATGTTGCATGATCTGAGTCGTCATGCGGTTCAGTTCTGTGATGACTTTCAAATAGGAAATACGGACTTTTTTTCCATCAACTGTTGTGGAAATCATAGAATTTAAGACGGATGAAGTGGCTTGTTTTTGCAATAAGCGGGCGAACTCTTTTGTCTGAGTAAATGCCAGGAGTTCTGCTGCGGCCTTGTCTTTTATTTCCTCCTCTTGTGCGTCCGATTTGCCTCCCAGTTTTTCCTTGACAAATTCACCGGCTTTTTTTCCTAGGTCACCTGCTAAAACCCCTCCTATTGAAGGAAGAACGCCGATAAGAGAATTTTTTGCTCTAGAATACAGGTTTTTCCAAAAGCCTTCTACTTCCAAAGGGTCCAGGCCACTCAGAGTTTCTTCTAGCATCCAGCTCAGCTCTTCCTCTGATGCATATCGATATGGAGTTGGAAGAGAAGCCCGATATACCTCCAGATAGTGGGGAGAGCGATGGTAGGCTGTTTCGTAAAAATCTTGTTGCCAATTCATGATGTTCAATTGATTAATGGATCAAAATTGTTTTGGATTCTATGTTCACTCGCTTAAGTCGCAGTCGTTCTTATCCGGTAACCCACTTTTTCAATTTTTTTCTTTTCCTCTTCGGTTGGTCGAAAAATTCGGCCTTTGGAAGGAAGGGAAAAAGTTGTATCTTGACTCTTAAACGCTGATTTTCCTTCACTTTATGTCGAACATGAAGATGTCATCCATCTTCTATGGAATGATATGCGTATGAAACTTCGCCCTAAAATTCTTCTCCCCCTCTTCCTGGTCTCTTTCTGTTGCCAGGCCCAGAATATCTCAGAGATCCAACAATTGTTGCAGACTGGCAATGAACAGATGGCAATCGGGCAATACTCTGAAGCCATTGACACCTATAAAGAAGCCCTCAAGCAATATCCTCCCGAAGCAAAGAAAGAGGGTGTCACCGTAGGGAAGCTGCACCTAAACATCGGAAAAGGGCATATGGCCTTACAGGAAATGGACAGTGCTCAGGTATATCTGAATAAGGCTCTTGAGATGTTGCAATTTTCCCTGGGAGATCAGCATTCAGATGTTGCCGATGCACATCATAATCTAGGTATGGTCCTGAAAGACAAAGGACAGGCATTTGGAGCATTGACGCATTATCAGAAAGCCCTTGTTGCCTATCAGCAAAATATTGGTACTCAAACTATAGAAGTGGCGAGGGTATACAATAGCATGGGGCATGCTAATTTTTATGTCAGGAATTTTATTTTGGCTGTTGAAAATCATCAACAGGCGGTGATTCTTGCCGAACAGTTGTATGGCAAAAACCATATAGACCTGGCGGAATATTACGTCAGTTTGGGTCTTTCTTTACAGGTGTTCCGAAGGTATGATGAAGCTATTACGCATTTGGAAGAGGCCATCCAGCTGTATCTGGATCATGAGGGTTATCAAGATCCAGATTTGGCATATGCTTACTTTATTTTAGGTCTGACGAATAGAGGAATGGGCCAATATCAGAAGGCCATCACATATTTCAAGCAAGCACTCCAAATTGAGGAATCTGTTTATGGAATGCGACATCCGGATGTCGCCCGGACCCAAACCTATATTGGGATTGTATATGGAGACCTGCAAAACTACGATGAAGCCTTGCTCTATTTCCAGAAAGCCCTGATCTCCTGTACCAGAGACTTCTCTGATAAGAATGTATATGCCAATCCAATGAATGAACATATCATTCTCGCAAGAGGGAGGCTGATGGATGTATTGAATTATAAAGCTACAATCTTGTATTGGAGATATCTAGATCATGGAGAAAACAGGAGAGACCTGATTGCAGCAAAGGAAAGTATGGAGATCTTTCTACAATTTGTGTATGAAATGCGAAAAGGCCAACAAAATTGGGCAGATATAGGAGTCATAATGGGGAAATCCAAGGGAATCATGGAACTTTATTATGATATCTGGCAGGAACTTTATGGGCAAACACAAGATCTCTCATTCATAGATCAAGCCTTTTGGGCAGGGGAGTTTATTCGAAGCACACAATTAGTCTATTCACTCCGCTCAGGTCAGGCAATCAAGCATTTCGGACTTCCTCAAGAGCTGGAAGATTTGGAGCGTAAACTGGAAGCCTCTATTCGTGAGGCTAATGGGGCTTTGACGATACAACGCAACATAGATACGTCCAGCGTTTTTGCCATAAGAAAAAAACTTATCGCATTGGAAACATCCAGAGATTCTCTGATTGAAGTATTTCAGAATCAGTATCCGAGATACTTTGATCTGAAATATGAAATGGCCATTCCAACAATGAAGGATATCCAGGCTGTTCTGCCAGATTCTACCTTGCTGGTAGAATTTTTTCTGGGACGGATGAATCTATTCATATTTGGGATCAATAAGGAAAAGCTTAGGTTTTACAAAGTACCAATTGATCGGGAATTTGCCTCCCAATTAGAAAACTTCAGGCAAATCAATGCTCAGCCACCTGACAACCATTCAGATCCAGATGCTTTCGAAGCTCTGGGGCATGAATTGTACCAATCCTTATTGGCTCCGGTATTGTCTGAGATGTCTCGACCCAAACTGATCATTATCCCTGATGCACAATTGGGATATTTCCCTTTTGAGCTGTTGGCCACGGACACGACAGAGGGATCTACTACTTTTGCTCAACTGCCTTACCTTATCAGAAAATATCAGCTTCAAGTTGAATATTCAGCTACTCTTCTGATGAATACTCCCCTCCCTTCAGATCAAGCTGATCAAGGATATCTGGGCTATGCCCCAGATTATGGGGCAGGAATGCTATCTGCCAATGAAACAGTCCAAACTATGTATCGAGGATTGCGGGAGGGATTTGCTCCTTTGAAACACAATCGGTCTGAAATTCAGCAAAGTAGTGAGTTGTTTGAAGGTACGGCAAAATTAGGTATGGCAGCAACGGAATCTTCTTTTAAATCAGGAGCCGGAAACTCTGCGATTCTGCATCTGGCCATGCATGCCCTTGTGAATGACAGCGTGCCAGAATATTCCGGCTTGGTGTTTGCCGCCGATTCTGATTCAGTTGAAGACCATTTTCTCTATGCCTATGAACTGTATGGGATGCGACTCAAGACAAATCTGGCTGTCCTCAGTGCTTGCGAAACTGGCCTGGGCAAACTCCAAATGGGAGAAGGCATCATGTCCCTGGCCCATGCCTTCAAATATGCAGGCTGTCCCAATATCGTCATGAGTCTATGGAAAGCCGATGATCAGGCAACCGCAGAGATCATGGTAGATTTCTTCACACATCTTCGAAATGGTCTACCCAAAGCAGCAGCTCTCCGCAAAGCCAAACTCGACTATCTGGCCCAGGCTCCTGCGGCTAATAGCCATCCTTTCTATTGGGGCACATTCGTATTGATTGGAGATGATCAGCCGATTGAGATGCCACAGAATTGGATGTGGTTATTGGGCGGACTTGTCATTGCTGGAGGGTTGATTTTTTATAGACTGACTGGAATCAATAGGGGAAAATCTGAATCATGATCATGTTTTGTCTATCGCTTTTTGCCAGGACTTCTAATGAGTTGGCCTTCCAATTGTTCTTGATTCTCCTTGGGATCATTGGGACTTGTTATGGACAGGCTCCAGATTCCACCGTGGCCAAAGAGTTCTATGCAAAAGCCAGGAAATACGAGAAGCAGAGACAATACGACAGTGCGATAATCCATTACGAAGAAGCCAGGATCTTTTACGAACAACTCAATCAGCATCAATCAGAGCTGTATGGATATGAGAATCGGGTCAACTGTCTGATTGGCATCGGCTTGTGTCATCGATTCCTGGGAAATTATGCTACTGCTGAACAGCAGTTGAAGGAGGCAATCCATCTGGGGGAGAATCATTTGGGAGAACATAAAGTTCTTGCGGAGGCTTTCTACGTATTAGGAGGGCTTTACTACTTTACTGGAAAATATGAGCCTGCTAAAGAGGCGCATCAAAAAGGGTTGGAGATGAGAAGGAGGCTGTTTGGAAATGATCATATCCTTGTGGTGAATAGCCTCATCAATATTGGAAATATCGTTGCAGACAGAGGAGATGTGAGAGAAGGGATCCGAATTTATGAGGAGGCAATGGCAATTTTAGAGAGAATGGACAAAACCTCAACAAGATCTTATGCTGCTGCTCTTTACAATGCCGCCCTCAATTATGCTAAACTTAGAGAATATGACCGGGCCATTGAGCTGGACCAGAAAGCGCTGGATATCAGAATTC
Organism: Bacteroidota bacterium; assembly: GCA_039029315.1. GTDB lineage: Bacteria > Bacteroidota > Bacteroidia > J057 > J057 > JBCCCJ01. The sequence goes on along the minus strand of JBCCGK010000017.1, from coordinate 19,352 downwards.
AATTATATGGAGAAAATCATCTTTCTGTTGCAAATTCCCTTGGTTCCCTGGGAGAGTCCTACTATCTGATCGGGATGCTTAAGAAAGCAGAAGCGTATTCTTTAGAGGCAATTCGTATTCTGGAAAACCTGAATGGGTCTTCTGACTTTTATCTTGCGCCACACATGAATACCCTTGGAAAAATCTATAAGTTTTCAGGGGATTTTGACAAGGCTCAATCCTATCTAGAACAAGCCTTACATATATTTTCACAACACCTGGGGGAGCATCATAGATTTATCCCAAGTTCTTACGAAGAATTGGGAAACCTATACCTGGACATGTACGATTTATCTAAGGCACTCACTTACTATCGTAAGGCGCTCGAACTGAGGAAAGAGATTTTTGGAGAATATCATAAAGATGTAGCGACTTCATATGCTAATTTGGCAAGGATGTATCTGGATCAAAAAAAACTTGATTCGGCTTATGTGTACGCAAATACATCAAGGGATATTCTGGATAAGGTCTTCAATGGAATACATCCAGACATAGGCTATACTGACAATTTGATTGGGACAATTCTTCGAAGACAAGGAAAGCTAAAGGCTTCCATAAACAGATATCAACAGGCCATAGAATCTTATGACAGGTCTTTGGCAAAGAATCATTGGTATTATGCGATTACCTATAGAAATCTTGGAAAAGTATACCGAGAGTTGGGTGATCCGGATTCCGCGCTGTACTGGTATCAACAAGCCTTGAACATCTATTTTCCTGCCCTCTCTCTAACCGATGTTTATTTAAATCCGAAGAAAGAAGAATTGGGATCGGATTTTCAAATTGCCAGATGTTTGAACCTAAAAGCGGGGGCTTTCAGGATGAAGTATCAGGAGACAGAGAATATCAAGGATCTTATTGCTGCTGCGGAAACTTATGCCTTAGCCATACATTTTGCTGAATCCAGGCATCAATCATTTACCTCAAGGGAGGATCAGGAATTTCTTAATGAAGTGGGTTTTGGTGTTTATCAAGGAGCTGTTCAAACATATCTGGATCTATGGAGATTGACCAATGATCACACATATCTTGACTTGTCTTTTGAGACGGTTGAAAAAAGCAAGAGCATGACGCTCAAACAAGGTGTTCGTTTGGCAAACAATTTGGATTTTTTGGATGTGCCCAAGGATCTGATCAGCAAGGAACAAGAGGTGCTTAGTCAATTGAGTAGCTATAAAAAACGCTTGTCAGATGAAAAAAACAAAGGCGCAAAAGCTGATTCTTCAAAGCTATTTGCCTGGACCTCAAAAATACTAAGCCTGGGCGAAACCCGCGATTCAATCATCAATACACTGAATTCTGCGCATCCAGACTATTTCAATCTCAAATATGATCTTAGCACCTGCACAATCAAAGAACTTCAAACCAGTCTACCAGATTCTACTTTGCTCATCGAGTACTTCGAACAGGATTCAAGCATTCTGATATTTGGTGCTACGAAAGAAAAAGAGCTTGTATTGACAGTGCCAATGGATCAGGATTTTCAAGAGAAAGTAATGGATTTTATCCGTCTGCTTAAGGGAGAACAACTGTCTAGTGAAAAAGAGGAACTTCGCTTGTTCAGTACTTTAGGATTTGATCTGTACCAACAATTATTACATCCAATCCTCAGCCAGATTTCAGCTCCGAGGCTGATCATTGTCCCAGATAGCTATCTTGGCTATCTCCCCTGGGATATCCTGCTGAAAGAACAAATCCCCCATTCCAAATCTTTCTCTGATCTCCCTTATTTGATTAAGAGTTACGAAGTCAGGTATGCGTATTCTGCTTCTCTCTTTGTAGATAAGCGAGAGAATGCGAGAACTTACTCCGGAACCTATGCTGGATTTGCGCCACAGTATTCAATAGACTCCAGTTTTACCGGTCCTGAAAGATTGTTGGATGCCATACCCAGTCTACGAAACGGAATCTCTCCTCTATTCCATAATCAGGAGGAAGTTGAAACCGCTGCCAATTTGTGGGAAGGTCTATCTTTTCTTGGATCGAAAGCTTCAGAAAGCTCCTTCAAATCTTTTGGATCAGGGAACCAGATCTTGCATCTCGCCATGCACGCCTTATTAAATGATAGTCTGTCTCAATACTCAAGCTTTTTATTCGGTTCTGATTCTGATTCAACAGAAGATGGGTTTCTATATGCCTATGAACTTTATAACATGCGATTGGAGACTGATTTAGCCGTTTTGAGTGCATGCGAAACTGGGCTAGGGAAGTTAAACCGCGGCGAAGGCATCATGTCCCTGGCCCGTGCTTTCAAATATGCAGGCTGTCCCAATATCGTCATGAGTCTATGGAAAGCCGATGATCAGGCAACCGCAGAGATCATGGTGGACTTCTTCACCCATCTTCGAAACGGTCTACCCAAAGCAGCAGCTCTCCGCAAAGCCAAACTCAACTATCTGGCCCAGGCTCCGGTAGCTGCCAGCCATCCTTTTTATTGGGGTACATTTGTATTGATTGGGGATGAAGCACCGATTGAGCTGCCAGTGAAATGGTGGCCATATTCGATTATTTGTCTACTTGTTCTCGGTCTACTTGTTCTAGGATTGTTAGTCTGGAAATGGAGACGTAGATAGAGGTATATTATTCATGAAGTGATGGATCAAATGTCTCTGGAAAGAAGGTGGATTCATCGCGATAGATTGCAATCTGTCACTACGAGATTTTAATTTAGAAACTGAAAAACCAAATCAATCCAAAAAAGAAAGCAGAAAGTGCCAAAGAAATTCGACACTTTTCTGCTTCATAAAAAACGCTTTTCCCTGAAAAAAATCTTGATAGAAAGGTCTTATTCAATGTCCGCAGCAAGGCGGAAGCCTATCTCAGAAGGCTTGTACTCCGGGCGTGATTCATTTAAAGAAGCTCTTTCGAAGATCGCTTTGTCCATAGATCTAAAGCTGCCGCCTCGTGCATAAGGGACATATTTGGACTCCCCATATGCCGTTTCATAGCTCACACATAATTCGGCCACGTTACCACTCATATCATAAAAGCCCAGGGTATTCGGTTGAAAAGAACCAACAGGTGCGAGGCCATCGAAGCCATCTTTTCTGAAATCTCTGCGATAATAGGTGTAGCAGAAATTTGCATACTTATCCAAAAACCGAGTTTTGTTCGTGCCAGAAAAGGAGGGAGGCTGTTGACTGTTGCCTCCTGAAGCTGCAAAGGCCCACTCCGCTTCAGTAGGGAGACGATATGTTTTCCCTGTTTCCTGATTGAGAAATTCGATGAATCTCAATATTTCCTTGTAGTCGACATTTGTTACAGGACATGTAGGACAGTCCTGATTCTCACTGTGATTGTAACCAGTGATCTGTTTCCATTCTTCTTGTGTGACTTCAAATTTTGATAGGTAAAAATCAGATACTGTGCTTGATTCATAAGAAGTATCTCCATATCGATCTTTTACCTCCATATTAAAGGTGGCTCCTGGAACTCGAATCATGTTTTTTTCGAATTCATCTTCGATGCGAGGTTTATTTTGGTTTTCCCCTGTAGATCTTGCTAACCGAAATCCAGAATCAGAAAATGAATGGTTGGGTAACTTGCTTTCCCTAGAATAAACAGGTTTTCCATCTCTTACCACCCTATATTCTCCAATCAAAGGGCCAATTGGATTATCTACAGGGCTATATTGGTAAAATGTCTGACTATACCAATCAGAACACCATTCACTTACGCTTCCTCCCATATCAAAAAGGCCAAGCAAATTGGACTTTTTATTAGCAATCAATTCCTTTTCTAGACCATTTGCCATTTTTCCCCCTCTCGCAGCATATTCCCATTCTGCTTCGGTTGGAAGGCGATAGTTCATTCCTGTTAAGAGATTCAGGGTATCAATAAATTGTTGAACCTCTTTCCATGTATCTTTGACGGGTTCACTTCCCCAGGCACTTCCTCCCATGATCATTTCCCATTCTTCAATGTTAAGTTCAGTTCGGCTGATGTAAAAATCATCCAAGCGGACTTCGTGGGCAGGTTGATTGTCTTCCTCTCCAGAGGAAGCTCCCATTTGAAAACTCCCTCCTTCAACCAATACCATTTTATCCTCAAAGAGGCTGGCTGGTACAGGTTTACCTGAGTGAATGCCATGGGGAATTTTTACCAAGCGCAATTGGAATCTTTCAATAATATAGCTCTCATATACCCTGCTTTTTACCTTTTCGATTCCACGGATTACACGTTCCCGCCCATTCAATGGACCTTTGGGATTTGAAACAGTGCCCCTGCTCTTATAGACTTCAAAGCTATTTGGGTGATAATAATCACTGCAGACCTCTGCTTTCCTGTCATGACCAGAAGTTTCAATGATGTTGTGGAGATTCAAATTGGGAGATCGCTCATTTTCCAGAGCAGCATATTCCCATTCTGCTTCAGTAGGAACTCGGAATACATGACCAGTTCTTTCGGACAACCACCACACAAATCGTTGTATTTCAAGATAGTTATCCTCCTCCCATAAAAATGGTTTCCCCTTACACTTTTCTGAAACTTTATGGACAAACTGTCTCCCCTTCTTTTCTGAAGTAAAACACCATGAATCTGTACTTTCAGTGTTATATTTCTCATTCAAAAACTGACAATACAATTCAGTACTCACCTCTTCTTTCGCCATATAAAAATCATCCACATAGACCTGATGCGCTGGCCAATTGTCAGCATCGCAGGTATCACATCCCATCGTAAAGGTGCCGCCCCTGATCAGTGCGAACTCTCCTGCCAATGGATCAGAAAAGGTCTCAGGCAAAGGCCCTCCCCGACTATTGTTAGAAGCATTGATGTCAAAAACCGCCAGTCGTTCTTTTGTTTTCTGCGCCAGCTCCCGGATCTCCTGAGTATCTCGATTCTCCTGGGCGCGGAGATAATGGTTATAAGCTGTCTGGAGATCGGGAGCTGTTTTGCCCTGTTTCAAATATTTGGCATAGGCTTCATCCTTGGCAATCTCAAGCTCACAGTGTTGAATCTTGCGGGTGTATTGGGAGGAGGGCTTCAGAGAATTGGCTTCGGCATACGCTCTTTTTGCCTGTCGCCACTTTTTTGCAGAAAAGGCTGTATTGGCCTCTTGCAGGATGAGTTGAAGCCGAACTTCTTCTCCGCTGACTTCTGCTTCTTCTTGTTGAAGGGTTACCCCGACCAGGAGATTGGTGGGGACTTTCCAGGCAGTACATGCTTTCAACAAGGTCTCTATGTCTACACAGACGGCCTTGACCGGATCGATCTCCTGTACCAGCCCCATCAATTCATACGCTTGATTGAGCACAGGACCCCCACTATTGCCTGGGCCGATACCGATAGGAGCGAGGGTAAACAAACGATCATCCAGATCATGTTCGAGGCTTTTGAGATTGGTGTTGAAATTGATGTCCCAATCATTGCCCTGGGGATGGCCGATGACGATGACCGATTGCAGAACCTGTTTGTCTGCCTTGGACAGCGCAAAGGAAGATGGTGCCTGGAAATTGACAGGGATTCGACATGTGATGACAGCAATGTCTAGTCCGGTATTGGATTCCACCAGATTTGCTTTCATCTGCTTCTCATCATTGAATTGCACCTTGATATTGGCCGGGTCCGGGATGACATGGGCTGCTGTCAGGATGTAGAGTTCGTTGGATTGACTTCCTGCCAGCACGCCTGCTCCTGTTTCCATAAGATAATCTTCTCCAGACTGGATTCTGACGACGGGCGCTTTGAGGCCTTCCTGCGCATGCGCAGTGCTGAAGATTCCCACAAGGAGAAGCAAGAAGAGGACAGAAGTTCTTGTGTGCATGTTCATTTGTGTGGTGTTTATCGAAGTGAATGAATGGTTCGGAGGACAAAAAGGACTTGTTTGCGGAGTGGGGTAGGGAGGAAGAAAATCATCCCAAAGAGCAGGATGCCTATACCGATCAGCAAACTTCGCTGATTGTGCCACATCCAACTGACATATGAAGGATTGCGAAGCTCGGACATGCCGCCTGTCTCGATACGATCCACATATCCCGCAAACTGAATGTGGATGCCCTCTGGTCCGATGCTCAATTGCTGCACATCGAGAGAGGCTGCCCCTCTGAGATGCAAAGCCGTTCTTTCCTGCTGGAAAGGAATGTGTAGAAGAGGTGCCTGATTGACTTCCTTGATCTGAAGAAAACCTCCAAGCACGGTTGGGATGGCCTGATGAATGGATCGATCCTCATCTCTTCTGAAAAATTCAGGAGAAGCGATTTGCAGACCAAGCCCTTGCAAGACCAGCGAATCTGCAATGCTGAGATCCAGCGTCAGCAATGAATGTTGATGCAGAAAACTTAACTCCTTGCGTTCATCCGAAGACCCGAACAGGCGTACAACCATTGGAGAATAGAGGAATTCTCTCTCTCCAAGCCCCTCAACAGTTACCTGCTCCGGATGGATATCCAGGCTATCTCTATAGCTAAGTCGTCCCAGAAGCTCATCTTCCTGATCAATAATCAGACGGATCAGTTGTTTCTCCATCTCATCAGTGGGCCGATACAGACTCACTCGTGCACCAGACTCAATAGGCAATTCCTCGATTCGGACGGGAGAAACAATGGGAATTCCGACGCCTCCGATATCAGGATCTTGTGTCAGGAGAATGTTCTGCTCTAGTTCGGAGTATCGTTCACCCCAACTCTCATCCCAGAATTCATCCACAGCGACCCCATCTGCTTCCATCTCCAATTGCCCATAATTGTATAGACTCAATCCCTGTAGATCACTGTGATGAAAATCATAATCTCCGGCCTTGTGCTGAAAAGAGATGCAGTCGAGCAGTAAATCCGCCTCTACGCGCACATGAGTTTTTGCTTGGAAGGCCAGAAACAAAAGTGCTCCTGCGACAATCAGATACACTCCGATGGCGACTATGCCTTTGATTTTGTTTTTACGCGCTTGTTTCAGTCTCTTAGGGCTAAGCCTTAGATCTTCTGGCAGTTCATCCACTAGCTCTAACAATGCGGATCGGATCTGGTTCCGAGATCGATCAATGTCCTTGGGGTCCAGAAGATCCTGTCTTTCTTTTTCTGCGAGCCGATTGAGACGTGCTGAGAGGAGAATGAGCTCTTCCCTGATCTCCTCTGGCATGTTAGCATCATCAGCAAGCAAGAGATCCAGACATTCTTCTAGCTGATCCGACGTCAATTTTGACATCAGATAATCCTGTGCAGAAGCTAGCATGATTATTTGTTGGGCTGTTGGTGATAAAAAGAAAAACTGTATGAAAAGGGATCAAGGGAGCCTTTTTCCCTGAGGTGAACGGCGACTGTGATCCAGCCTTCTTTGGATGGGAGTACCTGTGCAGGTATGACAATCGGAAAGGCTGTGCCACCAGATTTTGCTGTGATTTTTCCTTGCTGGATTAAGTTCGCAGCTTTTTTGCTTTTTCCCCGATAGATCTGAAATCTTCCATCAGCTGCGGAGCGACCGAGTTGAAGTTGGGCGATGTAGCGTTTGAAAGCGGAAGGAGTCTGGCTATGAAATACCCAGGCTGGCGCAAATTGGCGAGACCCTTGTTTGCCCAAACGTACCAGAACCCCGAGATTGCGGTAATCAATGCGGAATCTTTTGAGGAGGAAGTCTACAGGCCATTGATCGAGATTATTCCAGCCTTTTTGGGCCTGGACATTCTTGGCTTGCATCCAATAGAAGCGGGTAACTCGTAATTCCTCAGAGGAGAGAAAATAAGATTGGTCCTGCGGACTGAAAAATTGGACAGACAATTCTTGTCTTTTGCCAAATTCGTAAGGCTCAAAAGAACCTGTGAGCGAGATGAGATTGATGGATGGATTGCTGACTTTGGCGGTATAGCTTCCTTCGAAACGATTGCCTCTGTCATTGCCTGAGAGCCAGGAGGGACTTCTTTGTGCCCAGATTGAGCAGCTCAATATCAGGCTGATAGTTAGGAGGACGGTGGTGTACATAGGATACGGATTAAGCGTTTTACTCGCTTATGTCGCAGTCGATGATTTGCGGTAACCGTATGTGGGAAATTTTTTTTGGTAGGGTAGGAATAAGGGAAATTAGGGGAGCTTATAGAAGTTCCAGAATCTCCTTGGCTTGCTCGTGTTTGAAACTTTGGCCAGAGTCGATGAGTTCCTGAATGGCGGATCGACTCTTCTCCCGATCATTCATGACCATGTAGGTGAGGGCTCGATACCAGCGCGTTTGATCCAGGTAGTTGCTGGTGCTGCTCACTTGATTAAATAATGCGATTGCCTGATCGGTTTGATTCATTTGCAAATAGACCACCCCTAGGTAGAAGGATGCTTTGCCGGAGCTTGTTTCCTCAGGATCTTGCTTGATCAGATTCAGGATGTCAATGGTCGCCTGATGATTGGCTTGTGAGAATTCTTTAGCCGCTGCCTGCCACAAACTGTCCTGATAGCTGGCTGGAGGATCTTCTGCCCGTGGGAGTGGTGCTGGATCTCTGGGCCGCTCAAAATGTTGGGCATACAAGTCTGGCAAGGGGACTTGTGGATTTCTATTTAGAAGAAATGGAATAGCAATCACCAGAAGCAATACAACTGCCGCAGCTGCCATCAAATACCTTCTCCGCTGAAGTAGTCGGATATTTTCCTTCTGGTACAAATCTTTGAATCTGGCATCCATTTGAGTCTTTTGTTCCTTCAGGCCGGACTCCTGGATGATATACTGGTAGCGGATTTCGTTTTTGAGGGCTTCCATCAGTTCGGGTGCCTGACGAAATCGCTCTTCCAACTGCTCCTTTTCCTCCAAAGCTGCAAGGACTTCAGGATCGCTTGACCTGTCTTCAGATGCAGACCCATCCAGCGGCAATACACCATCCAGAAATCGATTGATTTCCAGATATCTTGCTATGATGGGGCCGTATTCTTCCATGCGATCAATTCATCAAGAATGCTGATGTACCAGCTTCAGCAATTTCTTTTTGCATTTATACTTTTGGGTTTTGATGCTGTTCAGGTTGGCAAATCCCATTCTTTCGATCATCTCTTCAGGTTGGTAGCCATGATAATCCAGGTCTAACAGTAATTGTTTACACTTTTCCCCAATCTGGTTCATGAGTGTAGACAATCGATCCACTTCTTCCTTTACATCCCATTGTCCCAAAAAATCCCAGGTGCGATCCGTAACTTCAGGCAATTCATGTGTCCATTTGGCTTCTTCCTGGCTTTTCTGGCTGTTGAGCCTTCGGACTTTATCAACACATTTGTTGGAGAGGATGGAGTAGAAATAGGTAGACAGTTTGCTCTCTCCCAGGAACTCTCCATTTTTCACTTTTTGTACCAAAGCAGTGATTGCATCAGAATAGCAGTCTTGAATGTCTTGTTCACTGAGATTGTACCTCCTTTTGGCTTTTATAGCAAAAGCAAATAAGGATTCATACAGATCAGCCACTGCACGTTCAGAGCTAGCTCCCCCTTTCAAAATGGCGGAGATCATATTCTGATCTTGAGGACGGTTCCTGAATCCAAACATGGAGGCAGTGGATGATTAGTTTTTTCCTGGCAATGAGAACACAAGAGATTGAATGCAATATAACAAAAGCGGGATTTATTCCTTATCTTAAGGATATTCAAACATAAATTTTTTTCACAAACATGAAACACCTAATTCTCTTAGTTGTATGTTGTTGTTCCGTTCAGATATTGGCTCAGGAGGACTTCTGGGCAGGGCGACGTCCGGCCGATCATGCCCACAAAAGTATTGAACAACTGGTAACCGAAATTGCTCAGGATTCTGTTCTGATGAGCCGGGCCATTGGGATTGGAGGATTGCCCAATAGACAATATTCGAGATTCCAAATCCTTTCTTCAAAGGCTTCAAAGGAAGACTTGCTGACTCTTACGGACCATCCCTCTCCGGTTGTCCGTTCCTATACTTTTTGGGCTCTGGCAGATCAGAAAGTAGAGGGAATCTCCTGGATTGCACGCAATCATCTCTCTGATACTGCGCGAGTCAGAACACAATTTGGTTGTGTTGGGGAGACAAAGTTCGTTGCTGATTTTTATCTGGATCTTTTGACCCAATCCTATCTCATTACAGAAGACTATTATCGCCCGAATCACTCTCGATTGGAGGTGTCTCTCCAGCGAGAAATAGACAGTCTGGTTTTGCGTTTTCATCCTCATCTCGACTATTTTGAAAGACTCCTTATGCGCCATGAACCTATAGACAGTGACTATGAGGTCATTCGAGCCATTGTAGAAAAGGGAAATTACTTGGGATTGCCAGCTTTAGCGAGATATCAGAAGAAACAGGATTTGGCTTTCATTCTATCTTTCCAGGATTCTGCGAGCAAGAAAGAGATTCGCTTTTTTGATCCTAAGAAATGTCTGTTTCTGGCGATTGAGGCCTTTCCTGATGATTATTTTCTGGATTTTTTGGAAATTTATGTAGAGGAGAATTGGCCGAAAAAAATAAGGAGATGGGAGCTGCGAGAGTTTTACAAGGCTTGCGCCAGTTATGGACATCCTCGAAGCCAGGCAATCATGCGTCGTGTCCTTGATCCTGAATGGAAAGACTCTTTGAACTCGGATCACTTCAATTTTCTGGCTACAGCACTTGGATTGCACGCCAAGCCTTATCATGAAGCGATGTTGTTCGAGATGTGGGAACAGCATAATCGGCTCTCAATAGGGGGATTTCAATTTCTAAGCGAAAAAGATCCGGCCCGTACAGCTCCTCTCCTGGCCAGATATTTTGCCAATTTCAATACCTCCTATCATTCCATTTATGATGATGCCTTCTTTTTCGCGGCCCTTCCCTTTGCGATCAAACATATTCCTGATGCAGCCTCAGATCTTTTGGTCAAAAAGATTGGAGAAGAATGGGGTAGGAAAGGCATTCTGTATGGAGAATTTGCCACTCAATTGAAACGGGAAGAGCTCTTGAATGTTTTGCTCGAAGAAATAGCACACAATTTTGATCCCAGGACAATTCTGAAATTTGCGGAATTTGCGCTTAGCTATGAACGTGATGATATTCCCGACGCTATCCGATCTGCCTGGAACCACAATGATAAACTGGCCCTCTCGGAAGAAGGGAAAGAGGCAATTGGGAGAGAGCTCGAATTGATGTTGAAGGAAAAAAAATAAGCCAGGGGAATGCTTAAGCAAAAGCTTTTTGGCGACCAGAGGTATGGCTACACATGATTTGTTTAACAAAGCAGGATGACTTGTTCAGAAAATATAAATTAGAAAATTTTTTCTAATTCCTCCGATCTCTTCCTTTTCTCTTTATTCCCGAGTACTTTGCTACAAATCGATCCCATCATGGTAGCAAAATCCAATCGTGCAGCAAGAGGAACAGTACAATGCGACAATACCACCTTGCACCTGTTGAAAGCCAATGACTTTGTAGCAGACACCATCCGCCGAAAAATGGCGGATGAAAACATTCTGATGGTCAACATTGTCTCTTCGCCCGGAAGCGGCAAAACCACCCTGCTTCAGGAAACGGCCAAACGTTTGGGAGATCAGGTCAAGATGAAGATTCTGGTAGGCGATCTTGAAACTGAGAGAGATGCTGACAGGCTGAAAGAAGCAGGAGCAGAAGCCATGCAGATTGTGACAGGCGGCATCTGCCATTTGGAGGCACAGATGATTTGGCAAGCCATGGAGAGCATCGACGTTTCAGGAATCGATTTGCTGATCGTGGAAAATGTCGGGAATCTGGTATGTCCGGCTTCTTTTGATCTGGGAGAAGATTATCGGGTTACGCTCATTGCGACCACTGAGGGAGATGACAAACCCAAGAAGTATCCAAAAATGTTTTTGACCAGTGATATGATGCTGGTATCCAAAGCGGATCTTCTGCCCTATTTGCCATTTGAAGTTGATGCTGTCGTGAAGGATGCGAGGGAGATCAACCATGAATTGGAATATCTGACGATCAGCAGCCTGAATGGAGAAGGCATAGATGCTTGGGTGGAGTGGCTTCTGTCCAAAGTAAAGGAGAAGAAATCTCAATTGGCAGATGTAGAAGCGTGATGTGTAGCTGGCAGATCAGGCTTGCAGGAATTGTACAAGGAGTAGGATTTCGGCCTTTTGTGTACAAACTGGCAAAAGATCGGGGATTGAGGGGAGAGGTTAGCAATGGCGTCGCAGGGGTTCAGATTCGATTCTCTGCAACAGAAGAAGAGGCAAATGTATTCCTCGATGATTTGCTCAGACGGAAGCCTGCGATAGCCAGAATTACACAGCATGAACTATTAGAAATCGAACCAACGTTCTTTGATACATTTCAGATTGTCGAGAGTGAGGGAAAAGAAGAAAAAAACCTTCTCTTTACACCGGATTATGCGATTTGTAAGGCCTGTGTTGAGGAAATGAAGGAGGGAAACAACCGAAGATATCAGTATCCCTTCATCACGTGTACCAGTTGTGGTCCCCGTTATTCCATCATTTCAGATTTGCCCTATGATCGCCCGTTGACGACCATGGCGCCATTTGAGATGTGTGCGGAGTGTCAGGCCGAATATAGCTCTCCTTTGGATCGCCGACATTTTTCTCAAAGCAATTCTTGTCCGACTTGTGGGATCAGCTTGCAATTGGTGGGAAAAGCCACGAATGAAACACTTCCACAACAAGGCGATGAGATCAAGTCTTTTATCCATCAAGTTTGGGTGCAAGGCCAGATCGTCGCAATCAAAGGGATTGGAGGATACCTGCTGACTTGTGATGCGAGAAATGAACAGGCCATTCAAACCCTTCGGGATCGAAAACATCGACCGGCAAAACCTTTTGCACTGATGTTTCCATCGATAGACAAGCTGTCTGACTATGATCTCAGCGAAGAGCAGCGTCAGGAATTATGCAGCGAAGTCTCTCCTATTGTTTTGGTAAAAAGTCTGGAAGAAAGTAGAGACCTTCCAGAAGGAATCGCCCCAGGATTGTCCGAAGTAGGCGTGATGATTCCTTATGCGCCTGTATTCAGATGGCTGTTGGAGGACTGGCCGGGACCCATTGTTGCGACGAGTGGCAATCGAAGTCATGCGCCCATTGTATTCCAAAACAGGGAAGAAACGGAACTTCTAAGCATCGCAGATTATGTTCTTCACAACAATCGGAAAATTGTGATTCCGCAGGATGATAGTGTTGTGCGATGGACCAGACAATCAAGGGATCGCATCATCATCAGAAGATCCAGAGGATTGGCCCCTAATTACTTCCATTCAGGATTTCACTTTCCGCTTACCAGTAATATTCTTGCCTGTGGAGCAGATTTGAAATCCAGCTTTTGCCTGCTTCATCAGGGGAATGCTTATGTCAGCCAATATTTGGGAGATGTGAGTCATGTGGACACTCAGCGAAATTTTGAGCTTGTCCTTCAGCATATGAAGACTGTCCTGGGAGCAAAGTCAGAGCAGATTCTCCATGACCTTCATCCAGCCTATATCAGTAGCTACCTGGCAAAAGAATTGGCGGAACAAGAGGGGATCGATGTCCATGGCTTCCAGCATCACAAAGCACATTTCGCAGCAGTATTGGCCGAAAATAATCTCTTGAGTTCCCCAGATCCTGTCCTGGGCGTGATTTGGGATGGAACAGGCTATGGAGAAGATGAGCAAATATGGGGGGGAGAATTTTTTTCCTGGAACAATAGAAGCATGAAAAGGGAGAATCATCTGGGATATTTTCCTTCATTGAGCGGAGACAAAATGGCCAGGGAACCCCGTCTGTGCGCCTTGAGTATTTGTAGCGATGAGGCCCTGATCAGAAGCAAGTTTTCTGCGCAGGAATTGAACATCCTGGATCGACTTCATGCCAGATCAAGGATCAACTGTTCTAGTATGGGGCGACTGTTTGATGCGGTTGCGGCTGTCTTGGGGCTATGCGATATCCAGACCTTTGAAGGAGAAGCCGCCATGAAACTTGAAGCTCTGGCTAGTTCCTATGTCGATCAGTTTGGTCTCCCAGATAAATCCTATGAGGTGGACAGCAAACAAAGGCAAATAGATGTTCGGAATTGGCTACAACAAATCATCGAAGATGTGCGATCAGGAGTGAAAAAAGGATGGATTGCAGCCAAATTTCACCTCAGCCTTGTCTTTCTCATCCAAGAAATCTCTAAGAATCTGAATATCCACCAAATCGCCTTCAGTGGAGGAACGTTTCAAAACGCCTTGCTCATAGACCTGATCCAGCTCAAACTCGGACAAGAGTTTGACTTGTTTTTCCATCGACAACTCAGCCCAAACGACGAAAATATCTCTTTTGGTCAATTGATTTTGTACTTAGTCAATACCCATCAACTCTGAACATTATGTGTCTAGCAATTCCCGGAAAAATCCAATCCATCGAATCTCAATATGATGGCCTTGTCAGAATGGCAAAGGTTTCCTTCGGTGGCATCATGAAAGAAGCCAGCCTGGAAATGATACCAGCAGCCAAGGAAGGAGACTATGTGTTGGTTCATGTAGGCGTGGCGATCAGTATTGTGAATGAAGAAGAAGCGAAAAGAACCTTTTCCTATTTGGAAGAGATTGGGGAGTTAGAGGAACTCCAGGAAATCAAAGACCATTTGCCTGATTCATCCACCTATCAATCCTGACTTATGAAATATTTATCAGAATATCGGGATCCGGAATTGGCCGCCCAATATCTGGATGAGATCAAAAAAACAGTGAGCAAGCCCTGGACCATCATGGAAGTTTGCGGCGGCCAGACCCATTCACTGGTCAAACATGGGATTCTGGAGATGTTGCCGGACAAGATCACAATGGTCCATGGCCCAGGATGTCCAGTCTGTGTAACCCCTGTCAGCCTGATTGATAAGGCCATTTATCTGGCGCAGGAAAAGAATGTCATCCTCTGCTCTTTTGGGGATATGCTCCGTGTTCCCGGATCTGAAAAGAGTCTGTTGGAAGCCAAAGCAGAAGGGGCCGATATTCGGATTCTATATTCTCCTTTGGAAGCGGTCAAGATTGCCAAGAAACACCCTGGCAGAGAAGTCGTGTTTTTTGCGGTAGGCTTTGAGACCACGGCTCCAGCCAATGCACTCTCTGTGATTACTGCCGAAAGAGAAGGATTGAGCAATTATTCTATCCTGGCCTCTCATGTATTGGTTCCTCCTGCGATTCGGGCTGTAATGGATGATGAATTGAGCCATATTCAGGCATTCCTAGCTGCGGGCCATGTTTGTACCATCATGGGCATAGAAGAATATTATCCCCTGACTGAACGCTATCGCATCCCAATGGTTGTGACAGGCTTTGAGCCGATTGATTTGCTTCAAGGCATTTTGATGGCGGTCCGACAACTTGAGCAGGGAGAGGCAAAGGTGGAAAATCAATATGCCAGAATTGTTGAGGAAGAAGGCAATCGCATGGCGCAACAAACAATATCCAGGGTATTTGAAGTGACGGATCGTTTGTGGCGGGGAATTGATGTGATCCCCCAAAGTGGCTATCAGGTCCGGGAAGCCTATGCCGCATTCGATGCCACCAAAAAATTTCAGGTGGACATCGACGAAGCGCCAGAACATGAAGCCTGCATCGCTGGAGAGATCATGAAGGGCATCAAGAAACCGCACCAATGTCCTGAATTTGGGAAAGGCTGCTCACCACAAAATCCACTTGGTGCCCCGATGGTCAGCTCTGAAGGTGCATGTGCTGCTTATTATCACTTTTTGGGGATGTTGGATACTGCCACAACAGAAGCCATATGAGTGAATCCAAATCTATACAGATGAATCTGCTTTGTCCCATGCCCAAACTGAATTTTGATCGAATCACGCTGGGGCATGGAAGTGGTGGAAAGCTCACCCATCAATTGTTGGAATCAGGCGTATTCGATTTATTGAAGAATCCGATTCTGGATCGCCAGCATGATGGAGCAATCGTTGAGATGCAGGGAAAAATAGCGATGACCACGGATAGCTTTGTGATTTCTCCTGTGTTTTTTCCAGGGGGAAATATCGGGGAACTCGCTGTCAATGGCACCGTCAATGATCTGGCCATGTGCGGGGCAAGACCTCAATACCTAAGCCTGAGTTTTATCCTGGAAGAAGGGCTGCCAATGACCGAGTTTTGGGAAATTCTGGTATCGATCAAAGTTGCTGCGGAACAAGCCGGAGTGCAGGTAATCACGGGTGATACCAAGGTGGTGGAGAGAGGAAAGGGAGACAAGATCTTCATCAATACAACCGGGATCGGACAATTGCTTGAGGGATCAGATATAGATATTGGAAGGATAAAAGCGGGAGACAAAGTAATCCTGAGCGGTCCTCTTGCCACTCATGGGATAGCCATCATGTCAGTCAGAGAAGGCCTCGAATTTGAAACAAGTATCGAAAGTGATACCACTCACCTGAATGATATGACAGAAGCCATGATCGCTGAATTTGGTGGGGAGGTTAAATTGCTTCGGGATCCAACTCGGGGTGGGCTGGGGACAGTCATGAGTGAAATTGCAGGAAAATCCCGACTTGGAATTGACCTTCATGAACGTCAACTTCCCATTCTTCCTCAGGTGAAAAGTGCCTGTGAGCTGCTTGGCTTAGATCCGCTGTATGTAGCGAATGAAGGAATATGTGTGGCTGTTGTATCAGCTCAGGTAGCCGACCAGGCACTGACTTTGATTCAGAAATTTGATCAGGGAGTACAAGCCGCAGAAATTGGAGAGATTGTTTCCGGCCATCCTGGGCAAGTAGTCTTACACAGCGGTATTGGGGGGAAGCGCGTTGTGCATATGTTGGTGGGGCAGCAGCTGCCTCGAATTTGTTGAATGTCTGACAAAAGTATTGACACCGTGAAAAATTCCTCCATACTCAATGAGAAACTGCTGGATGCCGTCAGGATTTTCAAAGGAGAACAAGGCAATCCATTTCTTGCTCCAAGAGGGGTATTTCTGAAGAAGAATCGTCTGATCGTATCTGATACAGGTCAAAATCGAGTATTCATCTGGAACAAACTTCCCCAAACCGAATATCAGAAACCGGATATCACACTGGGACAAGCCTCGGCTGCTGGGGTAGGCAGAAACTCTGGCGGAAAAGTGTCGGCTTCTACCCTTTTGTATCCTTCTGGATTGTGGACGGACGGGCAAATATTGATTGTGGCCGATGCCTGGAATCATCGGGTTTTGATTTGGCATCAATTTCCTGAACAAGATGGACAAGCTGCAGATGTGGTAGTAGGACAGGCAGACTTTCAATCCAATGACCCCAACATTCATGGGATTGCTCATACACCTTCAGCCCACTCTCTCTATTGGCCGTATGGGGTGTTCTCAGATGGAAAGGCACTTTGGATTGCAGATACAGGGAATCGAAGAGTGTTGTACTTTGAGAAAATTCCGACGACTTCCTTTGCTGCGGCAGATGGGGTGATTGGGAAGTCCTCCTTCGAAGAGAAAGATTATGATCACAACAATCCTATCTGGCCATACTCCGTCAAAATTTCTGACAAAGGAGAGATGGCTATCACAGATACTCAATATTACAGGGTTTTGCTCTGGCATGATTGGAAGGATGGCTTGAGCAAAGCTGCTGACCTTATCATTGGTCAACCGAGCCTTGAAGCGAATGGCCAAAATCAATTTGGTTGGTTCCCGGAAGCGCATACCCTGAATTGGTGCTATGACAGTTGCTTTTTTCGAGATGGAATCTGGGTAGCCGATACAGGCAATAGCCGTATTTTATGGTTTGCTTCCCTGCCTGAATATCATAATCAACCAGCAAATAATTTACTTGGACAAGATAATTTTCAGACGGGCAGTGAAAACAAAAATAGTATCCAAAGTACTGAAAGTAGCTATTACTGGCCATTCTCTCTATGCATTGAGGAAGATATATTTGTTGTAGCGGATACCGGAAATCATAGGATTGTAATCAACCAATTAAGCGATAAGCTAGATGAACGGGGGAATTAGTTTGATCTTCGCAGCTCTGGTGGGAGTTGGACATGCCTTTGAAGCAGATCACTTGTTGGCTGTGAGCACAATGGTAGGTCGCTCCAAAACCAATAGAGAGCTGGCGAAGAGTGGTTTTTTTTGGGGATTGGGGCATACATCCACCATTGTTTTGATTGGCATCCTATTAATTCTGTTTCAGATACAAAGTCTGACAGCCTATCTAGGCTACTTTGAATACTTTGTGGCGATCATGCTGATTGGTTTAGGAATGATTCGATTGATTCAACTCAAACAAACACCGAAACTGGACCACACTCATCCCCATTTTCGGGAGGCGTATGGAATTGGCTTGATTCATGGCTTGGCTGGTAGTGGTGCCCTTGTCCTCCTGGTGATGAGTAATCTCCCCTCAACTGAAGAAGCCCTGCTATATTTACTATTGTTTGGATTAGGGTCTGCTGTCGGGATGTCAATGGCGGCAATGCTCATGCGCCTTCCATTGCTAGAGCGACAGGCCAATCCCAATCGGAAAAGGAGATTTACGAGTTTGTCTGCCTGCTTGTGTATCGCCTATGGACTGATCATGTTGATTCGATTAAGCTAAGAAGAAATGAAGGACATTGATCCCAAAGAATTTTTGCTGTTCGGCCTCAAACACTATGGGCTGCATATTCTCAAAGTTGATGGAAATTACATTCATATCGTCCATGATTACGCCATCGAGATAGAAGGCCCTTCTCTGTTCAAACTCTTGCATGAAGGGCAAGTGGTTGCGCCATTTGCATCTGTAGAAGAACTTTGTGAATTTATCAAGGCTGATATCCAGCTAAATCATGGATAAGAAAGAGTTACATATCATTGCCTTGTCCAGAAGTGAGTCCAGCAAAGGAAACTTTGTCCTGGTACTGGAGGAGCGAAAGGGATTCAGAAGAATTCCGATTATCATTGGCGCCTTTGAAGCCCAGGCGATTGCGATTGCCCTGGAAAATATGAAGACGAATCGCCCCCTGACACATGACCTGACTTTAACGGTGATAGAAAGAGGGGATCACAGTTTGAAAGAAATCATCATCTCGGATTATAAAGATGAGGTATTTCATGCGAAGCTGATCATTTCCTCCCCTGATGGGAAGGAAGCGGTAGATGCCAGGAGTTCTGATGCCATTGCTTTGGCTATTCGTAAACCCTGCCCAATATTCACCTATGAACACATCCTGCAGGAGACAGGTTTGATCCTCGACAATCCTGGCAAATCATTTGGAGAAAAAAGGAGAAGCCTGGAACACTATACGGTAGAAGAACTGAATATCCTGCTCAATCGAGTGATAGAAAAGGAAGATTACGAAAGTGCCAAAAAGATCAGGGAGATTATCGAGAAAAAGAAAGATCTTTAGTATCCCGTAAGTAAGGGGACACAATTATTTGTGAGGGATATAGTGGGCATAGGGGAAATACGGGAGAACTCTTACCCATCAAGCCATTATT
>JBCCGK010000016.1:0-153932 GCA_039029315.1 Bacteroidota bacterium | reverse complement strand
GTACACTTTTTCTTTTCCTTTGTTTTTAGATTTCTTTGCAACTTTTTGGCGGCAAAAAGTTGCGTAAAAACCGCCAATCGGATGGTCCGGTGCGCTGCCAAAATTCTAAGCCCAACTCACAAATCCACCCCAGTTTACCGATCGGTTGGTCTGGTGCGCTGCCGAATTTTGGGGGCCAGCTCGCCTAAACTGGTAAAAGTGTACGGGAAAGAGATTTGAATTTCCATTTTGGCCAAAGTCAAACTAAGATGGAGGAATGTTGTGAAAAAAACTGCCTGCCTGCTTTGAAAAGTTGTGTATTGGCTATTTTTTGGGATGAATAGGGCAGCTACTTCCAGGTCGGAAATGTACTTTTATCTAGATGACATGAACCAACGTCTTTCCATACAAGAATTGCTCAGACAGATGATTGAGGTCACGCTGATTTGGACAGGAATCTCTGCACTGATCCTGTTGAAGTCGGCCCTTTGGGGACCATTGGCACAGATGCAGCTGATATCCTTTTCTGATGAATTCCTTGCATGGCTGGTAAGCCTCCTCATCATTCCAGCCCTGATCCTCATGGTCAACAAGGGCGCTGACAATCGGGCCTGCTTGCTGACATTTGGGGGAATATTACTGGTGGCAGGAGTCAGTTCCATGGCCTGGAGCCACTTTTTCTCCAGGGAAATCATTCTTCCATTGACGATTGAGTCTGCGGGAGAGCAGCTCTCCTCCGACAATATATGGGTAAACAAAGAAGCCCGATTTTTTCCTTCAGAGACAATTGACATGTTTTCCTCCATTGTCATCATCAGCTGTATATCCATGCTTGTGCGTTTTGTGCATGTGTCCCGAAAACGAGAACTCAATGAAATGAAATTGGCAGGATTGCTGGCTGAGTCGAATCTTCATCTGCTCAAATCCCAGATGCATCCACACTTCATTTTCAATACATTGAATACAGTATCAGGCTTGATGGAAAAGGACATTGATGCAGCTCAGAAAATTCTGGAAGATCTGAGTTTCTTGCTTCGATCTTCTTTGAGACAAAGTAAGAAGCAGAACATTCGCCTGGGAGAAGAATTGGAATTTGTGACCCACTACTTGGACATCGAGCGTGTTCGTTTTCGTCATCCCATCGAACTGGAACTGGATATTTGTGAGAACTGTGCTGAGGCCGCCATCCCACATATGATTCTACAGCCCTTGCTTGAAAATGCTGTCAAACATGGTTTTCAAGGCCTGGACAAGGCTGCTCATGTTCTCATTTCTGCAAAGAGAGAAGCGGCAGACTTGATCCTCTTGATTCAGGACAATGGTCATGGCCTTCGCTTTCCTATCTCCTATGGAATCGGGCTGGAGTTGGTGCAACAACGACTTGCGAGTCTATATGATGGGCAGGCCAGTTTTGATCTGGAGAGTCCTGCAGAAGGAGGAACAACGGTAGTGATTCGTTTCCCTTTCTATCCTATTTCAACCTTCCCGACACTTGAGTGATGCCAACTGAAAGACCACTTCGCTGCCTGATTGTAGATGACGAACCCATTGCCGGAGAGCGCATTGCTCGTTTGCTGGAGGAGTATTCGTTCATCCAGCTTGTGGGGATGTGTGAAAATGGGCTAGAAGCCTTGAGTTTTGTTCAGAATCAAAAGGTAGATCTGATGTTTGTGGATATCGATATGCCGGGCATGGATGGCATGCGGCTGGTCCAAACTATTCACCCGGATGATCGACCATACATCATATTCGCCACTGCCTATGATGAATTTGCTGTCCAGGCTTTTGATTTGTTTGCCATCGATTACCTGCTAAAACCCTTCAGCAAGGAGCGGTTTAGCATGTGTATGCAAAAAACCATGTTCCACATTCAACATGCTGGATTTTCACAACCACAACAATTGTCTGCTTTGTTTTCTTCTATGGAGGAATCTCCTTCCTCTTCAGATTTTTCTGCACACCGACTGTCTGTGAAGTTAGGAAAACGGACCTATTTCATTTTGATAGACCAGATCGAATACATCTGTAGTGCCGGGAATTATCTGGAAGTTTATGCCCATGCCAAGGTTCACGTAATCAGAGAGACGATGACCCATATTGAGAAGATTCTTCCTTCCCAATTTATCCGAATTCACAAATCCAGTCTAATCAATCTGACATACCTTCAGGAACTGATTGCAATGGGGGAGGGAGATTACAGCCTGAAAATGCAGAATGATCGTTGTCTCCGCATCAGTGATACCTATAAGAAAGCGGTGTTGGAGCGATTGAAGGGCTAGGGGAATCCTTACCTTGATTTTTAGCTGATGCTACTGTTCTTGAATAAGGATTCGTCGGACAGGAACAAGATAGAGGGGGATATTCTTTAGCTGTCTTCAGGATGAGTCTAGTCGCCCAGCCAAAAGACAACTGGAACTGGCCCTGGAAACCAGATCGACAACTAAGGAGTTGAAAGAGCAATTGGTAAAAGGGCAAGTAATCGAGGTCCTGGACCTCTTACTTTCTCGGGCCACAATCACAAGCCTTCAACATGATTTGCTCAATGTGAAGCGACGATGGCTGGAATTCGAACAGCTACAACATCGAGATACCATCAGTTTGAATGAACGAGAGATGCTCAAAAATAACATCTTCCAGGTTGCCTTTTCATTGATTGACAGGGTGGAGGCACAATAAGAATTCCTGGTATACTTGAAAAGGAAAAAGGACAGGAAGAATCTACTTCCTGCCCTCCTGTATGATCAGATCGGAAGATCTGATACCCTTGGAACTTGAAAATCTTATTCATTCAGAAGCAGACGGGCTTGTCTCAGGGCCAGAAGCGAGGACGGAAAGACGAGGCTTTCCGTCCATCCCTCAATCTGCTCTGACAGTCTTGCTGCCAGATCTGTATGAATCGTAATCGCTTATCTCGTTAAGATCAGCTTACCAGTCTGACGCAGCCCTTGTCGATTGCTCAGGCGATAGAAATACATGCCAGCAGGAAGACCGATTCCATTAAACGGGAGATCCATTCGTTGTCCGGCAAGAATCCGTCCATCAAACAAGTCTGCTACTTTTTGACCGAGGCTATTGTAAACTGCTACCTCCAGCTCTGCATTCTCATCTCCCGAAATGCTAATGGTCGTCTGAGAAGCAAATGGATTCGGCGCAACTATGACCTCCATTGGTCGGATCAAGTCTTTGTCGATGCTGGTAGGTAATGAGTCTACAAAGGTATAATTATGGCGATCATAGGTTACACAACCCGTCACATTGTCAGTGATCCAGAGCTCAAAGAAACCTGTAGCAAAAGGACATAAAGTTAAATTGGCAACTGTGAAATCACCTGTCCACAGATAAGAATAATCGCCAGATCCTCCAGTCGCATTGGGAGTTATGGGATAACAAGGGAAATCGCCATTGAGCAGAACAGTATCCCCTCTCAGACCAGAAATCGGTCCAGGCGCATCTTCCACAGTGGTCAGAGTGGTGTCTGTTCTGACTGGAAACTGCTGATCAAAGAAAATATCAGCCCAGTTTTCGATGAGGGTTCCAGCAGGGAGATTGGCTTTGATGTCAATGGTAAATTTCACATGGCCGCGGCTTCCCAGAGAGTCTTGAGAAGCAGGAGGCAAATGAATATTGTGGAAAATGAAATTCACCTCACTGGAATCAATCGCAGGATTTCTGCTGACTTGTGGGCGGAAGGGTGCGCCATCTATGACATGGAGTGTGCTCATGTCCAAGCCATCAGGCAATACGTCGCGAATGCTGACATCTTTGGCTGCACCACTGCCTTCATTTTCAAACTCAATGGTATATGTGAGTGTTGTAACCTCTCTCCCTATCGCCTTCATTGGACCGCATCCTTCAGGCAAGACCGAGATTTCATTGGGATCACAAGCTCCCCCTTCCAGTTCATATAATTCGATTTCTGCTACTTCTCCTTTTCCAGCAGCACAGCGAGCGTATCCCTCCATATGCGTATGGTACTCAGTGCCTGGGCCATTGGTCGGCAAGTCATTGATGTCCACTCTGAATGAATATTCATAGATTTCATGTGGCATAATTTGCTCGCCTGCAGCTAGTTGGAAATTCACTTTTCTTAAAGCACTGTCAAAGGTCACAGTGACCATGGCTGCCGTGGTAGAATGTCCCCCATCTATCTGCCCACTTCCTTCATCAAAAGTCATCGCACCATCAATGAAGAAATCTGCATTCAGTTCTGTCATGGGCTCATTGCTGGTATTTTCGAAGAAGAATACATATCCCCAGCAGCCATCGGGTGTCGGTTGAGCGGGTGGGAGTAAATCGCCACCGGGTTCACCACAGGTATTGGGGCATCGTTTGGTGGTAGAGTATCCTTGCATGATATAGGCACAGTTGCCTTCAAAGACATCGATGAATATGCTTCCAGTATCACACAGAGCCGGATTGGCAATGCTACAAATGGAATATTCAATGATATCAGTCCCGACATAACCCGCATTGGGCTGATAAGAAATCGCTGCACCAGAAACCGAAGCGGAGCCTTCAAATGGTCCATAGGTAGTCGCTGACAAAAGCTGAATCTGATGATCAGCTGTCGTATAGCCAAACTCAGTCATCACATCGATGGCATAAGCAGGAGAGTTTTGTGGAACAGCAACTGTCTGGTGATGCGCCATTGGAAATTCATCAATCACCAACAGACGGGAATAAGGAAGAGTATCTCCATTCTCATAAATCACAGTCAGAGTAACCAGATGTGAATCCGGGATAGCATAAAAATGTGTTGGGTTGGCATCTGTGCTTGATCCCCCATCACCGAACTGCCAGAGGCGGCTCACTTCAGTTCCATGAGACAGATCAGTGAAGTGAACTTCCTGCCCAACAGCAGTGAACTCAAACAAGGTCTCATTATAAGGATGTGTATAGGAAGAAATGAAGTTTCCAACTGAAATGGGACCTGCACCTACTGGTATTACATCTGTGATAGCCAGTGAAGCCGCATCGAGGATCATGACATTGTCATCAGAGTAGTTGGCTACATAGATCTCTGCACCATCTGGTGTAACACAAATACCAGTAGGTTCCCCATCGACCTGAACAGTGAGTTCTGCAAAATTATTTGTGATATCAAAGTAATAGACATAGCCTATTGTATCTTCAATGGTAGTCGCATACAAACGATCTCCATCAGGTGAGAAAAATAATCCTCTAGGTTCGCCCATGACACTTAGAGTGGAAGTCACCGTTTTAGTCGCAGCATCAATGACAGAAATGAAGCTTGTGTCCGTGTTTGATACAAAAGCTTGGCTTCCATCAGGGCTGATCATCACAACTTGAGGACCTAATCCCACAGAAATGGTATCCGTAACTGTATTGGTAGTAGCGTCAATCACCATCACTTCGTCTGTGGAATAAATAGTAACCCATACCTCGCTTCCATCGGGGCTGACCATCACTCCGCCGGGTTCTACGCCTACAGGAATCTTGGTCAGGAGGCTATCTCCAGTCGCATCAATCACACTGACAGTACTATCACAATAATCTGCGACATAAACTCTGTTGTTATCGGGCGATACCCATATGCCTGCTGGCCCATTTCCTACGACAACAGAATCAATCACTGAATTTGTTGCGGTACTGATGATTTGCACAGCATCTCCGCCTTCATCTGATACATAAACACGAGTACCATCCGGGCTGGAGGATACGCCTCTTGGGTCTGGACCAATGGGGATGGTTCGTACCACATTCTTGTGTACGACGTCAATAACACTAAGCGTTCCATCATCAGAATTGGGCACATATGCGATTTGGGCCTGACTCATCATACCCCCAATGAGGAATACAAGTAGAAATGTACTGAAATGTCTCCAGTAGAGGGAGGAAAATAAAAAATTGTTCATAGGTAAAGTGTTGAGTTTGAACATAAATAGAGGGTTAAATAGGGAGAAATTTGGCATCAAGAGAGTCCGACAAAGGTGTTGAGACCTTTGAACAAGCTTGATATATAATTCGATGCGTGTTAAGCTGGGAGAAATATTAGGCTACAGCCTTAAGCCAGGAATAGGCGGATGGAAGAGATAGATCCCATTCTCTGAAAATAAGGCCAATTGAAAATGTTTTTGGATACATAAGAAAGGAAAATCGTTCATACTATATCTGGAGATGAAAATATGAAGTATATCTTTTTTGATACCAAAGAGATTTTTGTAGGTGCATGGGATAAGTAAATGGCTTGAGTAGAGAATAAAAAATTTTGAGGGCAAAATGTTCTGAACGGTATCGATTTTGTTCTGAACGGTAATTATTTTTCCAAATTCCCGGAACGATTGACATAAAATTGGGGGAAAGATGATGATGGCGAAGGAAAGCTTCGAAGGAAATTTTGTGAGTTTTTCGGGGCGGACGCTCAAAGGATTTTTCGTCATGTCTGATGACTTATTTTGGTATCCATGCCTTGGTTTGGTAAGAGGCATAATCCGGCTTCAATTCTTCTTTTTTCGTCAGAAAGGAATGTAATTGACTGGTAATTAGGTTGTTAATTATGGGTGTGGATGATCGATTGAGCATCGTGAACTTGACGAATATTGTATCATGTTTGGTGAAAATAGATTCTTCGACAGGGCTAGTTTTACAGCGTAATTTTGCCCTGCTATCAACTAGCAATGTTCTCCTTGCTATCCACATTTTCACCGTTAACCTCAATTTCATGATGAAAAAGCTATTATTCTTTGTAAGCTGTTTATTAACCATTCAGCTTCTTCAAGCACAAGCCCCTCAAGGGATCAATTATCAAGCAGTGCTTCGCGATGGCAATACTGTCGTCGCAAATGCCTCGATCAACCTGCTATTGGCTTTTGAAGATGCCAATGCCGGTATTATCTATGAAGAATCTCACAACTTGACCACGAACGAATTTGGCCTGTTCACCGCCGTTTTAGGAGAAGGTACACCCATAATCGGAACCTTTGGTAATGTGGACTGGTCGATGGGAGGCATCCAATTCGAAGCAGAAGTAACCTATAATGGTACCATTTATTCTCTCGGACGGGTCAAACTTCAAAGTGTGGCCTACAGTCTGTTTACCGATCATGCAGCAAAAGCGGATACTGCAGCCTATGCCGCTATGACAGGAGCTGGAGATATGGGCCTGAATGATCTCAATGATGTCTCAGTCGACACCACAGGACTTGACGAGGGTGCACCTCTGGTTTGGGATGGCACAGAATGGGTTCCCGCTATAGGAACAGCTATTTTGGATGATCTGATTCTTACCACTACCGTTTTGGGTCCTGACTGGATCGCAGATACGGATTCTGCTGCAGGGATCATGGCAACCGCAGGAAACAATGGAAACCTGAACTTCATTGCAGCTTATGGTTCAGATGGGAATCTTGGATTTGCTGGTGTTGCCGATACTGCCGGTGATGTCAAAGCCTTCATGGACGTGCCAACTGCTATATCCGGTGGAGAAGGACGAATCATAACGCTTGATCCAGACGGAGATTTGAACATGATCATTGGTGGAGTAGGAACAAATCCCCAGCTTGGAGCGATTTCTGTGTATGATGCTGACGGGAATGGCACTGGTATCCTGGGTGCGGGTACCACGAGTCAGAACAGTGCGGGATTCCTGGAACTGAATTCTGGAACTGGTGGAAGAAACCTGTCAACTTTCGGACCAAGCTCTGAACAAGGCCAACTGGCCCTGTATGACTCTTTAAGTATGGCCAAAACGATCCTGCGCGTTAACTCTAACAGAAGTGGACGCATCGACGTGATGGGGCCAAGTGGAGGTGACAATGTAGAAGTTGGTTCTTTTGGAAACGGACCAGATGTAGGAATCGTCGTTGCTAGTGACAACTCTACACCTGGCTCCAATGCAAGAGCGGGTATTTTTGGTAGCCTGGGTGGATCTGGTGCCGTTGAAACGACAGGTCCTAATGGATTTGCCAACTTTGCTGCCCAGTCAGCACCCTTTGCTGGAGTGAGTGCCAATAATGGTTCTGCATTCGTATATGACTCCACAGGTTCTTTCCAGGCAGGGATGTATGTAAACGCTATTGGAGATGGAGTTATCTTTGGAGATATCAAAAATTTCCGCATTCCTCACCCTAAGCAGGCTGACAAAGAAATTTGGTATGCCAGTTTGGAAGGACCAGAGGCCGCTGCTTATGTCAGAGGAACTGCCCAGCTTGTCAATGGAGAAGGAGAAGTTACATTCCCGGAGCACTTTGCTGCGATTGCCAATCCTCAAACCATGACAGTAGTGCTTACGCCTCTTTCTGCGAATTCTGAAGGAATGGCTGTGATCGAAAAGACTGCCAATGGCTTTAAAGTCAAAGAATTGCGTCAGGGAAGCGGGACCTATGGATTTGACTGGGAAGTAAAAGCTGTACGGACTGGCTATGAAAATTATCGTCCTGTACGGAATGCCAGTGAGTATCAACCCAAAATTTCTCCAGAAGAAAGACGTCGTGCGATAATGGAATCAAATACTCCGATATCGACTCCTTCAGTCAAAGCCACTGACCTTTTGCCAAATCAAGAGATCAAAAAGCAAAAAAGATCTCTCAAAGAGATGAAATAGATCTGTCCATTTAGTATTCACCTTTAAAACTAAATTTATGCGGACAATCATCATTTCAATCATAATAAGCTTCTGGGCAATTGGCATTCAAGCTCAAGTGACGATCCAGCCAAGAGTATTTGCCAGCATGGGCAGCTTTACCTCAAGTGGCAATATCTCAATCTCTACCACGATGGGAGAAAGCCTCATCCAAACCAAAAGCTTCTCCGGTGATCTCGCCGTCACACAGGGATTTCAACAACCGAATCTCATGATGGCGAGTGGGATCGATGACCTGGCAGATGCACCTTTCCACTTAAACGTGTTTCCCAATCCCGTTGGGGAGGTATTGAGCGTGGAATTGAGCGGCATCGTCACCCAGCCAATCAGACTACAGCTGTTTGATGCCCAAGGCCGTGCCATAGACAAGTGGAGTTTCGAACTCGCGCATACAGGCCTGATCCAGCGAAGCATGGAACATCTGGCTTCAGGGATGTATGTCCTGAAAGTAAGCCAAACAGATGGCAAATATGCAGGAGCACTGACGATCCTGAGACGATAGATAGAACATCATCGACTCTATAATAAAGCAGCCTCATTGGTACGTCCAATGAGGCTGCTGGTGATTTGATACATAGGGAAAAAGTCCTTGTACTATCTGACTTTCTTGAGCAAAATATTCCAGGAAAGAAAGATGGGTGCCCAGACTAATGAGCAGGACCTATTTTGAGAGAGAGCCGGGATAATGTCGTCCATGGGATTTGAGCAGAAAATCGGAAGGCAACTTCCCACAATATTGTTTGAAACTCCGGGTAAAGCTATTTCTATTTCGGTATCCTACAGCATCTGCTACTTCCTTGATGGAGGCATAGTGTCCATTCTTGAGGAATCTTCTCGCATGATCCATGCGCATATTTTGGAGATATTTGGAAGGGGAAATGCCTGTGAGGCGTTTCACTTTTCGGAGCAAAGATGATTCACTCATTGAAAAAAACTCAGCGATCTCCGGGACACTTAAATAAGACAAATGAAGAGATTTTAGAAGAAATGCGTCAAATTTTTTGAGCCATATCTGATCTGCTACACTGAGTTGGACAGGGGGATCAGACATCTGCTGTTCCTCACTAAGATATTCCTGAGCAGGAACGGGATGAAGCCCATAGCCTGGATTTCGGCTCGTGAAAAATCCAAGCAGTCTTCTCCAATGATCGAAGGATTGTGAGAGAATCATGATAAGAATTTAGAAAGCTATTGGGGTAATAAGAGAAGGTTCCGAGACAGAACAGTTATTCCAAGGCTGTAAAGAGGAATGCACTGATGTGATCCAGGCATTTCTATAAAGATGAAAATAATGAGAATCTTCGCCGCGGGAAAAAGAAACAGGAGATATGTTCTGAATGGTAGTGTTTTTGTTCTGAATGGTAACATTGACCAGACTTTTCGACCAATCATGCGCCAACATGAACAAATAAAGGCAGCAAGCCGAGATGCCTGCTGCCTCTGAGTCTTGAAAACAAGTTAACCAATCATCGCTATTCTTTGATCAGTTTTTGGGTTTGAACCACACCTTCCTGATTGATTTGCAGGATATAGATGCCTTTTGCCATGTCAGACATGTTGATCTTCAGGCTGGCGTCGCTTGTTTTGGTTTTGTAGACAAGCTGTCCCATGGTATTGAGCAACTGGAGCTCATAGGTTTCCTCAGGTGCTTCATCAAATTCCACCGCAAATGCCTCTGCAAATGGGTTGGGGAAGACCTGGAAGGAAGTTGCTTCAACATCAGCAGTGGGGATAGGACCACTGGTTCGGCAGCCTGGGCATGGAGGCGTACCTAAAATAAGGTTTCCTTTGTAATAAACTGTGATACTTGAATTGGAGACATGATTCCCCGTGGAAGCCATATAGGAGTAATCATTGGTCTCATCGAAGTTCGATCCAGAAGGCTTATCGATTCTGGCTTTTACTTCGGCTCTTTGTCCGGGAGCAATGGTTCCGCTGCTATATCCTACTTCCAAATAGTGATCTGCCATCGCTACGCCAGGGGTCAGGGCCATCAGACTCAAGCTGGTATTGCCACAGCCTGCATCAGATGAAACACAACTTACAGACATCATCGCAGAATTGTCTTCTGTGAAGTAATAGCGGATGGTGAAGTCTGCAAGATTGTACGTTGCCGTTGTGCTCGTATTTGTCAAACGCAATTGCGGTTTGATTGCTCTATTCGTCGGCGCATTGGCTCCATTCTCAGCATTTTTGTAATCAAATGATACACTTGGTGGAGGTGCCATGCCTTCACAAGCATCACCGATTCCATTGTTGTTGGCATCTTCCTGACCAGCATTGGCAACGGCAGGACAGTTATCACAAACATTGCCCACGCCATCATTATCTCCATCGGCCTGATTGGCATTGGCGTCAGCAGGACAGTTATCACAGACATCTCCTACATCATCCGTATCTCCATCGGCTTGATTGGTATTGGCGGTAGCAGGACAGTTGTCGCAGACATCTCCTACATCATCCGTATCTCCATCGGCTTGATTGGTATTGGCGTCAGCAGGACAGTTATCACAGACATCTCCTACATCATCCGTATCCCCATCCGCCTGATTGGTATTGGCATCGGAAGGACAGTTATCACAGACATCTCCTACATCATCCGTATCCCCATCCGCCTGATCGGCATTGGCATCATTGGGGCAATTGTCATCTGCGTCGGCAATTCCGTCCATATCTGCATCAGGATCACTGGCACAATTCTCCACAAAGCCTGGCTGAACCCAGTTGGAAGAAGCACCATTGAGGGCAAAATTTTTCAAATCCCCGTGATTTTGGACAGTTCCTGCCTGCGTATAGAGAATATCTGCCTGAGGGTTCAAAGCGGTATTGTCTCCACCTCCAATTCCTGTGTTGCAGTTGTAATAAGCCACCAATCCTGCTTGAGGCAAGGTCAGTTCCGAACAACGAGCTGCTTCGATTTCTGCGGCTGTCTTTGCTCGATCCCATATGCGAAACTCGTCAATCGTCCCATCAAAAAAGCCTGAAATGAAGCCAATATTGTTGGGAACCGTCGCTCCAATGAAAGCTAAGCCCAAAGCAAATTGGGTATTGATCCCCTGCTGGCCAGAAACAAAAGGATTTCTGTTTGCAATGGCGACTCCATCCACATAGATCGTCATAAGATTCGATGTCAGATCCCCATTGTTGGGTGTGCCAACAGGGGTTGGATTTCCGAGCGGTTCTATATAAGTAAACGCAATGTGGTG
The DNA here is from genome assembly GCA_039029315.1 of Bacteroidota bacterium. Classification (GTDB taxonomy): domain Bacteria; phylum Bacteroidota; class Bacteroidia; order J057; family J057; genus JBCCCJ01. The sequence goes on along the minus strand of JBCCGK010000016.1, from coordinate 142,145 downwards.
CCAGTTCCCATCATTGACAGGGGACAAGCCATTCGGCGTGAAATGCGTTGCGATATCTGTGTTCAGATCGGTTCCAGCAGAACCAGTCAACCAGTCCACAGAGCCATCAGTTCCGACGCGCATGAATAAGTTGGGCGCAGAGAATGCAGGATTCGCACCATAGGAGAATACAGTGCCGCCAAAACCTCCAGGGGCAGTTCTGACCCATGCTTCGATGGTTCTGGATTCTTTGAGGAGAGGGAAGCCTTCAATGCCGATTTCCACATAATCATTCAAGCCATCAAAATCCAGGGCTTGTCCAGTTGGAGCCAGTGCAGGAATGCACTGAATCGTTACATGACCATCCATTAATTTGGTCGCACCACCATCTATCCCAGGATCATTGGCTATAAAGGTTGCACCCGCATGGAAAAAATTACTTCCTCCATTTCCTCCTCTGTCACCATCGACTCCATCTCCTCCAGTGTATCCCCCACCACCGCCACCAGCACGTGGAATCTGGTTTTGAGGACCGCCCGCTCCAAATCCTTGTCCCCTGCCAGTGGTCTCAAAGCCAGGAGAAATGGCTGTGAAGTCTGCTTTCTTTCCACCTATCCCTCTTGGAAATGTGGCATTCCCGCCATCTGATAAAAAGCCGCCGCCGCCAGCACTCAAGGCTCCAACTCCCCCCAGGCCAGTACCCTGAATATTCGTCGCTCCTTTTCCAAAGTGTAGGTTGCCTGGGATGACAACATTACTCGCAGCACCTCCACCGCCGCCTGCTACCATCAGAAGCTCTCCAGCAGCGCAATTCACAGGATCTGTCTTACAATTGACAACACCACTAGCTCCCCCTCCGCCACCACGGTTGTTTTGGAGGAGACCAGAAGAACCAACAATTACGCGGATATGGTCCCCTTCTTCAATCAATTCGCCGGGGCCTACATCGAAAGCGAGGCTTACTGTTCCGCCAGTCCCGGCTGGAGCATTTGCATTCCCGCCACCGGTGGCACCTACAGCAGTAATTTCAAGTTGAGTAATCCCTGCACCAGTAGGGACGATAAAGTCTCGGAGTCCAGTTCTTTTCTGGACAAAACTTGGATTTTGCGCTTGTACATTGCATAATAGGACTGTTGCAAGAAATAGTCCTACGCAGGTAATCAATCGAATCATAGTTCAATGTGTTTGATTAATTTACTAAATACCTATCCTGTTCCATTCGATGAATGAAAAGGTAATTGGTCAATACAGTTCATGTCTCATAGATCTCAAAAGATCAAGAGAGAGGTATACAGGTAGAAAGAATGAAAAGAAATTCGGTGAATAATTCTCGAAAGAATAAGTCGAGAGGATTCAGGTACCTTACTTAAGATGAGTAAGGGCATAGCAGGTGCGAAATCAAGGTATCTTTTTTGGGAACCTTATCCAAAGAATTCACTGTCTATGTTCTGAATGGTAGCGTTTTTGTTCTGAATGGTAACTAATGCAGATTCCTGCCTGAATAAAGAGCATGGAAATGGAGCCAAATTCTTCTTGAATCTTTTCCCTGATTCTACTGAGAACTGTTGCCTTTATACGAAAATGAATCTGTTATATTCTGTGAATATGAAGGGAGATTAGTGGGGGGAGAAATTCTCTTTTTCTCCCTAACACAACACACACTTTTCATTTCACAGACTGTCCTGTAGGGCCTTTCGGCGAGAGCGACTGAGTGGAATGGAATGCCCCTGAATATAGACATAGTTTTTATCCCAATTGGTGACATGGTGGAGATTGACCGCATAACTTCGATGTGTCTGGAAAAATTGATGTGTCGGAAGTAACTCCAAAATCTCTGTCAAAGCATTTCTGGGCATCAAGGAAGCTTGTCCATCAAGGTAAACATGTACATAGACATGGTCGGCTTGCAAAAATAGAATATCATTGATAGGAACAAGAATGTTCTTTTTGCCATCCGAAAGTTGAATTGTCAATTCGTCTTCGCTGTCTTGCATACTATGACTATGCATGGCGATCTCGATTGTTGCGAACAAGCTTCCGATTTGGATAGGTTTTGAGAGGTAGCCTGCTGGGAAAGTATTCTTCGCTGCCTGTATATATTTGGAATCTGTTTGTGATGTCAAATAGATAAAGGGCACAGAAGCAGGATGAACCTGAACAAAGGAGGCAAAATCGATCCCATTCAATTGGCTGTTGAGGTGGATATCCAAAAGGATCAGATCAGGTAGTTCTTGTTCGAAAATTTCCTGAGCTTCCTCGTAGGAGGTCGCAATTCCTACAACTTCATAATTTTTTTTATATAAATAGCGGGCAAGCGTATCCCCAATAAGGATCTCGTCTTCCACTATGAGAATTCGATAAGACATGATGAACAATGTGAATTGGTGTGTCAGTTAAGATTTTTTCCCTTGAAGAAGATTCTGGATACGGCACCATTTTCGTTGGTGCTTTCCATGTATCCATTGAGTTGGCGACTCATGCTTTTGAGCAAATAAGACCCCAATCCTCCTTCTCTTTCTTGAAGGTTTCCTTGCGGAAATCCTGGTCCATTGTCCCGATAGTTGAGACAAAATCCATCAGGCAATGCCTGTAACTCAATTCCAATGACAAGTTGGTTGCCCAAATTTGTGGCGTATTTCAAACTGTTGGTTAACAATTCATTCAGGATAATTCCCAAGGGCATCAGGGTTTCCAGATTGAAGTGTCGATGTTTCTCCATATTGAGTTGAAAAACTGGTTTCCTTTGTCCTTCTAAAACCAAGCCGAAATGCTTGCATAAGTTCTGGGTATATTCCAGCAAATCAACCATTTCTGTCCCTTGCTGATGATACAGAATCTCATGAATGGCGGCGATGCTATGAATCCGATTGGCCATGGCTTCCAAACTCTGAATAGCTTGTGGGTCTCGGAGGTCTTCACTTTGGAGTTCGAGCAATCCGATCAGCACCTGTAGATTGTTCTTCACACGATGATGCACCTCTCCCTGAAGCAAAATTTGTTGCTGTAGCGCCTCTGAAAGCTCCTCATTGGTTTGGGTAATGACCACAGCTTGTTCAATGGTTTTGTGGTTGGCAGACCGAAGCCGGATGGCATAATGAATCAGGATAGCCGCAAACGTCAGAATACATGCACAGAGAATGATCAGCCAGTTTCGGTTTTCTTTCTCATACAGAATCTGTTGGGCTTGCTCTCTGATTGTTTGTGCCTTTTGCTCATCCTTATAGCGCGCTTCAATCTCGACAATCTTTTCCTGCTCTTGACCATAGGCAAAGGCAAGTTCCATTTGATAGCCCTTTTCCTGATAAAAAAAAGCGGAATCATGTTGGCCCAATACTTGAAATATCTTCCCTCTTTTTTGATAGATAGCAGACTGGAATGCTCGGTTGTCATGCCCCGCTTTTTCTGCCAGGTCGATGGCGATCAAGGAGGAGTCATTGTAAGAAAGGGCCAGATCTGCATTGCCAATACTCATTTGCAAGTTTGAAAGATTTGCCATGACTGCCCCATATCCTGAATAATCCTCAACAGTCTTCCATCGTTGACCCGCAGCAGTGTAATGTGTGATTGCCTTCTCGACTGAGTTCCTTGCGACCAACATCCCCATGAGCAGGTGCCCCACCGCTTCTTCCTCAGCCTGTTCGAAATCAGGAGCAGTTCGCAGGACTTCCTCTGCATAGAACAAGGCCGAATCCCGCATGCCAAATAGACGATGATAGGAAGAAATTCTGATGGAGAATCTGGGATAAATAGAGTCCAGATGATGTTGCTTGATCGTGGATTCTGCTTCTCGAAGATGAATCAGACAGGATTCGTCCCGGCCCATCTTTTCCTGTAGTCTGGCCAGAGACAATGAAGCATTGGCTAGGACGTCCCATTGTTGCTGTTGTTTGCTAACTTCAGCGATCTGCAACAACTTCAAAATCGCTTCCTCATCCTGATGATCTTTCTCCAAGGCTTCCGCCTGCCGGACTTGCACCTTCAATCCGAAAGGTGAGTTCAACTGCTTCTTGTCTGATAGTTCCTGGAGTAATTCGCTGAGAATCAGGTTGGCTCGATCATTTTTGAATGAATTCAGCAACTCCTTTGCCTCAACAAACCGTTGATGCATATCCTCAGAAATAGAGGTCTGCTGCGCTTCACAAATCCCGGGGCTAAGCCCTACAAGAACAAAAAAACATACCACTAGGCAAAAAAAGAGTTCCTTCATACTCTTTATGGCAGAAAAAAGCTTCAAATATCAATTCAGATCTACATGGAAAAATGTTAAATGGCTGTGCATGAGTCTCTTGTCAGAGAAATTGGGCATCAATTGGAGGACGAAAATGTTAGGAATTTTGTAGATTTCAATATAGAAATCTGCCGTCCTGTACGCTCAAATATCAAAAGAATCGGATCAAATCCAAAGCTTTTTGCCATATAGTCCGTAGCCAATATAATCCAAATGTAAAAGAACGAATGTGTCATTGGTAAGAATTGAGTTAGGACAGGAAGCGCGCGCTTCCCGCCCTAACCTCAAACAGGTCCATAGAAACCTGACTCTTTCAGTCCGATCGTGAAGGGAATAATCGAAAGCAGAAAGAGATTTTTTCTTAAAAAAAAGTATGCATCTTTGGTCCGTTGGAGTATGTTATTCTGGATACTTATTTCAGTCTGAATAAGTAATTGTCTGGATAATTCCGTCTGGATGAAAATATTGTACATGCTTGTTTGCTTTGAGCTTAGAATAAATAATTGGAATAAGTAGATGGACAATATTAGTTTTGATTTTGGGTATAAAGGAAATAGGGGATATACTGGCTTGATTTGGTAAGATTTCTCCCTTCTTTCCCCTATACCCACTATATCCCTCACAAATAAATGTGTCCTCTACTTACTGGGGCATTCAACCTGTTGCATTTAGCCTGTTGTACACAGCTTTTCTGCGATGCCGGCTGATGGGAATGACCTGATTGTCCAGGTAAATATGATGATTGTCCCAATGGCTGACATGATTCACATTGATGGCATGGCTACGATGTGTTTGGATGAATTGATGTCGGGGTAGTTGATCCAGCATGTCTCTGAGAGAGCTTCGTTGAAGCACAGAGTTTCCTCCTTCGACCTTTACTTGTACATAAATGTGATCTGCCTCAAGAGAGACAATATTGTCGACAGGAATATTTTGTTTGTACGAACCATCATTGAGTTGAATGGTTCGACAACTATCCGCTTCCCTGTCGTGCGAATGAAGAGCAATTTCGATCGTAGCAAAGAGATTTGAGCTCCGTATTGGCTTGGCAAGAAATCCTGCTGGATACGTTTTTTTGGCCTGATCGATTGTCCGACTGTCATATTGACTGGTCAGAAAAATAAATGGAGCTGGAGAATCTTGTTCCTGAATGAAACGTGCAACATCTATTCCTGAACCAGATCCATTCAGACGAACATCCAATAATACCAGATCTGGTTCTTGCTGAGAATAGAGGGTTTCTGCTTCCTCATAAGAATGGGCAATCCCAACTACTTCCCATCCTTTTCTCTCAATATATCTTTGGAGTGTGTCTGCAATGAGGATTTCGTCCTCTACAATAAGGATTCTGTAAGACTGCATAAAGCTAAGGTTTGAGGTTAGAAAATAAGAGAAATCAAAACCGAAAGAGAGTTTGTTAGCTGAGCTCTTTATCAAACATTGCCAAGCAAAAAGGGAGCAGAAATAAGTGTGTGAGGTACATCCCAAAAGTGGAGGAAATGGAGAGGAAATTGTTCATGAAAACGGACGACATTTTCATGAAAACGGACAATATGATGTGTTTTGGCTGTTTTGGGGCAGTTTTGATTTGCATTCCCTTGACATAGGTGGAAGAAAAGAAGACGCATACAAAAAATAAGTTACAGATGTTCAAACAGTCAGTCTCTAAGCCTCCAAAGATCTGAAGACGGCCTTTCTTCTTGTTCGACTGATGGGAATGATATGATTATTGAGGTAGATATTCTGCATATCCCAATGATTGACATGATTCACATTGACAGCATAACTGCGATGGGTTTGTACAAATTGAGTTCTGGGGAGTTGCTGTAATAACTCTCTGAGCGAAGATCGTTGAACAATCCGTTTACTTCCTTCTAGCAGAACCTCAACATAGACATGATGAGCCTCCAGGGTGATGATGTCATTGATAGCCACAAGATGATTTGTTGCCCCATCACAAAGCTGAATCATGCTGGAATCTTCTTCCTGGGTTTCTGATTTATGCAGTGCAATCTCTATCCCTGCATAAAGATTCGATGCACGAAGGGGTTTGGAAAGATAGCCAGCCGGGAAGGTGTTCTTGACCAGATCGATTGTCCTCTTATCATACTGAGAGGTTAGGAAAATAAATGGAGCCTCATTGACTTGCTGTTGGATAAATTGTCCTACATCAATGCCAGTTTTCCTGCCATCAAGCTGGATGTCCAACAGAACCAAATCAGGCGATTCCATAGAATAAAGATAAGTCGCTTCTTCATAGGAGCTGGCAATCCCGACAACTTCCCATCCTTTTCGATGAATATATCTTTGGAGGGTATCTGCAATGAGGATCTCGTCCTCTACGATAAGGATCCGATAGGGGTTCATGATAAGAAAGATTTTTTGAGGTTAGTTTTTATATCACCCGGTCAATCATGTTGATATCAGGACAGATGAACCTAAAGGTGAGTCATTGTTTGAATGACAAGCTCAAATAGAGGATTTCGGACTTTGTATCTTTCTTGAAAACGGACAATATTTTCCGGGAAACGGACAAAATGACCTCTTCTAAAGCCAACATGCAGAACATAGCAGGGGCCTGTACCAATAGTCGACAGACCATTGCCAGGAGAAAATGGATTCAAAAATGTTGATCTCCCTATCCGAGATCAGTCAGAATGAGGGCTAGACTGTTGGTCCCTTCCTCTACTACTGCTTGAGGACTTTGTACCATTGGATTGCATCTTCAGATCTAACCTGAATCAAATACAGTCCATCAGCTTTCTGACTTAAATCAATCGTTCTGCTGGATATCCCCTCATCGATAGAAAATGGACCCAGGACAAATTCTCCCAGTGGATTGACTAGTTGGACGTGGAGAAGTGATTGATTTCCGGTCTTTTCAATGGTGAACAAGCCCGCTCCTGGATTTGGGAAAATAGTGATCTGTGGAGCTTCAATCAGATCATCCAGGCCCAAAGCCGGCCCTATGGCAAATGCTTCTGTGCGCAGACAACCATTGGCATCCTGAACAGCAACGCTGTATGTGCCGGGACTAAGGCCAAGCAATCCACTATCGGAGGTGACCTGGCCAGTACTCCAGATATAGGTATATGGTTCGAGACCAGCAGTAGCACTGACTTTAACAGATCCATCTGAGAGAAAATGACTGCTGGCATTGCTTGGGAAAATAGACAGATTCGGACTGGCCCACACCTGAATGATCTCATTTTCTATGGCATTGTCCAATCCCCCTGGGCCAGCAGCACTGATCTGAACATCATAACTCCCCGGTGTTTGATACACCACCTCTACGACCGAATCAGAAGAGGTGCCCGGTATACCCCCAGGAAATGCCCAGCTAATGTTGTCGGCATACTGGCTGGTAGACGTAAATCGGACATATTCACCTGAACAAATCGAATCCTTCGACAAGGAAAAATCAGCCACAGGCTCCCAATAGGGAATACAAAATGGAATACTGACTTCTGCGCCAAAATTGCCTGAAGCTGTCCCGATCTGGGTGCCATCCCGATCCAGAATGTCCACGGCAGGATTCGCAGCAATTCCATCTCCAACGGCATCTTTGAGGATCAGGGTATAACAGCCTGGGTCGAGACAATAGCCAAGATCATAGGTGTGGTTTTGCAAATCAAATCCAACAATAGAGTACAACAGCTGATCGGTCGAATCTCTAATCTCAAAAGAACTCTCTCTGGGAAAATTGTCCGTGCTCAGTCTGACAGAGAATTCCTGCCCATCGATGACTGTCATCCGAATCTGAAGACTATCATTGCTGGCATTCATGTCCGAAGAACCATTGACCTTCGTAATGAGGAGTTCGAGAAGATGAGGACCAATGGAGAGGGCAGTGGTCGGAATGCTCAGACTCCCCGCCTCCATGTATAGCAGACTCTCCTGCACAGGCAGACTTGTCCAGGCATTTGTATCCCATCGATACTGGATCTCAAATGAATCAACAGGCACGCCCAGATTTCTCAGCAGAACTTCTACCTCCAGCGAATCCTGACAATGCACAATTGCATCCCAGGGAGATAGAATTTGCACCACCGCAAGGTCTGTGGCAGAAGGGCTGAGTGCACATTCCTTCCCATTCATGAGGTCTATACCTGTGTGGTCCGGGTCCAGCCAAAATTGAAGTTGTTGGCTGGGATGGCTTTGTCTGTTCCATGAATAGGCAAGCTTGCCATAACTGTCATATTCATCTTGGGCTGAACATAAGGCATCTCCTCCATGCAGTTGGCCGACTATCCTGTGATTCTGATCGAAGAGTGGAGAGCCGGAAGAGCCCGGTTCTGTCGTGCCATCTTCCCATTCGGATACCGTCCAATGTGTATTGGGAACACCGGCAAACCAGAAATCATGCAGGGCTGTGTCATAATCAAAGCTGATCTTTTTGACATCTCCGGCAGGATGATGGATGCCGACACTCGAATCGGCTGGAAGATCTACAGCTGAAAAACCTGCATGAAAGACTTGATAGGAGGGAGGGGGAGGCGTACTTAATTCTATCAAGGCAAAATCAGAACTGATTCCATTGGATCGAAGGATGGCGCCCGACACGGTCATATTGGTAGGGCCATTCATGCTCTGACAGGTGGGACTATCATAATTGAACATAAACATCCAGGTATTGACATCACTGGACAGACAATGATTGGCAGTCAGCAAGTATGGGGTACAATCATCTCTGACAGTATTAATCATGGCTCCGGTACATGCCCTGAATCCTCCTTCGATGATCAGGGCAACTGCACGGCTTTCAGTTTGCCAATCTAGCCCCTCCGGACAGTTGATGTTGTTGTTGCAGGCACCTGCATCACCGAAACCACGACTGGCAGACAAGCCCATTCCCCGATAGGCATGGATCACCTTTGACACATGAATGATCCCCTGCCCCTTGACATCCGCCGGTTCATAATACTCAAGAATGCTGCTTTGGCCTGGAAGTAGGCTGGTGGAAAACTTCCTGTAAGCTTTGTTGTTCTCAGAAGTGAAAGCGCCAAGGACATGTTGCTTGTCCGGGGAGTACAAAAACAAACTACCTCCTTTTGGTAAATAGAATTCTTCATATATCAGACTGATAGACAAGGCCTGTGGAGAGCTGAGTTTGAGTCGCCAGAGGCGATCGCCATTCGGCAGCTTGATCCAGTGCCCAGCGTTTTTTAAGCTAAGATCTACCTCAAATTCATATCCAAATCGGTAGGGAAGTTTGTCAGCGTCTCTTTGTTGATCTTCCAAGATAAGCGCCTTCAGATCTACAGCTGGCATGAGGAGTTCCGGGATTCTCTCAGTCCCAAGGGAGAGTCCGAAACTAGCAGGTGTCCCTCCATGGCTAATTTGAGACAATCCCCATTTTGGCAACATGAGAAGGGCTAGAGAAAGTAGTAGAGAAAATAGAGCAAGCTTAGACATATCGGTGTGTTTATGGCAGCAAACCATACAAATTTGCCTCCTAATAGAAAGGATACAAAACTAGGGTTGATAGCGGCCTGTCAAAATAGTAATTTTGTCGTCTATTTTTCATGACCCCTTAACAATTTACATGAAACATCATCTCATTTCAGGCGGCTGTGGATTTGTTGGACGCAACATGGCCAAGCATTTATACACGCATACTCAGGATCTGGTAGTCATTGTGGATGACCTGTCAGTCGGACTGTCTCCTTCAGATTGGATTGGGATAGAGAAGGTTTTTGGGACCAATCAACCTTCCAAGGTAGAGAATGGAATTGAATATTGGGGGTCAGATGAGCGATTGGTCTTCTGGAAGGGAGATTTTCGTCATTTTTTGCGCAATATGCAGGAGCGTGACAAATGGCTGGAAGATACCTTTGGGATCAAGCGCTTCAATGATGTATTTCATTATGCCGCCATTGTCGGCGGGCGGGCCAAAATCGATGGCGATCCCATGATGGTAGCTTTGGATTTGGCCATTGATGCAGAATTGTTTTATTGGGCGGTTCGCCATAAGCCGGATCGCTTGATGTATCCGAGCAGCAGTGCAGCCTACCCAGTCAACTTACAGGCAGAAACCGGTTTCGTCGCATTGGCAGAGGCCGATATAGATTTTGACGGAGGGAATTTGGGACAACCTGACATGACCTATGGATGGTCCAAATTGACGGGAGAGTATCTGGCTCGAATCGCTGCTGCTCATTATGATTTGTCTGTGGCAAGTGTACGACCATTTTCTGGCTATGGCGAAGATCAGGATTTGTCCTATCCGATTCCGGCAATTGCTGCGCGAGCTGCGGGAAAAGAGAGTCCCTTTGAGGTGTGGGGAACAGGCAAACAAGGACGAGACTTCGTTCACATAGATGATTGCATCGATGCCATGTTGTTCGCCTTGGACAATATCCATGATGGGAGCGCCATCAATATTGGGTCTGGCAAAATTCTTTCCTTTCTGGAAATCATCGACATATTCACTGATTTTGCTGGCTACAAGCCCCCGATTAAGCAGCTATTGGATAAGCCCGTTGGTGTTCATGCGCGCCATGCCAATATGGACTATGTCTTCAATACCCTCGGTTGGAAGCCCAAAATTTCACTCCGGGAAGGGATGCGACGGGTGTATGATCAGGCAGTAGAGAATGTAAAAGCAAAATGATGGAGAAAGAGAGGCTGGATATGAACTGTGAACCAGATTTGGAATTGAGATGAGAAGGGGAACGCTGGACTCAACGGGAGGGATAAGGTCTGTGGGATAAGGATTGACAAGTAAGACGCTTGTTTAAGATCTGTTCTTTTGCCCTCAAAATCAGGCAGATCACTCTATTTTGATCTTGAGCGACTTTAGCAATACAAGGGCTTCTGGTAAGGAGAATTGCGAACCTTTGATCTCATTCTTAAAAGGATCCAATTCGTAGGAAGTTGCCCCTCGAAAATCACATTTTTTAAGATTATTGCGTTCAAAGATGGTCCCTTCCAGCCTTGAGCCACGAAAAGATGTGCCCTGGAGCTTGCAATCAAAAAAAGAGGATTCCTTGAGATCACATGTCTGAAAAAGACTTCTTTCCAACTCCATATATTCACATAGGAGGGAGGAGATTTGGCAATCCAGGAAGGTCCATTGTACTTGTTGGAGAGCAGCAGGATGAACATGAATCCCGATCAGTTGGCACGCTTGAAAATGAAGATCCTGCCATTTGCATGCCTCAAATTCTACATTGATCCATCGGCACGTCTTGAATTCGCATGCTCTGAAAATGGTTCGATGAATATGCATCTCCTGAAACTGGCACTGCTCAAAGACACATTGCTCATACAAGGTGAATGAAATATCCTCAGAGGAGAAATCATGATTCGCAAAGCTCTCTTCAACATGTTCAGTCATAGCTCAAGATCAACAATCAAAAGACCAAAATAATCCAGGGAATGATCAAGCGCAAGGAGGGAAAATTGTCTTCTCCCTCCTTGCGCCTGTTTCAACTAAAGATTCATTTAGGTGAAATGTCCCGAATCCTCCTGATCGTACTGACTGATTTCCTGGAGGAAATGAATGGCCTTCTCCAAATTGGGGTCTGGAAATTTTTTCAAAAACCAGACGATGATTGCAGCTACCACAAAACTCCCTCCAACAAATTGCATCATCCAGGGGCCAAATATGTCCAGGAAATCCAGATCAAACCAGGCTTTGGCGACCACACTGAAAAATGCAATGGGAAAGAGAGGGATGACAATGTATAGCAGATTGCGCTCCCGAATCAGATTGAGTTTGAGTTGTTCGATCGCTCGCTGGGCTTGCAGAATGGGCGCTCCATAAGAAATCCGGGACATGAGTGATAATTGATACACATTCCAGATGACATCTCCTATGCCGAAGAACAACAGCAATATTGCAGGCAGGAGAAAGCGGAAGGAAGATTCTGAATTGAGAATAAACCAGACGAGAAAGTAAGAGAAGAAGACATTGACGGCGACCTCGGCTACCTTTTCGAATTTGAAGGTGCGCAACAAGGAGTGAACCCGATTGAGACTTACTTCTTTGAGCAGTTTGTGATTGACAGAGAGTTGTTGGTCCAATTGCTCGTCATTTTCTTGCCAGATATCGATGAGTTCCTGAAGATCCATATTATTGCTTGTTTTTGTTGGGTGAATTATTGTTGGATGTTGTGAAAATGATGGGTGAGTTTGCGTTTGTTTCTGCTGATTTTGGTCCCCACATTGCTTTTGGAAATGCCCAGAATTTCTGCGATCTCCTGATGACTTTTTCCTTCCAGATAGAGAATCATCAGCGCTTTGTCCAGCTCCCCCAATTGATTGATCCACTGATAGAGCTGTCCGATTCTACTTTCCTTTTCTGCCAGACGTTCCTGATCGTCTTCAGCCAGATCGATGATGGCTTCCTTGGGGTGGACGGTTTTGCTTTTGCGTCTGCTTTCTTTTCTGTAGTAAGAAATCGCAACATTCAGGGCGATTCGATACATCCAGGTAGAGACAGCATAGCGGCTGTCATACCTAGGGAATGCTTTCCATAACTGTAGCACGATTTCCTGAATCAAATCCTTGCGCTCTTCCCTATCTGAGCAATAGGCATTGGCGATTTTGAATACCAGTTTTTTGTGGGATTCGAGAAGATGGGTGAATTGTTGTTCCTGAGAAAGTGAAGTTGGCACGATGTGATGTTTACCTCATGATTCGCAGGAGAAAAGAAAAAATCACAGATCTGTCAAAAAAAGATCGCGGAAAGAAATTTACGATTATTCTCAATAATCTGTATCTATGTGGTTTCCTAATCCCTATTTGCAATGAATCCTTACGCTTACTTCCTCCTCTTATTTGTCCTGGCTTGTAGTCCAACGCAAGACTCAGAAGATCTCAGCCGATGGCAAGCCCATGCCGCCAATACGACCATTATCCGAGATGATTTTGGGGTGCCGCATATCTATGGGAAAACAGATGCCGACGCAGTTTTTGGCCTCCTGTATGCCCAGTGTGAGGACGATTTCGCCAGAGTAGAACGGAATTATATCTGGGCCATTGGACGACTCGCAGAGGTCGAAGGAGAAGAAGCCTTATACAGTGATTTGAGAGCAAGATTGTTCATGACCAAGGCAGAAGCCATCGCGAACTATGAATCAGCACCAGATTGGTTGAGACAACTCTGCGATGCCTTTGCAGATGGCGTCAATTATTATCTGGATACCCATCCGGAAGTAAAACCTAAATTATTGACACGCTTCGAACCCTGGATGCCGATGTATTTTAGCGAAGGCTCAATTGGCGGAGATATCGAACGCGTTTCGACAGCGAGGATCAAGGCCTTTTATGAAAATCGGGCTGCCCTTGCCCTCAATACATCCGGGAATGGGCTGCTTGACCCAAATCTGGAAGAAGAACCTCGTGGCTCCAATGGATTTGCCATCTCTGGGAATCTTACCGAATCTGGTCATGCCATGTTGTTGATCAATCCACATACCTCCTTTTATTTTCGGGGAGAGGTGCATGTGGTCAGTGAAGAAGGTCTCAACGCCTATGGTGCGGTCACCTGGGGGCAGTTTTTTGTCTATCAAGGCTTCAATGAGAAGACAGGATGGATGCATACCTCGACCTATACAGACGTGATCGATGAATTCGTAGAAGAGGTGGAAGAAGAGGATGGAGAATTTATGTATCGATATGGAGAAGAAAAACGACAGCTAGAATCTCTAAAAGTAAGCCTGAAATACAAGAATGGAAATCAGCTAGTAGAGAAAAGCTTTCCGATGTATCGGACGCATCATGGGCCGATAACACATATGACTGAGGATAAATGGACAGCTACTGCCTTGATGTGGAAGCCTGTTCAGGCCCTCGCGCAGTCCTATACCCGAACCAAACTCAGTGGACATGAAGAGTTTCGGGAGATGATGAACATGAAAACCAATTCTTCCAACAATACCGTCTATGCAGATGCTGACGGGAATATTGCCTACTATCATGGAAATTTTATCCCGATACGGGATACCAGTTTTGACTACAGCCGACCGGTTCCGGGAAGCAATCCTGCAACAGATTGGCAAGGCCTCCACCCAGTTGAAGAAGCTATCGTGGTGGTCAATCCGCCCAATGGCTGGATTCAGAATTGCAATTCAACTCCCTTTACTTCTGCTGCCGAACACAGCCCCAAGGTCTCGGATTATCCTCGATATATGTCCCTCAATCGAGAAAACTTCCGGGGAGTTCATGCGATTCAACTCCTAGAAAACAGCAAAGACTTTACCTTGGACAAATTGATTGAAACGGCCTATGATCCTTATCTGCCTGCATTTGAGGCCCTGATACCTGGTTTGATACAAGCCTATGATCGTTCTTCGGCCAAATATCCTGCACTCAAGGATGCCATTGAGGTCTTGCGAGAGTGGGATTATCGAGTTTCTGCGACTTCTGTCCCCATGTCGTTGGCTCATTATTATGGAAGTCTGTCTCTGCAAAAAGGCAATGCCCCTGATGGATTGAGCAGCATGAAAACCTTGATCTATTATGGTACTCAATCCCCAGATTCTGAGCGCTTGAATGTGTTTGGAGAAGCCCTAGCCAAACTTGAGCAGAATTTTGGGACATGGAACATAGCCTGGGGAGAGGTCAACCGGTTTCAACGGACCAGTGGAGACATTGACATGACCTTTGATGATGAGGCAGAAAGTATTCCAGTAGGGCTGGCTTCTGGACGTTGGGGAGCCTTGGCTGCCTATGGAATGCGGTCCGCTCAAAGGACCCGAAAGATCTATGGCACCAGAGGCAACAGTTTTGTCGCTGTGGTGGAATTTGGCGAAAAAGTGCGCGCCAAAAGTCTTCTGGCCGGAGGGCAAAGTGGCGATCCTTCTTCCCCTCACTTCATGGACCAGGCGCAGCGCTATGCAGATCAAGAGTTCAAGGAGGTGGCCTATTATCGAGAGGAGGTAGAGAAACGGGCTGAAGAAACCTATCGTCCAGGGGAGCGATAAGGAAAAATTGTCAGGTGTTACCTGATTGAGACGGATGGACTGTCAAATCAAGAAGTGCTTGTTCAAAAATGCCTGAAAAGCCTCTTGGTATTGTTTACTTACCGGAATATAGGTCTTCTCGTCAAAGATGATTCGGTTTCGCTCAATGGTGGTGATGGTATCCAATCGAACGATATAAGACCTATGCACACGCATGAATTCATCCTTGGGAAGTTTCTCTTCCACTTTTTTCATGGACATCAATGTCATGATCTTTCTTCCTTCTGTCAGGTGAAACCGAAGATATTCCCGCATGCCCTCAATGTATCTGATATCAGAATAATTGATGCGAATGATTTTGTATTCAGACCTGATCAACAAAAAGGTCTCGGTTTGTTTCAATTGGGTCGCATGCGTCTGCTTTAGATCCAACAAGGAATGGGCTTTGTTGGCAGCCTTTAAGAATTCTGGATAAGCGATTGGTTTTAACAAATAGTCCAGGGCATCCACTTTGAATCCTTCCAGGGCATATTCGCTATAAGCGGTCGTAAAGATTACCTGAGGCCTTTGAATGAGAGATTTGACAAAATCCATTCCATTCAGATCTGGCATATTGATATCGACGAACATCAAGTCAACCTGCTCTGTCTGTAAATAGTTGATGGCATCTATGGCACTTTCGAAGGTTTCAAGCAGCTGAAGTACTGGCGTTTTGTCGATATAGCTCTTCATCTGTCTGAGTGCTAGGGGTTCATCATCAATGGCTATACAAGTGATCATAGTGGGATGTGTAAAGTAACCGTGAAGATGTGATGGCCGTTTTGCACCTTGAGGCTATACCGGTCTTGATATATCAGATCGAGTCGTTGAAGGGTATTCTTTAAGCCTATTCCTGAGTAGGTTCCATGTGTTGACTGCTGGTGATTGCTGTTGCTGACACGAAAGTCGAGAGCATCATCTGTACTTTGGAGAGAAATATGAACAAAAGATGATTTGGAGTAACTGATTCCGTATTTAAAGGCATTTTCCAGGATGGAGGTAAACAAGAGTGGTGGAATATGTTTTTCGGGAATGATATCCGGGACTTCCAGGACAATATCGACTTTTTTTGGATAGCGGAGTCTCATAAGCTCCACATAACTGTCTATGAAAGCGATTTCCTTTTTCAACGATAATTGTTCCGCTTCTGAGTCGTAGAGAAGATGCCGCATCAATTTGGACAGTCGAATGATAGACTCCTTGGCTTCCTCGGTATCAATATCAATCAGCGAGTGGATATTATTGAGTGTATTCATGAAAAAATGCGGACTAATCTGATGACGCAAAAACGCCAACTGATTTTCCATATTCTCCTTTTCCAGGATGGCATGTTCTTTTTCCTTACTGGAGAGCTTGGTGAATGATTTTAATCCAGTATCCACACCAATAATCAACAAACACAAAAAGGAGGAGACAAGGGTATTGGGAAAGGGACGATGGCGAATGTCTGTAGGAGGAAGGCCCATTTCATGTCTCATATGCGGTGGAAGCTGTTGCATTGGTCTGCTTTCCCTGCCTCCCATATGAGGAGGATCTGGTCTGTGAAGTCCTGCGGGAAACACTAGGGCGCTTCCGATTGGCAGGAATATAACCAGGGCCAAGACAGCCAGGACATAAGGAATCCGTTTGTCATTGAAGAACAATCTTGGCAACAGGACAAAACGGTTGATGAGAAAAGCGAGAAACAAGGGAATATTCGGTCTTGACATAGAAAAAGCCGTTTCCCAATCCATCCCCTCTCTGGCATTGCGAAAAAAGAAAGGTGTCCCAATCATGGCTATCCAGAATATAGCAATGATCAGATATTCGATATACATCCATGTATGTTGCCTGGAGGATCTCATTGATTTAGAAACTGCTTACATTTTGGAATTCGAGCGAAAAAGGCACCGTTAAAGTTCCCAAATATGTCTCTTTCTTCTCAAAAAACATGTTTGAACAGTTTCTCAGACAAATATAGGATAACTGATGCTTGATTCTGAAGGATTTACCTCAAAATATTTAACAGGGGAGAGGATCATTGTTCTTTTTTTAAGGTTTTGATATCTGCGATGAGTTGCTGGATAGAAGAGGTATTCAGACCATTATAAATCCCTCTGATATACTGGCTCTTGTCTACCAATACAAAATTTTCGGTATGCAGGAATTCATCCTCTTCTTTTTGCAAGCCCAGATCTTCTTCAACAAAATAGTCTTTCCTTCCAAGCTGATAAATATCTTCCTGACTGCCTGTAACCAGATGCCACTTGTGAGACATAACGCCTTTCTCCTCTGCATATTCCTTCAAAACAGGAACAGAATCATGGCCAGGGGTGACTGAGTGAGACAAGAGCAAGACATCATCATCATCGAGAAATGCTTCCTGGATCATCGCCATGTTTTTTGTCATTCTGGGACAAATTCCAGGGCAGAAGGTGAAGAAAAAATCAGCTACATATATCTTTCCGTCAAAGGTTTGTTCTGTTACGCTTTCTCCATCTTGATTGGTCAATCGAAAAGGAGAAATGCGATGAAAGGTATCCAGTGCCTGATCAGATGGAAGCATCCAATGCGGCTTGAACCTTGCCTCCCTATAATAGGGTAGATGACTAACCCGACTTTCCTTTTCGGCCCGATGGGGGGAATTGGCCTCCTGTCGGCAGGCTGCACACATCAAGCAAGCAAGCAGGAGTACAATACTGTTTTTACTGTTCATTGAGAGATAATTTTTCATCATCTAGTTCGTAGCAAAGCATGGAACGCTTTAATCCAAAAGATCTTCCATTTTTGGCCTCATAGTTCGCATAGAGAGAGCCATTTTCGTTATAGGCCTGTTGCATCCCCTCTTCTTTTCCCATGTGATAATTCATGATCTTGAATATCTGCCCGTTTTTGTACCATTTTTTGTGTTGGCCATGCGCTTTTCCCAGATGAAAATTTCGAATCGCCAGAAGTGGATGTCCTTCAACTCCCGACCAATTTTTTACTTCTCCATGTACAAGATTTTCGTGATAGGGAGTGATATGCTGCAATTTCCCGTCTGGAAAATATGCCCTGGATGGGCCTTGTTTCTTTCCGTTGAAGAAGCCTGTTTTTGTCCTTAACAATCCATTGGGGTATAGCTGGAGTGCGTAGCCAGAATAGGGCTGGCCATTCACCTTCCAGACACCTTCCCATTTGTGAAGACTCAGGGAATCAAGCGGAATGTCAACAGCGGGAATGGAGTAGGTGAGTAGGGAGACATGAGTAGATGCCTGCATCGGGTCCTTTGGATGAGGAGGAGTCTGTTGACAACTCAGTATCAATACACAGATAAGAAGGAATGACGCTCTCATAGCTTTGGTTATTGAGGGTTGGGAGGAGGGGATATCGATAGGGGATATTGTTTTGAGAAAAACACAAAGTCGTCCAGGCAGGAAATCATATGCCTCTTTCTTTGCGCCTGTCTGACTTTGTGCTCATGATGAGACTCGCTGTAAGATTATATATTTCCTTGTAAGTCCACCGAGAAGAGGGCGATATAATCTGCTACCAAAAAATCATTGATGATATGATAATGGTAAAAGCTTTCGCCATTGCTGTGATGGGTTTCAGAGGTATGGCCGCCAGATGCATCGAGGTCTGATGGATAGCTGCCAGACGCACTACACTTTCTGCCATACAGGAGAAAGCCATCGATCATGATTCCTACCAGGCTTTCATCATCAAAGGAAAGGCCTAAGTCCGAACTTCTTGCCTCAGCATGATAATGGTAGCCTGTCGGTCCACCATGCCCACCACCACAGTCCAGTGTATTCGCCAGCATTTCATCCAGCGATCTGTTGTTACCCTCCTGTTCATTGTAGATCGGAGCGCCCGACGTACAAATGCCGATGGCTCCCAGCCCCGTTTCTGTGGAACTGCTGGCAAAAGAAGGATTGGTATCAACAGTAATCGAAAATCCTACCGTTTCATCATCGATCGTGTGAGGGGTAGGCATACTGGAAGTCATACATTCGTCATCCCCATTGTACAAGGAGTTGGTCGTCGCAAAGTAATAGGAGGGGTGATTGGGAATTCCATTGGTTTCGAGCGTGACGCTATTTCCATTGAATGAAATAGTCACATTTTGCGTATCGAATTCATCAAATGCAGCAGTGGGAGTTGCACCTGCTTCAGCCATACTACCGCTGTCATCGGGATCAGAATTGTCAGAAACAAAGCCTGTTGGTTGCTCGCAGGCAGACTGACTCACATTGGGATTTCCTAGCCCATCTCCATCAGAATCTTCGTACCAAAGGGTTTCCACACAGTCTCCATTCCTGCAAGAGGGGAATACAATCAAGGCCCCCAACAGAAATAAGAAAGAAAATTTTGAAATTTTCATGTTGATTTTTTGAATGATACATGTTAACAGCTAGCCGCTTTGATGTGTGACACAAGCTGGACGCTTGCAGAAAATTGTTTGTCTGAGTTGGGATTACTGACAATCCAACGTAGCCCAGGGAATTCGGTAGACCGCGCTCAATCCATTGGATAGACCCTGTGAATCAGCGATGTAAACATATTCCTGATTGCTGTCAATGAAGATTCCGTCAGCCTGTTGAATGTCAACTTCATTCCCGATGGTGATCGTGCAAAGCAAGCTGCCATCTGTCCCATACTTTGAAATGTTTTGATTGACATTTCCGCCTCCAAAGGCGACCAGATACAGATTGCCATCAGCTGCCGCAAAGAGTCCACTGGGAGAATTGCTCACATCAAAAGAGGAAAGGGCTTCTACAGTTTGATAATCTTCATCATTGGGATCAGTGGCATCGAGATGTAGATCCAGCTGGAAGATTTTGCGTTCTTCCTGAATCCCTGCATAAAAGTAGCCATTCATATAGGTCAAGGCTTCCACGCCCCGGTCAGCACTTGTAGAAATGCCAATGTCTGCCAGATTCCATTCTCTTCTGACTTCCCCTGTCGCCCGATCCAGTTCATAGATATAATTGTATTCATCTCCGATGTACAGATAATCTGTCCCTTCGGCAAAACTCAAGGCTTCCATATCCACATGGCGTCCAAGGGTGCTATTGTCAAAGGACCAAACGTTTACAATTTCATCTGTTTCCAGAGAGGCTTCTACGATGGACTTGGGGTAATAAGAGGTATAGTCTCCAGAGTTGACGGGATGAATGCCGTTGACAGCAAAATAGGTATTTGCCGCTTCGTCTATGACAATCCCGCTATTTCTGAAGGCTCCATCTATGCCATTCCCATCTCCATTTGCTACCTGATCAAGGAGGGCATCCCCGTAGGAAGCGAGCGAAGCAGAACTGCCAGATGTATCATCTGTATCCGTATTGTTGGCGACAAATCCATCTGGTTGTTCACATGCTGAAAGGCTATTGTTGGGATTTCCAAGACCATCATTGTCGGCATCTTCATACCAAAGTGTTTCGACACAGACCTCTTCATTGTCACAAGCGCTGATCAGGACAAACGTAAGCAAAAGGCAAGGCAATAAAATTTTCATTTGTAATAGAATTTGGAGAATTGGGTAAAGTAATCTTACTCCCCAAACCTATTGCAGAAGGTTGCAGGATAAAAACAAAATCAATGGAATGATCGATTGCCTCAATAAAGTGCTAAAAGACATCAACGAATGAAATGACCTTTCTCGCCTTATCCTTGCTTTTCCTTCACCATTCGATACAAATCCAGGCCCTTGCCCCAAAAGTCTTTCTGGGTTTCCACTACCTCAAAACCGAACTTCTCAAAGAATTGATAAGCCAATTGAGAGGTTGTCAGTTCTATCCTCGTCACCTCTTCGTATTCAGCCAGGCGGGCCAAACAATGATGGAGCAGTTTGCTGCCAAAGCCTTTTCCCTGACAGGCAGGATGAAAAAAAATCCAGGTGATGTGGCCCGTTTTTCCTTCATTCGACAGTCGCAGGCCTGCACCCCCCAGACGTAACTCCTGATCAACAAGGACAAAATAAGTGAGTGGCTTCTGATCCAGGTAAGCTTCAAGGTCTGCGATTTCTGAAGGATCAAAAAAGGTTGGTACATTTTGCCAAAACACCTCTAACAGAGGCAATCGATCCTCGATAGTATAGGGTCTGATCTGAGCTTGATTCATAAGTGTGTAGCCACTGATTGAGAAAAGTCTTGCACATCTTCCGATCATGCAGGGAGTGAAACGGACTCGATAGCCCAAATTTGCCTAAAGTTCTGCAATTGACAAATATCCATTCCCTGCTGTAGACTTGGGCAGATCCTCTACCATTTTGTTGCTTCGAAGTGAAATGCGATACGCAATCTTGTGTGCCATGGAAAGGGAGATGGCGAAATATGTATAGGAGAAGAGATGCGTCCAATGTCAGAAGTGAGAGACCTTATCTGTCGGCTTGTTCTTTCATTTTGTGCCACAAGGATAGAAAATCTCGATACGCCAGTTGGTCCTGGATCGGAAAAAAGGGATTTGGACGATTGTCCCGCTCTAAAGTGATGCAGTTAAAGAGGATTCGTTGTTCTTCAAACAGGACTGAGAATTGCCGACCCCAATGGAGACGATTCTGCTCTGTGTATGCAACAATATATTCCTCGGATTGATCCTGTACTTCCCATCCTAACTGTTGTAGAATACGCAACACCTTGTGGCGATTTTCTTGTTGGGATGTTCCACAAAGTATCCTGAACCGACTGATTTGGGCGCGACGAATGTACATGAAAATCAAGCCAGACCAGATCAAAGTCAGGATCAGCATACTGCCTTGGTGAGGATTCATCGAAGAAGACTGTTGCAGGCCTTCGGATAGAAGAAAATAAGAAATCGATCCCGCGATCATCAGCTGAGACCATTGGATAAAATAGGTGAATATTCTATCCCCTTTTCCCTGGGTGAAAGAAATTTTCCTGTTTTTTAGAGATAATTGATAATCGAGTTGTGTTGCCATATATAGAAGACCATTGTCTGGAGAAAAGGTCCAAATATTGCAGATAATCAGAGAGTTAGGGCTGGTTTTTTTTCTGGTGATTCGAAAATTTGGGAAGAGGAAACAGAGAGAAAAAAACTTTTTTGAAAAAAAATAGAAATTGGAGTAAGGGAAAAAAAATGTCTGAATTGTCCTGAGAATGAACACAACAGTATTCGGTCCTTTTACAACAAACAATTTTTTATCCCTATGAAACCGACCATCCTGCTAAGCGTACTTCTCCTCTTGGGTCTTTGCTCCCACGGACAGCGAAATCATGATGCCGATCAAGACTATGTGATGATCAACCGCCCGTTCCAGATCAGCCTGATCCCATTTTTGGGAACCAATGGATTCCGGTCAGGACGAGTCTCCAATGTCATGTCTTTCAATATGATTGGTGGCTACAACGGAGGATTGAAGGGGATGGAATTTGGCGGGATGTTCAATATTCTGCGATCCCATGCCTACGGTGTCCAATTCGCTGGTGTCTTCAATGTCGTGGGAGGGCGCACAAGTGGAGGCCAGTTTGCAGGATTGATGAATGTGGGAGGAGATCGGATCAAAGGCATTCAGGCAGCAGGAGCCTTGAATATTGCAGGAGAGCGCACCCTCGGCAGCCAATTTGCAGGATTGATGAATGTATCTGCAGGCAATCTGAGAGGAATCCAGGCAGCAGGAGCTGTGAATTTTGCGGGTTCAAGGTCGAAAGAACAAGAAGAGGATGAATGGGTATTTGCTGCTAATCCACATCAGCTTGCCGGAGAATCTGGCAGCAAAGGGGCGCAATTTGCAGGATTCCTCAATGTCGCCACCGGAGATTTTTATGGTCTTCAGGCTTCTGGATTCATGAATGTGGCCAGACGCATGCATGGATATCAAATCGGGATCATCAATATTGCCGAATCAGTAGATAATGGAGTGCCCATAGGCCTGCTCAGCATTGTCAAGGATGGATATTTTCGCGTAGAAGGAGGGGCAACAGAAAGTCTTACAGGAGTAGCCAGCCTCAAAATTGGTGTGCCTCGATTCTATAATATTTTTTCAGCCGGGGCGCGTGTAGAGAATGGTCCTTCTACTTTGGCTGTCGGCTACGGGATCGGTACCAAATTCCGACATGGAAAGCGCATTGCTTACAATATAGATGCAGTCTCCTACCAATTGTTCCGAAATGGATTTTCGTGGGACGACCTCAACCAACTCAATCGACTTAGCTTAAATGTCTCTTTGCACCTCGCCAAGCGATTGGCAGTCTATGGAGGAGTAGCAGCCAATGTATTGATCTCCAACAATCGCGAAAACACCATTGCACCCTGGACCTTCTTCAATGAAACCTATAACAACACCACAGTACAAATCTATCCTGGTGTGCAGGCCGGAATTCGCTTGTAAGACTTGCTTCCGGCTGGCAGCATGAATCTTATCCTCTTTCATTCACAGACTATGGATTTTTCTCCGGCTGGAAGCTAGAATTACCAATCAGCCTCTTTTACAACAGCAACACACATACTCATGAACAAAGTCATCCAGCTTTGGACAGCATTCGCATTGCTTCTTGCGACGGTCCAGGCACAAACAAACACCTTGACTCAACACATTCGTGGGACCGTATTGGACCGCGACGCACAGACCCCTCTGGTGGGAGCTACCATCATCATTCGTGGGACAGATCCACTCAAAGGGGCTTACACAGATGAATTCGGCAATTTCAGTATCAAGGATGTCCCGGTCGGGAGAATCACCCTCGATATCAGCTACCTCGGCTATGAAGCCAACAGCCTGCGAGAGGTACTTGTGACTTCAGGGAAAGAATTGATCCTGAATATTGAACTTGCCGAGTCTACCAGAAATCTGGAAGAAGTCGTGATCACTGCCGGGCAAGACAAAGCCGCCTCCTCTAACGAGATGGCGACCGTCTCTGCCCGGTCATTTACCGTGGAAGAGACCAGCAGATATGCCTCCAGTCTCTTTGATCCCGCTCGGATGGCCCAGGCCTATGCAGGCGTATCTATTGGGGGAGGAACTTCCGATCTATTCAATGAAATCGTGATCCGAGGCAATTCTCCTCGTGGAATCCTCTGGCGATTGGAAGGCGTCGAAATCCCCAATCCCAACCACTTTGGAGGGCTTGGAAGCTCTGGAGGAGCCATCAGTATGCTCAGTAGCAGTACCCTGGCCAATTCTGATTTCTACACAGGTGCTTTCCCCACGGAATATGGCAACGCCCTCTCGGGAGTATTCGACCTGAAAATGCGGGCTGGCAATAACGAAAAACGAGAGTATTCCCTGATGATCGGTGCCTTGGGAATTGAAGCTTCTGCGGAAGGCTATTTTCACAAAAATAGCCGCGCTTCCTATCTGGTGAACTATCGCTATTCTACCTTGGCAGCACTCAGTGCAGTCGGTCTCAACCCCGTTGGAGATGTATTGCCTGTCTATCAGGATCTCTCATTCAAGATCAAGGTTCCAACCAAGTCAGCCGGTACCTTCTCCTTATTCGGATTAGGAGGAAAAAACGAGGCGAGTTTCCATCCAGAAAATGATTCAACCACTTGGGGAGGAGAATTTGGAAACTGGGGATTCTACGAACGTCAACGCATGGGAACCATCGGTTTGACACACCGGATTTTGCTCTCAGACAAAAGCTATCTCCATACCATCATTTCTGCCTCGGATGACGGCTACGAAGAAGAAGACTATTGGCTGGACAAACAATACAAGCAACATATTGATGACAAAACGACCTATGGCTTTCAGTCCCTTAGAATGAGCACCATGTACAACCACAAATTCAATGCACGCCATACATTCAGGGCAGGATTGATTGGGAGTCACATGGGATTCAATTTCAGCTGGAGCGAGTTTGAGGAGGAAGCTGATGCTCTGAAAACCTATCTGGACAATAGTGGATCGACCCAATTCCTTCAAGCTTATGCCCAGTGGAAATATCGAATCAGGGATCAATGGACCCTCAACAGCGGTGTTCATTATTCACATCTGATGTTGAATGATGAGTTCTCCCTCGAACCCAGACTTGCACTGAAGTGGCAGTTCTCTGATACTCAGTCTCTCAGCGGTGCTGTAGGCTTGCACAGCCGCATGGAGCACCTGGCGACCTACTTATTCGAAGGGACCCTTCAAGATGGGACCAAGATTATTCCCAATGATCATCTGGAGCTAACCAAATCAGCTCAGGCCGTAATTGGCTATGACCATCGCTTTACGGAGAATCTTCGCCTGAAAACAGAAGTATATTATCAACATCTCTATGATATTCCTATTCAGGACCAGCTCAATAGCAGAAACTCTCTGATCAATGAGGTCGATATCTGGGCCGTGATTGGCGCAGGGAAGGCAGTGAGTGAAGGAACCGGACGAAACTATGGTGTCGACCTGACAGTTGAGAAGTTTTTTTCTGACCAATACTACTTCCTCATCACAGGTTCTTTGTTCGAATCCAAATATACACCCAAGGATGGCGTCGAATACAATACCGCTTTCAATTCCAATTATCAGCTCAATTTACTCGCCGGAAAAGAATTTAAAGTCGGGAAAAAGAAAGCCAATATCATCGGGATCAATGGAAAGTTCTTGACATCTGGTGGAAATCGATACACCCCACTGGATCTTGAAAAATCTCGAGAAATGGGATATAGCGTCATCATTCCTGATCAGATGTTTGCAGCCAGAGCCGGAGAGTATGTGCGATTTGACCTGGGGGTGAGCTACAAAATGAACTTCAAAAAGAGTACGCACTCTATCATGATCGATGTTCAGAACGTTACCAATCACCTGAACGTCTTCGGCCAATATTACGATTCAGAAACCCAAAACCTTGAAAAATATTATCAGACCGGATTATTCCCAGTATTTAATTACCGAATAGAATTTTAACACGTAACCCAATCGTTATGAAAACCTATCACATCCTTAGTATTATCGCTCTTATTTGTGGAATCACCCTGAGCAGTTGTTTTGACGAAGGAATCTGTGTCAATGCAGATGCTGACCGAGTAACCCAATCTTTTGACATGGCTCCTTTTACAGGTGTCAAGCTCGCAACAGTCGGAAAGGTAAACCTGATCCCAGGTGATTCCCTCTCTTTTGACATCACAGGAAGCCAGAATATCATTGACCTGATCCAGCTGGACATCAATGGTGATGTTCTCAAAATAGACATCGATCGCTGTACCCGAAATACAGATTTGGTTTTTGACATCACCCTTCCAGAGTTGACTTCTGTTGCGATCAGTGGTTCAGGAGAAATCGAAACTCTTGCTGCTTTTGAGGTAGCTGATATTGATATCAGTATCAGTGGATCGGGAGATATGGATCTGGAGTTGACTGCGGAGAAAATCGAGACACACATTTCTGGCTCAGGGAATATGGAGTTGAGTGGATCAACCGATGAATTTGCTTCTCATATTTCTGGCTCAGGTGATGTGGATGCCTTTGATTTGTCCACCAAAACCGCTGATCTGCACATCAATGGTTCAGGCAATATAGAGGTAACTGTAACAGATGCCTTGACGGCCAATATTTCTGGGAGTGGAGACATCTATTACAAAGGAACACCAACTGTCAATGTAGAAGTCAGTGGATCAGGTAGCTTGAATGACGCCAATTGATCCATTCTCCATAAGAACGCGCTTTTTACGTATCTTTTTAATTCCTTGTTAGTCGCTGCCATCCGGTTCATTCCGGGTGGCAGTTTGTGGTTTGCTGAAAGATTGGATAATATTAGAGACTGTTTTGGAATCTGTGCTAAGAATTGTTAGGAGGTATTTTTTTCTCAGACAAGGCTCTTTTTTGTTCTCATAGTGGGGCTATGAGAACAAAAAAAGCTGTAGAATGAGGAAAAAAGACGCATACAAAAAATAAGTGACAGATTTTCAAACAGTCTCTTAGTTGTTCAAGAAAATTATATGAGCGAAAAAACCTTTTCCAGGAAACAGAAAATCATTTTTTCTTTGACAACTTTTTTCATTCTCCTGGGTCTAATCTGGGGGATAGGAGAGGCGATAACCAGATGGCTGTATCATCCCGATTCTCCCTACTTCAATATTGCCGAAATAGACGAAAAACTGGGGTGGAAACCGAAAGCGAATTTCAAACTTAGCCAGACCATTCACAATTACGTGGAAGGGGAGTATGAGGCAGAATATCAGACAGTCCGCGATGGATTCAGGGCATTTGGTAATGTGAATTCTGATAAATTTAAGGTATTCTTCCTGGGAGACTCTTACACCCAGAGTGTAGAGGTATCGAATCATCAGACATTCTACCATTTGCTACAGGATAGCTTGCCGATAGAGGTGTTTGCTTTCGGGATGGCTGGATATGGCAATTTGCAGGAGTATCTGATTCTGGAACAATTTGTTGATGAGATTCAGCCTGATTTGGTGGTGCTTCAGGTCTGCGACAATGACTTCATGGACAATCATTACAAGCTGGGTAGAGAAGCACATTATGTAGTCAAGCTGGAAAAACCCTTCATGGGGCTTGATGGCCAGATCAGATACCTTCGACCAGTTTCTGATTGGCAAAATCTGATCTCAGGAAGTAAATTTCTGGCATACCTTGGACGAGGAATCTCCAACCTCAGTCCCCGCCCAAAGGGAAGCGATCCTTCTTCGGCAGAATATAAAATCAATCATGATGCGGAAGGGTATCCGGCCTATCAGGAAGCCAAACAAATCAGCAAACTGATATTTGACCGATTTCGCAGTCTGCTGGAACAGAAAAACTCAGACTTCCTCGTGATGAGTTCTTTTGCCTTTCCTCCTCAGGTGGATGATCAGCAAGAAGTCCTTGAAGAATTGGGAATTACCTTTGTCTATCAGCCTTCTGCAGACCTCATCTATGCCAAACGCCAAGGAGAGAATGTCAACGCAGCCGATGGGTTTCACTGGAATCCGACTGGCCACCACATGATTGCGAAAGGTTTGCTGCCTCACATTCGCCAAAGAATGGGCTTATCCAATCCGTAGGATGAAATTATCCCAGGCTCTTAGTTCCCAATAGGGATTCCTTTTTCAAAATCAAATAAGGTATTGGAGCGAAGGCTAGCCAAAGCAAGCCAGTATGCACTCAGATTGTTGAAGTAAGCGATCTGTGCCTGATCCTTTTCCTGTTGAGCAATATACAAATCCTGAATGCTCACTTTCCCAATCAGGTATCGACTTTTGGTGATGCCATAGCGCTTCTGTGCAACCGTGTCCGACCGGGCTGAAATCTCCAGCTGCCGTCGAAGCTGAGAAATATTCAGGGCCTGGAAGTACACATCATTTGCAAAATTGGCCTGCTCTTGCTTGATACTTTCTTCCAAACTCTGTTGGCGATAGCTGGCTGCCTGTACTTCTGCCTTTCCCAGGCCCCACTGTATGATTGGGACGCTGATCCCAAGGGTGAAAGTCTCTTGATCCTCCAGACCATTATAGGCTTCCTTGATGCTGTTTCCTGTCTGATTCAACCCAAACGATGCTGTGATGTCTGCCGAAAACCGATTGTCGGCTTTGGCTTCCCGAAGCCTTCTTTCGGCTTGCTGCCTCTGAAGGGCCTGCCTTCTGATCAAAGAACTGTTCCGCATGGCATACTGTACGGCCTTGTCAGGATCAATGTCTACCACAGATATTTGTCCCGGTTCAAGCAAGTTGATATCTGTCGTTCCAGACAAATCCAAAAAGGTGAGCAGGCGCTTCTTTGCTTCCTGCAAGGAAAGCTTGGCAGAAGAGAGGGCTGCCTGGGCTTTCATGAAATTCAATTCACTTTGTAGCAGTTCATTTTCTGCGATTTTTCCCACACTGAACCGCCCTTTGGACAGTTCGAAGATGGTGTCATTGTTGACCAGATTTGTCTCTGCCCGCCGTACGTTTACCTGACCGATCAATGCCTCAAAATACAATTGAGTTGCCTGGATTCCTGCATTTTCCTGCTCTTGTAAGTAAGAGACTTCGGCCAGGTCCTTTCGTAGTCTTTGTTCCTGCCTTTCCCATTTGAAGGTGTTGAGTCGAAAGAGGGGCTGGTTAATTCTGATACCTAGAGGGGCTGCCTGCCAGGTAGAAAAATTGGTTGTATCGATGAAGGTAAAGTTGGAAAGGGAAGAAAAAACCGATACACGACCCCCAGTCAAGGGAATCACCTGAGAGAAACTCATATTCATATTGGAAAACGTCTGATTCTGGGTTTTGAAGAGCGTTCTTCCATCATCTTGCAAAATACCCGTGATGCTTCTGGTAAAGCCTGGTAGCTGTGTGTTGAGAAATACTTGCGGTCGCAAACTTGCTTCAAAAGCCTGGAAGTCTGCCAGAACAGCCTGTTGGTCCAGGGCGGCAATTTTGGAGGTTGGACTTTCGCCTTTTGCCAATGTAATACAATCTTCCAGACTGAGTGTTTGTTGTGCGATGCTCCAGCTGAGACAGCTCATGATGATCCCGAACAGGATAGAGGATTTCATAGGTTTATGCGGTTTGATTGGCTTCTGAAAAGTTCTGTTAGAAAAAAATAAAGGAGATCCTATCCACCTGATCGAAGAGAGACCACAGGATCTTGTTTTGCAGCCTGGACGGCAGGATAAATTCCAAAAACCAACCCAATAGTAACAGCTACGACGAAGGAAAGCAAGACTGAGCCACTTGTAATGATGGTGTCGATGCCAGCAAGGGCTTCTATTCCCAAACTGAATCCTACACCAAGGATGATGCCCAGGACACCACCGGTCAAGCTGATGGTAACGGCTTCACTCATAAATTGTAGAATGATGTCTCGTTGGGTAGCACCCAGAGCAAGCCTAAGACCGATTTCCCGAATTCGTTCCAGGACCGAGGCCAACATGATGTTCATGATGCCGATCCCTCCGACCAACAAGGAAATCGAGGCAATTGCGCCCAGGACCAAATTCAGCATATTGGTGGTTTCCTGTTTTTGTTTCAGAAGAAGTTCTGGCACAATGATTTCAAAATCTACCACATAATTGTGGCGACGTTTGAGCATTCGATGCGCGACATCTGCCAGGGTGAACATAAAGCGTGAATCTGTCACGCGAAGAATGAGGCGATCAAGCTGATGATAGTTTTTCTTGGGCGCATCTTTATTTTCCTCATCATCATCTTCCCATCTTGCACGATTCAAAGCTGTACGTGTAACCAGAGATCGATTCACATATCGGAGAAGCACGGTCTGGATGGGAGTATAGATGTCCAGATCATAGTTGCGAATGCCCAATTCATTTCGGACCTGCCGAGAGATATTTCGGGGTTTCATTACACCTATGACCGTCAACCAGTGTTTGCCTACCTTAATTTGTTTGCCCAATGGCTCATCAGTTGGGAAAAAGCGCGTTTTTACACCATATCCAATCACACAAACAGGTCTGGCAAAGGTTTGGTGATCTTGCTGAAAGGTTTTGCCTTCCAGCAGTTCGAATCCCGGATCGAGAAAATGTGCATTGCTGACCCCAACCAGTTTGGTACTTCGCTTTCTGGCATTTCGCATAGCTGTGCTCTCAATGACAATCTCCGGACTGACATCTTCTACATATGGGAGTACATGCAAGCTGTTGGCATCCAGCAAAGTAAGGCCAGGCGTAAAGCGTTCTGGCTGATCCTCCTTGGTGTTTTCATCCTCTACCTCTCCTTCTTCTTGTTCGACAATAGGATTGATGATGATGTTGTTGACACCGAGTGCATCCATCTGGGAGATGATCTCCTCCTGCGCGCCTCGTCCGATGGCAAGCATGGCGATCACAGAAGCTACACCAAAGACAATCCCCAGGGAAGTGAGGATGGCGCGCAAAATATTTTGCCACAAGGCTTCAAGCCCTATGAGGAAGTTGTAAATGATTTTGTGAAACATGGCAAGATGCGATCAAGGACGAGACTTACTTCTTCCTGTTGGCGAGTACGGCTTGGAGCCTCTCCAGAGGAAGCCCAATCGTATCCTCCGGCAAAGACAGGTATAATTGATCCTCCAGCTCTATTCCAGCGATGACTTCTACTTCATTTTCATTCATCAGCCCGGTAGTGATTTCCTGTCGAATGATCCCATTACTGGATTCTTTGAAGACAAAACTGAGGCTGTCTTGACTGTGAAGACACTCAAGAGGAACATAAAAAGCTTCTGATTTTTCTGCAATCAGAATTTCATTGCTGGTGGTCATCGCTGGACGAAGGGTTGTATCAGATTCATTGACCTTGATTTTGACTTCAAAGACTTTGGAGTCCGAGTTGGGACGCTGTTCCCCTATATTGGCCACTTCAATCACTTCTCCTGTCAAATACTTATTGGCTATGGCATCCAATCCGATGGTTACTTTTTGTTCTTTTCGGACTTTCTGAATGTCTACCTCATTCACATAGGTGATGGATTCCATCTCAGTCAAGTCTGGAAGGGTGGCTACCACCGGGTCCCAGGGACTCAGCATGGCACCCGCAACTCGTTTTCGTCCATTCCATTCCCGAAAGTAGATGAGCATGCCTTCTTCAGGCGCCCGAATGATAAACTCCTGTTGCAAATCCAGCAGTTCCTGGAATTTGTTTCTTTGCTGGAACAGGTCTGATTCCTTTTCCTTGACCTTCGCTACAGATTGGGCGATTCGTTTTTGATAGTTGGCGACGGTTTGTTCATAGGTTCGTTCTGCCTTTTCGTATTCCAGCTGCAATTGTCGCTGTATGGCAGGTGCTTCATATTGCGATTGTTGTTGCTCATATTGCTTTTCCTTCATGGTATACTTGAGGTTGGCAATATTGTCTCGTGCTTCGGAGAGGGTGAGTGCAGTATCCAAAACGGCCTGATCGTACTGGGATTGTGCTTTTTGGAGGGCAAGTTTTGATTCAGTGATTTTGGACATGAGTTCACTCTGGTCCAATTGAGCGATCAAATCTCCCTTTTTGACAAGAATCCCTTCAGGTTCTATGCTTTGGATTTTCATCTGATAAATCCCAGCACTTCTTCCACCTCTTGGGCCATAGATTCTGGTAGAGCGCTTTGCGCGTAATTCACCCGTTGAGTTGACCTTGACCGAGAAGGTGCCTTTTCGCGGTTTGACAAGAATGTCACTTTTGACTTCACCAGAAGAACAGGACAATAAAAACAGGCCAAAACAGACCAAAATTAGGATGGGGGAACAGGATTTCATGGATGATTGAGCAGTTAGTTTGGGGAATGAATGTTCGTTGTTATATAAATTCTTAATTCTTATTAAAAGGAAAGTTACAAAGAATTCTATAAGGAGAGACAATAAATTTCCCGAAAAAGATGCCCGTTTGCTTCTGAAAACCATACAGATGATCAAAATGCTTGGATGGAATGGAAAAGGGGCAAGGTTCTTTTTCTAAGTTTGACTTTGGCCAAAATAGGAATCCCAATCTCCTATCAAGACCTTAGCTGCCATTTTTCAATGAAGAAGGTGGACTTATTTACATATGCTTATTCTATTCCTCCTCCAGCCTCCAAAGAGGAAAATCGTTGATTCCTGGCCTTGTGGGCTGATGTCTCCCGCTGGTGGGAGAGCGAGAGGGTGGAAGATGATTCCCAAATATACATGTGTCCACTTACTTAGAATGAATCAACATCACCCCAAAATGGCGAAGTTCATGTATTCAAAAAAACCAGTTCAGACCGAACTGGCTTCCTGTTTACAGTAAAATTGGTTATGATTCTTTCTTCCTATTGTCGCCTGTTATTTCTCTGGACAAGAGAAGATGATTGCCTTGGATGGCCGATAGATCAAATGTCTATGTCTGGCCGGGATAATTCATCGTGCGCTTCTCCTTCATTACAGTCTTCAGCATATGTGGGAATTCTGCTTCTATCTCGCATTTCTACCAGAATGTTCGATTGTTCGTCTGAGGTTCTGCCCTGGCCATGATAGCCCACAATTCCAATCATTATTCCCCATACCAGGAAAAAAGCAAAGAGGGAGAACCATTGAAAATGCTTGATAGTCATAAGAAGCCACTAAGAGTACATCTGCCTTTTTGACTGAGAAAAACAAATCGGTCACAATAAAGAAGAGATGAGGACAAAAGCTCAGTGGCTGAGGCGATGTTGGACAGGACGAAGATTTTTTCAGGCAAGTTTCTGGAAAGTCAGGAGGATTGCTTGCCTTTCCTTCTGTATATTGTTTACCAAATTCTTTTCTGGCACATGAGTATATATCATTTCCTTTAAAGACTTCTTATATGATTAGTTTACTGTACCCACGAATCAAGGCCATCTGGATGTTGTTTGTGTTCCTGTTCAGTATGCTTACTTTGTTTGGCCAGCAGCCCCTCTTTCGGGTAGATTCTATCATAAACTTTTCCCAGCAGGGCTTCTCGGATTCCCTGGCTGAATCCAAAACCATTTGTCAATTTTCCACCTCTCAGAATTTTCCTGGCTGTTATGCGTACAATTCTTGTATCAGCTATAGTCGTTCAGGACTTGGACAAGCCTGGGAACCCTCTTATCGAATTGATCGAAAATATGAAGAGGATGGACAAAATAGCTCACATATTTCTTTCCAATGGCATGAAACATCAGCTCAATGGGTTCCCAATTCCAAAAATGTAGCCCTGCAAGAAGGACAGACCCAAATAAAAATCATTTCTATATGGGATACTCTGAAGAATCAATGGATAGATATTGACCTGCGAGAAAAACGTTGGACAGAAGAAGACGCCAATCTGGTGTATGATGAAAGCCGGCAATATTATCCCGACGAAGATCGATGGAGTGGATTTCTTTCTGAGCATGAATATGATGAAGAAGGGCGAAGAACCAGACAGAGTAATGCTAGTTGGAACAATGAGGAAGGGGGATGGATCAATGAATATCGAGAGGAATATACATATCGGCCTGGTGGACAAATTGCTTCTCAGAGTTTCTGGAATTGGCGAAGAGATCTTGACATATGGCAACGAAATGGGACCACCACCTATACCTATGATGGAAATGACAGATTGGATGGGACCATATTTGAGGGAGGGAATGGGATTCCATTGACAAAACAAGAATATGAATATAATTCCAACGGGAGACGGATCTTGTGGACCACCTATCAATACGATAGCTCTCAGAATGACTGGGTGCCAGAAAGAAAGGAAGAGTATCGCTATGATTCTTCCAATAGGGAAAGTCTGCTTGAAATCTTTCGCTGGGCCATCGAAACCATGTCCTGGCAAAAACAGGAATGGAAAGAATGGATCTATTCCCAAACACCTGCTTCCACAATTATTCGAGGATATAGTTGGGATGAGGATTCGGCTATCTGGTTTCAATCCCTGGATGTGTTGACTGAACGCGACCCTACAGGCCGATTGATCCTGAGAGAAAGCAGAGATCGGGACCATTTGCAAGAAAGTTGGAGCGGACGAAAGCAAGTATATGAGTACGAGGTCAATGGAGATATGACTATTAGAGAAGAAGCCAGGTGGAATGCAGATTTGGAAGATTGGGGGTATACAAGCAGGTCAGAAACCATCTTGGACAATCAATTCAACTTGCATTTTTCAGCCATCTATCTTTGGGATACAGATCAGATGAATTGGAGAGGGCAGAGTCGATTGAGGATCACCTATGATCAGCATGGCAACCGGATTCATGAAAAAAAATATTTTTGGGATATCATTGGGATGGAATGGATTCCTGGAACCAGTCAGCTACTTTCATACACTGATTGTGAAGAAGGATTGACAAGGGTAGAGCAAACAGGCGGCAAGATTCATATCTATCCAACTCCTGTTCAAGACGGAACCTTATATGTCGAAAATAGGTCAGAAGAAATTGGGACATATGAGATTCTTGATCGGTCTGGCAGAATGGTTCGGACAGGAGAGCTAAAGGCGATATACGATCAGGTGAATGTAGCAGAGCTCAACAATGGACTTTACCTGATCCGATTTTGGATAGCGGAAGAGCTAATCCTTAAGAAACTTCTGATTGCGCAATAATTCATGATCTGATAGTCTTTCCAGTAGAATCCTGAGATTCATGATGACAGATGACTCTTCAACCCAAAAGTGGCCTTCTTGTTTGGGGCCTCGGCCTTGCTGGTTGGGAAATCCACCGCTTTGCCTTTGGAGATAGCCGTCAAGGACTTCTAAGGCAAGTGCTCAATATTCGCCGAATTGAAGGTGAATCACCTCCTGGATGAACACAAGGTTGATTGTTCATCCAGGCACATTCCCTCGCGATAATATTTATTGTCTATCAGCAAAGCTTGTGATAACATATGCTCATTGTCACATTGTTAAGCTTTTGCCTGTTTTCTTGCCTTGCTCTCAATATTGTGTAACTTCGCCCCCGAATCTCAAAAAATGCGAGTACTATGAGTTTGATAATTGATGTAAACGCCAGAGAAATCCTTGACTCTCGCGGAAATCCCACTGTAGAAGTTGAAGTCCTCACTGATGAAGGTAGTATTGGACGGGCGGCAGTCCCTTCAGGTGCCAGTACTGGTATGCACGAAGCTGTTGAGTTACGAGATGGTGACAAAGACCGCTATCTGGGCAAGGGGGTCCTGAACGCTGTTCAAAATGTGAATGAAATCATTGCACCTGAACTGGAGGGGCTACTCGTCTATGAGCAGGCAGCCATTGACCAATTGCTGATTGCCCTTGATGGAACTCCTAATAAGGGGAAACTGGGTGCCAATGCCATATTGGGTGCCTCACTGGCTTGCGCCAAGGCAGCGGCAGCGGAATTTGGTATGCCCCTCTACAGATATATAGGTGGGGTGAATGGCAGATATTTGCCCGTTCCAATGATGAACATCATCAATGGGGGGAGCCATGCAGACAACTCTGTTGACATTCAGGAATTCATGGTAATGCCTGTCAAGGCAGAGAGTTTCAGAGAAGCCTTGAGAATGGGAGCCGAAACCTTCCATGCCCTGAAGAAGGTCCTCAAATCCAAAGGCATGAGCACCAATGTGGGAGATGAAGGAGGATTTGCTCCGAATTTGCCTTCCAATGAATCTGCCGTAACTACTATACTTGAAGCGATTGAGAAAGCTGGGTATAAGCCCGGAGAAGATATGTTTATCGCCATTGATGCGGCTAGCTCTGAGTTTTATGATACTGAGAAGAAAAAATATCACTTCAAATATTCGACCGGAGAGGAGCTGACCTCTTCTGAGATGGTTGGATTCTGGAAAGACTGGTCCAACAAATATCCCATTGTCTCAATTGAGGATGGATTGGATGAAAACGATTGGGATGGTTGGAAAGAACTGACAGATACCCTCGGGAACAAAGTCCAATTGGTGGGAGATGACCTGTTTGTAACCAATGTTGATTTTCTCAAAAAAGGAATTGACATGGGAGTTGCCAATTCTATTCTGGTAAAGGTCAATCAGATTGGTTCCTTGACAGAAACCATCGAAGCAGTCTCTTTGGCTACCAGAAATAGCTATACCAATGTCATCAGCCACCGAAGTGGGGAGACAGAAGATACCACCATTGCTGATTTGGCTGTAGCCCTCAATTCAGGTCAGATCAAAACCGGTTCTGCTTCAAGAAGTGACAGAATCGCTAAATACAACCAACTGCTTAGAATCGAACAGGATTTGGAAGGCGCTGCCGTATTCGGTGGGTCAATTTTTCCCTACGTCTAGAAAGATATCACAAATTTCACTATGTTAGAGCTGTCCTTTCTGGGCAGCTCTTTTTCATGTCTGACTTTCCATTCATATTTCATCTATACTTTTTCTTTTTGTTACTATGAAACTATCAACTGCTACTTTTTTTCTTCTCATTTTTTGCCTGTTCTCCTGCCAATCTACGCAGGAATCCAGCAGTGATTCCGCCCAAAAAGATGCGGGAAGTAAGGCCGATCCTGTTCTGTGGGTTTCTTATACAGGCACAGAAGGCCCAGGTGTTGGAAAACATATCGTCCTGGTCAGCGGAGATGAGGAGTATAGATCCGAAGAAGCTTTGCCACAGTTGGGCAAGATCCTCGCCACCCAACATGGCTTCACTTGTACAGTCTTGTTTGCACAGGACCCTGCTGAATTGGGCAAGGTAGATCCCAATTATGTCAACAATATTCCTGGCCTCGAAGCCCTGGCAGAAGCAGACCTCATGGTCATGTTTACTCGATTCCGGGAACTGCCAGATGATCAGATGATGCACATTCAGAATTATCTGATGGGCGGAAAACCTGTCATTGGCATTCGAACAGCCACCCATGCCTTCAATATTCTGGACAGTGGAAGCAAATGGCTTCACTACAGCAATGGCTACAAAGGTCCCAACGAAGCCTGGACTGATGGATTTGGCCGATTGGTGTTGGGAGAAAAATGGATCAGCCACCATGGACATCACAAACACCAAAGTACAAGAGGCATAGTCGCTGAAGGAGCTGATACGCATCCTATCACAAATGGAATTGAATCAGGGGACATCTGGGGCCCAACGGATGTCTATGGTGTTCGACTCCCACTCCCAGACGATTCTCAGCCAATTATTCTTGGGCAAGTAATCAACCGCGCTGGAGAGTTTGATGAAAACGATCCCCTCTTTGGGATGCGTCCTACAGATTCAGAAATCGCAGGAGTCGATCCTGAGGAACCTGAAGATGGAAATCCCAACGAACCCATGATGCCTGTTGCCTGGACCAAATCATATCAATTACCTGGTGGACAATCCGGCAAAGCCTTTGCTGCCACCATTGGGGCCGCTACCGATATGCTGTCAGAAGGCGTCCGCCGCATGTACGTCAATGCCGTCTTCTGGTTGTTGGAGATGGATGTGCCTGAAAAGGCGTCTGCTGAGGTGGTCGGACCCTACAATCCAAGGCCATACAGCTTCCACAAAGACAAACACTTCGACGATCTGAACATGCAGGTGTCTGACCACCTGATGGAATGAGACAACTCAAGCCCAGTCTATTTGTAATCGGAGGCTACCTGCTGCTGATAGGGTGCGGGACATTTGATTCAGGCAATGCTTTTCAGAATATGCCTGATGAGCTTCTGATGCCACTGGCTTCCTTGCCGGACTATGAAGAGAATGTCGACCACAAAGGATTGTGGTCAGATGTAGTGTCAAATGAACAGGCAGTCGGGAGAGGGCGGCGGATTTATGGGAGAAATTGTTTCAATTGTCATGGCAATCCAGACCAGCAGGGCTCTATGCCGGACTCGCATAGATTTTGGGCAGATACTGCCAAGCATGGCCATGATCCTTATTCGATGTATGAAGTCCTGACAAGGGGCTTTGCCCAAATGCCTCCACAAATTCGTCTTTCTCCCAGAGAAAAGTATGAGGTGATTCACTTTATTCGGGAAACCTATTTCAAAGAAGATCGACCAGAATTGTATGAAGAACTGTCAGCGGCCTATCTGGACAGTCTGCCCACAGGGATCAATTTTGGTCCTGATCCTCAAGTCTGGCAACCCTGGGCAGAGATGGATTATGGAGATTTTTTGATCCATACATATGAACTGTCTGCGGAGGATGCACCAGATCGAATCATCTCCTCTGGCCTTTCTCCACTTCCCAATGAGAACTATGACTCTGTGAATTTCGCATACAAGGGCATCGCGATCCGACTTGATGAAGGAGAAGGAGGCGTGGCTGCCGGAAAAGCCTGGGCTTTATTTGATCATGATTTGATGCGATTGGCTGGAATCTGGACAGGAGAAGGATTCATTGACTGGGAGGGAATTTTGCTCAATGACAAGCACAATATTTATCCCAGAACGGTTGGCAAAGTTCAGGTTTATTCCTTGCCAGAGCCAGCCTGGGCAAATCCCGAAACCGGGATGTTCGATGATGAGAGATTTCAGGCGGTAGATGGTCGGTATTTTGGCCCACTTCCCAGAGCGTGGACGCACTACAAAGGACTCTACCATTATAAGGATCAGGTCATTCTTTCATATTCTGTTGGAGACGCAAATATTCTCGAGCGAATTGACATGGAGTTGGATGGTATTCAGCCGATTTTTTCCAGAACACTCAATATCACTCCCTCTTCCAATCCCTTGGTACTGCGGATCGCTCCGCTGGAAGATGTAGCTGTCATGATGAAGGGGTTTGGTGGGGGAAAACAACGTATGAAACATGGATTTCACTATTTGGAAATCCCGGCGAACAAGAACATTCGCCTGAAGATTTTTCTCTCCAAATATCCCGAAGGTCTGCCTAGCTTTGTGAGCAAATCAGCAGACCCAGAAGATCTGTCCCAATTCACCAAAGGCGGCCCTCGCAGACATAGAACGATCGTGAAGAGTGAGATCATTCCAGGGACATCTGAAGGCCCATTTGCAGTGGATGTCTTGTCATTGCCTCTCCCTACTCCCTGGAAAAGTCGGATGCGTGCCGGAGGAATAGAGGTTCTCCCAGGCACAGACAAGGCCGTCTTGTGTACCATCGAGGGGGAGGTGTGGGAAATTGGCGGTATCACCCAGGCACAAGGGAGCTTGACCTGGAAGCGAATCGCCACCGGATTGTATCAACCCTTGGGAATCAAGGTTCAAGATGGATCCATTTATGTCGGCTGCCGGGACCAAATCGTCAAGCTGCATGATCTGAACGGAGATGGAGAAATCGATTTCTACGAAAACTTCAATAGCGATCATCAGCTTACCGAGCATTATCATGAATTTGCGATGGGCTTGCAAGTGGATGAGAAGGGCAACTTCTATTATGCCAAAAGTGCGCGGCATGCGCGGACGGCCTTGGTGCCACAACATGGAACTTTGTTGCGGGTCAGCAAAGATGGGAGTAAAACGGACATTCTGGCCACTGGATTTCGGGCTGCTAATGGTGTCTGCCTCAATCCGGATGGAAGCTTTATTGTGACGGATCAGGAAGGACACTGGAATCCAATGAACCGCATCAACTGGGTCAAGGAAGGCGGCTTTTATGGCAATATGTATGGTTATGGTGCCCCAAGAGATGCTTCCGACAGAGCCATGGAGCAGCCCCTCATGTGGGTAGATGAGAAGAATGACCGCTCTCCCTCTGAGCTTATGTGGGTGGAGAGCGACAAATGGGGACCGTTGAATGGCTCCCTCTTGAATTTATCCTATGGTTTCGGCAAAATCTTTCTTGTTTTGCATGAAGAAGTCAATGGCCAGAAACAAGGTGGCATGGTCGAACTTCCTCTTCCACAGTTCCCGACAGGGGTGATGCGTGGCCGCTTTCATCCCGACGATGGGCAACTCTATGTCTGTGGCATGAATGCGTGGGGCAGCAATCAGGTCTTACAGGAAGGAGGCTTGTATCGGGTGCGGTATACAAATCAGGAAATGCAGCTTCCCATAGAGATGCATATCAGATCCAATGGCATCGAGATTCGATTTTCAACAAAGATCGATCCCGCTTCGCTTCAGGATCTGTCCAATTTTCAGCTTGATACCTGGGCCTTGAAGCGAAGCAAAACCTATGGCTCCGATCGCTACAATCAACAGCAATGGGAAGTGAAGTCTGCCAGCCTGTCAGGAGACGGACAAACAGTATTTCTCAGCATCCCACAAATTCGAAAAGCATGGGTGGTAGAAATCAGCTATCAATTAAAAACGCCAAATGGAACAAAGGTAGAAGGCATGATTCAAGGGAGCATTCATGAACTGGATGGGGCCATCTGAGTTCACATATGTTATGTTTCAGGTTTTTGGATAATTTTAGTTCTGAGAGGTAAGTATTCTAATATTTTTTAATTTTGGAAGATTCACACTTGGTCTGACTATATTTATGCTCCTTCTATCTCGCCTCCTTCTTAAGAAGTTGATTGCCGGAAGTTTATTTTGGTTCTTCGCTACCAATATTCTTCCTGCTCAATCCACCAATTCTCCCGATCCTTATCTGGAATCCCTGTTTTCAATCATTGATGTGCGTTTGGATCAAGCAGGTGGAGACACGGCGCGATATTTCATTTTGGAAGCGGTTCGGTCTCATTGTGGAAAGGACCTTGATTGCCAATACGAGATGTATGACAAGGTTTTGGGCAAACTCGAACGTGCCAATGAGTATTGGGCGGGAATTCCTGTAGCCCAAAAAATGAGGGAATTGGCACAACAGAAAAAGGAAATACAAAAAGAAATAGCTGCGCTCAAAAGATTGATTGATTTATACAATTATATCAATGCAATTGGCAGGATTGCCTTCTTTAGGGAACAATTGTTGGACTTGTATGAACAAGCGGGAGATCAGGCAGGGACCATCCGCACGAAAATTCGGATTTTGGAACAAAGGGCCTGGGAACTCGATGAAGCTCATATCGTTCTCCCTGACATAGAGGAACTCTTTGCCCAATCTCTTGAACTCGACGATCCAGAAACATCGAATTTTCTTCGATTGCGTCTTAAATATTTATATGAAGAGTTTGGCTATGATGATAAATTAAGAAAGATAGTTGAAGCCCTCGAAACCATTGTTGCTTCTGATTCTAGTCAATTTTCTGAGTCTCGCTATGCATTCCACGCAGCAAGTGGGCGGGCAGATTTATTGTTCAAACAGAAGCAATATGCACAGGCAGAAGCTCTCTATCAGAAGGCGTTGGGGATTGCCCGACTTCGGCATCGGGCACATCATGATACCTGGTTAAAAATCTATGCCTTTCACAGATTGGCAAAATTGGAATGGGAAGCTCGGAACAATGATAAGGCTTTGGTCCACCTGGATTCTGCCTTTTTATTGTCTGCGGAACATAAGATGTATAGTCGCCTGATAATCAATTATGATATGAGGATCAGGATTGCGGAGGAGGAGAGACGCTTTGAAGATGCCCTCAGATACACCAGGAATAAGTATGAACAAGAGGCACTGAATGACAGTGCTACCAGAGAATTTGATGTAAAGAAATACCACTTACAATTGGAAAAAGAACAACTGGCTTCAGAAAAAGAGAATCAGGCCCTTCAGCTCCGCCTCAAAAACAATCAACTGAGCTCTCTGATCCTTGTAGGTGTTTTTGTCCTGTTTCTCACCTTAGGTCTGTTGTTGGGATACCGAAGACAAAGGCAGGCGAAACGGGAACTTGCTACCCAAAATGTCCTGATCCAACAGCAAGCAGAAGAATTAAAAAGTCTGGATGAAGCCAAAATGCGATTTTTTGCCAATATCAGCCATGAATTACGGACGCCATTGACCCTTATTTTGGGGCCCCTATCCAATATGCTGGACCAACCGGATGTCTGGGAGAAGGAGTCTGTACAACAGCAGCTCACAGTCATGCAGCGGAATGGCAAAAGTCTCCTGAGTTTGATTGAAGAGATTCTGGATCTGTCCAAATTGGAAGCGAATAAACTTGACTTGGTGGAGAAACCAACGAAGATTCAAGCTTTTGTAGAACAAGTCTTTTCTCAATTCACCTCCCAATTTGACAATCAAAGGATACACTATGACTTAGATATAGAGGTGGAGGAGGGACTGACTGTAGAGCTTGACAGTCAGAAAATAGAGAAAGTGTTGAACAATTTCCTCAGCAATGCCATCAAATTTACCCCGGAAGGAGGACGGATTCGCATGGGTGTCACTGAAACGGCTCAGACCTTGCAATGTGTTGTTGCTGATAGTGGCAAAGGGATTCAAGTAGAAGACCTGCCGCATGTGTTTGATCGCTTTTACCAGGCCAAACACAATGATCAAGCTGAACAGGGAGGGACAGGGATCGGCCTGAGTTTTGTAAAGGAAATTGCCCAGTTGATGAGGGGAAAGGTGTATGCTGAAAGCAAGCCAGGAGAGGGGAGTCATTTTTATTTTGACATCCCCAAGAAAGTGGTGAGCGCTTCTGCTCAAGTTGTGGATGAATTTGAGGTTCTCCCAGATCAGGATCCCATCTATTCCATCGGCAAAGACTTCACGATCCTGGTCGTGGAGGACAATCAGGACATGCGAATGTTTATCCACCGCTTGTTGTCTCCCAACTTTGAGCAAATTTTGTTGGCAAAGAATGGCAGGGAAGGCCTGGAATTGCTCCAACAACATGGGCAGACAATCGACCTGATTGTCTCGGATATCATGATGCCAGAGTTGGATGGCATGAGTATGCTTAAGGAGATTAAATCTCATACCGATTGGCAACAGATTCCAGTGGTGATGCTTACCGCTTTGGCATCTGAGCGGGACAAACTGTCTGCGCTGACTGTTGGAGTTGATGATTATTTGACCAAGCCCTTCTCTGTGCAGGAACTGCTTGTCAGGGTGCAAAATCTCCTCTACAATGCGCAGCAAAGAAAAGAGTGGCATCAATCCGAGGAATTTCAAACAGAAAATGAAGCCTTGGAGATAGCCGGGGCCAGTCTCAATGCTTCTCACAAAGCTTGGCTGGGTCAATTGAAGGCTCTGGTGAAAGACTCCTTTGCTGAAGGGCGGCACACAGCCGAGAGTTTGGCGGAAGCTGCACATATGAGTCCACGACAACTCCGTCGCAGACTCAAATCCATCACTGGCTTGTCTACTGTGAAATTCATTCAGGAAGTCCAGTTACAGCATGCCAGACAACACATGGAAGCAGGAAGCAGGAAATCTTTGGCGGATATTGCTTTTGAATCCGGCTTTGAGCACCAAAGGACATTTTCTTCCCTGTTCAAGGCAAGATTCGGAAAGTCTCCAAGAGAGTATCTCAAATCAGCAGCAGGATGAGGGATGCGAATCGGGAAGAGAGGACTGTACCAAGCTTACCATTCAGAACATATTTCCTACCGTTCAGAACATGGTGCCCTCCAAAATTTGGAAAAATAGCCCTTTATGCCTTATTTCCTGTTGCTGATAAGACAAGGATTACACAAGTTATGTCTCCTGAATATTCATCCCAAAAAAAATTGAAAACCATGGGTGTCTCTATTATGAATTAGAGATGAAACCTGTTTCTGATTAGCATTCGTGATTCCTTTTGTTGGGGCTTTATGCCTAAGATGGTTGCATCCAATTATTCATTGGAGCAGAACCCTAATGATTCATCTTCCATGCATGTTAATCTCAATACTTATTGTATGCTGGCAAGTAAATCTTGGCAAAATAAGCGATTACGATTCATACAGATCTGGCAGCTCTGCTGCCTGAGTGAACAGAAAGATGGACGGGAAGTTTTTGCTTCCTGTCCATGC
This sequence comes from Bacteroidota bacterium, assembly GCA_039029315.1. Lineage (GTDB taxonomy): Bacteria > Bacteroidota > Bacteroidia > J057 > J057 > JBCCCJ01. The sequence goes on along the minus strand of JBCCGK010000016.1, from coordinate 98,037 downwards.
TTTGATTCAGGGGTGAAAGTGCTTTTGAGAGGGAATAGGAATTGATTCACTGTTGAATATTTCAAGGCAGTATTTTCTTACAGACTACTGTTGTACAAATCATAAAAAAATACTTTTCCCACTTCTATTCATTCTCACCAAATTTTTAATTATGAATCATTTTTACCAACACGTTTCACTCATGAACAAAGCTTTCCTTCTTTTTGCTTGCCTTTGCTTAGGAAGCTTTTTTGCACAGGCACAGACAGCTTATATCCCAAATTCAGATGATGGAACCTATTCTGTGATTGATGTGAATACTGCCACAGTAACTGCAACCATTCAGGTGGCCCCTGACTCTACTTCTTGTTTGAGAACCATCTGGGCAACCGATGATGGAAAGGAAATCTGGATTGCAGACGATATTGGAGACGCTATCTTTATCTTTAATACTGCAGATAATATGGCTGTAGATACCATTCCAGCGGGCGAAGCGCCAGTGATCCTGGTTGCCCCAGGTGGTGATAAGGCTTATATTTCCAACTTTGGGGACAGCACTGTCATGGTTGTTGACGGCATCAACCATGTCATTACAGATACCATCATTGTGGGAGGTGAGCCAGGGCTTCCAGCAATTACCCCCGATGGAAGTGAACTATATGTTCCCATAGGAGATTTTGATCAAGTCATTGTAATCGATTTGGCAAGCCATATGGTTACGGATACATTTCCTGTGGGAGTTGAGCCAGAGATTCTGGAAATCAATCCAGCTGGCACAGAGCTGTATGTAGCCAATTTTCAAGATACGGTTGTAACCGTCATTGACATTGTTAACAAAACGATTACAGATACCATTCAATCCGGTTTGGGACAAGCAGGGATTGCCTTTACCCCAGATGGTTCAACTGCTTATGTAGCCAATATCTTTGGAGCAACTGTATCTGTGATCAATACCTCTACCAAAACTGTGGTGGATACCATTGATGTTGGAGATAACCCGTCAGGAGTAAATGTTACCCCAGATGGAAACCAGGTCTATGCAGTGAATCAAGGGTCCGATAATGTGATGGTGATTGATGTTGCCAGCAATGCGGTTGTTGATACCATCGAAGTAGGTGGGGGGCCTGTAGCCGCTGGACATTTCATATCTATCTTCCCCAAAGTCCTCAGTATTGATGAGGAGATCACAGCAGGAGCCAATATCAAGTTGTATCCGAACCCTGTTTCAGCCGAGTTGACTATCTCTTTAGAATTGATCCGCCAGGAATCTCTTTCCTACAGAGTACATAACACGCTTGGACAGGTACTCACTTCTGGAAACTTGATCATCGGACAGGATGAACTGAATTTAGATGTCCACAACATGGAAGCAGGTATGTATTTCCTCTCCATCGAAGGGACAGGCTGGACTCAGACCGCCTCTTTTGTGAAGCAATAAGCTGCGAATAAAGTCTTAGTGATAGGAAGGGCCTTTCTTCTGGAGGGGTCCTTCCTTTTATTTTAAATAGGGATGGAATTCGAGACCTACTTTATTCTTGAAGATCAGCCAGGGATTCAAGGACCTTTTTTGCTTTCTCGTTCCGATAATGATCTTCCTTGCTGACTATTTTTTTCATGACGATCTGTGCTTCCGCTTACTAACTCCGCTTATACATATGCGAGGGCAGTATACTATTCGGCATGAGAAGCGAAGGTGCTGAAAGAGCCAAGCTAGTTGCAATACTCAATGGCTGCCTGGGATTTTCCTGATTCCAGAAGACGGATACCTATGAAGAAATGTGCCCTTGGCCGACATTGAAAACTACTTTCGCCTGAATTGTGAACCCATCACAATCAGAAACTCCCGAAAAAAAAAATCTTCAAGTGATAACCATCCTCCGCTGCTGGAATAGATAGCTGTGAGTCAGATAAGAGTTTTGATTCATTCTTTTTGGTTTAGCAAATCCATTTGAAATCAAATTAACCCACTTTTAACAAAGCTATTATGAAAACTTTCCATTTTTCAGTCAAATTACTCCTCATTGCTCTTTTCGCAGCGCTTTTTTCTCTCACTTCCTGTGAAGGCCCTGAAGGTCCGATCGGTCCTCAAGGTCCTGAAGGACCTGCTGGTCAAGCTGGTGCTACCGGACCCGCTGGTGCAGATGGTGCAGATGGTGCTACTGGTGCTACAGGAGCTACTGGCCAACAAGGAGCATCAGGTCAGAATGGAAATGCCAATGTGAAGAGTTACACCTTTACGGTTGGAAACAGTGATTACAGTGCCGATAACAAGGTGACCCTTGATGTTCCTGCGATTACCCAGGATATTGTGGACAATGGTGTGGTTCTGGTATACTGGCAATCATCCGACGGATGGAGGCTACTCCCTTTTACCTTCATTACTTCCTCAGGACTGACTACCCGTACCTTGATGTCTAATTACAGCCTTGCGCAAGTTGTGCTCCAGCTTCGTACCATTCCCGTTGACAATACCTTTAAATACACAGGTACATTTAGAATTGTTGTGATTGAAGGAAATGCTGGGAAAAAAGGATATGATGTTGACTTTAGCGATTATGAAGCAGTCATCAACTATTTTGGATTGTCTCTAGATCCATGGGAAGGAAACTAGGAAGTCCCTCCAAACACGAACAAAACATGTGTACAGACGAATTGTCGATGGAAGCAGACATAAGCGGATGATATCTGTACCCATCCATCCTGAATGTCGCTTGAGTAGACAATGAAACGGGCAGGAAGCAATCGCTTTCTGCCCATCTTTTTGACCTGATTATTGAAGTCAGACTGTTGACAAGATTGGTCCTTTGACTAAAAACGCAAAAGATCTGCTCTCTTACTGTTGATCCTTACAACAATGTTCCCAAACCTCCTCTGCTTTTCTGTGTTGATAATGATCCTCTTCCTGAGCAATTTTTACAAGGATCTTTTCAGCCTCCTCCATGTCCTCTGATTGTAGGTATGCCAAAGCAGTATACCATTCGGCTTGAGGGAAAAATACGCTGAGGGAATCAACCAGCTGGAATTGCCTGATTGCGGCCTCTGCCTGCTTTAGCTCCATCTGACAAATCCCTAAAAAGAAATGTGCTCTGGGTCGAAACTGAAAACTGCTGTCTGCAAGCACACGCTCAAGATGGTCAATGGCTTCAGGCCAATGTTGGGCTTTAAATTCCTGAACAGCCCCTAACCACTGATCCTGATTGGGTTCTCCGCGTATTCCAGGAGGAGCAGGTCGCTCATAATACTGGGAGAATAACTGGGCAGAGGGGACAGCTGGATTCTGTTGACTATTCCAGATTCCAAAGGCAATAAACAGAACGATAGAAGCCACACTGGCATACATCCAGACAGTACGCCTTTTCCAGAATGGCTGAAGGATGAGCGACTCCTGCGCTTCATATCGTTTTTCAAAGTCCGCAACGATTGTTTGTTTGGCCCCAGTTCGAGCTGCATATTTGCTGAGGATCACAGATTTCACAGAAGCGGCGAACGCGGCATCTGTTTGGATACGCTGTCTTAGGGCTTCTGTTTCTTCAGGAGTTAATTCGCCTGCCAGATACTGTTCTATACGTCGGATGTCCTCTGTTGCGTCAAGCATGTATTCCCAGTTTTTTATGGATCAAATGACGGAGTTTTTTCATGCATCGGTATTTCTGTTTGGAAGCAGAACGAGCATCTTTCATGCCCAGCTTTTTGGCGATTTCTTCCAACTCATATCCCCAGTATTCTGTATCAAAAATCAATTGTCTACATGCTTCCCCCAATTGATGCGCCAACTGAGAAATTTGGGCAAGCTCCTCATCTTGAATCAATTGCGACAAGATCTCTTGGTCTTTTTCAGCTAGATCAGGAAACTCATTTGTCCAGTTTCGTTGCTGTATGTGTTTATAAGTCGATTTTTGTCGGACCTTGTCTACACATTTGTTGGAGAAAATCTGGAACAACCAGGTACTCAGTTTACTTTTTGCTGAAAATTTTCCGACTATCAGCTGATCCACTCCTGAAAGAATGGTGTCTGTGTAGATGTCAATTACCTCCTGCTGAGTTAAGATATGCTTCTGCTGAGCATTCTTGATCCAGCCAGAATACTGGTCAAGTAAATGCCTCACCATTCGCTCTCTTTGAACCCCTCCCTGCTGAATTCCTCGAATTATTTCCTGATCTGTTCTGCTCATGTCAGGATAAAAATAAAAAAAAAGGGGACAAGCCCGTCTCGATCTCGACACATGGAGATGGCTAACAATTTTATCTGCTAGATTAAACGCTAACCATTCTTCACATGAACATATTGAATACGCTGTCCACGATGTGGATACTGATCATTCTTTGCCTGATCTCAGGCCAGTCTTTTGCCCAAATTTCTGGAATGCATGATGATGCCATTTCAGATTCAGACAAGGATACAGGGATTCAAACAGAAAAGAATCCTGGAGAAAATATCATTCGATTTGACATCAAAGGCATCGAGAAAATGGCTCTGATGAACAATAACTACGCAGTGGCCAGATTGGAGCTCTACAATTATTATTCGAACCTGTTAATTGGTGATCAAGCTGGTGCCAATCTTCGATATGGGACCAAAAATCTCCTACTCGGCTATCATGCTGGTGAGGCCCTCCACAATCACTATCAAAATACCATATTGGGCTATGGAACAGGAAGATATGCGCTGGGGAATGAAAATGTCTTAATTGGAAATGAAACGGCTTCCTATCTCAATGGGAATCACAATGTTTTTATTGGCTCTAAAGCTGGGAATGGATCTGAAGGAAGTCCAACAGGCAACTTCAATGTTGCTGTTGGCAGTTTCTCAGGCTCGCATGATGGAGCTGGATCTGAAAATGTGCACATTGGGTATAAAGCGGGGCAGGACAGTGAGAGCACCAGAAGTACGATCGTAGGGAATGAAGCTGGTGGGAGTGCTGGACCTGGAGGCGGAAATAATCAGGTGGCAGTAGGCTATCGTTCTGGATATAACAATACTACTGGCTATCAGAATACCTTTGTTGGAGACCGGGCTGGCTACAACAATACTGGAGGTCTAGTCAATGTATATCTGGGATCTTTGGCCGGCTATGAAAGTCAGAATGGCTATTACAATTCATTTACCGGGTATAGAAGTGGGTATTATGATGAGTTGGGAAACAGAAACAGTGCATATGGCGCAGTGTCTGGCATTTCTGCCTCTGCCTCATCCTCCAGCTTCGAATTCTCTACTGCCCTTGGTGCATATGCCCGCTATACAGCTTCTCATCAGGTGCGTGTGGGACGATCAAATACGACGTCCATCGGTGGATATCAGTCCTGGACCAATCTGTCTGATGGACGCTATAAAACCCGGGTCCGCGAGGATGTCCCTGGGCTGGACTTTGTGATGAAACTGCGCCCTGTTACCTATAAAGTAGATATCGAAAAACTGAATGAACTTCTGTATCGGGAAGAAGAGATTCGGGATCTTGAGTCAAATAATGGAGTGAAAACGCAGGGAGACCCATCTTCCGCAAAAGAAATCATCCACTCTGGATTCATTGCCCAGGAGGTGGAGGAAACAGCACAGAATCTGGGCTATGAATTCAGCGGTGTGGATGCGCCCAAAAATGAAGAAGATCACTATGGCCTGCGCTATGCAACCTTCGTCGTGCCGATGGTCAAGGCCATCCAGGAACAACAAGTACTGATCGAAACTCAGCAAGAGCTGATCAAACAGCTTCAAAGCGAACTGCAACAAATCAGGGACCAAATACAAACAAGTCATCAAGCTTCCTCCAACAAACAGAAAAATTCTGACGTAAACCTCCCAATCCTCCAACAAGAACAGATCAGTATTGGCCCCAATCCAGTCAGCGAATCCCTGATCGTCCGAATCAATTCGCAGGAAGTACAGGAACTGCAACTTGCCCTCAGCAATCTTCAGGGACAACAGCTTCTCATACAAAGAGTGCTGCTTAACCCAGGCGAGAATAAGCTTGAATTAGACACAAGAAGTTTTTCAGCAGGCATCTATCTGTTGAGCTTCCCGCAGACAAATTTGCCCGAATTCAAAGTCGTCAAACAATAATTACAGGGTCTCTCAAACCTTTATACAATGAACTCTCTCAAACTTTTTATAAGCCTGCTGTTCCTATTTCCATTCCTTTCTCAGGCGCAGGATGGCATCAGTTTTCAAGCCATTGCCAGGGACAATGCTGGAGTCCCTTTGACCAATCAAGCCTTGCAAGTTCGTTTTAGCATTCACAAAACCAGTCCTACAGGTCCCTTGGGATATCAAGAAAGCCATGGTTCTGTAACCGATGATTTTGGTTTGTTCTCCCTCAATATCGGCACAGGATCAGTGATTTCGGGCAACTTTGGCAACCTTCCGTGGGGTGGGGGCAGTTCCTTGTTCCTGAAAGTAGAAGTGAATGATGGAGGAGGCTTCAAAGACCTGGGAGCCACCGAACTCATGCGGGTCCCACTGGCTTATCATGCAGAGAGTTCAGATAAAGTTCAGGATGCCTATTTGGATGAATTGCAGGATGTCAATCTAGCCACCATTGCCGCAGGAGATGTCCTGAAATGGGATGGGGCGGAATGGATCGCCAAGGAAGACAATAGCAGTCCATGGGGGCAGTTCGGAAACAAACTCTATTATAATCTGGACAATGTAGGGATTGGGACCAGTTCACCCTCCGCCAAACTCCATGTGCGTGGTGGCCATCTGTTAAGTGATTTTTCCAGCACCAATAGCCCCAATATCATTGGAGAAAATATTACGCCCTCTTCTTCTTTGTTTGTTCCTGCATCTAGAAGTGGTATCGTGGGATTGGCTGAATCAAACACCATTGAAATAAAATACGGGCTAGTGGGGAAAGCACAAGGAGACTTAGGGAATCTATTCGGAGTTCTGGGCACAGCCGAAGGAGGAGATAATGACAAATTGGGTGTTAGTGGTCAGGTATCAACGACAACTGGTACTCCCTTTTCAGCTGCTGTGCATGGCTTTGCCCATAGTACAGCTTCGAATAACAATTACGGCGGGTGGTTCAATGGATCGGGATCAAATTCAGGAACCAATGTTGGTGTCTTTGGGAGAGCAAGTGGGGGCAATGTGAACTATGCCGGGTATTTTGGAGAAGGAGATGTTGTGGTGGAGAATCGACTTAGTGTAGGCACAGATGTCTTGAAAGGGGCCATGCATGTGATGGGACCCTCAGAGGCGACGAATGCGATTAGCTATTTTTCCCCTGCAGGGACGAATGGAGATTCTAGCTCTCTCTTTTTGTCAGAAAGCTCTACGATTACTGCTGGGATGGGAATCCGATATGATGGACAGGGAAATCAATTAGAAATCTACGGGGAGGCTGGGTCAAACAAGTATGGCCCTCACATGAGTATCAAAAGAGCTTCAGGAGAGGTGAAGGTGGCAGATTTGTCTGGAACAGGAACCAGACAGGTATATGCAGAAGCTGATGGGACCCTGGTTGCCGCAAGCTCTGTAACGCATAAGCTCTCGATTCCCTTTTCGAGCTTTCATGGTACCAATACCACTAACGAAATTTCATACTATCTCAATAGGGCACAGCCAGTATCATCTATAAATGGGGCTATGATTGCTGCTGTGCCCCTTCCCGATCAAGCAGTGATCACAAAAATCACCTTGAAATACGCTGATCTTGCACCGGAAAATCTTAGTGTAAAATTGACAAGATCCTCCTTTGGTTCGACTACTCCAATCACTTTAGCGACTGTTACCTCCTCTTCTAGTGGAGGATTTGGGACCAGCAGCCTGGTAGTAACAGGGCTAAGTCCAATTAATCTTGACAATGAAAATTTGTATCTGGATGTAAGGCTAGCCAGTCCCTCTACTTCTTGGCCGGGTTTAGGTCAGTTGGGAGTAGAGGGAGTAATAATTGAATATACCCTTCCATAAGCATCCTTGCCATGAACAAATTCTTCACTATCCTCACCTCTCTCCTGATCCTGAGCTCCAGTGCCCACACACAACAATTGGGTCGCATTTCTCTGGGCAGTACCCATGCACAAGTCCATCTTCCTACGATCAGTTTGACTTACTCCGTAGGAGAGCCAGTTATCGGAACCGCTTATTCAGGCACAATTATCCTCACCAAAGGTTTCCAACAGCCCGATCCATCCGGGAATTCTTTTCCGGTGGAGTGGCTACACCTGAGTGTGGAACAAGTCGGAGAAGACGCACGCCTTCGCTGGACGACAGCTTCAGAAGAGAACAGCGATTATTTCGACGTAGAGCGTTCGTTAGATGCGCAGCAATTTGTGTCCATTGGTCAGGTAGATGCCGCAGGCAGCTCTCAAGATCTATCCAATTATGAATTCGTAGATCCTCGAATTGGTACATTAGGAAGCTCAAGGATCTACTACCGCTTGAGACAAGTAGATCTGGATGGACAGTTCAGCTATAGCAGCCTCTTGACTTTGACGATCCTGCCATCATCGGAACTTCAATTCAGTGTCTATCCCAATCCGACGTCTGGTTTTCTCCAGCTTGATTATCAATTCCCGGAAGGTTCCGCGACTCAATTAAGCCTGCTTGATATGAGGGGAAAGATGCTATTCAGCAAGAACCTGCCCTCAAACATAGGAACTCATCAATTGGATCTTTCGGATCTAACCAAAGGCGTCTATCTGCTAGAGCTACAAGCAACTCATCTGCGACAGGTCAAGCGAATCGTGCTTCAGTGATTTGCGGTATGACAAATACAGTCGTGAAGCGTTTGTGGGTCGGATCGAGGGAAGGATAACGCTTTACGACTAACGACGAAAGGAAAGGATAACGCGTTACGACTAACCAAAAGGAAGGCTAACGCCTTACACCGAACGAAAAGAAAAACCATAAAGCCATCAGAATTATTGCTAACATCGGTACATGAATCCTCTGATACTGAAAAGAATTTTGTTGTGTTTGCTAGGGTTGAGCCTTTCCTCTGGGTTGGCTCAATCCGTCTCTGATAGCCTACTCGGCGTCTCTCTGATCGAGAAAGCAAAAGTCGCATATGCAGCACAGCAGACAGACAGTGCGAAATTGCTGCTTGAACAAGCAAGTGATCTGTTTGAAGGCGCAGAATACTGGGACGCCTACTGCAGTTGCCAGAACCAGATTGCGAATATTTTGCGATTAGAACGAAAATGGCAGGAATCATCAGAACTACTCAGACCGGTTGAAGTCATCTGTCGAACCAAACTTGGCAAAGAGCATCATTCCATTGCAGAAATTCATACCATCTGGGCAGTCAATGCCATATATCTTGGATCTGTCCAAAAAGCCAGGGAGCATTTCCTGATATCCTTGAAGATTCTGGAGGCAGTCGAATCTGACCCTTCGACCCAACTCTCCAATGCCTATATCAATCTGGCCAACACCTATGCCAGACTAGGTGATTTTGATTCTGCTGCCCAGCGATATGAATCTGGGATTGCCATCCTGGTCCAGATGGAGGAAACTTCTGCTTACAATTTAGGTTTTGCCTATCACAGCCTTGGCCAATTTCTCCTTGAACAGGGAAAATATCAGAAGGCTATCAATAAATTGGAACTTGCCTTGGGATATATCCAGGGATCTGTAGGAGAAAAGCATGCGAAGGGCATCGATATTTTTATCAGTTTAGGAGCAGCTTACCACAAAATGGCAGATCTGGGTCAGGCTAGATTGATGTACCAGAAAGTCCTGGATTTGGTTCGAAATGTTCATCCTGATCCCATGGCGCAGGCCGCCCTCGCGCATTACAACCTCGGAATCAGTTATCAGGATGAAAGGGTTTGGCCTCAGGCTATTTTTCATTTGAAAAAAGCCTATGAAGAAACCCAAGGCGTGTTTGGCCCCCGGCATCTGCGAACAGCCACCAGTCTGAGTACTTTGGGAAATGTGTATCAACATAGCCAACACCCTGACCTGGCATTGGAAGTCCAGAAAAAAGCCGTCAACATTCTCACACAAATTGAGGATTCCGTTCACACAGAAGCCGGAGATATTTATCTCAATTTGGCACATACCATGCATGTACAAGGCTTGGGAGAGCAGGCCCTGAAATATGGAGTAAAAGGAATGTCTCTGATTCGAACCTTCTACGGAGAAAAAGCCCAGGCAAGAATCAGTTTTTATCTTGCCAAACTGATTGAATTGTATGTACACGATGATCAGGATAGCATGGTCTTGAAGCTATGCCAGGAAGGGTATCAGGCGATTTTTCCAGAGTATCATAGCCCCAATCTTCATGATAATCCAGGTGAAGAATGCTTGAAACATGCTCATCTAAGCTGGAGGTTGTTGTTAGGTCAGTCCAAAGCCCTTGAATCCCTTGCTGAAAAGGGGAGAACTATGTCTCAATATGCCCTGGGACCTGCTTTGCTGGCGGTCAAGGCATTGGATACAATGGAACAACGCTTTCTTTCTCCATTCAGCAGGAAGGAAGTCCAAAAAGATGTGCTTGCTGTTTATTCTCATGCCATTCGACTGTTGTATGATCAGTATCAACGAGTTGGGGACCAATCTTACATCAACCAGGCATTCCTCCTGGCAGATCAAAGCAAATCCCGTCTGCTTCAAGCCTCGCTCCTTCAAGACGAGGCACTAAGTTTTGCCGGAATTCCCGATTCCCTGATGCAGCTTGAACAACAGTTGGAAATGGAAAAGGTCGTGTATGAGAAAAAACTCTATGAGGAGAAGTTCAAACAATTCTCTGATAGCAATAAACTGCGAATCCTTGAGCGGACACGGAATCAGTTGGCAGAAAGATATCGGGCCTTTGTTCTTCAACTGGAAAAGAACTATCCAAAATATTACCGCCTAAAATATGAAAGGGCGCAGACAGATATCCGATCCATCCAGACAGCATTAGCACAAGATGCTGAACTGATCAATTTTTTTATTGGAGAAAAGCACCTGTATATGTTTGGCTTGGGGAAAAATAATCTGCTTGTAGCTAGACAGGATTGGGGGACGGAGGAAAGAAATACATTGAACCAGTTTCTGGACATGATGAAAGACAGAGAGGTAGCAGAAAACCAATCCCAAAAATCAGACCTTATCCAAACATTTGGAGAGACAGCAAATCATTGGTATGAGTATCTACTCCAGCCGGTGGTGATGCAGGGTATCAAACATATACGGATTATCCCTGATGGAAATCTTGCACGCTTGCCCTTTGAAGTATTGCTGACAGAGCCACCACAATCAAACAAACTAAACTACAAATTCCTTTCTTATCTGATACAGGAAACATCTATTTCGTATGGATTCAATGCAAGTTTGGAAACAACCAATTGGCATGGACAAACGGCACCTTCCCCATATTTGGGCATTGCGCCTGATTTTCAATTTGTAGAGACCAAAAGTAATTCAGCTGACTCCTTGACCTTCTTTGCCTCAAATCGGGATTCTTTTGGTCCATTGGCAAATAATACAGAGGAAATCGAATTGTCATCCAACATCTGGGAAGGAAAGTCCTTGCTTGGGAAGGAAGCCACAAAAGCCAGATTTATGGAGGAAGCACATCTGTATCGAATCCTCCATATTGCTACACATGCGTATACAAATGATCAAAATCCCCTCTATGGAGGTCTGGTGTTCGGAGAAGAAGAAACAGAGCTGCTGGAAGCTTATGAGATCTACCAATTGCAACTCAAAGCAGATCTCTCCATCCTCAGTGCTTGCAAGACCGGGCTTGGAGAATGGCAAAGAGGGGAGGGGATCATGAGTTTGGCACGAGCATTTCGGTATGCTGGATGTCCAGGCATTACGATGAGCTTATGGTCGGCAGACGATGCAGCCACTTCCATCATCATGCAGCAATATCTCACACTTTTGAAGACTGGAATTCCTAAGGATGAAGCCCTTCGTCTGGCCAAGATAGAATACCTGAATACTTCTCCTCAACCCCATCCTTTCTACTGGGCAGCCTTTGTACATACTGGCATGACCCAACCCCTGAGAGAAAACCGAGACTGGATGAGATGGATTCTCCTGTCTTTGATTTTTGGAGGATTGCTTCTTATCATCCTGTGGCGACGGAATTCTGTTTCCGGAAAATTTTCGGCATGATCAGTTGATGGCAATTCAACACGAGTCAAGAATACTTGTCGAGCGAATGGATGAACTAGGAACAATTGAGTTTGGATGGATTAGCTTTCTTGCCAACTGGGCAGTATATGTCTTGAAGTGAATGAAACACATGAACCGGTCCCAAATTGAATTTGGATTAGGCGAACTGTTTCATTAACATTTGGCTCATAGAAAAATAATCATTGAGGAAGAGGTGACGCGATTAGAAAAAAAACAACTCAGAGCTGACTTATTCCGACACCTGGACGGGATCGTTACTGCTCCTACTGCCTTTGCTTTGTATCAAAAAGGGATACTTGATTTTCTATTGACAGAAAAACAAACGTCTCTCCAAGCCATTTGTGAATCCTTCCATGCCAATGAAGGCTATATGAATGTGGCTTTGCGAACCCTCGCCGCACAAGGCTGGCTGATCTATGAAATCAAAGAAGGGAATGAGATTCACATCAGTCTTTCTGAGACAAGCGAGATTGCCTTTGAGCTGATCCCGCTCTACCAGGATGTCATCGACCTCATGATCCTGTCCGGGAAGTTTCATCGAAGAAAATTTGAGATGGAGCCCTTTTTACTCTTGGAACGTATCTACCAAAAATACAGGAATCATTATGGGGTGGCGATCTCGGAGGATGAGCAGATCAAAGCAGTTCAGCTTCAGGTGTTAAAGCATATTGAGGGAATGCTTGTAGGGCCGACAGTGGTTGCATTGGGGATGGGAGGCATGTTTCATAAGTATTTTATGCAGGCTTACTTTCAACCAGAAGAATTTCATAGCGATGGGGAGAGTTTTGCACGCTTGCTAGACATATTTGTTTTTCTGGGGTGGTTTGACAAAAAGAACGGGACCTATCGTTTTAGTGAAAAAGGCCTCTTCTATGCGCAGCGTGCCAGTGCCTATGGAGTCACGGTTTCCTACATCCCGACCTTCCGAAAGATTGATGAACTTCTCTTTGGAGATCCCGGCATCTTTTGGGATCTGCCCGCAGGCTCACAGGAGATCCATGTAGACCGAGCCATGAATGTGTGGGGCAGCGGCGGAGCCCATGCCGCCTATTTCAAAAAAATCGATGAAATCATCATTGATGTATTCAACCAGCCGATTGAGCTTCAACCGAAAGGGATCGTGGACATGGGATGTGGCAATGGTTCCTTTTTGATCCACCTGTATGATGTGATAGCCCGTCGAACCAAAAGAGGAGAAATGCTGGAAGAGCATCCCCTGTTTCTGGTTGGAGCGGATTACAATGCTGTGGCATTGAAGGCGACTCGAGCGAATATCGTCCAGGCTGAGATTTGGGCGAAATTGTTGTGGGGAGATATTGGCAGGCCAGATTTGTTGGCCAAGGATCTGGAAGAAACATATGGGATTCAACTGGGAGATCTTCTGAATGTCAGAACCTTTCTCGACCACAATCGAATCTGGAATCCGCCACAAATAAGTACACCTGATAACCGTGGTCTTTCCACTGGCGCATTTGCTTTTCGCGGCAAGCGACTCTCCAATATGGATGTCCAGCAAAGCCTGAAGGAGCATTTTGACAAATGGAAGCCCTATCTGGAAAAATTCGGCCTGCTGGTCATCGAATTGCATACCATTTCCCCATCCATCACAGCTCAGAATCTGGGAAAAACTGCCTCGACCGCTTACGACGCGACTCATGGTTTTTCAGATCAATACATCGTCGAAATCGAGGTATTCCATGAAGCCGCAAAGAGCGCAGCTTTGTTTCCTGTTGACAAACACTTCAGCAAATTCCCCAATTCTGAACTGGCGACCGTCAGCATTAATCTACTAAAAGCAGGATCGAAAGCCTGAGAGATTATCTGTGAGGAGTATACAAAGCTTATTGTTGACCATTCTGTGGATCTTCAAGGGGCAAAGATTCGTTCTTCTATCCTAGAAGTATGAAAAAAATAAATTTTTTCTCGACTGCGCAAAAAGACTGCGCACTGCCCTCCTACCTTTGATTCATCGAGAAGAAAACGTTCTTTCTGATACATTCATACACACAAAATGATAGGTCAAGAATCAGTTACTTCTATCTGTCACTAAGAATACTGATTCCATTACCTGTCGATTATTTGGGGGCAGTAGCTCAGTTGGTAGAGCAGGTTGGCTTTAGATTATCCGATAAGCCCTTCGTTGAGGGAAAATTTCCAGGTCAATTCAGGCATACTCCTTCTGGTAACCCGAAAGGGTTTGGTTCGAGTCCAATCCTGTTTGAGTATTACCTGTATGCAGGGTCAATAAAGCTATACTTCAGCGATGATAACGCCCGGGTCGTGGGTTCGAATCCCACCTGCCCCCCACAACCGGCCAATATGAACTTACTTCGATTTGGGCTACGGCCCGAAGCCAAACAACGAGTTCATACATTGCCGGCCCCTCAATCACTGATCTCTTTCAGGTCAATTGATTCTTACTTCCGGGTAATGCCCACCATATTGGGGATATGATACAGAATCACCATTATCTGATTGTTTTTTTGATCACAGAACCAAAATAAGCAGCACAATCATGAACAAAGATCTATTGCGCCTTGCGATCCGACAAAATGCCATCGTCATCATGGATGAGGACTTGCTAACGCACGGACATAAGGAAATCTCTGAAACAACCAGCATTCTGGTCGCCAATTGCATCAAGCTTGGATACAATTTTTCAGAAGAGCTGTTGCACAGAATCAATGGCGTCAGTCCTATTGCCAAACTGGAATTGTTTGAGGTACTGAAAGACGTGACAGGTGTCAACAAAAACTGGACACCCCTGACCAAGAAATGGAATATTCCTACTGGTGAGTCTGTAGTGGATCATTTTATGACCTTGCTGGCGAATGTGTTTCAGACCAACAACGGAACCAGATTGACTTGTGGCCACATCATCCCGGACCAAAGCTTCCCGCTGGATCGCTACAATGGATGTCCGTTTTGTGGAACTCCATTTGAAAGAGGAGAGCTGGATTATGAGCCAGGAAGAAACAAACTAACAACCCTCGAGCTTTGGACAAAAAAGGATTTGAAGACATTTCTGGCTTCCCTGTTGGCATCTCCAGTTGCCTTGGATGCGACTCAGGTTGATAATCTGAAGATGTTGCTTACACATCTGGATCTTCCTACTGTGGCTGAGGTGAGAATGAAAGAAACCCAGATGCTAGTCATTGACACCCTCTTAGCGCAAGCTAAGGCAGAATTGGCTGGCAGAATCTTTAAGACACCACAGGATATTCTGCGCTACCTCTGGTACAAGCATACAGGTTTTTTGCAATTGGTGGAGCCAAAAGTGATTGCCAAGCGAATTGAAAAAAACTCCAGAAACAGACATCGGGTGCTCGACAATAGGCAGGGAGCAAAGATTCAAGCATTGTCAGACCTAAAATTGAAATTCAGCAGGGCAGAATGTAGACAATATGCACTCTGGCTGAACCAACTATCCATGCCTGTCGCGAAGCAATGCGAGATCATGCACCCGAAGCGAAGTATGTGGGTACGCGTGATTCGAGCGTTGAGATTGGCAGAATACAGCAAGAAAAAAGGCTTCGAACAATTGGCAGAGCTGCTGGACCGCTTTTACAACGAGCGCTATGAAGTATGGCAGGGCCAACTGAATCTGCACAAACTCAAAGTGGATGAGAAAGAGACCTTCCGTTTGCTGAAGCAGAGGCCTGGATTATTTGCCCGATCCCTCTTCTCAACAATGTTGTGGTTTGGGCCAGATCTCACAATCCAGCACTTCAAAGAGGTAATGGGACAGGTGCCAGCACGCCTGATCTTTACCCTCAATATGTATGCAGAAACCTATTTTGATAAGGAAACAGTGCGTGTTGTCAAACCATTGGGAGGAACCACAAAGCGGATTCCAGCCAATAAGATGTTGAAATTGTATACCGTTCATGACCTCCGAAGGATGCAATCTATGATAGAAGAATTGAGCCTGGATGTGATCAAGGAGAATTTTGCCAAGGCCAACAATCCACATGAACGCATGTTCATTCAGCAAGATTTGTTCAATATCCCAATTGCGATTGGGGATAGAAATGAACAATTGCAGGATTTGCCAGGAGCCCTGATGGGAACCATCTTCAAGGTGGAAGGAGATACTGTCCGACTGTTTCTGCAATGGGGAGAGGGATTGGAGGCCCAACATCTGGATATGGATCTAAGTTGCAAAGTTGCCTATGACAATCGGGAGGAATTTTGTTCCTATGCCCAGTTGAGCATTCCTGCTTGTAAGCACAGTGGAGATATTCAGCGAATTCCGAGCAAAGTTGGGACGGCAGAGTACATCGACATCGATTTGGCAATGCTGACAAAACGGGATGCACGCCAGGTGATCTTCACCTGCAATGCCTACACCAATGGAAGTTTGTCTCCCAATCTCATCGTAGGGTGGATGAATAGTCAATTCAGAATGAAGATCTCCCAGGATGGCGTGGCTTATGATCCAACAGCCGTTCAACACCAAATAAGAATTCAGAGAACCCTGACAAAAGGCTTGGTTTTCGGTGTGTTGAAAGTGAAAGAACGGGAGATTGTATGGCTGGAAGTCAGCTTTGGAGGTCAGCGAATTCAGAACATGAGTGTTGATACTGTGAATGCATATCTGGAGAAACTGGAAGCCA
Source organism: Bacteroidota bacterium (assembly GCA_039029315.1). Lineage (GTDB taxonomy): Bacteria > Bacteroidota > Bacteroidia > J057 > J057 > JBCCCJ01. Next base: position 81,372 of record JBCCGK010000016.1, on the reverse strand, counting down.
AGCCAAAGATTGGAGAGTTGCTGCAAATGAAGGCAGACATTCAAGGCTTGACCGTAGTTGAAAACCCTGACGAAGCCGATGAAGTCTATGACCTTCAATGGGCGATGAATACTGCAGCAGTGAGTCGGCTCTTCCTGGCTGAAAAGCCAGAACCTGCCCAAAAAACTGCCTAATAGACTGTTTGGAGATCTGTCCTGAGAATTTTTATTGTGTATTTTTTTCTCATCCAAGGCCCTTTTTGTTCTTATAGTGGTGCTATGAGAACAAAAACAGCTGTAGGATGAGGAAAAAGACGCATACAAAAAATAAGTGATAGATGTTCAAACAGTCTCAAAGTTAGCGATACCGGATGTTTAGATAAACATGGGTCCAAGGGAAGGAATTCCTTTGGGCCATTTTTTGGTACGCGGATCTATCATCTAGGCCCGGCCATCGTAGGAAGGGAATCAGAGCCTGTCAACAGCCTCCTCCTTTGCAAAAAAAAATCGCCTTTTCTTCAAAAAGTAATCTACGCGACCATCCCTCTATCAGAATTCGAATTACTTGCAGCCAAAATCTTAAAACCGCTTGATATGAAACTGGTACATCTGGTTCCTATGCTGGCTCTCTTGAGCTTGCTGGGATGTATTGGAGATGACTTTCTCCTCGACACCGTAGACGAAACCGTCCGAATCACCAACCCCATTGACAGCCTGAAAGTAGGCGATGCCTATCGATTTGAAGCGACCTATTTCAACAAGATTGGTCTGGAAGAATCACAACCTATCACTTGGACGAGTTCTGATCCAGATGTGATGACGATGAGTTCCGATGGATTGGCCATAGGAGAATCTATTGGAGAGGCTTCTGCGAGAGCGTTTACGATTCTGAATACAGGAGATACAATACGAGATGAACTTCCCGTTATTGTGAATGCCGATGCCACCAGTGCAAGCCTGAAAGGGCGTACCGGAGCGCTGGAAGCCACAAGTTCTTATATTCTGGAAGGGGCCTTTGGATTGCGGGATGAAGGAGGCGGAACCCTTGTCCTTGAGTTTGGAGAGGATTATTTGGCCAGTTCTTCCCTCCCCGGATTGTACATTTATCTCACCAACAATCCCAGTACCAATTCCGGGGCGTTGGAAATTGGCGAAGTCACAGTCTTTAGTGGAGCACATTCCTATACCATTACAGGAGGCGTGTCCCTGACCAAGTACAGCCATGTGTTGTACTATTGTAAGCCATTTGGGGTCAAAGTAGGAGAAGGAGAATTTGACAACTAATCCCTAAAAACAAAGATTATGACAAATCGCATTATTTCTATCATATTCACTTCGCTTCTTATTGGTGCAATCATGCCTGCTGCATTGGCAGGTGGAGGATGGCCGCAGCCCAAAGGACATGGATACTTCAAACTCTCACAATGGTGGGTCATTTCCGACCAACATTATACAGATACCGGCCTGAAAGACCCCAATATCACCAGTGGAATCTTCAATACCAGTTTGTATGCTGAATATGGACTGACAAACAAATTGACAGGTGTGGTGTATTTTCCCTTTTTCAGCAGGGCATTGATTAACAATGTTCGCTCGGCGACCACACAGGAATTGATCACTCCCGGCGATGCCATCAATTCTTTGGGAGATACAGATATCAGTTTGAAATATGGCATTTTTGCCAAAAACCAACTGTCGGTCAGTCTAACAGGAACTTTGGGCGTGCCCTTGGGCATACAGGGAGGAATCGCAAATAATCTGCAGACCGGAGATGGAGAGTGGAACCAGATGTTGCAAGTGGATGCAGGCATTTCTTTTCCCATCGGAAAAATCAATGCCTATGCCAATGCCTATGGCGCTTTCAACAATCGCACCAATGGGTTCTCAGATGAGGTTCGATATGGAATAGAGGCTGGCGCACCCTTTTTGAAAGACAAGCTATATGTCATCATGCGTCTGTATGGAATTACCTCTCTCAAAAATGGCACCACTGCAGGCATGGTCAACAGTACCAGTATTTTTGCCAATAATAGTGAACATTTGACCTTTTCTCCCGAACTCAATTACTTTGTGAACAAGAATTGGGGCTTGTCTGCCAATGCTGCGATTGCCCTTAGAGGAAGAATCATTTTTTCTGCACCGGCCTATTCTGCAGGTGTGTTCTTTCGACTGACTCCTAATTCTTGAGGTGTTAGTGATATCAATTCATGGAAGAAGATCATGCTTTTCTCCGTATTTGTAACCAAATGGCCAGGGAGTCCCTGCAGATTGGCCTTGAACCATTTGTTGCAATATTGGTAGAAGACGGGATTCAAAAAGCCAGCAGCCGGGATCAAAGCATTGCCTATGCTGATCCCACTGCTCATGCTGAATTGGTATTGATCAGTGAATATTGTCGACAAGAAAAGCGAATTTCCCTGGAAGGCTTTACCTTGTATTCCTTTGCCGAACCTTGTGTGATGTGTAGTGGAGCCATTCATTGGGCGAAAATCAGCCGTGTGGTATTTGGAGTCAGTCAGGCTTCCTTGCAACGAGTAAGCGGAGGCAATCCCAAACCCTCAAGTCGTGAGATGATCAATATTGGTGGCAAACGAACAGAGGTGGTCGGCCCTTTGTTGGAGGCAGAAGGCATGGAAGTGTTGACATCCTTTCCATTTTTGTCAAAAAAAGAAAGGTGGCGACAGTTTCGGAAAAAGAAGTGAGGACTAACTGCGAATCTGGTTCTCCGAATAAAAAAAAGACTAAGTTTGACTTTGGCCAAAATAGGAATCCCAATCTCCTATCAAGACCTCACCTGCCATTTTTCAATGAAGTAGGGGAACATATTTACATATGCTTATTCTATTCCTCCCCCTGCCTCCAAAGGGAAATCGTTGATTCCTGGCCTTGTGGGCTGATGTCTCCCGCTGACGGGAGAGCGAGAGGGTGGAAGATGATTAGCAAATATACATGTGTCCACTTAGCTAGAATGAATCAACATCACCCTAAAATGGCGAAGTTCTTGTATTCAAAAAAGCCAACTACAGGCTGGAATGAAGGATTATTTTGTTTTTAAAAGGCCCAAAGTCAAACTAAGCAGAAGATTCTTTGCCCATAATCATGTCATAGGACCCTTTTACCAAATGAAGCGGGAACATTTCTAGATCTTCTTCATTTTCCAGACGGACAAAGAGTGCGTATTTCTTTTTTGTGGGCCTCACTATTTTGAATACAGGAAATTCATCTGTTTCCTCTGGCGAAAAGAACCAGATATCCATGAACTTTTTTTTCATCTCAACGCCTAAAAAAGCCTTGTGATTCGCAGCATAGAGGGTAATGGCCTTTCTGGAAGTGGTGATGGCGAAGTCTCCGATTCCGGACAGAAGATCAATCATTCCGTGAAATAATTCTGAAAGATGTGGGGCGCGATCTTCAAACAAGCTCTCAAGCGGAATCACCACACAATGATGAGATTGATTTTCCTTTGCGAAGGTTTTGTTGCATGTAGGGCAGGTCCAGGGCATGGAATCTATGAGTTGGGTGTGCCAAATTGTGAGAACCAAAAACTGAGTTCTCCAGCCAGCCATTGTTTCTCGGGAAGTGTCAAGCCTGCATCGATTGTCCAGACCTGTTCCTGATCAAACTGGATGTGAATGCGCTGATTGGCCTGATTTGTTGAGCCCTCAGTGCTTGAGGTTCGAATATCTTGAATACTTGATAGTGGACGGGATTTGGACAGGGTAAAAAAGAAGAGTTGTCTTGTGAACTGTATTTGCTGTGCATCCATTCTGATTCGAATGACGCCAAATCTGACCCAGATAAGCATCGCAAGCATGGCTAGTCCAAACAAAGGAAACAAGCAATCATCCAAAGAAGGATGGTCAAGCCGAACAAAACTTCTCCATGCAATGGCATTGATAAGCAGCACGAAGACCAACGCCACTATCAACTGACCAGACCAAATGGATTTACGCAGAGAAACGGACGCTTCTTCAGCGGAGAGGGCAAGAGGGATCGAGCAGTTGTCGGGTTTGTTTGTTCTGGGAGTCATGAATTCACCTAAGGTTCATCATCTGTCAAAGCGATCCAATATCTCTTTTTCAAACACAATATACAACCATCCAAGTCCATCAAAGGTTAGCTGAGACAATGAAGGAAGAAGAGTCGGTTCAGCTTCTTCAGCCATGACAATGAAAACCGTGCCAGTGTTGAACTGGATGTCCACTTTGGAAATAACTTCTTTGTCAAGAGTGTAGGAATACCTTTTGTAGAGTTCAAAAGAATGGAGTAGAGCGTGACGAAATGGAAACCATAACAGACTGGTGCCAGCTTCATGAATATTTAGAGAGTCATCTGAAATGTCATGTGGGAAGCTCCCTTGCCGAACCAGGAGTCCCTCCTCTTCGTCCCAGATAAAACTAAGAAACTGTCTTGATTTTGGTTTTTGTCTGAAGAAAACAGGATTTTTGGGTTCTGAGAAGGAATTTTTTTGAGGAATACCGAGGTCTTTCGAGAAAAAATGACGCACTCAGGTTCCAAAAAGCCAAATTTCCTTAGAGAAAAGAGAAATCAAGACAGTTTCTAAGCCATTGATCATTGGCCAATTCCAGGCTTACCAAAGTGTTAGTAAGATGAAAACCAGGATAGAAAGGGGGGCGACTCAGGTCATTTGTCTCTCCGTAAACCACACCTTGAAGGACTTGATTTATGGGTTGTTGCATGATTGTGAAGGCTTGCTTAGGGAAAATACTCAATAGGATTCAGGACATAACATTTTTTCCATCCCTGTGGCGCATCATCCATTCTCCAGGGATAGGGGAGGGCAGTCATCAATGAATAATGCAAATGAGGCGGTTTGCCTTTGGCATTGCCAGTATCTCCTACCTCACCGATGGTTTGCCCCCGGGAGACAATTGCCCATTTTTCTGTGTGGAAGGTAGAGAGATGCGCATAGAAATGGATGCGCCATTTTGGACCAAGAAAAATCAAGGTCTTCCCACTGGTCCCTCCTTCATATGAGGCGAGTACAAGTCCGTAGGTAGCGGAAAGAACAGCTGTTCCTTCCCTGGCAAAAATATCAACTCCTTTGTGTGTGCCAGACTTTCCCCACGGATAGTACCAGAAGGTTTCGGGATTCCAGTCTTTCTCTGAAGCGTCTTTCACCGGAATGATGAGGTATTGTGGAAGGGCTAATCCTATCAAAAAGACCAATAGTGGACCCACAATCACCCATCTGGGTTTCCGCTTACCAGTGGTAGAGGATCGTTTGCTAAACAAGCCCATGTCTATCGATAGGATTTCCACAAACTATACCCAAGCATAAAAGCTGAGAAAAGGGCAATCAACCCACCCCAGAACCAATACGGCAACAATAATTGATTGGCAATCTGCCCTGTATCTGATACCATGGTTTGGCCATCTCGCACAAATTCTCCAATAAAAAGGTAATCGAGTTGGTGATAGGTATCCATGATAGCCGCAACACCAATGAATTGAATGGTGAATTGTTTGAAATTCAGAGACCCTTTTTGTGCAATGGCTACAAACACGATTGCTAATCCACCAATCACCAGCAATCCATAGATGCTTCTGATCCAGATCACCAGAGAAATCACCATCAAGCCAGCCAGAATATTCAGCGCGAGGCTAGAGGTTTTGGGTTTGCGTCCGGCAAAAATAAACAGTGAGCCGACAATGGGAGGTCCCATCAGTCCGCCCAGGGCAACTATGGCACGTCCCAGTCGATTGCCCAACCACAAATCCGTATGACTCCAGAAGGCCGTTCCCCCACCATTGCTGTAGATCTCCAGTTTGGAGAAGCTGCCCCCCATCAATATAGCTGTCAATCCATGCCCCATCTCATGAAACCAGGTTCCGAGAATAGTAAATGGATAGAGGATATAATTGCCATAAGGAACATTCCACAAGACAGCGGTCAGGATGCCTGCGAGCAACAAGAACATGAATCCTTTATCCTTGACCAGAGAGGGAGAAGAAGTTTGTGCTTGTTTCATAAAAGATGTCTTTACTGACAAGATACGACTTTCTAGAAGGACCAAAAAGCCTCTTTATGGTTGGAAAGCAATAAAGCCGAATATCAGCTCCTTGCTAACATTCGGCTTTGTACACCAGCAAACTAAGCTACAGGTATGTCTGAGGGGGAGTAGGGGAATAAGATATAGGGCTGAAATTTCAGCAAAAAGGAATAGCCACTCTATTTCCCTTATACCCTTCCCAAAACCTACTTGTCCGCCTTGGCAGTCTCAACATCGTCCATGTACTTCTTCACTTCCATTTGCTTGAGATATTTCATGGAGTTGGCGCGAACATTGGCTGGAGGATTCATGGAGAGGGATTTCTCAAATGCTTTGATGGCGAGTTTTTTGTCGCCTTTTTGCTCGCGATTGGCATAGCCTTCTCCCAGGCTATCCCAGGCATTTGGATCTTTGGGATGCTTATCCACATTGAGTTGGAATACCTCTATGGCTTTGTCCATCTTTCCTTGGTTGAGAAGGGTATATCCATATATATTCAGCTCCGCATTTGTAGCAATATTCATGGCATTTCCCATGATCTGCTCAGCTTCCTCAGCTCGATCAAGTTTTGTCAGGATACCAGCTTTGGTACTCAAGGCAGTAAAACTTCCCCCTCTGCCAATGGCTTGATCGGACCAAGCGAGCCCTTGTTCAAGATCGATTCCGTTTTGCAGGCAGTATTGAGCAGCAGTATTCCATCCATTCCAGCTAAACCCGGCTGTGGATCGCAACTGATCTTTCATACTTGCCAAAACGATATCATGTGTGGCAGTTGTCATCTTGATGGGGATTTGTTTTTTCTCCCAATTCAGGACAATGGTTCCTGATTCTTTGGTCTGGTCGATCACATCATAGGTTAGAAATTCATGATGATGCGTTGAGACCGGGCTAACCTGAACCCGAAGCACATCTTCTTTTTGGTTGTAAGAATAACTTCCCCAGGAGCTGGAGTTCGAAGAAAAAGCAATCGTCCACTTATCTTTGGTAGGGATCATATGAAGGCCATAACTTCCTGCGCTGAGTGATTTTCCTTCAATCTTGACATCAGTGCTGAAAGAGATGACAGTGTTCTGATTCGCTCCAGCTCTCCAGGGGATCTGGCCTTTTTCCAATTTGTCAGTGGAAAAGACCGGGACCATTTTTCCCCAAACTTCTCTTTCTTTCACTTGTGGTCGATGGTACATGACGCTGACTTCGGTCAGACCAATGGTTTGGGTGAGAACACATTTCTGGCTCACATTTGGCAGGCTTATCTGGGCTTGCGAAAGAAGTGGGAATAAGGCAAGCGAGAGACAAAGGAGGACAAGTCGATTCATAATTCAGGAATTAATGGGTTAAAACTGGAGTCTTAAGTAAGGGACACAATTAAATTGTAGGATCTTGTTCCTCCCCCACCCCCCTCCAAAGGGGGAAATCGTTGATTTCTGGCCTTGTGGGTTGATGTCTCCCGCTGGCGGGAGAGTGAGAGGGTGGAAGATGATTGTCAAATATTCATTTGTCCAAATACTTACATCGCCAAGATCAAGCTTTTTGAGGAAGTCTGTGTGTGAAAAATTGCGGATTCCAATTTGCCTCCAGTTTGTCTCCTATAATAGCAAGAATGACCCTATACGCCTTTTTTTCAATTTGTTAACAATCATCTCTGCCAATCACCCGGGATATTCTCTATATTTGCGGAACAATTTTTTCCAAAACCCAAAACAATAATTTATGCGAAACCTCTTTACCCTATTCGTATTGATTGGGATGAGCCTTGGTGTACAATCGGTTTGGGGACAGTGTAGTGATCTGTTCATTTCCGAATACATCGAAGGATCCTCCAACAACAAAGCTGTAGAAATCTATAATCCAACGGCCGCTAGCATTGACCTGACGGATTATGTCCTCTATCGCTATAGCAATGGAGCGACAACACCTAACGATTCCTTATTTCCTCAGGGAATGATTTCTGCTTATGGAGTTTATGTGATTGGGAATTCCAGTGCGAGTGCTGCCATCACCAGTGTGTCAGATACGACACATAACTTAACCCTTTATAATGGAAATGATGCGCTTAGTCTAATCAAAATCTCAACTTCAGACACCTTGGATATCATTGGCATCATCGGTAATAATCCTGGTGCCAGCTGGCCTGTTGGGACTGGTGCTACCAGAGATTTCACCCTGGTCCGTATGGCAGGGGTAGATGCCGGAACCACAGATTGGGCAGTAGGAGCGACTCAGTGGGATGTTCATCCACAGGATGACTTTGGATTTATCGGAAGTCATGGCAGCAGTTGTGATCCCAACTATGTGCCTGTCTATCCTATCGGTCTGGTTACAGCTGACAATGATGGAGATGGGCTAGGAGATTCAGTAGGTGTTTCTGCCGAATTCGTTGGTGTGGTGCATGGAGTCGATTTACAAGGGAATCCATCAAACGTTCAATTTACCTTGATTGATGGAACAGGAGGCATAGGCGTTGCCAATTTTGGAGACAGTTTTGGCTACACTGTAACAGAAGGCGATGAGGTCCGCGTACCTGGGACAATTGGTCATTTTAATGGTCTGACGCAGATTGGTCCTGATACCATCATTGTCCTGTCAACTGGAAATCCTCTCCAAATACCGATGACCATCACTAGTCTCGATGAAAGTACAGAATCAGAGATGATCCGATTTGAGCATGCCTGGTTGGTCAATCCAGCTGATTGGCCTACTTCTACAGGGAATAAAAATATGGATGTTACGAATGGTATGGATACGATTTTGGTTCGAATTGACAGTGATACAGATATTGATGGGACTGTCGGCCCTCCTGCTGATACCTTCAATGTCGTAGGGATTGGTGGCCAATTTGACAGTTCCAGCCCCCATCTGGATGGATATCAATTATTGCCCAGATATCTGGCAGACTTTACCGCAGATACAGCCGTCATTTATGACTCTGGTTTGCCAAAATATGCCATCGATCTTGTTACCAATGATGCGATTGGAGATGGACTGGGAGATTCACTTGGTGTTGCTTGTCAGTTGACTGGTATTGTACATGGTGTGGATATGCAGGGAAGTCCATCCAATATTCAGTTTACCATTATCGATGCTACAGGCGGGATAAGTGTAACAAATTTTAGCAACTCATTTGGTTATGACGTAACAGAAGGTGATAGTGTCGTTGTGGCTGGCGTCATTGACGATTTCAATGGTCTGACCCAAATGGATCCTGATACGATTGTATACGTTTCCTCTGGCAATGCCTTGTCCACTCCTGCTGTGATTACTTCGCTTGATGAAAGTACAGAGTCAGAGATGGTCCGCTTCAACAATGCAGTCTTGATAGATGCTAATCAGTGGCCCAATGCTGGTTCAAGTGCCAATGTTGAGATTACCAATGGTAGTGATACGATCACTGTGCGAATTGATAGCGATACGGATATTGACGGATCACCTGCCCCTACCGATACATTTGACATAGTCGGAATCGGAGGACAATTCGATAATTCGGCTCCACACCTGAGTGGCTATCAGCTATTGCCACGATATATGCCAGATGTCATGCCAACGATGACGGGCTTTAATGGATTGCCTATTTATCCGATTGACCTGGTGAGCAATGATGGTGATGGTGATGGGAGAGGAGATTCTGTTGGTGTTGCTTGTGAAGTGAGAGGGGTTGTGCATGGGGTTGACCTGGATGGAGATGCTAATGATTTGGTCTTTACCATTATTGATGGAACAGGGGGAATGGGTGTCGCAAACTTTGGAAATGCCCTTGGATATACAGTAAATGAAGGAGATAGTATCCATGTTGCGGGATCAGTTACAGAGTTCCGTGGATTGACACAGATGGGCAACCTTGATACCATCATCTTTATCAGTAGTGGAAATCCCATTCAGACACCAGTAGCAGTCACCAGTCTTGGTGAAGACACTGAAGGCGAGGTGATCCAATTTAACAATGCTTATCTGATTACTCCTTCGCAATGGCCAGGGAGTGGAAGTAGTGCTAATGTTGATGTAACTAACGGGACGGATACAATTACTGTCCGAATCGATAGTGATACAGATGTAGATGGGATGCCAGCTCCTTCTGGTTTGTTCAACGTAGCTGGGATTGGCGGACAATTTACTTTTGATGATCCTCCGCTTGATGGTTACCAGTTGCTCCCTCGTTATATGCCAGACATCATGGACATTCCTGCGCCTGGATTCTCTTTCTCTGCTACCTCAGCAACTGTTGGAGAATCAGGAGGAAGTGTAGCCATCGGGGTTCAGTTACCAACAGCCTTCCCTGACACCACCACAGTTGATGTGAGTATCAATCTGGGAACTTCTACGGCCACGGCTACTTCCGACTTCAACAACTGGATGGATACGACTCTGACGTTCCCAGCCGGAAATGTAGGTCCGCTGATGCTCTCTGTAGACATCATCGACGATATGGAGGTGGAATCTGATGAGACCATCATTGTCGAATTGAGCAATCCTACAAGTGGTCCAGTGCTGGGAGACAGCGTGATGACCATCACCATCGAAGACAATGACTTTCCGCAATATCCGATTGGTATTCTTACTGCTGATAGCGATATGGATGGAATTGGAGATTCTTTAGGAGTTGTGTGTCAAGTTCAGGGAATTGTGTATGGGATAGACTTCCAGGGAAACAACAATATTCAGTTTACTGTTATTGACTCAACAGGCGGGATTAATATCTTCAACTTTGGGGATGAACTTGGCTATACCGTTCAAGAAGGAGATGAGGTCCTTGTACCAGGGGAAGTGGTTGTCTTTAATGGACTAACAGAATTGGACCCTGATACCATCATTGTCCTGTCAACAGGGAACCCACTTGGTGCGCCCGCTGTGGTGACAAATTTGGATGAATCTACTGAATCTGAATTCATCAGAATGGAATGTCTGGCCTTACTGGACACTTCTCAGTGGCCAACTTCAGGAGGAAGTGTGAATCTTCAAGCCACCAATGGTGTTGACACCTTTACTGTCAGAATTGATAGTGATACTGACATCAATGGGACATTGCCTCCCACAAAAAAATGGTTGAATATCACTGGCTTGGGTGGGCAATTTGATGGAAGCACTCCGCCTGTTGGTGGCTATCAAATCTTGCCTCGATATCAAGCCGATATCGAGGAACGCCCTGACCCAACCGTATCATTCGAAGTGATTGCGGATTCAGCAGGGGAAGGGGATGGAAGCTATACCCTGATCATCACCCAGACAGACGGGAATCCTGATTCGTCTACAGTTGGCATTTCTTTGGATGAAATGGGATCAACAGCAATCAATGGAGATGACTTCTCCTTTGTTCCAACGACTGTCCGGCTCGGCGGATGTGGAGAGTCTTCTGTGAGTATCAGCATCACCATCTTGGAGGATGCAGATATGGAAGGAGATGAAACCATCGTGCTTTTCCTCAATGAGACCACCAACAATGTGATCAAGGGTATTGATACCATCACAGTAACCATCGTTGACAATGATGCAGGTGCCATTTCTGATCTGCTGCCACAGGGAGCCATCAGCATGTTCCCGAATCCAGCTGATCAGCAAGTACAGCTACAATCCAGCTATCATATGGAGCAGATCAGTGTCCGGAATCTATTGGGACAGGAACTTCTCCACAAAAGCAATGTTGGCCTGGAAACGGCCCTAAACATCAGTCAGCTACCAGCAGGTGTATATCTGATTCTGGTCAACACGGATGAAGGAATGTGGCGACAACGACTATTGATTGAATAAATAATGAAAGAGGTCAGAGGCTCCTGCTCACAGGAACCCTCTGACCGAACTAGAACATGAAGCTTACCCAATGGAAAGAACAAAACGGGCAACCCTAGTTGGTATCATTCTCCTTGCTATTTGGTTTGAGATCAGTGCTGTTGGTCTGCATATTGAGCAAAGCAGGAGTTTGTTTCAGAACTTGTTGTTTGTCAATCTTGTTCTTTCTGTTGGGGCTTTGGCTTTGTTCCATCGAGAATGGACCGTGAATTTTGGCATTTTTGCCTTTGCGGTTTTCTGGATAGGATATCTGGTTGAGTTTGTGGGGGTAAAGACAGGGGTGATTTTTGGAAACTTCCGATTTGGTGAAGCCTTAGGGCCAAAAATCGGAGGAGTTCCTCCATTGATAGGATTCAACTGGTTGATCCTGACTTACATCAGTGGTATCATCGTCCAGAAATGGAGTTCCAATCTTTGGGTGCGGGCAACATTGGGTGCGATCCTTATGGTTGTAATTGACTTGATCATGGAACCGATGGCGATGAGTTTCGATTTGTGGGTATGGCAAAACGGAATTATTCCCGTTCAAAACTTTTTTGCCTGGTTTGTGATCGCCTGGGGGATGAATTATGGATTTCACGTTCTCCATCAGGAAAAATCTAATCCATTGGCAATGCCCTTGTTTTTGATCTATGTAACCTATTACTTAACCTTTTTCGTTGTTCAAAGTGGCTTTCCCTCCTGAATTATGACCATCCATTCCTTCATGATTAGCCTATGTTGCCTCCTTGGGGTTGCTGGTTCCCTTATGTCCCAGAACCTCTCAGGTGGGTTGATCCTTGGATTCAATACCAGTCAGGTGGACGGAGATGCGGATGGAGGGTTTCGACAAATTGGACCTGTGTTGGGCGGCTTTGTGAATTATCCACTCACACAGAAAATGGATCTTCAGACAGAGTTGATCTTCGAACAATTGGGCAGTGTGTCCAAGGGGCGCTTCTTTGCTATTCGTACCTCTCATATCAGTGTACCTATTCTTGCGACCTTCCCATTGGACATAGATCTAGGGGACGAAAAACGCAGACTGGCTTTCCAGGCTGGTCCTGTGATCGGAATTCTGCTGGGGGCGAAGGACGGCGTCAGTGGAACTGATTTTTCGACTGTCTACCGACAAACAGACCTGCGTGTCCAGGCTGGAGCTGGTTATCATGTGTCCAATCGATGGGAACTTGTCCTTCGGTATGGATATTCTGTTTATTCCTTTCTCAAAGGAGGTGCGAACCCTACCTATTTAAGACCCGGAGCTCCTGGACTCTATCACCATTACGTGCAATTTTCCTTTCGATACGGATTGTAAGCTTCCTCTCGCTGCCAGAACCTAAGGCTGTCCCGCAAAAGTCGTGAGCTGATAGGTGAAAAGCTGATCGGCTTGCTCAATCGAGATCTGATACACACCGATTGGATATCTGCTCATCGGAATGTGTAGCTGTACAGACTTGTCTTGTTGGCCGATGTATCGTCGGGCCAACAATTCCCCTTCCGAATCGTAGAGCAACACCGTGATTGCCTCCTCTGGAATGAGGTTCATCTGTAGGAGATCTGTGGGAGAATAGTGAATCTCCTTGACAATGGCTTTGGCCTCATCAGCTACCTGGGATGACAGAGGCAAGATCTTGCCACCTTTGGGAGGTGAAGCGAATGCAGACAAACTCAGACTGACCAACAACAGAAACGGGAATTGGATGAAAGCAAGTTTTTTCATGATATGCGAAATTGCGAAATATGGAATTAAGTTTTATCTCAAAAATCATATGAACCTAACACTTGTCAGAAAAGTTCTGTCTGAGAGATCAATAGATATGCAAACGACACATTTTTTCTGCCTGAGCATGGGAAATCCGGAAAAAATATCCGCCTTTACCCCATCGTGTTGAGGACAGGCTAATCTTTCTTGGCTGAAGGCTTGACGGAAGAGTTTGTGAATGAACCCGCCTCCCTGTCAGATCCATAACTTCCAATTGAGAAGGATACTCACTTCTATAGGTAAGGAGAATATTGTCATCATGAGGCGAAAACCAGGTGGATATCATCAGGTCCTCATGTGGCTGAATCCTGAATCCTGCGACATTGCTAGACTGGCTGATTTGGGAAGGAAAATGTGCATCGACTCTGTATTCCACTTTGGTTTGACTCACCTGCCGTAATTTGGTATCTGTGAATTGAATACTCCCAAGTCTGTGCTGCTTCACCAGCCCAATTTCTTCAAAAGCCATTCCTTCTCCTCGTCGATTCACCAAATAGTACTCACAGTCCTTCAAAGAATGCCATTCGAGGATTGCTTGCTGCTTGTGCTGGTGGGCACTTAAGAGAAATCGTTGCGCATTCAATATGACAATCGCATCGCATCCAGCGTAAATGGAAAAAAACACCTCTGCCTCATCACAGAGTGGGCCACCTGCTGCTTCGGATGTGCTGTCACACAATCGATAGCTGAAAGAGACATCAGAACTGTCCCCGTCTATGGGAAAAAAAGTGAGTAGGCCCGTTTCCGAATCAAAGGTCGCACTGCCTTCCGAAGGACTGAGCCCACTCAAGGATACGGAATATGGGTCCAGGGCATTGTCTGGATCGGAATCATTGGTCAGAAGTTGAATTTGTGTTCCGTGACTGACCTTGGTACAAGCCGTATCATTGATCGCAAATGGCGGACATTCCGTCAAGACAGCAAAGGAGTCAGTATCTGTGCTGGTTTTGGTATTCAGCCAGGTATTGACCATGATTTTGTCCCCTTTGCCACCCGTCCATGGATTGCACAGGGAGTCGCAACCTTCGAGATCATAAGTGCCAATTTTGGTGTCTCGATTGTCGAAATACATTTGAGGTTGATATCCTTCAGGCCGGATTACAGCACATCGATAGCCATTTTCATGATTTTCCGGATCATAGACTGGCACGTGTACCACGCCTGCCAAAAATTCAACAGTAACATTCCCGGCAGTAGTATCGGTGATCCTGCTTCCTACTCCATCGATTCCATCCCAGGGAATGCAGCTAGAGCCTGCAGTGGGCAATTGATAAGGAAAATATACATCTGCCGTTCCTTCCTCATATCCCCCACTGCCATCCAGATCAAGGTATACATTTACCTCTCCTGCTTTTGTCGCCTCAACTTGTATGCAATAACTTGAGTCCAGGGTACAGGCATTCAATTCAACAAAAGAGATCTCACCAGGCGTCCCGTCAGGAAAGGCGAGCGTATCTGGCTCATTCAGGAAAACACGATATTCAGGGACGGATTCGCTGATGGAGGAGATCGATTTTCTGTCTTCAACGATATCGCCAGTATTGGTAGAGCCATGACTGTTGAAAGAGACAGAATAGCCATGTGGTTGCATGCCGTTCATGTCCATCTGTATCACCATGCTATCCGGAGTCCAGGTATAGAAATCCATGCAAGCCCGATTGCTGCCACTATTGGTGTTCAAATGCCATTTATAACTAAATACTCTGCCATTGATGGCTGTAGGCGTGCCAGATTTCGTATCTGCTACTGTGATATCAAAGGGGTGAACAAAATACTTGCTGCTGTTGTAGTTAGCAGTGGTAGGGTGCCCGACATTGAAGACAATAGCATAGTTGCCTGCTTCGGTAGGATCACATTCCAATGCTTCATATCCTCCGGAGGATATTCCGGCGATTTGGGTAGGACCCACATAGGCTTCAAGTCCATTATCTGCTACATAGCCGGAATCTGAAGCAGAGGA
Source organism: Bacteroidota bacterium (assembly GCA_039029315.1). Taxonomy (GTDB): domain Bacteria; phylum Bacteroidota; class Bacteroidia; order J057; family J057; genus JBCCCJ01. The sequence continues at coordinate 65,898 of JBCCGK010000016.1, read as the reverse complement.
GGCAACTTTGCCGCTACAATGGATGCTTCCGTCAGGTGCAAGGATTTGATAATACACCTCTTTGCTGGAAGGAATTTTTCGGGTGAGACCAAAATAGATGGTTTCCTGATCGGGGTCTTGAATGTGGATGTATATCCAGTCTGTAGAGGGACGACCGAGGGTTGAGCCCTCTTTTCCCGTCCCGTCATTGCCCTGTACATAGGAGATGCAGGAAGATGACGATCCACTGGGGATCAATTGTGCTGTCCCCTCTCCAAATAGCTGATTTACACCAAATAACAAAAGAGCGCATAGTCCTCCAAAGAGAGGTGTTGAACGGTAATCCATCATAGAGCAAGGCTTACTTTGTTGAAAGATACGACTCCTGTCTGCCAGTTTTCTTTCCCTTTCATCGGATTTATTGAGGATGTAAGAAGGGAGAATGATTGGGAGGAAAAATAAGCGAGACAGCCCAGTTCAACTCAAGCATGTCGGATAGAAGAATAGGTGGTTATCTGCGAGACTGACTGACTAAGAGGGAGATCTCTGCCATAACAAATCAAGTCTGATAAATAACTGTTAAGTCGACTGTTTTGACATATTGCGAAAAAAACAAAAAGTCAGAGGTAAGATATGTGTATATTTATTCATATTTCATATTTTATTATGAAAATAAAGTGCGAAAAATCGTATTTTCTATTGCTGTCATATCAAAATAAACCCGGGCCACAGTGTGCATATTTTTTCTGCCATTTTTACACATAGACCTATGAAACAACTTTATCTATTTTGTATTCTGTCAATCATTTCCTGCCAATGGGGAGTTAGTCAAACCTATACTGCTACCGGGGGACCGGCTAATCCAGGAGGAAGCTGTTTCTGTATGACAGTCGCAAACGAAACAGCGACAGGCGTTTGGGAAGATAATAATCTGACGTTGTCGGATTTTCAGAATGCCAGTTCTGATTTGACCTGGGATGCCGAGATATATTTGGGAGACAATGATGCGGGCGGGCATGGAATGGCATTCGTCCTCCAGACAGAAGGACCTGTTGCAGGAGGAAATGGTGGTGCACCCTTGGGATATGGGGGAGCATCTGCAATAGTACCCTCCATCGCTGTCGAAATAGATACCAATCCAAATGGCTTTGATGCGGTGGCAGATGATCACCTTGCGGTTCATTTGAATGGCGATCATAAGGTGATGGCTTCAGGAAGCAGCGCTATTGCTTTGCCCAATATGGAAGATGACGCTTATCACCAATTTGTAGCTGTTTGGCACTATGACAATACTACTCCAGCGAATAGCAGTTTGACTGTTACGATAGACGGTACGCATTCCATTTCGTATCAGATGGATCCTGCAAGTCTGTTTAGTGGAGGAATTCCAATTTATGCAGGATTCACAGCAGGGACAAATGGTCTGGCAACCAATACCCAAAAGGTTAGTTTTGGATTGCCTGGTGGATCACATTCCTGCTCTACTGTTACTTTTCCTGTAGAATTCCTATCATTTGAGGCGACCTCTATGGAGAATCAACTGGTAGGACTTGTCTGGGAGACAGCTTCCGAAGTGAACAATGATTATTTTGAAATCCTTCGCTCCAAAGATGATGTGGATTGGACTGTAGTAGCCGTGGTAGACGGTCAGGGAACCTCATCGGAACTACATCGTTACCAGTGGACGGATGAAGTTCCCTATAACGGAATGGTATTTTACCAAATCAGGCAGGTAGATTATAATGGAGAATTTTCTTTTTCAGAAAAACTGGAAATAGAGGTCGGGGACCAGATGGATTTGTCACTGTCCTTTTACCCCAATCCCGCAAGCGATCTGGTCTTCCTTCGCATTCAAGAGGCTTCCATGAACCATGACTATCAAGCAGAGCTGTATCATCCATCAGGTGCCTTGATTCGTCGGTGGGGCATCTCCGTACTTGAAGCCCATGCTGATCATGTCCAGCTAGATATCAGTGGATTGGCTAGAGGAACCTACCTCCTCAAACTGGGGAACCAACACTCCTCTATTAATAAGAAGTTGATGATTAGATAGATTGTGAATTAACAACTGTCCGCTTCAGGATGACCTACCCAGCTCCCAAGGCCTCAAAGAAACGCTTTCTTTGAGGCCTTGGGGTTATTTGCCTGTATTTCAACCCATTCTCCTTCAATGGCGAGATTGCCTCAATCGGGCTTTTTCCTATCTCATTTTTGCTGAAAACCAGCCAGGACATTTGACCAATCATACAGAAAAGGGAGCCATAGATGTGTTGCTTTTGACCGATGATGTAAAGTCGAAGTTACTTGTGAATACTCTGAATCGTCCCAAGGATAGAAACGGAAAGCGCTAAGGTAGAACCAGTTGCTTAAAGCTGTTCTTCCACTCTGCTTTTGGGTTAGCTATGCAGAATGCCCTTTATTTCACCCTTTTATCGCTAAGCCAATGTATCAGTGTAATTTTGTATTCTTTATCTTGTTCTTGTTGATTTCCAGTAGTTTTTCTCAAACTTATACCATGACCAATGGCGTTACGAATCCTTCGGGGGATTGTTATTGTATGACAAGTCCGGGGAGTTTTTCGGCTGCTGTATGGGAAGATAATGATCTGAGATTATTTGATTTTCAGCGATCCAACAAAGATCTCAGCTGGGAATTTGAAGTATATCTTGGTACAGATGATAATGGTGGACATGGAATGGCCTTTGTGATTCAGGGAGAAGGACCGGACGCAGCTGGCAATGGAGGGGCTCCTTTGGGATATGGAGGAACATCTGCGATTATTCCATCGATTGCCATCGAAATAGATACCAACCCCAACAGCTTTGACCCAACGACTGATGATCACATGACGGTCCACCTCCAAGGCAATCATACCAATCCTGCCACGGGAACCAGTGAAGTATCTCTTCCGAATATGGAAGATGGTGCTTATCACAGTTTCAGTGTGTTGTGGCACTATGACGATGTGACCCCTTCCAATAGTACGCTCACTGCCACGCTGGACGGCATCTATACCATCAGCTACAGCTTTGATCCATCCTTTCTTTTCAATTCATTCAATCCGATATATGTGGGATTTACCTCAGGAGTCAATGCAGTCGCGACCAATGACCACAAGGTAAGTTTTGGTACTCCCGGAGATGCCGGAAGTTGCTCTGCTGTATCTTTGCCTGTGGAATATGTATCCTTTGAGGCCAGTATTCTGCAAGACAAAAGCGTCCAGTTGGACTGGACAACAGGCATAGAGCTGAACAATGATTATTTTGAAGTCCTGAGGTCTGTTGACGGGAATTTGTGGGAAACCATCGCCTGGGTAGATGGAGCAGGAACCAGAAATGAGCAAACAACCTATCAAATAGAGGATCATCGCATATTTGGGGGAAAAAGATATTATCAATTGCGACAGGTAGATTTCAATGGAGATGTATCTTATTCAGAAATCCGAGAGGTGACAATAGGGTTTCAGTCAGCCATTCAAATTCAGGCCTATCCCAATCCAGCAAGTTCTCATGTGGAGGTATTGCTGACCCTATCCGACTTGAATCAACAAACTTTATTGAGCTTGTATGACCTATCCGGGAGAGAAGTACTTCGTCAGCTGATCAACAATCAGATGTCTCACACCCACAGAATCAGATTAGAGTTGGGACATCTAGTGCCTGGTCTCTATTACCTCAAAGCGCAAACCAACACCTTTCGAGCTGTGAATCAACTTGTGGTATCTGGATGATAGTCAGATGTTTGACTTTTTCCGAAAGAATGAGCGATCCTTCCTCACTCATTCTTTCGCTTTTGATCTAATTTCCCTTTTTTTCGCTAAATCGGAATAAACAATTGATTCAGTAGATTCAACAATTGACCCTCTCAATTGATCCAATTAGGAAACAAACGTTCACCGATAGAAACAAGCTTCGTACTTTGCAACCAGAGAGTTTAGCTTTCTTCTTGTATTAGCACATTGTTCGCTTGTAGTTAATTTGTTTACCACCCTGATTGAGTTTAACCATTGCCCAGTACTCATAAATCGGTGAACCCATGGCTAAAATTTACTTATTCGCTATCCTTCTCATCTCTTTCTTCTCTGTTCTTCCCGCTCAAACCTATACCACTTCGGGGAATCCTGGACATCCGGGAGGAACATGTTACTGCATGACCAATGATCCGGCATTTAACGCGACCTCTGTTTGGGAAAATGATAATCTTTTTTTGGCCGACTTTCAAGATGGAAGTTCTGATCTCGAATGGACAACAGAAATCTATTTGGGGACGGATGATGACGGTGGTCATGGGATAGCCTTTGTCTTTCAGCAAGAAGGTCCAGTCGCAGGCGGAAACGCCGGAAACCCCTTGGGATATGGTGGGCCAAGCGGAATCAATCCTTCTGTCGCCATAGAAATTGATACCAATGACAACACTTGGGACCCTACGGTGGATGACCATTTGGCCATACACTTCAATGGTGATCATCAGACAATGGTATCCGCTACACATACATCCTTGCCAAATATGGAAGATGGCTTATATCATGAACTGTATGTAATCTGGCATTATGACAATGTTACCCCTGGCAAGAGTACATTGACAGCCACCATAGATGGAACCTACTCCATTGTTCATGAATTTGATCCTGCGACGATATTGAATGGGACTGATCTTGTATACGTCGGATTTACAGCTGGTGTAAATGGCGTGGCACACAATGAGCAGAAAGTCAGCTTCGATGTTCCAGGAGGCGCTGGTTCTTGTTCAGCCGTAACTTTTCCGGTAGAGTTCCTTTCTTTTGATACAGAAGCTTTGGAGAATCAGCAAGTCGATGTTTCCTGGGCAACTGCTTCAGAGTTGAACAATGATTATTTTGAAGTACTGCGCTCCGTAGATGCCAACATCTGGCAGACCATTACACAAGTAGATGGGGCCGGAACTACAGATGATATCAATACCTATGAGTTCAGAGATGTTGTGCCATTTCAAGGAACCGTATACTACCAGATCAAGCAAGTCGATTTTAATGGAAGTTTTTCTTTCTCTGATATATTGGAAGTGGAAGTTGGGTTTGAAGATCCTCTTCAATTGGTTCCCTATCCCAATCCTGCCTCAGGGAAATTGAATCTGGCCATCTCTAGTGAAGGAATGGTGAAGCCAAGCAGGTATATGGTGCATCACATTACAGGAAAACAAGTGATGGAGCAATCCCTGAAAGAGGTATCTTCTCGTAGCCAGATCGTAGAGGTGGATATCAGCCACCTTACCCCAGGAACCTATTTTGTAACTGTTCTGAGCAAAAGTTACAAAGTCTCCAAGCAAGTGGTAGTACTTCCATAATTAGAACAGGAATACATCAAGATAGTAACTGCATATTTTTTAGGAATGGGCCATCTTATGGATGGCTCATTCTTCATTCTGGGAGGACAAACTCAACATAAGGGTCCTATCGAAATTGGTCGCCTTTCCCGACAGCTCCTACATAATCGAACTTCTCCAATAAGAGGCTTTCTAATTCCTTCATATATATCTTTCCCGGAAATATGGGGTGAAATTGATCCGGTTGATCACGAAAAAATTCTCGATTCACTCGTGTCCATAACAATCTGAAATCGGTCGCCATATTGATTTTACACACACCCAATTGGATGGCCTTTTGAACTTCGATAGGATCAACCCCTTTGGCGCTGGCCTGGAGTTGGCCACCTGCTGCATTGATTCGGTTGATTTCTGTATGGTTGACAGCAGAGCCTCCGTGGAGGACCAGTGGAAATTCAGGCAGTCGTTGCTGAATCTCTCGCAGAATTTGGAATTGGATGCCCTGCCCACCGGAAAACTTGTACGCCCCATGACTGGTGCCTACTGCAATGGCCAAACTGTCGCAATTGGTCGCCTGCACAAATTGCTCGACATCTTCAGGATTGGTGTAAAAAGCCTTTTCTTCTTCCACTGACAAGCCATCCTCTACGCCAGAAAGCACGCCTAGTTCAGCTTCTACACTGACTCCCTTGGCATGTGCGCGGTCCACCACTTGTCTGGTCCGCTGAATGTTGGTCTCAAATGGATCGTGGGAAGCATCGATCATGACAGAAGTATAATCATCTCCTTCGAGGGCATGCCAGATATGATCTTCTACGCCATGGTCCATATGAATAGCAAAAACGGTTTTGGGGTGGAGACGATAAGCAGCCCGAATCATGCCCATCAACATATCGGGGGAGGCGTAAGTCCTCGCCATGGGGGTCGTTTGAACAATGAAGGGAGCATTGGCCTTTTCTGCTGCCGCAAACAAAGCCAGAATTTGTTCCATGAATTCTACATTGACAGCGGCAATGCCATAGGTTCCATAACAGGTGGCAAACAATTGTTGGCTAGGAAGGATCATATTGGGAGGAATATTTCATTTTCTCAAAAAAAAAGAAGAAATCCGGGAATGAAAAGTAGAAAACAAATGTCTAATCTGAATATTGGGCTCCATCTATACCAATTCGAACTCAAATTCCTGACATTTTATCTTGATTAATTACGAATTCAATTTATCATGCAAATCAGACCGTTACTACTATTATTTTTCTTTGTTGGATGGATGTCAGGACTATTCGGACAGGGAAACCCGCCACCTGCCTATTCAATCGCGACTGTCACCACCGAGGATGCCTTTGGAACAGCAGATTCCTTCGGGGTTCGATGTGAATTGTCAGGAGTTGTGCACGGGATTGACTTTAATGGTGCCAACAATCAGTTGCAATTTGTGCTGACAGATTCTACAGGGTCTATCTGGGCCTCCGGCAATACCTTCACGGGAGGGGGAGGTCCATATGTCGTGAATGAAGGAGACAGTGTCAGGATTCGAGGAGCCATCCGTCAGACCAATGGGTTGACCCGAATCATTCCACAGCGCGTGATTCAAGATGGAAGTGGAAGTGCATTGCAAATCCCCATGCTGGTGGATTCCCTGAATGAAAGTCACGAAGCCAGCCTGGTTCGGTTCAATCATGCCAAACTGGTAGATGCTGCTCAATGGACAGGTGCTGGTGCTGGATTCATGACATCGATTACAGATGGAATAGATACCATTGACATGTTCATCGATAACAATACTGATCTGTATGCTCAAGCTGCTCCATTAGGATTTTTTGATGTTATCGGATTGGTGGCGCAAAGTGACAACAGTTTTCCACTCGATGAAGGCTACTTCATCATGCCTAGATATAGCGCAGATCTGATGAGTTTACCCATCCCGGCCCTCGCTTTTGATCCAGCTTTTGTAGAAGTCTTCGAAGATGAAGGAAGTGTAGACATTCATGTAAGTCTTCTCAATCCAATCGCAGATACTGTTGCCGTGGGGATTCGATTGGACAGCCTGAGCACCGCAACAGTAGGAGTAGAATTCCTATGGACAGATACTACCATTATATTTCCTGCCAATGCTTCTCAGCCCATCGTTCTGAGTATTCCTCTGATTGATGATGCAGTGGTGGATGGGGATGAGGAAATCATTCTTCACCTGGAAAATCCGACCAATGGCGTAGCCGTAGGGGCGAGTCCCTTGACCATTTCATTGCGAGATAATGAATATCCTGTGCATGCCATTGCCGAAGTTACTACAGTTGATCCCCTATTGGGGCTGCCGGATTCAGCGGGAATGCGTAGCCAGCTATCAGGTATTGTATATGGCATCAACAATATCGATAGCCTTGATGGGCTATATTTCACCATCATAGATTCCACAGGTGGGATTGCAGTTTTGGCAGGCGAAAGTCTTACCTATTCTGTGAATGAAGGCGATGAAGTCATGGTCCAGGGATTCATTCGTCAATTTCGGGGATTGACCTTTATTGCCCCCGATCAGATTCAGTTGCTATCATCAGGCAATGTGCTTGCAAGTCCTGCTGTGGTTACCCAAATGAGCGAAGAGACAGAATCAGAATTTGTGCTAAGAGAATGTGTCAAAATCATTGGGAACTGGGCATTCAATGGTCCACAAGCTGGATTCAATGTCGCGGCCACCGATGGAGTAGATACCTTTAATTTGAGGATTTTTGCTCAATCAACAGACATTACTTCTGCTCCACAAGCTCGCGGCTGGCAGAATATCACCGGGATCGGAGGACAATTAGCTGGGGTGAACCCTCCATTTATTGCAGGCTACAATCTCTCTCCGCGCTATTTGTCTGACTTTGATCCATTGCCTTTTCCCGAAGTCGCTTTTGCCACAGCGGCCGATACTGTGATGGAAGGAGATGGCACAATCAGTATCGATATTGAACAATTGCAAGGAAATCCTGATAGTACGAGCGTGACCATCAGCATGATTTCTTCTCTATCCACTGCGACAGCCGGTTCCGATTTTCAATTTGCTGATACGACAGTCGTTCTTAGTGGGAAAGGAACATCCACAGTCGAACTGACAATACCCATTCTCGAGGATGGATTGACCGAAGGAAATGAAAGCTTTATTCTCCTGATTTCAGATCCTTCCAATCAGGCCAGCATCGGCGCGGTAGATGCGATTACGGTTACCATTCTGGATGGTGTTACTGGCATAGAGGATCAATTGCTCCCTGCGGATGCTATCAGCCTGTATCCAATTCCCGCTCAGAATCATCTGATCCTGGAATCTTCTGTTCAGATAGAGGAACTCAAGGCTTTCGACCTGAAGGGGCGTGAAGTATTGGGGATGGAACATCCCAACCGACAGATGCAACTGGATATTTCACATCTTCCAGAAGGCATATATCTGATTCAGGCTCACACGAGGGAAGGCATTTGGCAAATGAAGTGGATCAAGGAATAATAGGGCTTTTGAGTAGCCATTGTATGAAAAAATCCCTACTCCTCCTGATTGTCTGGATCAGCACAGGACTTGTTCCCATGACCTTATGGGCACAAGTTCCCTTTGTCTGTGATGGTGATTTTTATTTATCTCTGACGCCTTCGGGACAGGGATCAGTGAGTACCTTCTACAGATTGACTGTCGATCCGACCAATGCTGTTGCTTTCAGCATCTTTCCCAATGCGCCCTTGGGTGTTCCGCTCAATGCGATCGGCTATCGATCAACAGATAACTTGATCTATGGCATGTATTCCAGTTCTCATGGGCTGGTTCAGATAGATAGCACAGGAACCGAAACCTTGTTGGCATTTTTGACAGGCATCAATTCCTCCCAAACCATTATCTCCGGGGATATGAAACCCGATGGGAATGAGTTTGTGTTGCTAGCGAGGGAGAATGGGGCTGATAAGCAACTGGTAAAAGTGGATATGAATGATCCCACCTATGGAACCACAAGCATTCCATTGGTTACGGCCTCCTCAGGCAATACTGCTGCCCCCACTTCTACCTGTGCAGATATGGCCTTTGATCCGACTAGCGGCATTCTGTATGGCTATTATGGAGGAAATGTGCAGCAATTGATAACCATAGATATTCAGACAGGGGTAGTGGACGATGTGAGTTTCCCCCCAGGCCAAATCGGAAGCATATTAGGCTCTATGTTTTTTGATGCGTTTGGCGATTTGTATAGTTATGGACGACCAAGCAATGGCTCATTACAAAATACCCTCTTCTCCATCAATAAAACGACTGGTATTGTCTCTATCCTGGCAACTGGGCCAAGCGCCAATGGAACGGATGGCTGCTCTTGCCCATATACCGTTCAAATGAAAAAAAAGGTCGATACGACAGCCATCACCCCATGTACCCCTGTGGTCTATACCTTTGTCATAGCCAACTCCTCCGGGATTGCACAAACAGGAATTGACTTTGAAGATGTAATGCCTGTTGGGCTGACAGTTTCCTCTATTCTCAACAATCCCTTTGGAGGAAATGTCAGTGGGATAGGGACCAATGTACTCAGTATTTCGAATATGAACATCCCTTTGGGGATTGATTCGATGGAGGTGGAAGTATATGTCGAACCATTGGCCGTTGGCTTTCATCGCAACCAGGCTAGTTTGTCCAACCTACCATTGGCATTGGGAGAGGAAGTGATATCCGATAATCCTTTTACACCCATTACCCTGGATTCTTCCTATTTGACCGTTTTGCCGGATACAATTGATGTCCCCAATCAACAATTTGAGATCTGTACTGGTGATACCCTGATTCTGGATGCCAGCCAACATCAGGGTTTGCTGTATCTGTGGAGTGATGGATCGTCAGCTTCCAGCCTCCTCGTAACTCAAGGAGGTCAATATTCTGTGATTTCCATGGGATGTGACATTGTTCTGGACACCATAGATGTGATTGAGCATGCCCTTCCAGTGGTAGTCGCCAATACAGATACTGTCATTTGTGCTGGAAGTTCAGCACAATTGCAAGCCAATGGTGCCAGTAGTTATCAATGGAGTCCGTCCATAGGTCTGAACAATAGTAATCTCCCCAATCCTTCCGCCAATCCACCTGATACCACTGTATATGTTGTGATAGGAACAGATCTGAACGGATGCCAAGACCAGGACTCGGTACAAGTAGATGTTAGACCTCTGCCCGTGGTCGATGCTGGACCTGATATGACGATTTGTGATGATGATACGGTTCAGATGGGAGTACCCTTGCCAGTTGGAAGTTATCTGTGGTCATCTTCGACAGGATTGGATGATCCCATGCTTCCTCAACCGATCTTTATCCCAATCAATGCAGGAAGCTTTGTCTATACTCTGACGGCAACAGGACCAGAGGGGTGTACACAGACCGACGATATGATGATGACGGTTCATGAGATCGATGCCACCTATACCTTCACTGATGTGGTATGCAATGGAGCCAATGACGCTACATCCACTGTTCTCGTCAATCCTGGAACAGCTCCCTTCATATATAGCTGGATAGATAATAATGGGACAACAGTTCAAAGCTTCAACAGTGTTCAGGATAGTGTTACTGCCATAAACCTTGGCCCAGGGAGTTATTTCGTTCAGGTAGTCGATGGAAATGGCTGTGAGGATGTAAGTCTTCAAGTCATTTCAGAACCTGCCGCCTTACAGTCCTCCATCAGTTCCCAAAGCAACATTGATTGCTTTGGGAACAATACAGGTTCTGTTACTGTAACTGGAAGTGGGGGCATCTCCCCATATGAATATGCCTTGGATGGAGGAGGATTCGGAACCAGCGGAACCTTCCTGAATCTAGGTGCCCTTCAGTATAGCGTCACTGTCCGGGATGCCAACGGATGCGAAACGGATCAGAATGTTATCATTACCACCCCTACAGGTCTGTATGGAGTGGTCCTGTCTGCGCAAGATATTGGCTGCAATGGCAATGCTACTGGAGAATTGGTCTTGCAGGGAAATGGCGGTACGGCTCCCTACGAATACAGTTTAGATGGTGTAAGTTATTCCAACAATCCTGTTTTGTCCAGTCTTTCAGCGGGCACTGATACAGCCTGGATGAGAGATGACAACAATTGTTTGGTGTCTATTCCATTTACCTTGACAGAGCCTCCTGTATTGTCTGCCAGTATTGTCGTTCAGAAAAATGTAGATTGTTTTGGGAATGCAAACGGAGCGCTTGAACTCCTTGCCATGGGTGGCAGCAGTCCCTATCTGTTTTCCCTGGATAATGGACCCCCTGATTCGCTAGGAGTATTTGATGGTCTGGCCGCCGGAAATTATTCTGTCCTTGTAATAGATGATAGTGCCTGCCAAACGACTATACCTGTGGTGATTTCCGAACCCCCACTGCTTGACCTGACTTTGTTGGGCCAACAGAATGTGGATTGTTTTGGGAATGCAACAGGAGTTGTGACAGTGGAGGCCAATGGAGGGGCATTTCCGTATCAATTTGCCATAGATAGCTTCCCATTTGATATTGTCAGCACCTTTGGAGGATTGGCGAAAGGTGCATATTCGATTCATGTTCGCGATGACAGCAGTTGTGTAACAAGTCTGGAGGTAGACATCACAGAACCGACCCCTTTGCTCATTTCCTTGCAGGATCAAGCCAATGTCGCCTGCTTTGGTGAGAATACGGCCTGGATAATGGCATCGGGAGAAGGAGGCACGAGGCCTTATCAATTTTCCCTTGAAGGAGGAGGATTGACAGCCGATAGCTTGTTCAGTAATCTGACAGCAGGAGAGTATACCCTGATCCTGCAAGATGATAGCAGTTGCACGGATAGTCTGATGGTGCGCATTTCAGAACCAGCTCCTCTGATTGTTGGAATCAAGGACCAGACCAATATTGACTGCTTTGGCAATGCGACAGGCCAATTTGGATTGACAGTAGGCGGAGGGGTGATGCCCTATACATTTGCGTTGGATCAGGGAGCACCGACTCGCGATTCCGTTTTTACAGATTTGGTCATGGGGACTTATCAGATACAGGTAAAGGACGATAGCAGTTGCATAACCTTACAAGAAGTGATTCTGACCGAACCAGATTCTTTGTCAGTGCATTTGGAAGTGACAGGTGTTCGCTGTTTTGGCGAAGAAAATGGATCAATACAAGCCACAGTTTCAGGAGGGACAGAACCCTATTTCTTCCAATGGAATACAGAACCAACGCAAAGTAGCGCCCTTGCCAGTAGCCTTCCAAGGGGCCTCTACCAAGTGCTGATTGAAGATGCGCTAGGATGCAAAAAATTGGGGAGTGCGGAAGTAGGAGAACCGCTGCCTTTGGTCATTTCATTGGTAGAAGGATCTATCTCGGAAGCTTATTGCGATTGGGCCAATGGATCTGCTGAAGTATCAGCAGTGGGAGGAACAGACCCCTATACCTATCACTGGGGGAGCAATCCCGAAAGGCAGGCAGCATTGGCAGAGGAGGTGTTTGGAGGGAGGTATCTGGCGACCGTTACAGATGTTCAAGGCTGTCAAGACACGATTCGTGTAGACATCCCACATGTTCCACCCCCGATTGCTATGTTCCACACGAGTCCCTCCTTTGAGGATTCCATCCTGGAATCGAGGGCTTCCATCAAGTTTCACAATGAGACTGAAGGAGGGGTTGTGTACAAATGGGAATTTGGGGATGCGGGTCGCTTATCTGATGAAGAACATCCTTCCTATTTTTACACAGAACCTGGAGAATATGAAGTAATTCTGACCGCATATAATCAATATCTTCTTTGCCCGGATGAATATCGGGCCACACTGCACATCATTCCCGATGGAAAATTATATTTCCCAAATGCCTTTACTCCCAATGGAGATGGTCATAATGATGTTTTTCTTCCCAAAGGAGAAGGCATTGTTTCTTTTGAGCTGATCATCATGAACCGATGGGGACAGTTGATCGCTCGTCTTAGCAGTATGGATCAAGGATGGAATGGGAACATGGAAGGGGGAGGAATTGCTCCAGAAGGAGGTTATATGTTTGTTGCCAAAGCTACTTTCAACAATGGAACCCAATTGGAACGCAGCGGAACGATCACCCTGATCCGCTAGCCTGGATTGGGGCATAAGGCCAGGTGTCGAAGGCATTGATTCAACATTTGGTCTTATACCCCTACGACCTAGGTTGTGCTTCCCAGCAGGACATACATCAGTACCGTCAATACTGCCAGAACAATGGCAAAGGGTTTGGCATATTTCCACTGGGTCAAATCTACGGCGCCCACATCGGTGATCTCATATTGATTCTTTCTGGGAAAGAAGCGAGAGACTGCATGCATGACAAGTACATTCAGGATGAATTCTATGCCCCAAATATGAACAAAATGCAGATCTACTTGCAGGATGAAATAGAGCAGGATATAGAATCCCAGCCCAAAGAACAAACCTGCTTTCGCCCCTATGGCTGAGACTTTTGGGAAAAAGAATCCTGCCAGAATGACGGAGGCCATGGGGATAAAAAAGATCCCGTTGAGTTGTTGAAGCAATTGGTAGAGACCTGCAGGTGCATTGGCAACGAAAGGCGCGATCCCAATGGCAAATACAGCCAGAACTGTAGAGGTGAGTCGGCCGATCCAAACGGTCCTTGCCTCATCTGCATCTGGTTGGATGTAGCTTTTGTACAAATCCAGACTGAAGATGGTGGCAGCACTGTTCAAAGCACTGTTGAAGGTACTGAGGACTGCACCCATAATAACAGCCACAAAAAATCCTGTAGCCCAGGTGGGAAAGACTTTTTTGACCAGAAGTGGATAGACTGTGTCCTGTTCGCCATATAAGGAATCTCCGAAATAATAGTAGCAAATAATCCCTGGAAGGACGATGACTGCAGGGATCAATAATTTTAGTGCTCCGGTATACAAGAGCCCTTTTTGGGCTTCTTTCAGATTTTTTGCACCAAACACCCGCTGAACCATGGTCTGATTCATGCACCAAAAATAAATTTGGTTGATGATCAAGCCTGTGAACAGGACTTCAAACGGTAGAATAGAATCACGCGCCCCTGGACCGACTGACACTTCATCACTGATGACCGCAAACTTCTCTGGAGCATGATCATAGACCGTGGACAGACCTGCCAGAATATTTCCCTCACCTATCTTCCACAATGCGATCAGGGGAACAGCCAATCCAGCAATCAACAAACCATATCCATTGATGGTGTCTGTATGTGCGACCATTTTCAAGCCGCCAAAAATGGCATACGCAGCACCTATGGCTCCAACAACGAGTACAGTGATCCATATTCCCTGATCATAACTCACATTCAATAAGTCAGAAATCTCAAACAAACTCTCGATATTGATTGCACCTGTATAGAGCACAATCGGAAGTAGGGTTGTGATGAAAGAAATGATCAACAACAAGGCCATGATGGCACGCAATACCCCATCGAATCTTCGATTCAGGAATTCGGGTATGGTTGTTAGTCCCATTTTGAGATAACGGGGCGCAAAGTACAAGGCTGTCAGAATCAGGGCCAGGGCAGAGGTCGCTTCCCAGGAAATAATAATCGCCCCGTTTTTATAGGAAGAACCATTCATTCCGATCAGGTGTTCAGTCGAAATATTGGTGAGCAACATCGATCCGGCGATCACAATACCGGTCAGGCTTCTCCCACCAAGGAAATACCCATCCTGCGTGCTGAGTTTGTCTTTGCGAAGTTGCCAACTGGCGTAAGCTGCAACAAAACCTGTGAATAAAAGGAAGCTAAGAAACTGTATCATAGTAGAAGTAGTAGTAATTGCAGAAATATCACCATTGAGGCTTGTTTATGCAAATGGGAAGAATGTTTCCGTATGCTCATGCCTGGCGAAGGTTCCATGACCTGTCCATGATTTTGTTGAATTCCTCTGATGGCCACCCTTCCTCCAGGGCTCTCTCCATGAAATGTTGCATGGTCAAGGGAGCCATACCTCCTATAGGCGGAAGTTGATCGAGATTGCTGGGGAAAGGATAGCCATCAGCAATGGCACGAATGATGGCTGCTCGTTCTTGCCCAGACAAAGGTTGGGGATATTTGAGCAAAACTGGATAACATTGCTTCATCATTGAGAGGCGATCAATGCTCTCCATGGCTTTGCCAAAGGCCGTCGACACTTGGATCAGATTCCCGATTCTGTCTCCTGTGCTGGAATTCGTCCCCGCAGCATGAAACAAGGCAGGACTAAAAAAGACTGCATCTCCTTTCTGAAGAGAAGGTTGAATGGCCTGCTGTTGAAAATAGGATCGAAAGCCTTCATCTCTCCAGGCCAGATAGCCCAAGTCATATTGCTGTGAAAAGGGAAGCAGCAAGGTTGGTCCCGTTTCTGGTGGCATATCTGTATGAGCGATGCTTCCTTGAAGCGTCAGGTATTGAGAAGCAAGCTGAAGGGCTTTGGGAAAATGTGCCACCATCTCGTTGGTTTGAAACCCCAGGTGGTAGTCGCGGTGGGCAGATTGGGCTGTTCCGCCTGCTTTGACGATGTTGACTTGCGCAGTGAGTTGGTAGCCCGGACCCAACCAGATCTCTGACAGCAGGCGATACAGGGGATTTTTGTAATAGTCGATAAAGGCTTCCGAATCTTTCTCACACACCTTCTGAAAGGAATTCCAGATCCGTTCATTGGCTCCTTCTTTGGCAAAATGATCTCCTGCATGGATTCTTATGGTCTTCTCTTCTTCAATGATTGAGTAAAAGATGTTGGTACTTCTATCTACAATGCTCAAATCCTCATAAAATCTCCGAACCACAAACACCCCCGGTCCATCTTTCAGGCAGTGATACAATTCTTCCTTAAGTGAAGCCAACTGTTGAGGTCCATCCATGGAGGCCAAAAGGGTGGAAGCATCATATACCGGGACATTTTGATCGATCTCTGAAGCTGTGGGATAGGTAGACACATCTACAATTTGCTCACAGATAGAAGCAAACATATCCAGATCGATGTCCTGTTCAGAGACAAAGTATGGCATATCAGGATCTTAAGAAT
Source organism: Bacteroidota bacterium (assembly GCA_039029315.1). Classification (GTDB taxonomy): domain Bacteria; phylum Bacteroidota; class Bacteroidia; order J057; family J057; genus JBCCCJ01. The sequence continues at coordinate 49,630 of JBCCGK010000016.1, read as the reverse complement.
CAAACTGAATCGGAAGATGCAATTTGTTGGCCTCCCAGTCCTCCTTGATCCAGGTGGTATTGGGATCTTCGAATGGTTTGTAATCACGTGCTTCATCGAGCGCATCTCCAGCCAAATAGTTGAGGAAATAGATATTCGTACCCGGAGTGGCACCGACTGGATGGAACCCATCTTCCACAATGACACAATCTCCACTTTTGGCTGGGAGAATTTCATCAAAGCCATTATCCAAGCGATAGTTGCGATGAAAGGCAACACCATTTTCGGGTTGCAGGCGATAATAATAGATCTCTTCGAGATAGGGAGAATCCCCATAGCCATCATGACAATGCGGGGGCCAGCCGGACCAGTTGCCACCGGGAACATATACCTCAAACAAAATGAGGCGTTCTGCTGGAAGGGGCCATGCAAGGGTATGATGTACTTCTCTAAGCGCAGGTGCATGTCCCCGAACTTCCACTTTTTGTTCTTCAGGTCGGAAGAGTCTGGTTGGATATTTGCCTTCAGCAGGCGCACTTCCCATCGCAAATTCAAAATCAGTGTTTGCTTGAACGCTGATCGTCTGTCCAGGTGGAACATAGAGAACATCAGGCATCTGTGTAAATACCCCGGAACGAGACGTTTGCCAGACTTGATCCGAAGCTGCCAGCAAAGCAGATCCCTGTAAGGGAACCAGGGCTACTTCTGTATTTCCACTTTCATCACTGTAGCTGTCCCCAGCTTGCAGTTTGATGACTTTGAAACTCAAATAATCCCAGCCAGTGGATTGAGGCGAGACGTCTATTAGTGTGGATTGGTCGGTCTTGGGTTTGATGAGATGTGGGCTAGGCATAGTCAACGGAATGTGAGAAATGGAGCAAATTGGCTTTCTGATCTATTGTTGGGAAGAGAAATGATTTTCTGTAAGAAGAATGTTTCTTCATCCTCAACCAAAAATAGGGGCATTTGTCCAGCAAACAAATCCCAAGGTTCCTGAACGGATAGCAAATGACCTTTGTTTGAAGGAAAACGATGGACCATCATCAATCAAAAATCCGTATATTGGGCTATGGTACCAATCGAAATAGAAATACCAGAACACATTCAATGGACCAATGATGAGTTGTACGAATTTTGTACAACCAATCGCAATCTTAAGGTCGAACGTACAACCGAAGGCACAATTTTGATTATGTCCCCAGCAGGAGGTTATAGTAGTAGTTCCAATGCTGAAATTGGAGCTGATTTTGTCATATGGAATAGAAAGGTAAAAAAAGGAAAAGTTTTTGATTCTTCCAGTGGTTTCATTTTGCCAAGTGGAGCGATGAAAGGGCCAGATGTGGCCTGGGTGTCAAGAGATCGCTGGGATGCCTTGACGGAAGAAGAACGAATCAAATTCCCACCTCTCTGTCCCGATTTTGTGTTGGAACTACGGTCTGCAACTGATCGATTGAGCAAACTCCAGGACAAGATGCAGGAATGGTTGGATAATGGCTGTCGAATGGCTTGGTTGATTGATCCTATTGACCAAAAAAGCTATATCTACCGACCAGGAAAAGAACCTCAGATTGTAGAGGGAATGCACAGGATCTTATCTGGAGACGATGTTTTAGAAGGATTTGAATTGGATTTGAGCGTGTTGGAAGTCTAAGTTTGACTTTGGCCAAAATGGGAATCCCCATCTCTTATCAAGACCTCCCCTGCCATTTTTCAATGAAGTAGCTGGACATATTTACATATGCTTATTCTATTCCTCCCCCCAGGCCCTTCCCAAGGGAGAAATCGTTGATTCCTGGCCTTGTGGGCTGATGTCTCCCGCTAGCGGGAGAGCGAGAGGGTGGAAGATGATTGCCAAATATACATGTGTCGACTTACTTAAAATGAATCAACATTACCCTAAAATGGCGAAGTTCATGTATTCAAAAAAGCTACCTACAGGCTGGAATGAAGGATAATTCTGTTTTCAAAATGGCCAAAGTCAAACTCAGAGGCTGTTTTAAAATCTATCACTTATTTTTTGAGTGTTAAGTGGGCGGACAAATTTAAATATAAAAAAAATCTGATAACTCGCTGTTTGACAGCCCATTCAATATTCATAATTCTTCATTCAAAATTGTCTCCCTACTTACTAAACAGTCTCTAAGTCTGATTTTGCAAAAAGGAGAGGACTTCTGACAAGTCAGGCATAGCGGCGGCACAGCCATGACGACTCACTACCAACGCGCCACAAGCATTGGCAAATCTCGCAGCAGTGGCCCAATCCTTCCCGTGAATCCGCTGCTGGATCAATCCACTAGCAAAAGCATCTCCTGCACCTACCGTATTGACAAGTTGGACAGAGAAGCCCGCGACATGCATGATGTGTTTGTTCTCTTGTGAAAAAATGCTCACTCCCTTTGCTCCCCGCTTGAGAACTAGCGTCTGGAGAGTTGGATACTGCTGAAATAGCCTTTGCAACCAATCTGTCAAATCATTCAGCTGATCAGGTTCTAGTGGCTCTCCAGTCATGACTGGAACCGGATCTGGAGCCAGCGCAGCATAGAATTCTTCTTCAGTCCCGATGATCACTTGTAGGAAAGGAAACAAACGCCTCTGCCATATGCCATAGGCTTCTGCTGTATTCCATTGATCTGGTCTGAGGTCCAAATCGTGATAGATTTGCACGGGAAATGGTTGACATTTCTCTGCCGCAAAGAGGGTGGCATCTCTGCATGATCCCCGACTCAATGCCGTCCCGGATAACAATAAAATGCGACAGGAATCAAGGGGGAGTTTTTGTGCCTCATCTATCGTCAAGTGAATGTCTGCTGGATCTTCTCGGTAAAAAACCAACGGGAATCTGTCCGGGGGTTGGATGCCAAGGACTGCCAATCCGGTTCTTTTGCTTGCTTTTGTTGAGACATAGGAGGTATCGACCCCTTCTTTTTCCAGATACCTGCACACAAAGCGACCGACTGCATCATCTCCGACAGCTGTGAAGGCCGCAACAGTTAGCCCAAGCCGACTGGAACCAATGGCAATATTCGTCGGACTGCCTCCGACACTGCTAGAGAAACTCTGAATCTCATGGAATTCAGCCCCGATTTGCTCTGAGAACAAATCCATAGAGACTCTCCCACATGTGATGAGGTCCCATTTCATATTAGTATTGTTGATCAAAAAAGATGAGCATCTCGCCTAGATGTGCAGCCCAATAGGCCCACTCATGGGAACCGGGGAACTCTTCATATTCATGCAGAATCCCTGCACCCAACAAGTTTTGGTGGAGCTGACGATTATAGGAAATGAGCAAATCATCTGTCCCACAGTCAAATCGAATCGGAGGAAGTCGATCTTTGTTCTGTTGCATCCATAGAAAGACATCCTGATCTTTCGAATCCATCTGGGTGTAGACATCCAGGGATTCTTCGACAAACAACTTCATCTGGTCCAGGGACGTGATAGAACTATGTCCACCGATTGCCTGGAACTTCTCAGGATATTTGGCCCCAATCCTCAATGCACCAAATCCTCCCATAGACAATCCGTGAATGAAGCTGATGGTAGAACTCGCCGCTTGTGGAATCATCTCCCCGACTGCCGTGGGAACATCTTCCGTAATCCAGCCTTCAAAATCTCTCCCACTATGGGCAAGGTAGCCAGATCCATCTCCCCACAGGCCATCTGAAGGCATGGCGAGGATCATTGGGCGGATTTTTCCGACTCTCATCAGGTTCAAAGCAGTCAGGTGTGCCCCAGCATTCAGTGCCCAACTCCAACTACTGCCATAGACGCCATGCAGAAGAATACACAGAGGGAGGTCCGTATTGGATTCTCCTGGAGGTACAAAGACACAAATATCTCCTCTTCCTTGCAGTCGGGCTGTCTTGATTGTGATAAATTGCAGATGATCAGCAGGATATGTTGGATCAGATATCTTTTGGGTACGAAATGGCATAGGGAAAAGGAGTGATGGAGGATTAGCTGGAGGTAAGGGAATGAATGGTGAGACCTTCTATGTTTTGTTTGTCTTGCGGGAAGAACATGCTTGCTCCAAGACCAAAGAGATAGGTCGCCACGATTCCGACGGTAGCATAGAGTAAGAAGCTGACATCCGTATATTGTTGAACCAGCCATAAGCAGATGGCCCCGGCAATGGCCCCAATGATGGCTCCTTTGCCATTGGCTTTGGTGGAGAATATCCCCAACATGAACAAGCCACACATGGCTCCGCCGAATAGGCCCAAAATTCCCAGAAAGGAATCCCATAAGGATTTGATGTCGGCATAAGCGATGACCAGGGCGAAGGCAGTACCCAGGAGACCAAACAGAATCGTGAGTCCTCTTGCCAATCGCAAATATTCTTTCTCTGAGGATCGCCACCCAAATCGGCGGGCAAAATCAGTGGTGCTCACAGTCGCAATGCTGTTCATGCTGGTAGAGACCGTAGATTGGGCTGCTGCGAAAATTCCTGCAATCACCAATCCGGCCAGTCCTGCGGGAAGTTGTCTGGCGATGAAGAGAGGAAATACCGCATCTGTCTGAAAGGTCGGATCGAGTTTGTCTGGGTTTTTGAGATAAAAAATGTAGAGCGCTGTTCCCAAAGAGAAGAACAAAAGGGTGGCAACAAAAGAGAGAACAGCATTTGTCCAGATAGATTTTTTTGCCTTGCCAACATCAGAAACAGACATGTACCGCTGTACAACTCCCTGATCGGAAGAGTAGGGGATGAGGGTTTGTCCCAGACCGCCAAGGATGATGACCCATAAGGCTGTCCCTGTATAGTCCCAACTCCAGTCAATCATGCGGAATTTATCATTTTCTCCTGCCAGATCCAGATAAGTCCCAAAGCCAATTTCTGGACTCAAAACGATCAAAAAGAAACTCAACAAGGCGCCTCCCAGCAAGACAAAGGTTTGTAAGGTGTCTGTCCAAATCACAGCTTCTAGTCCTCCCAGTGTACAGTAGAGAATACTCAAGCCTCCCATGATCAGGATACTCGCCTCTATCGATAGCGGGGTGACAGCCGACAGCGCCAGAGCAGGTAAATACATCACAATCGCCATCCTCCCTATTTGGAAAAGAATATAAGAGGTGCTGGCGAACAATCTCGTAGCCAAATTGAATCGCAATTCCAGATATTGATAAGCACTGGTGGCATCAATTCGTCTGAAGAATGGGAGGATGAAATAGATGATGAAAGGAGCCAGGGCAATGATGGCCATATTGATCAGAAAATACAGCCAGTCTGTTGCAAAGGTTTTGGCAGGAACGGACATAAAGGTCAGAGAACTCAACATGGTCGCAAAAATGCTACAGCCTGCTGCCCACCACGGAACGCGTTGACCTCCTCTGAAGAAGTCATCGGTGGTCTGGTTCCGGAAAGAAAAATAGATGCCAATTCCCACCAAAACCAATAGATATAAGACAATGGCAAGGATGTTTTCCCATCCAAAGATTGCACTTGTCCTGATGGCCTTGATATGCCAGAGTTGAGGGGAGCGAGTCCGAGGTTTGATCTCTCCGCTGGCTATGACAAATTTATCCCCATCTGCAAAGGCATGTGTGGTTACATGATTTGCAGGCATCTCTCCTGCGTCAAACCAACTGTTGGTAATGGTGTGATAGCCAAGAATCTGTTTCGGGAATCCTGGATGTTGATCTTTCAGGCTATCTGCCTGTTGGTACAAGCTTCCATCAGCACCACTGAGGATAAAGAGATGACTTTGTCCGACAGGGATTCCTGTCCCGGCCATTCTGGCTGCAGGCATGTCTGCACGCCTTCGCCAGGGAGATTCTTTGAGTTTGCCTGGATTGAATTCGTAAACATCTTGCAAGACCTCCCATTGAGAGGGAGATTCTCCTTGCCTTCGTCCTCCCATGAGGTAGAGGCAGTCTGTGTATCCATTGTGTTGGGCGAGTGTGAGGGAAAAGGCTCTGGCAGGACCTGGCCAGGGAGGCAGTTCCTCCCACTGAAAATCAGGCCGTCCATATCGGCCCAAGTCCAGGCGCCAAATATTCTTCATGGCTGTAGACAATTCCAGCCCTTCGGTTCCGCCAGCCAGATAGATGTGCTCTCCAATCATGGCCGCGCTTCCATAGGCACAAGCTCTGGGCAAACTTGGGAGCATTTCCTGTACCACTCCTCCATGCTGCTGCTCATCCCATCGCAACAAACGTACTTCTGAATACACTGTCCTGGCATCACAACCTCCCATAGCTATAATGCCCAATGGGGTCGACACGACAGCGCTATAAGCAATGGGATGATCCAGTGTATCACCGGATTCCCACGAACTTCCATTCCATATCCAGATGTCATTGTGCCAGACTTTGTTATTGTCCCAAACAGGCTGATCAAAGTTTGCGCCACCAGCTACAATCAGTTTGTCTTTATGCATGCCTGCAATCGGACCTGCGACGCCCAGTGGGGCGGATTGATTCCCGACTGCTGGAAGCTTCGTTATGGTTTCCCAGTGAAAGTAGGGTTGTCTCGAATCGCCTTGGGCCTGAAGTCTTATCGATAGACCCATGAAGCATATGAGCAACAGGAGAGAGGCGTTTGTTTTCCTGCCATATGGGAGAAATCTGGATTCTTTCTTCTTGATCATGGCTTAGAGACTGTTTTGAAATTTGTGCTGAGAATGTTTAGGGTGTATTTTTTTCTCAAACAAGGCTCTTTTTTGTTCTCGTAGTAGCGCTATGGGAACAAAAAAGGCTGTCGGATGAGGAAAAAAGATGCATACAAAAAATAAGTGATAGATGTTCAAATAATCCCTAAAGTACTAGAGCAAAATGAATCCGGTATTTTTGTCTTGAATCAATTCACTGTCAACGAATACCTCATTCCCCCAATACCCCATACCTTCACCATTCTGCTTGTCTACTTAATCCTCATATATAGCATCTTCCCACGCATCTGAGCGGAATCCGGCGGCTGGCAGGCCATAACTGTTGAACAAGCTAGCATTGGCATTGGGATTCCAGAGGTAGCGCACGGCAATGGGCTTGTCTACTGTTTCTGTAGTGAGGATGATTCTATTGCCATCCTGTTTGACATTAGCGGGATAAAAAATCCGTCTTTCGCCAGAAATATAGAAGGACCGAATGCCGCCAATCCCGGAACCTGCTGAAAAAAGCTCCCCTCCCATGGGGTCGAATTCCAGGAGTACCTGATTTCCTTCAAAGGTCGTTTTTGTCAGGACTGGACCAGAATACACAATCTCGGATTGTCCATAGGTTTTGTGTAGGGCTACCAAGGCCAGCCGTCGCCCGACTTCTTCTTTTTCAGGAGGATGAATGTCATAGATCTGCCCAATGTCCTGGGTGGAGGCCATTCCTACATTAGGCATGTTCAGAGCCTCATATTGCGCTTCCCAGATCGGTGGAATATTGTATTGATTGTTGTAGTAGTAAGGCGCGATTTGTACGAAATAAAAAGGAAAATCTCCGATCCCCCACTCATCTCGCCAGTTTTGGATCATGTTGGGGAATTGCTTGGCGTACTGTTGCGGCTCATTGCGATTGGATTCTCCTTGATACCAGATGGCTCCTTTGATCCGATAGTGAATCAGTGGATGGATCATGGCATTATACAGATGGCCGATTCGATGGGATTTCACTCGTTTGTAATAAAAACTCGGAGGTGACTTCGGGGCTTGCCTAAGATAGCCTTTGTCAAAAGCTTGCTGATTGTTGGAGAGTGCTGTGCTGTCCATCAGATATATCTCTTGCATCTCTCTCTCCCGATTGACCAGGAAGTCATTATTCATGGCACTTTTTCTGGTCCAACCTTCGACAGGCGTCCCCCCCCAGGAGGATTCAATCAGGCCCATTGGGACTTGCAATTGTTCTTGCAGCTTTTTGCCAAAAAAGTAGCCAGCCGCTGAGAATCCCAAGACTGATTCTGGGTTACATTCTACCCATTTGCCTTTCAAATCATCTTGCGGCTCATCTGCGAGGGCGCGTAGAACCACAAAGAGCCTCATCGTTGGTCTGTTGGCTTTTTGTGCCTCTTCCCAAAAATTCACAATGGGTTTTTGCCCGCGTTGCATACCTAGTTGGCGATCCATATTGGATTGGCCAGAACAGATCCAGACTTCTCCTAAGAGGACATTATTAATGCTAAGTTCCTGGCTTCCGCTAATTTTGATCTTGTGGGGACCGCCTGCCTTGGGGGTAGCAATGTTTGCCGTCCATTTTCCTGCTTCATTTGTCCGTGTCTTTACTCCTTTTTTGTTCCAGGAAGGTGCCACCTTGATCTCCTGTCCGGGGGTATCCCATCCCCAGATTGTGACATCCGCAGAATGCTGTAGACACATATTGTCTGAGAGGATGGCAGGGAGTTTGGTTTGGGCGAAGGTTGTCACAGACAGAAGAAGTCCGATGATAGCAGTAAGTAGGAGTTGTTTCATGCCAGAAGGATTAAGAATTCGATCAGCTAAAACTAGCAAAAAAATGAGCAATGGAATTTGGGCAAAGGCAAGCCTGGAAGAGAGGAGGATTATATTTGATTTGTCGAGATATTGTGATAATTTTTTGTCGGAATCCAAAAAAATGAACTTCATCCATCCATATGTTGAGATATATACTGAACCCAAGGAGTTGAAAAAAGAATTGGGGATTGGGTTTTACAGGGAAGTCATATGGCTATTCCTGAAACATCTTGATAATGGATTGAAGCTATATCAGCATCGCGTGAATGTGAGGATTCACGCAGAAGAATCGGCAGCAGAAACTGCACAATTCGCCAGCATCTTCGAATACCGGCTAGGCGTGGATGTCGATGCCTTCAAGAAGAAAACAGAAGCTCAAAAAAGACGCGCTTTGTTGGAGTTACTCAGAGATGCCTTTGTAACGCTTGGGGAGAAATATGCCTGGGATTTGGAACGAATCCATCACGCCTACGAATTATCTGTAAAAGAGGAGTTCCAATTTGCCTATCAAAGTCCGGCAAAACGCTCGCGCAACCGCAAATATCTCGGCTGCATCCTGATTGAGTTGAATGAAGGTATCGCCACCTTCTCAGCCGAATTTCGCTCCCTCAATGGAGCCTGGGTGAAGAAGACTGAATTGCTGCAAACTGATGAAGGAAATGGTTCCTGGCATCGATACTTCCGAAAATTTGGGTGGATAAACAATGCGCAATTTGGCTTGACCTTGCTCCACGGTCAGCTGAGAATTATCACTTCTATCCATCATAATGAAGTAGAATATTTGATTGAACCTGGAGACATGAACCGAGCTGATATTCAGGAATTTCTGGATGAATTAAGAATCTGACACGGAGAATACTCATGATCAGACAAACGATATCGCACAGATCTTCTCGCGCTTACTTGAATCGAATGGACAAAACCGATACTTTCGCAAGAATACAGAAAGCCTGAAATATCATCTGTTTGCCCCTTAATGTCTGATGGCTAAGAGAGTGGATGAAAGGCTTCATATTCATGAGAAAATCATTATTGGAATGAGAAAAAACGTTCTGAAATCTGTGGTGTTCATCTGTGTTGTATGGCTTGGCGTAAGTAGCTGCACAGAACCCAAAGAGACTTCATATGAACTGGCAGTAAGGGTTCTGAAGGATTCCACGCTGCTCATAGCAAATGAAATTATCTCGGCCCCCCCCATTACTGTAACAGCATCAGTGTGTCCGCGAAGTACAGGCGGAATTCATGATTTCTATTCAGAAGGAGACTATTGGTGGCCGGACACAACGAATCCGGACGGCCCATACATTCGAAAAGATGGCCTCACCAACCCCGATAATTTTACTGCTCATCGCAAAGCCTTGATTCGCCTAAGTGAGATCGTTGGCAATCTCACCTCAGCCTACTTGATTACTGATGATGCTGTCTATGCCGAAGCAGCTAACAAACATCTCCACGCATGGTTTGTGGAGGAAGAAACGAGAATGAACCCCAATTTACTCTATGCCCAGGCTATTCAGGGAAGGCATACAGGGAGAGGAATTGGCATCATTGATGCGATCCATTTTATGGAAGTTGTTCAATCCATCCTCATCTTGGAACAAAATCAGAAGATTGCTCAAGCAGAGATGCAGGCATTACGCGCATGGTTTAGCGAATTTCTCCATTGGTTGACTACACATCCATATGGACAGGATGAAATGGTGCACCCCAATAATCATGGAACTTGTTGGAATATGCAAGTGGGACTGTATGCCCTCTTTACCCAAAATGATAGCATTCTTGCTTTTTGTAGAGACAATTTTCAACAGACCCTCTTGCCAAATCAGATGGCCAAGGATGGGAGCTTTCCATTGGAATTGGCTCGGACGAAACCTTATGGATATTCTCTATTCAACCTGGATGCGATGGTCATGAATTGCCTGATATTGTCAGGAGATTCTCACAATCTGTGGGAGTTCAGAACACCCGAAGGCATCGGCGTACAGGATGGTCTTGATTATATGGATGCTTATGTCGCAAATAAAACCTCATGGCCCCTTCCGCCAGATGTGATGTATTGGGACAATTGGCCAGTGGCGCACCCAGCCTTCTTGCTTGCAGGAACATATTTTGATCGGACAGACTGGATTGATTTGTGGATCAACAACAAGCATTTTCTGGAAGTAGAAGAAGTCCGGCGGAATATGCCGATCAGACATCCGCTGTTGTGGCTCTGGTCCAAATCGAAATAGAAAAAAGAGGAGGCTTATTGGCGAGGAAGTGAGAGGAATCTTTGGGTTTGTCAATTTTATTGATAACTTTGTATTGCAAAGTACTTTTTATTGATGAAAAATGGCAAACAAAAGACTTGTCGTAATTGTGTCCATAGTAGGAGGGCTATTGCTCATCCCATATATCGCAATGCAGCTGACAGATCAGGTGAACTGGACCTTATCAGATTTTGTGGTTGCTGGTGTTCTCCTACTTTCTACTGGTTTGATATGTGACTTTGGCATCAGGAAGCTAAACAAAGTCCAGCACCGAATTCTCTTCGGATTGGCAATGTTTGGAGTACTCTTTCTTGTCTGGGCAGAACTTGCCGTTGGAATCTTTGGAACACCATTTGGCGGATCGTAGAGGATTATTTAAGGGAAAAAAGACGCATACAAAAAATAAGTGACAGATGTTCAAACAGTCTCTGAGTTTGACTTTGGCCAAAATAGGAATCCCAATCTCCTATCAAGACCTTAGCTGCCATTTTTCAATGAAGTAGGTGGCCCTATTTACATATGCTTATTCTATTCCTCCTCCAGCCTCCAAAGAGAAAAATCGATGATTCCTGGCCTTGTGGCTGATGTCTCCCGCTGGCGGGAGAGCGAGAGGGTGGAAGATGATTCCCAAATATACATGTGTCCACTTACTTAGAATGAATCAACATCACCCAAAAATGGCGGAGTTCATGTATCCAAAAAAGCTGCCTACAGGCTGGAATGAAGGATAATTTTGTTTTAAAAATGGCCAAAGTCAAACTGAGATAAAGGATCGACTTTGCTTGTGGTCCTCTCACTTCTGCGCCGCCAAAAAATCCACCAATGAAGCGAATTCTTGAAAGGTGAGTGGATTCGTCAGACCAACGGGCATCATGGACGTCTCCAACTCCTTCCGAGAGAGAATATCTGATGTATTGATCCTAAAAACATGACCTGCGATATTGCGAAGGATTAGATAATTGGCAGATTCTTCAGAGATAAAGCCCACATAACTTTTGTTGTCTTTGGCTGTGATCTGTACGGAAGCAAATCCTTGCGAAATGGAGGCACTGGGTTTGAGAATGGATTCTGCAATTTGATCCCGATTCATAATGGCTCCTATTTGTCCCATGAAAGGGCCTTTCAATGGTTCTCCCTGACTCAAACTATGACAAGCGACACATCCTTGTTTGCCGAATAATTCTTTCCCGACAGCCGGATCTCCCTCCAGGTCCTCAATCGCCAACATGATGTCTTCGATAGAAGATCGTTCGATTTGGCCTTTTTTATTGGCAATCCGGCCCAAATGGATTTCTTTGTTTTGAAGGGCTGGGATGTCTTCCATCCCTCCAAAAGCGGCAATACCCATGCGATGTTTGCCATTCAGATCTGCAAAGAAAGCCTTCTCTGAACGAGTAGCTTGTTTCCATGCTCTTCTTAAAAAGAGCTCAATTTTGGGAGAAGAGTCCCAAGTTGATGTTTTGTAATATGGGCCATGTGTGTCTGGTCGGGTACTCCACCACCAACTTCCATCATAGGGTGCTTCCTTGTGATACAGGCGGGAAAGGGTCGTGAGGATTTGTTTTTTCAAGGCTTTGGATTCTGTCTTCTGATAGGCTGCGATGAGTCCACCGACTGCTTGCTCGTCGTGCATATAGCGCAACGCCCACAAAGCGAGATCAGAATGTTCGCCCCCAATCGCATCCACACAAGCTTCTACAGCATGGAGGCGAATCAGAGAGCGGACAGCAATGTGGGCCGGGATGATTTCAGAATTCGGGATGGAATGTAGCCCAATGGTTCCGCGGGCAGGGGCAATGACTGAGGCAGGAACCTTCGTTTTTAGCAATTCTTTGGCTACTTGCTTGTTGCCGATTCTTCCTAATCCAACCATGGCTGCTATCCTGACACGATCTGAAGTGCTGGTCAATGCCTGGATGAATGGCTCTGTGGGAACAGCTCCAGCCCAGCCCAGACGATCTGTTAAGGCTCGTAAAGCAAATTCCTGGACTTGTTCATCTTTGCACAAGTGGACCAATTGCTCGATCCCTCCTTTTGTGGCAATCTGCGCATAGGTGAATATTCCTGCTACACGGGCTTCCAGGGGAAGGTCCTTATTCTGAGCGATTGCTAAAGCAATCTTACGACTGTTGTCAGAGGATCTGGTCAGCAATTCCTGTTGCGCATGGAGGCGAGCCACTGCGCTAGTAGATTGTAGATGTTGTCCTAGCTCTTTCAAAGAAGCTTCCTGTAGATCAGGAAAAGGAGAATATGTCCAGTCTTTGGGAACGGCTCGAAGAATGAAACCAATATCAGGATTTCCCCTATAGCCTGCACCATTCCAGGCAGAGAGAAAGAGTTGCCCGGATCCATCCACATCTACATCGGTTATTTGCGGAACCTTCAAAAACGGGTCATTTTGTTGTTGAAAACTGGCTCTATCTTCACTCACTCGATGGATAAATAATTCATTTCGGCCCCAATCTGCCATCAAGGGAACCTTGGAATAGGAAGATGGCCAATTCGGTTCATCCATAAACAGGGCACCTGTGCCAGAGCCTCCTCCCACATCGATCAGTGCCGGAAGGATCTCATCTGTAAAATGTTTGAATAGTACGGGATAGCCATATTCTCCCGACTGAATATGATGCACAAACCTCACATCCCAGCCTCCGCCATCATTGGTGTTGCCACGCGTGAAGATGTTCATGAACGGATCAATGGCGACATCGTAGATATTCCGCAAGCCATGTGTATAGATTTCCATTTCTCTGCCATTGGGTCTGACGCGCACCACTCCCCCGCCAAGCATGGTCATCTTCGTGCCATCCCGATCGATGGCATCGTGGAAACCAAAGTCTCCCACAGCAATATAGATCCATCCATCTATACCCATTCGAATCCCATTCGTGGAATGATCTGTCCCTCGATCTTGCAGGAATTTGGGAGAACTGATGTTCTGAATTAAGGGAGTGGAAGGTCCATCGGCAACGCCATCCTTATCTGTGTCTTCGAATACCACCAAATCCATCCCAGAGGCTTGGCCTGTTTCATCGGAGAAAGTAGTATGCAGCACAAAAACCTGATCGCCTATCGGAAGAATCCCTCGTGGGTTATCAACCTTGGCAAACAGGATGTGATCATCAGCTACCCCATCGTGATTACAATCTATCAATTTGACGATCCTGCCTTTGTCTGGATCTTTTCCCAAAGAACCCATCATATCTACTCCAGCAAATACTGCCCCATCGGGAGCCACTGCCAGACAGGCTGGACAAGGCGTAAGGTCCGGCCCGGAAAAATAATCCATCTGGATGCCATCTGGCCAGTTGAGTTGTTGTGCAAGTGAATCTCTTGTGGTCTCAACCTGTGTTGGATCGGTGAATTGTTGGCAAGAATCTGCCGTGGGGCCGCAGCCTATCAGATGAAGAATTGAGAAAGAGAGGAAATAGATGAACTTATTCATGAAGCAGGGATAAGAGTGACCGATATGAAGCTTCGATTTCATCTCAAAGATATGGGAAGGCAATGATGCTAACAAGTTCCAGGCCTGCTATCAAAAGCATTGGGGAATCCATTGCTGTTGGGATAGGGGGAGAAAAAATATATGAAAACCGGCTGACAAACTGAGACTTAGAGGTTCAGAGTTCAGGATTGAAAACCTATCAATGAAGGAAAGGCCTGAAGCTGGTTTTTTCGAGGACGTCAGCAAATGGGATATTATGCCAGCACTCCCTTCACCAATTTTCCATGCACATCTGTCAGTCGATAGCGCCGACCCTGATGCTTGAATGTCAATCGTTCGTGGTCAATCCCCAGCAGATGAAGCATCGTGGCATGAAAGTCATGCACATGGACAGGATCTTTGACAACATTGTAGCTGAAATCGTCTGTTTCTCCATAACTCGTGCCTGCCTTGACTCCTCCGCCTGCCATCCAGAGAGAGAAACATCTCGGATGATGGTCTCGCCCATAATTGTCTAGGCTGAGCCTCCCCTGACTGTAGACTGTTCTCCCAAACTCCCCGCCCCAGATCACCAGGGTATCGTCTAGCAGGCCCCTGCGCTTGAGGTCGGTAACAAGAGCCGCACTGGCTTGATCTGTATCTTTGGCCTGTAACTTGAGATCATGGGGAAGATTACCATGTTGATCCCATCCCATATGATACAGTTGAATAAACTTTACATCTCTCTCTGCCAGTCGCCTTGCCAACAGACAATTGGCCGCAAAGGTGCCAGGCCGTCGGGAATCTGACCCATACAGCTCATAGACTTCTTCGGGTTCATCTGTGATATCCATTGCCTCGGGGACAGAGGTCTGCATCCGATAGGCCATCTCATACTGGGAAATTCTGGAATAAATCTCAGGATCTCCCAGTTCATTGGCACGGATCTCATTCAATTGGGCCAGATGATCCAGTGCTCGCCTGCGATCCACTCCTTCGATGCCATCAGGATTATTGATGAAGAGGACAGGATCTTTTCCTGATCGAAATTGAACACCCTGATGCATGGAGGCCAAAAATCCATTTCCCCACAATCTGGAATAAATAGGCTGCGGACGAATCAAGCCGCGAGACAGCAAGACACAAAAGGTTGGGAGATTCTGGTTATCACTCCCCAGTCCATATGACAACCATGATCCCATGGAAGGGCGTCCCGGTTGCTGAGAGCCAGTCTGGAAAAAGGTGATGGCCGGATCGTGATTGATCGCCTCGGTCTGCATGGATTTGATGAAGCACAACTCATCTGCGATCGCTGCTGTATGTGGCATGACTTCGCTGACCCAGGCACCACTCTGTCCGTATTGTTGAAAAGAGTAGGTGGAAGGAGCTACAGGAAAGCTTTTTTGGTAGGCTGTCATGCCGGTCAAGCGTTGTCCCATTCTGACTGATCCCGGAAGATCCTGGCCAAACATCCCTGCAAGTTTTGGTTTGTAGTCAAATAGCTCAAACTGAGAAGGCCCCCCACTCTGAAAGAGATAGATCACTCGTTTGGCTTTAGGGGCAAAGTGTGGAGAGTTGAGAATGCCAGATAGGCCCGGAGCCATTGAGGCTCCATTGGTCTGAGAGCCCGTTGATAGACAGGCTGGTAACAAACTGGCCAAAGCAGCACTCCCCAATCCCAGACTCAGTCTGGACAAAAAATGGCGACGGTTGATGTGCAAAGCTGCTTCTGTTTCCACATGAGAATACGAAATGGGACGGTCTGTATGGGACATGATGTTGGGATTGGGAATTCTCTGTTTTGATGGAATGTGATCTATGATTTCATTTTGGCCTCGTCCAGATTGAGGAGAGTATTGGCCAGGACTGTCCAGGCGGCAAGAGCGACGGTATCAATCCCTGTCTCTGGTGGCATTTGGCCCACCCGAACAAGCGCATCTGCTTTCTCTGGTTGAGCAGAAAAGGCACGAATCTCTGCAAGCAGTTGCGCATTCAGAATGCCCAACTCCTGTTTTGAAGGGAAGCGAGAGGTAACGGCTCTGAACCCGAAGCTGATTCCTTCTGTTTCATCCTCTCCAGCTACTTGTAACATTTTTGTTGCCAATAATCGGGAGGCTTCCACATATTGAGGATCATTAAGCAGGACGAGAGACTGCAAGGGAGAACTGGTCGTTTGGCGTTTGACAACACAAACTGCTCGCTCTGAGGCGTCAAACGTAAGCATGGTTGGGGGCGGAATGGTGCGCTTCCAATAGGAATAGAGACTTCGCCTATACAATTCCTGCCCAAGCCCCGGCCGATATTTGTTTTCTCCGATCTGGTTGGCCAATTCTTTCCAGATGCCAGGAGGTTGATAGGGTTTGACCCACTTCCCCCCGATGGAATCTGACAACAATCCACTGACTGCGAGGGCATGATCTCTGATCATTTCGGCAGATAACCGCTGGTTGGGACCCCTGGCCAGAAGTAGATTCTCTGGATCGCGCTCCAATTTGTCTGCATCGATATGAGAGGATTGCTGATAGGTAGCAGAGAGGGCGATGCGACGAAGGGTAGATTTGATGTTCCAGCCCGATTCTACAAAGCTGACGGCTAACCAATCCAGTAAATTAGGATGTGTGGGCAAAGATCCTTGGCTCCCAAAGTCTTCCGGTGTGCCCACGATCCCCTGGCCAAACATCATCTGCCAGAGTCGATTGACCATCACTCTCGCTGTGAGCGGATGATTGGGATCCGAGATCCATTGGGCCAGCCCAAGCCGATTGGGTGGGAGATCCGATCGAAATTGCAGGATGGCTTCAGGTGTATTGGGCTGAACCTCCCGAGTGGGAGCATCATAAGCACCTCTGTCCAAAACGAAACTCTCTCTTGGCGTTTCCATTTCTTCCATAATCATCACTTTCGGAATGGGCTGGATATTTCTCCGCACGTCAAAAAGTTCTGCCTGAACGCTGGTGTAAGCTGGGTGATGATAGGTCAAAAAATGTGGCAAGAGAAGCTTTTCTTTGGATGCCTTTCGCCTGGAGGAGGGCTGTCCGGCATAAAAGGCTTGGGGATTGGTACCCTGAATAGCCATCACTTCGAGCGGAGATAATTCCCGATCATATACCCGGATTTCATCCATTTTCCCGCCTGCAAATCCGTGAATATCCTTGAGGGTGCGTTTGCGATGGGTCCAGTTGCCGGCCAGGAGATTATTTCCGTTGAGAATGGTCTGATGACTGAGGTTGTCGGACACTATAGTTGTCTCCTGAAGTCTGCCATCGAGATAGAGTTGAACGCCATTTGCTTTGCCGGACCCGTCATAAGTAGCGAATACATGCACCCATTGATCGTTTGGAATTCGATTGTTGCTCTGGACACTGATTTCCTGTTTCTGCTTGTCGTGAATCAAGCGCATTCGAAGGCGGCCATCCACTGTTAGTGCAAGTTCATATCCCCCGCGCTTTTGTTCTCCATTTCGCTTGACGAGAAGCCCGGCAGTTTTTTCGCGTTTTGTTGGTGCCTGAATCCAGCTTCCCAAAGAGAAAGGGTGATACCATTCGAAGTCGGCTTCATCGCCGATATTCAGAAAATTGTCGCCATCAAACATCAAGCCATTTCCCTGATACCCCTTTGTCATCTCTACTGGCTTCAGAACATCCAGGAGTCCGGTATTCATGCGACCAGGCTGATTGGGATTCATCCTGTTCGGGCTGCTCACATCCACAACTTCTTCCAGTTCATAATGACTCAACAAGCCTTTGGATAGATAGGATTCAATCTCTTCCTGTGGGAATTGATTGTCTAGCCAAGCTTGAAATTCCTTTTCGCTGGTTTTGCCAAATAAAGAATCTTCTGTTTCCAGTTCCTGGATTCGATGATCCAGAAAATCAACCAATGCCTCCAGTTCTGGTTTCTCAACTTCGAGATTGGGCGTGGGAGATTCATCAAAATAGTTGATTTGTCCACGCTCATCAATTCCGTTGAAGAAGGCAAACATGCTGTAATAATCTTCTTGGCTGATGGGATCGTATTTGTGGTCATGACATCTGGCGCATTCCATGGTCATTCCCAAAAATGCAGTACTGGTGGTGTTGGTCCTGTCAGCTACATATTCTGTGATATATTCTTCATTCACCACACCTCCCTCCTGGGTGATGGCATGATTGCGGTTGAATCCAGTGGCCAGTTTGTGCTGATAGTCTGCATAGGGGAGAAGGTCTCCGGCCAACTGCCAAACGACAAAGCTGTCGTAGGGCATATTGGCATTAAAGGCTTCAATCACCCAATCTCGCCAGGGCCACATGGTCCGAGGCCGATCATCCTGATAGCCGTGTGAATCAGCATAACGAGCTGCGTCCAGCCAAATCGATGCCATGCGTTCTCCATAGGCAGGAGACGCCAGTAATCGGTCCACCACTGTCTCATAGGCATTTGCCTGATGATCATTCTGGAAATCATTCAATTCCTGTTCTGTGGGAGGCAAACCGGTGAGGTCAAAAGAAACCCGCCGCAACCATTTCTCTTTGCTGGCAGCTTGTTCAGGGGAAAAAGATTCTTGCTCCATGCGTGCCAGGACAAAATGATCGATTTCATTTTGGGGCCATGCGGATTTTTTGACAGGTGGAAGTGGGTGTTTTTCTGGCTGAATGAACGCCCAATGTGTTTTCCATTCTGCTCCTTGTTCAATCCATTTTTTCAGCAGGGCAATCTCGTAGGCTGATAATGCCAAATTGGATTCGGGGGGGGGCATCAGTTCATCAGGATCGGACTGTGAGATTCTATTTGCCAATACACTATGTGTGACATCTCCTGGAACAATCGCAAATCTTTCCCCTTTCTCATCCAGGGCAGCAAAGGCAGATTCTTTCAAGTCCAGACGAAGATCGCCTTCTCTGGCTTTTTCATCAGGACCATGACATTTGAAGCAGCGGTCGGACAGGATGGGTTTGATATGAAAATTGAAATCTACTGTCTCAGGCAAGGACTTCTGATGATGTGTACCTTCTGAATCGGGCTGGCAAGCCATTTCCAATACCAGTAAGAGGCAGAGAGCACTCCCTGAAACAAGCAACACTACTCTTCGAATAAGGGCAAGATCTGTCATGCGAATCAATTGGGTTCGTATTCCTTCAGGCTTGAAAATATCAACTTTTCCCGTATTCCCAATTGGATCTGGTAAAAGTAACTGAAAACGAAAACGTTTGTCCCAAAATATCGGGATTGGAACAATGCTTGATAAATGGAAAGAGAAAAAAAAGTATTTTTATCCAAAACATACAGGACATGCAGACAATTATCCAAACCCCCACACCAAATTTGGCTCAAAGTGTAGACTTTTATACCCGCTTGGGCTTTACCTCCATTCCGGCCGAACACGCCACCTTGTTTGCCGATGGACATATCGTCATCGACATCAATCCAGACCGCTTTGCCAGAGCAGGGATCAAGTTGTATCGACCTTCTTGGAAAGAAGAGGTGCCACAGATTAGGGAATTGACGACGATCATTTCTCAGGAGAATGGCTATTTATTGGCCGACCTGAGTGGAACATGGATCTACCTGATCGAAGGCGAATCCGGGATCGTACCTCCTGAAGCGCCCCGTTCAGTGCTGGGCAATATTGCGGGTGTCAGTCTGGAAACCATCGATATGGGACGGTCTGCGAAGTTGTGGGAAATATTGGGATTCTCCCACAGCATGGGGAGCGAAGAGCAGGGATGGATGGCCTATCAGAACGCCGACAAAATCACGGTGAGTTTCATGAAGCCCAATGCGTGTCCGCATCTGTTTTTCAACCCCTCCCTGACCTATTTCAATGGTGGAAAAAACATTCCGGTGATAGACAAGATTCGATTTTTGGGAATCCCTATCACCGAGGAAATCACCCAATTCAACAAAGAAGGCATCGTTGACAATGTGATCATTCGAGATCCAGGCGGATTTGGATTTTTTGTGTTTAATGATTGAGGATGAATCGGAGACCTATTTTGGGGACTACCCAAACACCTCTCGACTAACGCTCTCCCAATTGTGCCCGAATTTGCTCATATCGGCCTTTGGTGATGGGATAAAAGACCAAAAATCCCAAGGAAACCAGATAGCAGATCATCAAAATCGGGCCGCCAACCAATCCAAGGCCATAAATGGCATCTTCGCTTACTGTTCCGACTTCTGCCTGTTTGGGGAAAGCAATCAGTGTGAGGAGCAATCCAGCAATGAATGACCCCAATCCAGTCGTCATTTTGAGGGCAAAGGACATGGTCGAAAAGAACAATCCCTCCTGCCGCTGTCCAGTCCGCAGGTCAAATTCATCTACCACATCTGCCATCATGGAACTCCCAGTGCTGAGGGCAACCCATAAAAAAGTATAGGCGACCGTCAAGCTGAGTACATAGACCGGAACCAGCATGGGAGAATCATTGGCAGGAAAGATGTCAAGCAAACGTGCATTAAAGGGAAGGCTGAAGAAGACAGCAAAAATGATGGTGCTGATGATGGCCGTTGGTTTTTTATCCAACTTTTTTCCCAGAATACGAGCAATGAAGACCGCCAAAATTCCCCCTACAGCTGATGAAATAGGGAGGAATGCAAGCTCTGTTTCTGTCAATTCGAAAAAATAAGTCGTGAAGTAAGTGGTGAAAGTCACCCCAATCCCAATGGCAACATAGACAATCATGATGTAGATCACCAGATTGCGAAAGGACGGCATCTGAAAGGCCTGTCCCAGGTTCTTGAACACCATTGTCAATGTCGTTCGCTCCTGATAGGCTGATGCCTGGGGAAGTCTGGGAATGGTATTCCTGGTCCCAAATACCGTAATGAGAATGAAAATGATCATCAATACTCCACATAGGAAGGCAAACTTGGGATAAGCAGCAGCATTGAGCAAGCCGTTGGAATATTCTTCTGTTTTGGCAAAAAAGGTAGTTAATCCCAGAATGATCGTCACAGGAGACACAAAGGCAGCAAACATGATTCTGATGCTGGTAATGGAGGTTCGTTCCTCATAATCGGTACTCATTTCCGCACCCAAAGACATATGAGGAATGAGAAAAAATGTAATGGACAAGCGAACGAGAACCGAGAATACCAGCAACCACCAGAACAAACCCGTTTGCCCCATGCCCTCAGGAGGCAAAAAAAGCAGCCAGGTAAACAGGCCCAGCGGAACGGCAGAAAACATCATGAAGGGATGTCTTCTGCCCCATTTTTTGGATTTCCACTTATCAGACCACAGGCCGACGGCGGGATCTGATACGGCATCGAATATGAGCGAAATCAAAGAGGCTGTCCCTGCCAATGCCGCATCCAATCCCAGGACATTGTTGAAGTAGAAGAACAAAAAGAGTTGAAACAATCCATCCTTCAGCCCTCTGGCAGAAAAACCGATGCCATAGAGGAGTTTGGTAGCTGCCGATACTTGACTCATGAGGAGGCTTCTTTCTTTTTGGGAATAGGGGCAGAATATCCAAGACCATCGATGACAGCCTTGGCAATGATTTCACAGAGGATTTCGGAGGTTCCTCCGCCTATTTGTCCCAATCGGGCATCTCTGAACATTCTGGCAAGCGGAAAGTCTTCCATATAGCCATAGCCGCCAAACATCTGCAAGCATTCGGTGGCGACTTTGTCTGCCAATTGAGTCGCAAGGAGTTTGGCCATCGAAGCTTCCTTAACAAGGTAATCTCCTTGTTGATAGCGATGATAGAGGCTGTAGACGAACTGTTTGTTCATCTCTATTTCGGCAGCCATTTGAGCGATTCGATGTCTCAAGACCTGGAATCTGTTAATGGTTTTGCCAAAAGCAGATCGTTCACTCATGTATTGGAGCGTCACTTCCAGTGCATATTCCGAGCTGGCAATCGCTCCGATAGCCATGGAAAGCCGTTCGGAAACAAAATGCTGCATGATGTAGAAGAAGCCCTTATTCTCTTCTCCCAACAGATTGCTGACGGGTACGCGAACATTGTCAAAAGCAATTTCTCCCGTATCTGAGGCATGCCAGCCAAGCTTTTTGAGTTTGGTGGCACGTACACCAGGCGTGTGTCGATCGATGAGGATCATGCTGATGCCTTTTGCATTGGCAGCGGGATCGGTTTTGATGGCTGCAACGATATAATCACTCAGCACGCCATTGGTGATGAAGGTTTTGGACCCATTGATGACATACTGATCACCCTCTCGGACGGCAGTAGATCGAATGGCTTTGACGTCAGATCCACCAAAAGGTTCTGTTACAGCCATACAGCCAATGAGCTCTCCCTTGATTCCGGGGATCAGGTATTGTTCCTTTTGAGCAGCATTTCCTTCCCCATTGATATGTGTCATGGCCAGGAAGAAGTGAGCCCCGATGGAGGCCGCAAAGCCGCCAGAATTGACTTTGGCCATCTCTTCATGAAGAATGACTGTAAACCATATGTCTACCTCTGATCCCCCATAGATCTCTGGCAATTCCAGACCGAAGTAGCCCATTTCTCCGAACTTGCGGTAAATATTACGAGGAAGCTCTCTTTGTTCTTCCCATTCATCGATGTATGGGAGAACTTCTCTGGCTAGAAAGTCGCGAAGGGATTGTCTGAAAATCTGATGTTCTTCAGTGAAGTAGTAGGAACTCATATGGTTTCGCTATGTTGTTCTGCCTTGGCAAAAAGAGGGAACATCTGATCCATCATTTGTTGAATATAGACTTTGGGAAGATCATGCCCCATATCCTGAATGAACAGCGTATCAGCATGGGGGATCATGGGGGCATATCTTTTCGCATGTTCAAACTTCACAAGTGGGTCGTCTGTCCCGTGAATGACCAAGGCTGGAAGATCCAATAGTTTCAATTCCTCGTAACGGGAGCCGGATGCCTGGATCGCAGCACCATGATGATATTGAGTTTTAAGGCTATATCCTTTTCGACGGGTATTTTCGTAGAGGGCTTTTTGAAGAATTTCTTTGTCATTGAGGTGATAATCTCCTTTGCCTTCGAGTGCATTCAGTACAGCCAGATGAAGTTTGAGTTTGTTCTCCATTTTGGACAAAAAGGGACCAAACCGATACGTTAGTTTGGTGATTTGTCGGTAAAATGGTTTGGGGATATTGGTGAGCTCTGGATCCCAATAATAGCCAGAGGACATAATGGAAGTGAGCGATAGCACCCGATCTGCATGGCTTATGGCCATCCGCTGGCTGATCATGCCGCCCATGGACATACCGATGATATGGGCTTTGTCAATCTTGAGCGTATCCAGAATGGCCATCCCATCTTTAGCCATGTCTTCGAGGGTATAGGGATGTTTTTTATCCCAATCAGGCATCCGGTCGGACAGCCCCAAACTTCGATTGTCATAGCGGATGACCTGATACCCTGCATCTACAAGGGGTTGCCAGAAGTGCCGAGGCCAATCCAGTAAGGTCTGACTCAGACCACAAATGAGCAGTATCGTTCCTTTTTGTGTTCCATTGGGAGGGATGACCTCATAGAAGATAGATACTTCACCGTTTTTCGCCAATCCAGTCGTTCCAAAGATATGTTCTGGCAATTCTTCGGTCATCACCTCCCTGACCAATTGATTGACATTGTCAGGCAAGCCCAGGCCTGAATTCAGATAAATGATCCCTGCCAGAATCAATACGACAGGGATAGCGAGTAGTAGATAGAGCATTGTGATTACTTAGTCCCACATATTTCTTTGGGCAAAATACATTTGAAATGCCAGAATTGAAATGTTTGGAGTAAATGTAGGCGCGTGCCAATCTGCTCTAGCACAGGGAATCGCTTATTCATTCCAGAGAACCGCAAGCATTCGCAGGACGACAGGATCAATCCTTCATCTTTATTTTACCACAATCTTCTCACGATACAGCAATCCCTGATCGGAAGAAATGGACAGGATAACGATCCCCTCGGATATGTTGGGAGCTAATTGGAAGGCTTCACGTCCCAATAATTCACGCTGTTGAATCTGTCTGCCAGAAAGATCAAATATTCGCCACTGATATGCGTGATGAGGAAGAAGGCTGGAGCAACTCAAGGATTGAGTAGCGTGCACAGGATTGGGGATATCACAGGCCATATTTGAGAATGAATGTTCGAGATGATTGGGAAGGGAGTAAAAATAATCTTGCTGATTTAAGGGTACCCATTCATCCCTGACCGGATGTTTTCTTAACCACAATTCCCTTGCTAACTCTCCTTCATCGGTATAAGTCAGTTCGAATCTGGAATCTTTTACCCAACTGGTTGAATCCCGGAAATATGATTCTGACAAGACGAGGAGTCCGGATAAATTGAATGTCCTGAATATCTGACTATTGTCTGTCCAGTTTTGGGTCTGCATGTCCCATGATTGACTGTTGGAATAAATCTGATGACCAAGGGAATCATAGGTGTGGAGATTTCTGTTTTGGTTGATCCATTCACCGGTAGTTCCATCCCAGCTTTGAAATATATATTCAATCCTGTTTCCCGCAGAGTCAAAATACGTATGGCTCAACGAACTGTTGAACCAACTGGCAAGCAATTCATCATATCGCTCCACGCGTCTGAGAGTCCAGAGGCCAAGAGAATCCTGAGTATAGATAATTCTGGATGCGGGAGTCCAAATTTGGGTAGGAGTATCCCAATTCCAGCCTTTGGAGAGACTTCTGTTGCCATCGGCGAAGTGAAAAATACTGTCACGGCGAAAGCTTTTCCAACCATTGCTCGTTTGGTCCCACGATTGAGCATAATAGGTGAAGTCAAAAGGATGTGTATGGTATTGGATCAAATCCTGGGTAAGTCCCTGCCACTGTCCCGCTTCCCAATCTCTGTTGGTGAAACGAATATATCTATCGAGGGAATCTTTTTGGATTTCCTGCTGGCTGGAATCTCGAAAGCTGGCTGTCCAGGGATGCCATAGTCGCCAGGTATTTACCTCAGTATAAGTTGTTGGGTCATAGACCTTGAGAAATTGTCTATGAACTCCCCAGGAGTGAAAAAAACGGTTGTAAAGAGAGGTTGTGAAGCGAGATTCATCTGTATTAGGATATTCATATACATGTCGAAAAGAAGGAATCATCTGTTGGGCAATCGTATCATAGGTAGAGTGATAGAAAGAGTCCAGCTGTACACTGCTTTGTCTGGCTTGTGGGGGAAAACCAATATTGACTCTTTCCTGAGCATCCAAGGAGACATTCCATGAATCAATCGAAAAAGAGGAGGAAAGATGAAACTGTGCATGTGCCAGTGAAGCTGTGAACAGAAATAGGCAAAACCAGGAGAGCTGTTTCATAAGAAAGTAGGAATAAGAGTAGTCAGACACCGAATGAGGAGAAAATTTACAGCCAATCAGTATCTCCAGATAGGATTCAGGAATCATTCATCTGGATTTAGCTGTTTCTCTATATTTCCTTGATGTTTTTTCAAATGAATAGGTAAACATGGTACAGATATATCATGAAAGAAGAGGGAAACCGATTCTTTTGTTATCGCCAGATAGATTCGATGCCCTATCGGCTTCTCCATCGATCTGTATGGATTCATTGAGAAAATTGGGAGTGCAATATTTGTAAGGCTGACAGAGAAAGGTATCAATGATCGGAAGACCTTTGCTATGCGGGGATGTTATCAAAGATGATGCTTTCCTTTCTGTGATAGGGGAACAATAAAGGAGATGGTCTGCCGATCATCTCTACAAAAATCCTGTTGTGTAACAGCATTACATATGATTCTTTACCAGAAACTTATTCCTCAAATCAAGGAAAGTAAGGCAATGCAGAATGTAAAAGAATCAGAATGTAAAAGAATATGGAGCCCAGCTGAAAAAAAGCACTATAAATCCTCCAAGAAGGTGATACGATTGCCACTGGGATCAAAGAGCCCAAATTCCTTGGTACCCCAGGCTGTTTTCCATTTCATGGCTTCATGCTTGACGACTTTGGTCATCAGAAATTCCCGAAAGATGGCTTCAATATGCAGCACTTCGATTCGAACATCTGTGCTTGTCATATCCTGGGGAAATTGGAACTGTAAGTGCATAAAGAATCCTTGGCGCCCAATGACGGCATAATCCATTGGACCTTCGGAATACTGTGTACTATCAAATACATTGGAAAATCCCAATTTCTCTGCATACCAGGCTACATCTCTCGCCACATCAGCAGAAGCAAGTACAGGACTCAGGTGCTTGAATTTGGTGCTGCCAGCATCTTCAGTAGGCGTAAACTCAAAGAAAGCATCAGAAGTCAGCTCTTGTGCAAAACCAAGTAAATAGCCATCAGGATCTTCCAGAATAAATTCCAGATTGCCATATTGCTCCTTGACAACAGGTTCTTGCCAGACCTTTGCTCCATTTTCAACAAATACTTCATACAACTCCTTCGCATCCCGTACCCAAAAGTACACATCCCAAATGTCCTTTCTTGGTTGTATGCGCGCGTGATCATCCATTCTGGACAGCATCACAATCATATCTTCCCGCTTCGGCATGGCAAAAGATGGTGGATTGCCCCATAAGACCGGGCATTCAAATCCCAGAACATCGCAATAGTAATCCACTGAAGCCCTCAGATCCTTGACATACAAGACGGGAGCAGAACCATAGAACATTTTTTCCATAGGATGAAGGTAAGAAATTCTTTTGGGCAACAAGGGTCAATCTATTGCATTCTCTCGCTTTTTCATTCGATTTCATTGCATAAATCAAATATTTCTTTTTCTTCGAACATATGAAGAATTCTGCTACTCCTCTGATGGTTGTCCTTATGAGTCTGCTGTGCTATAGCAGCTGTCAACCAGATCCTCAAAAAGAGGCTTCTACAGGTCTCCCCAATATTGTTTTTATCTTCGCTGATGACCTTGGCTATGGAGACTTACCTTGTTACAATCCTGATTCCAAAATTCCGACAACACATATCGATGGTCTTGCCAGGGCCGGAATGCGGTTCACAGATGCACATGCGCCTGCGGCTGTTTGTGTTCCGTCCAGATACTCACTTTTGACAGGGCAATACCCATTTCGGAATACGCGAAAGTATCAGGAAGGCTTGATTGCTCCGGGACAGGCAACCATGGCTTCTGTGCTCAAGAGTGCAGGCTACACAACGGGCATGGTCGGAAAATGGCATCAGGGGGTAGTGGGAGAAAAAGACCCGCCAGCAGATACGGATTTGGTGGGAGGACCGACGGATCACGGCTTTGACACTTATTTCGGAATTCCTGCCTCATTGGACATTCCTCCCTACTATTATATCCGGGGAAAACGACCCACCGAACTGCCAAGCGGAACCATCGAAGATCGAGAGGGCACGGCTCCTGCACCCGGACAACGCAAAATTCAGGGACCTTTTTTCCGTGGCGGGAAGATTTCTCCAGATTATGTGCATGAAGATGTGCTGGGACGCTTTGGACAGGAAGCCCAGGACTTTGTCAAACAGCAGGCAGGAAAGACAACTCCTTTCTTTTTGTATTTGGCCTTGCCTTCTCCGCATACCCCCTGGCTGCCTGATGCGGCGCATCAAGGGAAGTCTGGAGCCGGAGATTATGGCGACTTTACCTTACAGGTAGATGATTTGGTCGGGGATGTGTTAGCAAGTCTGGAATCAGCAGGCAAGGCGGACAATACCTTGGTGATTTTTGCCAGTGACAATGGCCCTGTGTGGTATCCAGAAAATGTGAAAGAATTTACTCATAGCTCCACGACCCCATTGGCCGGGATGAAAGGGGATGCCTGGGAGGCCGGAAATCGACTGCCATTCATCGCTAGATGGCCTGGAAAGATTGTCCCTGGTACCACCAATCCCAATCTGATTTGTTTTACAGATATGATTGCCACTTTTGCAGAAGTCAGCGGCACAGCCATCCCGGGTGGGGGAGGAGAGGACAGCAAAAGCATCCTCCCGATGTTTCTCGATGTGAATCATGGACCGATACGGGAAAGCCTGGTCGTCCGATCCTCTGGCGGAACCTTTGCGATGCGGCAAGGAGACTGGAAATTGGTCTTCGGGAAAGGATCTGGTGGATTCTATGATGGCTATGATCCAACGATAGCTGCTGCCAATCCACATGCAGGTCAATTATACAACCTCCGAGAAGACATCTCCGAATCGAACAACCTCTATGGGGAGCAGACAGATAAGGTCAAAGCCCTGACAGAGGCATGGAAGCAAATTGTAGGAGAAGAGATCGCTGAGGTGCTGCAAAAACATGATCTGCCGGACTAATCGTCTGACATTTGGAGGAGTAGGCTCGTTCCTGTTAGGGTCCAAGTTTTGAATTCCTTGGACCAACATCTGGTAAGTAAGGGGACAAATTTATATTTGGCAATCATCTTCCACCCTCTCGCTCTCCCGCCAGCGGGAGACATCAACCCACAAGGCCAGAAATCAACGATTTCCCCTTTGGAGAGGCTGGGAAAGGAACAAGATCCTACAATTTAATTGTGTCCCCTTAAGTATTTGGACACAATTATTTGTGAGGGATATAGGGGGCATAGGGGAAAAAAGGGAGAAATCTTACCCATCAAGCCATTATATCCCCTATTTCCTTTATACCCAAAATCAAAACTAATATTGTCTATCTACTTACTTAGATGACCTTTGCATTTGCCTTTACTCCCTGCCTTATCCTTGTACTCAATAAGCCTGAACACCTAATATTCACCAGATATGGATTCCAACTCACCTTACCCAAAGGAACGCCTCATTTCCCTTGATTTATTCAGAGGCCTGACGATGATGCTTCTTGCTGCCGAAGCTGCTCATGTGTATCACAGCATTGGCGAGCTTGGCGGAGAAGGAAGTCTCCCTTCAGTATTGATGACTCAATTCCATCATCATCCCTGGAACGGATTGAGATTTTGGGATTTGATCCAACCCTTCTTCATGTTCATCGTAGGGGTAGCGATGCCCTTGTCTTTGCGCAGTCGCTTGAAGCGAGGCGACAGTTGGAATGATGCTTTTCGACATATTTTGAAGCGTTGTGGACTTTTGTTCTTGTTCGGGACTGGCTTGTATGCGATCGGGGCAGGAGAGCTGACCCTGGAATTGTGGAATGTCCTGACCCAACTGTCCTTCACAATTCTTGTGGCCTTTCTGTTGATGCGGTACTCGATTCGGACTCAGTTGATTGCTTCTGCTGTTCTGTTGGTCTTGACGGAGCTGCTGTATCGAGGATATAGTTCTGCCGAGCCCTATGTGGCGGCGCAGAATTTTGGTTCTTGGCTGGATATGGTATTGATGGGAAAACTGAGTAGGGGCCATTGGGTAGCCGTGAATTGTTTGCCAACAGCTGCACACACCATTTGGGGAGCCGTATGTGGCTCGCTTCTCTTGTCGGATTCTGTAGACAATCGGGACAAAATCAAGCAATTCCTGATTGCAGGAGGCATAGGGCTGCTGCTTGGATTTGGATTGGATCTGGCGGGAATCACCCCCATTGTTAAGCGGATCGCCACCACGAGTTTTACCCTGGCTTCAGGTGGCTGGGCAGTTCTGGCACTTACCTTATGCTATTGGTGGATTGATATCAAAGGCCACAAAGACTGGACGAGAGTCTTTCTGATCATGGGAACCAATTCCATTTTTATCTACCTCTTTTTCGAGCTATTGGGAGGATGGCTTCGGAATTCCACCAACATCTTTGTTCATGGCTTCCTGAGTATGGTCGGCATGCCCGAAACCATCACCGCCCTTATCAATTCTTTTCTGGCACTCTGGATCATGTGGTATATGTGCCTGGTCTTGTTCCGAAAAGGGATTTTCTTGCGGGTATAGGTAAGGAAGAGATTAAGCCTGCTTTCGAAAATATGTTGGGGAAATTCATCTTTGAACCCTGTTGACCTTTGACGAAAATGATCCCCTGCACACGCAAGGGACCATTGTATACAAACAAATGTTGGATTGACTATCCCAAAGATAGCTGCTATTCACTTGCAGCCACAGCTTCATGTGGCTGGAAGCGCACAAGCTTATTGTTGATAGGTTTCACCGTTTGCAGATAGGCATAAATCGCCTGAAGATCCGCTTCTTCCATTCCGGCATACATCAGCCACGGCATAACGGTATTGAAGTCTCCCTGCTGGACATCTGCTGGTGTATAGGAACTGTCAGCATACGCTTTGAAACGCTGGACAAACATTTCTTCTGTCCAGGTACCTATGCCGGTCCCCTTGTCAGGGGTGATATTGGCAGACCAAACGGTGCCAGATGGCATGGGGAATTTGAATCCGCCAGCCAATTCCATGCCTTCCAGCGGAGCACCCTGAATCTGTTGTGTATGACAATCAGCACAAGAAGAGGCCGTGAACAGGTATTTTCCATAAGCCACTTTGTCCGTTTTGTCCGGGATTGAAGAGAATTGTGGAGCTTGCGGAATGGTGTTCAGAATAAGCGTCATGGGAAAATCTGGGTTGGATTCTGCTACCTCATTCTCAATGGGCTCAAGGGTTCTCAAATAGGCAATGATGGAATAGAGATCTTCTCTGTCCATTTGACCGTAATTGGGATGAGGCATCACAGGAAAAAGAGCATCCCCTGCTTTGTTGACACCAGAAGCAATGGCCCGGAGCAATTCGCCATCTGTCCAGTCTCCCAAATTTGTTGGAGTGAGATTTTTTGCTGTGAAGCTTCCAGGAAATCCCATGGTCTGGTTGAACTCCTCTCCCCCTTTTCCCAATGTTCCTTCAACCAGAGGACCTGAAAACTTGCTCCAGTCGCGGGTAGAATGACAATCCATGCAAATGGTGACATGATGGGCCAGGTATGTGCCTCTCTCAACTCTTTGTGGGGTGATCTCAATACTGATCTCTTCAGGAGGACCTACATTTGGCAGACCCAATGAAACAAAACTGAGCAGTGCTGTAACGCCCAGGATAAGGATCGATAGAATGATGAGAAGAATCTTTTTCATAAGGCTTGAATACGGTATGGGGTTAATAGAAGTAGAATAAACATCCATTGCGGATCAGAAATCCACGGAATTGATTCTAAGCCATGTAGTCGGTGATAGTTCTGCTTGAAAGAAGGATAATGTGTGTTTGTTTGGGTTGAGGAATGTTTTTGTGTTGTGAAAGGGCCGCTCTAGGCAAAAAGAAGGTGAATTGGGAAAAATATCAGCCAAGGATGTGTATCAATCAGGAGCTAAACAGCAGCTGGAATGATGTTCTGATGGTTGGTTACAGATCCGCAATAAAATGTAACATGAACCCTTAATTTTTTTTCAGTAGAACAGAGGATGGGGCGATTGGGGATCAAATAATATCCTCTATTCTGGGGTAGAACCATGACAACAAGAGTCTTGATTCCTTGTTAGTTGCCGCTGAAAACGAGATTGCGAACAATCTGATCTGAAGAAGAAGATAGCACGACCCGATACGTAGCTGGAGTCCATTCTGAATCATCAATCTCAAAGATAGATTGTCCACAGAAGTGTGAATTTGCCTACCTGGATGAGAAAACCAGAGGAGGAATGCTGGAATACAACTCACCAACAGGCTAGATGTAGAGATGATCGGCAGACCATCTCTATTGTTCTCCTATCAGAGATAGCTACATCATCTCCTTACCAGCCATGGTCTGCCGATCATGGCTACAGGTCCATGGCGTGTACAAGCCATGTTTTTTCTGATGGTCCTATTCTGTTTTACTCGAGAAATACATCCAAATGCCCCTTTCAGTGTAACGATCGCCTGTGAGTCGCAAGACAAGAGGCAATTTTGCCTTGTCAGAAAACAAAATACATCTGCATCTTGCCCTTGTTTTTGACCTCCAGGCTTCCCCTAGATTCGAACTGGAACTCTGCGTTCTCTTTCAGTAGCTCAAATACATCCTCTGAGACATTGATTCGGCCAGGAAGGCCATGCTGTTCCATTCTGGCAGCGATATTGACTGTATCTCCCCAAATGTCATATTGAAATTTTTTAATACCAACCACTCCCGCTACGACTGGACCCGTGTGTAGGCCGATTCTGAGTTCAAAAAATGGAAGCCCTTGTAATTGGCGACTTTGCTTGAAGTCTTCCACCACTTTTTGGATATCGATAGCAGCCTCCAGGACAGAGCTTACAGTGGCTTGATTGGCAGCAGGGAGTCCTCCCACAGCGATATAGGCATCTCCGACGGTTTTGATTTTTTCCATGCCATGATTGAGGATGATCTGATCAAAGGCTCGGAAATAGGTGTCGATTTCTGCCACCAACTCTTCTGGATCAAGACTTTCTGCCAAAGAAGTAAATCCCTTGATATCTGCAAAAAGCACAGTTACTTGATCAAACTTTTTGGCAGTCGTATAGCCCTTCTCCTTCAATTCCAAAGCAGTCTCCACAGGGAGGATGTTGTGCAGAAGCTCTTCGGATCGTTGGTATTCTTGCTCTGCAATGCCTTTTGCCTGTTTGGTCTGAAGAAACTGCCAGAAAATAACTCCAGCCAGAATGATGAATATTCCGAGTCCCAGGGATAACCAATTTCTTCTGCTCCGTTCTAGCGCTAAGGCTTGAGCAGTCAAGGCTTGTTGCTGCACAAATTCCAAACTGTCTGCCAGCGCTTCTTTCTCGTATGCGTAGGCGAGTTCCTTTTCCAGGATTTGCCGTTTGATTTGCTGTCCATTGAGGCTGTCTGTCAGCTTGATGTAGGTTTCATATGTTCGGAGTGCTTCCTTGTGTTCTCCAATTTTTTTGTGGAAAAAATACAAGCCATTATACGTGCCTTTGAGCATGGTCAAGGATCCCAACTCCTCGCTGATGGATAAGGCTTGCTGAAAGTGTAGCTTCGCCTGCTGAGGATTTTTAAGGTGTTTGTGGAGATTGCCCAATGTGATGAGACTGTATACCTTTCCTCCCTTGTCTCCCAATTGATCAGCAAGAGTCAAAGCACGAATTCCATACTGGCGGGCTTTCTCATATTCCATGTGATCAGTGTAGATAATGGCTAGATTGTTCAAAGGATTCACCATGGAAAGACTATCTCCCAACTCTTTTCGGATCGCCAAACTTTCGAGTAGATGTCGTTCTGCCTTGTCATATTCTTTTTTAGACCCGAACAGGCCACCCAAATTGTTATTCAGGATCGCCATTTTCCTTCTCTGATTCAACTCTTTTCTGATAGTCAATGCCTCAAAAAAGAGTTGTTCCGCTTTGCCATAATCCTTTTGTGCGTAATATAGATTAGCCATTGCAGTCTTTGTACTGGCAATTTTACCTCTGTCATCCAATGATTCCGAAATGTGAAGGGCTTCGAAAAAACAATTCATCGCAAGCGCCAGTTCTCCATTTGTCTTATACGCAATTCCCAAATTGATGAGGGGTGAAATCCTTTTTTCCTCTTCATGAGCCAAACGTCGGATTTCTACACTTTTTTTGAGAAAAGGAATGGCGAGACTGGCATATCCCTTTTTGATTTGTGCAACCCCTTTCACATTCAGGGAAGTAGCCAGCCAGGCGCTATCCTTGAGCTGCCTGGCAAGCTCTTCTGCCATGTCTGCCAACAAAAAAGCACTGTCCAAATCCCGGTTCATATAAAAGGGATTGGCCAGAACAGCGATGGTTTTCATGCGTTGACTATCGGGGAGGGAAGCATCATTCCATATCGCCCACAAGGAATCCAGGTCGTGGCTCTGGGCCTGACCCGATGTCGCCTGACAGAGCAGGAATGAAAAAAAGAGAATGAATGGCCATCTCATAATGCAGGGTTTGAGGAGGAAGGTACGAAAATCTATTGGCTGGCGCCCTGGTATCGCTGGAAATGCAACAATCGGCTGTGTTGCCTAAACAACTATCTGTTTCACAGCCTCCCCCTCTCCGCCACATACGCACTTGGCGACCTCCCAAACTGCTTCTTAAAGGCTCTGGCAAAGTGGGTCGGATCACTGAAGCCCAGTTCATAGGAAATATCTGAGATCGTCCCGGATTGTTGATTCAACAGATCAGCTGCACGCTGAAGTCGCATGGAGCGAATCAATTTACCGGAAGACTGTCCAATCAATGCTTTGAGTTTTCGGTTGAGGTGCGTGATACTCATGTTGATCCCTTCACTCAGCATCTCAACCCCAAATTGTGGATTGCCGATATTCTCTTCGATAAGGGTTGTGACCTTCTGGATGAATTGCTGATCCATCGGAATGACACTGACCTCTTCCGGCCGAATGGTCAAGGAGGTGCTGAAGCGTTGCTGAAGTTGTTTTCTCTGCTCGATCAGATTCTTGATCCGCACCTGTAGTTCTTTTGCCTTGAAAGGTTTGGTGAGGTAGGCATCAACTCCGGTTTCCAGACCAGCAATCCGACTCTCGTCTGAAGCTTTGGCAGTGAGCAGGATAAGTGGGATATGGCTACTCTTGACATCCGCGCGTATGGCTCTGGCAAAGTCAAATCCATCCATGCGCGGCATCATGATATCAGAGATGATGAGATCTGGCTGATGTTTTTTGGCTTGTTTGAGGCCGATCTGTCCATCTTCAGCCTGGATAACTTTGTACCCAAATCCTTGAAGTGTTTGGTCGAGAAAGCTTCGTACATCGGGATTGTCTTCCACAATGAGGATTTGTTCCGTTCTCGCGGACGACTCCCTGAATTCAGGGGCTGGTAGGGTAGGTTCTGCGGGTTCGAGTTGGAGGAGATAGCTGTTGACTTCTATATGAGGGTGAGTGATAAGCGGTAATTCTACCCAAAAAGTACTGCCTTTGCCCGCTTCGCTTTCGACCGAGAGCCTTCCTTCATGAAGTTCAACCAGTTCTTTTGCAAGGGCCAGCCCGATTCCCGTTCCGGGAGATGACTGTTCTTCACTACTACTGGCTTGATAAAATCGATCAAATACATAAGCCAATTGATCCTGGACTATTCCAACTCCTGTATCCTGTATGCCAATTCGTACAGTGGCAGCATGTTGATCCAGCAGAAGAGAGATCGTCCCATGCTCCGGGGTGAATTTGACTGCGTTGGAGAGGAGGTTGAAGAATACACGCTCCATTTTCTCCAGATCTACCAGGGAGATTAGAGATTCTGTATTGCTGCGAAACTGCAAACTAATTTTTTTCTGATCGGCCAGGGATTCAAATGAGAAAAGCAGATTTTTGAGGAAAGGAATCAGATTGGCAGGGAGTTGTTGTAGCTTGAGTTTGCCGGATTCAAGTTTGGACAGGTCCAGGACTTGATTGACGAGACCGAGAAGTCGGCGTCCATTGCGATGGAGCATGTCGAAATTCTTGTCAAGCGCAGGATCATCGATTCTGCTTTTGAGGTATTCATTCTGACCCAGAATAAGGGTGAGCGGTGTGCGGAACTCATGGGAAATATTGGCAAAGAAGCGAGATTTCATGGCGTCCAATTCTGCCAACTGTTCTTTTCGTTCCCGCTCCTGCTGGAGTTCGAGTTCTTTCTCTCGATTGCGGATTTGCTGACGATATCGGAACAGGACAAACCCCAGCAAAGCAATCCCTAAGCCCCCAAATAGAAGATAATTGCGATTGGCCAATTGCTTTTGATAGGAAAGTTCAGTGGAGGCTTTTTCCTGTACAAAGCTGAGACTATCTGCTAGCGCTTGTTTTTCGAATTCATATTGATACTGCTGATGGATGACTGCGCGTTGGTTTTCTGAGTTTTGGATACTGTCATTGATCGTGAGAAGAAGCTCGTGCATGTCCAGGGCTTTGGCGATTTGCCCCTGCTCTTTATACATCAGATACAGATCTTTGGCTGGTCCTCTGATTTGAAGAAAATCAACCCCCTCCTTGGCTATTTCCAGAGCTTCGAGACATATTGGAATGGCCAGGGCATATTCCTTTCTTTGAAAATGAATATTGCCGATACCTGCCAGACTTGCCGCGATAAAAGAACCTCCTTGGAAGGTTCTGGACAGTGCAAGTGCTTCTTGATAGGTAGGTAAAGCTCGTTCAAAGTCTCCAATTTCCTTATAACAATTGGCTATATTGGTCTTGGCGATCCCTTTGGAAAAGATGAATCGGTTCCCGTAATTCTCTGCAAGATCAAATGCTTCTTGATAAAAAGGAATCGCTTGTTGATAGGCATCTTTCGCTTGATAGACAATTCCTATGGTATTCAGTGAATTGATGATTTCTCCATCGTCCTGAATCTCCCTGGCCAGACGTAAGGCTTGTTCCGCATGCATGATGGCTGTTTCAAATTCTCCTTGTTGTTTTTGAATGGTAGACAAGCCCAGGCGAGCGGAGATGATCCCAATATGATCATGAAAGTGTTCTGCAAAGCGGAGAGAATTGGCGTAATTCAGTGCGGATTGCCGATAGTTCCCAATGTCTGAATAAATGATACCCTTGTTCCCGGAAAGATGAATCAAAATAGCGGTGTCCTTGAGTTGTTCTGCCTTCTCCTCAGCTTTATTGAAAAATAGAAGGGCAGAATCCGAGGAACTGAATTGATAACTGTTTCCAATTAACATGAGGAAAGTCATGAGATGCTGCTCATGAGATTTTTTTTCCGCGTCCGCCAACGCCTGGTGTAAATAGAATCTGGCTTTTCCCCCCCTCCCCAAGTTCAGATAAATGTGTGAAAGAAAATCCAGACTTTTCTGTGAACCAGAATAATCGTTCACTGCCTGATATTGGTTCAGAGCATCCAGAAGGTTTTGTTCTGCTTCATCAAATGCACCTTGAGAATAGTGCAGTTTGCCAATCTCCAACAAACAGGAAGCAATCTCCATGCGATCCGAGATGTCTCGATTGATTTGGAGGCTTTGTTCAAACAGTTTGATAGCCTCTGATGGATTGTCCTCAGTCTTTTTTCTTATTAATCCCTGAATTTTCAACCCCTTTGCCATCCAGCTTTTTGACTGGGATGAAAGAGCTTGTTCATATAATAGCTGAGCAAAAACCTGGGCACTATCCAGCTCATTCATCTGAAAGGAATGTCGACTCAATTGTTCCAGGGCCTGTAGTCGGTTTGCATCTGTCTGACTTTGATCTTCCCAGACCTGTCGAAGAGAGTCGAGATCTTGCCCAAACAGATTCAGACACAAAAAGGAGACAAATATGCACAAGACAACATATCGCAGATGAGAAGATTGACCAATCATATCACGAGAGTTAATTCAGCAAGCATCTGTCGTGAAGTAGGGAAAAAATGATGAGTTTTGGAGATTTTTCTTCCTGAAAATGTGATGGATTGTTCGAGTAGGAGTTGGGCTTTTTGGTCATAAATATCTTATTGTCAATAGATTGTGGTTTCTTGTTGAAGGTGTTTTGGGGAAAATATTCACAGCTAAAAAAATATTCTTTAAATAGTGATCTGGGCAGGGAATGTGAGAAGGAGAGCGTTCAATGTTTGGCTGCTGATTATTCAGGGGAGATGCTGACATTTCCATGGCTTGACTGACATGCGTACATTTGTAGCATGAGTGGGTATTCAAATGAAAAAGGTCGGGGTTGTTTGGGCAGAGATTTTTTCCCCAGTCAAGGCATTTTTGATGAGCATAGTGGGCTATGGTCAGAAGAAATAACAAAGGATGAGGGAAAAATATCAAGCATGAACCTGATTATTTTATGTTGAAAACCCACTAGCATACTGTTTCATTCCAAACTTCCTCTCATGCAAGACATGCTTGTTCGCCTCTATGATCTCCCTGATTATGCCCCTGTCCATCAAAAGATGGAAGCTGAAGGCATCAGCATCCGCCCTGCTTTGGCAGCGGAAAAGTCCATTGTGGCAGAATGGACCACTAAGCACTTTGGCAAGGGATGGGCCAGTGAGGTTGAGGTAGCCTTTTCCTTTCAGCCAGTCGCCTGCCTGATCGCGATAGAAGAGGGAGAGATACGCGGATTTGCCTGCTATGAGGCGGCCTACAAGAACTTTTTTGGGCCGACAGGGGTGGAAGAATCACAGAGGGGACGGGGGATTGGAAAAGCGCTTTTGATGAAAACGCTAATGGCTATGCGGGATATTGGCTATGCTTATGCGATCATTGGCGGGGTTGGGCCAGCGAAATTTTATGAGAAAGCAGTTGGAGCCAAACTCATTGAAGGCTCCAATCCTGGGATATATAAAGGAATTCTCAGCCACATCCCTGAGGATGCAGGAGTAGATCATTGATTCTGAATGCTATGGTAGATTCTCCTTCAGATCATAAGGAACTTCAGAAGTTTGGGTATCCACAACAATTGGCTCGTAGGATGGGGGGCTTCTCCAGCTTTGCGATTTCCTTTTCTCTGATCTCCATCATCACGGGTATTTTTGCCAATTTTCAATTTGGTATACAGCAAGTAGGCGGAGCAATCATTTGGTCCTGGACGCTCGTCGGATTGGGACAGTTATTGGTTGCTGTGGTGATGGCTGATTTGGCAGGACGCTTTCCCATCTCAGGATATGGGTATCAGTGGACCAGTAGATTGAGCAATCCCCACGTAGGTTACTTTGTCGGCTGGTTATTATTGATGCAATTTATTACTGGTTTTCCTGGTGTTTGTCAAGCCCTGGGGGCAACATTGGTCAATATGATGGGGGGAGGAGGGGATTGGACAGTAACTTGGCTGACGGTGGGGATTATTGTCCTGATTACCATTGTGCATCTGTTTGGGATTCGGCTGGTCAGCTGGGTGAATGATGCAGGGGTCTTTGCCGAAATTCTGGGGGTGATCATTTTGATTTTGATCCTTTGGGGCACTTGGGTATTGGCGGGTGAATGGCAGTGGGACAATCTGTTGAATTCTACCAATGCCTCAACAGGAGAAGCTGCAGGATTTTCCGCTTTTGCCCTCTCTCTTTTGGTGGGGGCCTGGTGTATGACTGGTTTTGAGGCAGCCGCGGATTTAGCAGAAGAAACCAAAGATCCCAGAAAGACAGTCCCCAAAGCTGTGATTCTTTCTCAATTGGGTGCAGCAGTAGGAGGAGTTTTACTGCTGGGAGGATTCATATTGGCAGCAGAAAGTATGTCTGCTCTACAAAGCAGTGAGACGCCACTGATCATGGTTCTGGAAACGAAACTAGGAAATCTGGGAAGTCGCATCTTTGGCTTTGTGATTCTGTTGTCCATTTTTGCTTGTGGAGTAGCCAGTATGGCAACCGTGACACGACTTATTTTTTCACTAGCCAGGGACAATATGCTGCCATTCTCAGATCTGCTCAAGCAAGTACAGCCTGTCAGCAAAACGCCCATGATTGCTACCCTTGTGGTATGTGTGCTGTCTTGTACCTTTATTCTCACTGTCAGGAACCTTGCCTTGATCACCAGTATCTCTGCAGTGGCTGGATACCTGGGCTATTGTGGGATTTTATATGCAAGCATTTCCTCCACAGCTGATCCTGATCCGATTGATGGTGTATTTTCTTTAGGGAAATGGCGAAATCTGAGTCAGTGGACAGCCCTGGGATGGACTGTATTGGTGGTAGCGGCATTGACCATCCCTCCTACGGAAGTTGCTGGAATGGACGAGACACATTTACCTGCCAAATCAGCCTTTTTTGCTATTTTGTTGGGCCTGGGATTGTATGTGTTATGGATTAGAGGGCGGATCCAAAAGGGCAATGCGGGGCCCCCTTCCCAGCTAGAAGCCTGAACCAGATGAATCAATCAATATGTTATGCTAGATATCCAAGGACAAACCAATGTTACTTCCCTCAGGATTGGCGCCGGGGCCATGAAGCATATTGGACAAGAGATAGGGCGATTTATTGTGGCTACGATGGAGATTCCCTGGAAAGTCAGTCGAGATTTTCTGGGGGCAAATCCTGAATCCGTCCTCATGATCGAGACCATGGAAGTAGACTGGCTGGACAAACAATTGGCTAGATTTCCAGCTTGTGATACCTTTGTTGGAATAGGAGGAGGAATGGCGGTAGATGCTGCCAAATACTTTGCTTGGAAACGTGGGCTTCGACTAGTCTCAATTCCGACTATTCTAAGCGTGGATGCTTTTGTAACTCCTGCTGCTGGAATCCGCAAAGATCATGAAGTTCTGTATGTGGGAGAAACCAGTCCAGATCCTTTGATCATTGATTATGATGTGATTCGGACCGCTCCACCAGAACTGAATATTGCAGGAATTGGAGATCTGTTTTCTATGTATACCGCCAGTTATGATTGGGAACATGCTGAGAAAATGGGCCAATCAGAGTATCCTTTCAGTGCTGCGGATGTTGCTCGTGCTCGTGCTATTTTGCAGGAGCTGTATTCCTTGCTTCCCGAAGTTCGCAATACAACAGATAGAGGCCTCCGAGCCATCGTTGAAGGCTATATGAAACTCAATACAATTTGTCTTCCTGCGGGACATTATCGGGTGGAAGAAGGATCAGAACACTATTTGTTCTATGAATTGGAAGAGCGACTCAAACGACCATTTATTCACGGAAATATCGTTGGATTGGGCATCTACCTGATGAGCAAATTGCAAAAGAATCAGCCAGAATTTATCATTCAGGTCATGGATGAAGTTGGATTGAATTACCATCCAAGTTCCATGCAAATTCAGCGGGGAGAGCTGTTGGCATCTCTCCTGAATCTTCGCTCCTTCGTGAACCAACGCCCCAAGCTGTGGTATACTTGCATCAATGATTCTGATATTGACATGGAATGGGCAGAGGCAGCCATTGCAGGTCTTCGATTTTAAGAGACTGTTTGAACATCTGTCGCTCATTTTTTGTATGCGTCTTTTTTCCTCATCCGGCGGCTTTTTTTGTTCCCATAGCCCCACTATGAGAACAAAAAAGAGCCTTGGCTGAGAAAAAAATACACCATAAACATTCTCAGCACAGATTCCAAAACAGTCTCTAAGGCTGTTGAACAAACAATTCTCTCAGTTTTTCCACCTCAATTTGATGACTTAGGCGATGATTCACCTCCCGAATGATCTCCACATCATTCCATTTTTGCATGTAGAAGTGAGACAAAGAGAGCGCCTCTTCATATTCTTGTGCCTCCAGAGAGCATTGAATGGCGATCCTGATGGATTTCTGCTCTGATGGATATTGAATGTTCACCAATTCCATTGCATACTGAAAAGCTTGATCGTATTCCTTTCGGAGAAAATGGCCTTCCATGGAATAGAGTAACAAATTTTTATCCCTCGGATAATATGTGTTGGCTTGCTCCAGATACCCCATGGCTACACCATATTCTCTGGATTGTCGCAAATGATATTTTCCTTCTTGCAAGAGAAGATAGGCGTATTCAAAGTCTATGTCTGCCTGCGCATGTGGTCGGAGTTTTGTCAGGAGGGCGCTTTTTCGATCTTCATAGTCTTTGCGAGAAGCATAAGTGGGCATATCCAGGGCGTGCTGTAGGACTTTACCTGACCATTCGTAATAGCTGTGATACATGCGGATACCGAGACTTTCCAGTCGCTGGGCATGCATCTGTTCATCGGCATGGAGGAGGAAGATCGGAAGGGTCAGCAGTGTCAAGGCCAGGGAAGGGGGCAAACATCCTGATCCTGAATCGGATAATTCTACCTCTTTTACCAGAGAACAAACTAACACCAAAAAAATCGGTGCAGGAATCGCCATCAAATCCCAATCCAGTTGCATGGACAATAAGGGATTGATCATGAAGAACAAACTTCCAAACAGAATCAGTGTCAGACCAGACAGGAGGAGTATGGGGCGATCCCACTGTATAGACTTTCTCCTGCTGATCAATAGCCATGTTCCTACGAGAAGCGCAATTGGAGACCAAAGAAGCAATTCGGCGAAATAATCAAAAATATGATTGAAACTGAGTAAATTATAGTTGTCTAAAGGAGCTTCTGGAGAAATGAGGGGCAAAAACAGTCGATCAAATGCCATGGCCGTCTCTTCCAGGGATCTAGGGTCGCAATGATCTTCAAAAACGAAAAAGTATAAGATGGCCCCAGCCGCGAAAATGGGTGCCAATACCCATCTTGCCAGC
This sequence comes from Bacteroidota bacterium, assembly GCA_039029315.1. Classification (GTDB taxonomy): domain Bacteria; phylum Bacteroidota; class Bacteroidia; order J057; family J057; genus JBCCCJ01. The sequence continues at coordinate 7,772 of JBCCGK010000016.1, read as the reverse complement.
CCTTCCCAAGTCAGCAGATGGCTAAACCAGGAAAGATGATTGGCATAATGTCTGACCCAGATCAACGCCAGCGCAGGGAGAAATAACAGCGCAATAGGATGGAGTTTTAGGCAAATCAACCACACAAGAACCAAGCCGATAAGCATCAGCTGTCGACGATTTTGGAGATACACCACCAGACCAATCATCCATAGCAAAAAAAACAAAAATACCGGTGCATAACTCTCGATATGTCCCCAAAAGATGAGCATGAAAGGTGCTGTACAGCCTGCAAGTCCCATGATGATCTTCCAGGCCGTCTGTCGAAGATAGTACTGCACAAACTGTAGCCAGACTAAGACAAACAAGCCTCCGCAAACGGCGTCCATCAAATGAAAGGCTTGTTGGTAGCTGATTCCTGTAACATATGCCAAATAGGTAACCATCGCCAGAATGGAACTATGTCCTTCCCAGGGAGACAGCCCAAAAGAAAACAGGGCCTCATTGGTGCCTGCAGGAATAGCAGAGATGTGTTGCTGAAGATGAGGAATAACCTTATAGGCATCCCCGTAATAATCCTGAACAATGGGGAATTGGTACATCAATATCCCGGTACCGAGGCTCAGCAGACCTATCAGCCAATGACGAAAGGAAGAGGAGAGCTGCAGCTTTGAGGGCATTGAATGCTTATCTGGGTTGAAACAGCTATAAACAATCAGGCCTCCGGCAAGTCCAAGAACCCCAATCTGAATACTGGTAGGGACGAAGGCCAGAAAATGGCTTGTCCACCACACATCCGGGAAAAAAGTTCCCAGCACATAAAAACTGAAAAATATGACACTGATTCCAGCAATACTGTTTCGAATTCGGGAGGGGGAAATAGAATGATTCATGCTTGAAGGCTTGATCGGTTTCAATGCGATTCGAGCCAAAGGTCCTCATTCTTTTGCAGGAGGAGTTGGACTAATGTTTCAAATTCTGTTCTTATTGTTTCATTGTTGTCGGTGGCCTGCCTGTGAGCTGTTTTGAACAATCTGATACTTCAAAACCTGAATTATTCTCAGGATTCCTTACCTTCATTCCCGAAAAAAAATCTTCTAGCTTCTTCTCCTATGATCTTTCGATTCATCGTATGTGCGTTTCTTGGGGGCATAACATCCCTCTTAGCCCAATCTCCCTATGCTGAACTTGCCGGCCCTATCGAAATTGATCACTATGATTATCTGGATTTTAATGGATCTCACCAAAACTGGAAAGTCCGACAAGGTCCGCAGGGAATCATTTACGTCGCCAATAATAATGGGGTGGTAGAATTTGATGGCAAGCGATGGCGAATGATTGACATGCCAAGTCCCAAGTCTGGTCGCTCCATAGACCTGGATGAAGCAGGACATGTATTTGTTGGAGGCGTACAAGAAATGGGCGTCTTGTTGCCCAATGAAAGGGGAGAACTTGCTTATGTTTCCTTAGTCCCTTTACTGCCGGACTCCATCTCCTTTACAGGGACGATTTGGAACACAATCAGGCTAAAGGACCACATCTTTTTTTGTGAACAACAACATATTTTTCAGTTTGATCCAGCAGCCCTGATTCTGGAAAATGGAGGCATAGATAGCATGTATAGGCCTATCATTCATTTACCTGATACCTCAATTTTCGCAACCTTCTTTAGTTGGAACGATCAATTTTTTACCTTTCAAAAATTTACAGGAATCAAAGTCCTGAAAGATGATTCTCTTCACTTGTATTTTGAAGATCCCATCTTCACAAATGATGAAGACCGAATCATGGGCTTATTGCCTATGGGAGATCCCGAGCAGCCCGATCCTGACAAAGCCTTGATGTATACATTCGGTGGGAAATTTTACATCCTTGAAGACAAGAAGATCAGGCGTTTCCCGATGAATCCCGAAGTAGAAGCATATGTAGGCGGGGGAGTCTATACGGATGCCAAACAATTGCGTGATGGAAGCTATTTCTTCTCAAATACCCAAAATAAGGGAATCCTCATTGTCGATCAGCAAGGGAGACTCAAATATGCCTTCAAAGATGGCTTCCCTTCTGACGCGGTGTATTCGATTCTGCAAGACCGGGAAAATAATCTGTGGGCCGGACTTTCCAATGGGCTAGCAAGGGTGGCATTCCCCTCGCCTGTTGGTTTGATGGCAGCGCATTTTGACATGGAGGTCTACGTAACACGGATTAGCAGATTTCAGAAAAAATTGATCGTTGCCTCAACGATTGGTCTATTTGAATTGAGGCCTGCAGAGGAGGTGGGAGAGCATGCCTATTTTGAGCGAATCGTGGAGGAGGTGAAAACTGCCTGGGACATAGAAATCCGAGATGAAAAGATGTTGATTTCTTCCTCTGAGGGCATATATGAGTATATTGATGGGAAAGCAAACCAATTGACCAATTTGAGAGGATATGCTATGCATACAAACCCCTTTCATCCTGATATTGTGTTCGCTAGCTTGTCAGAGGGCGGAATTGCTGTCCTCAAATATCAGAACGGGCATTGGACCTTCATGGGCTTGTTGCCATATCTGATGGGCTTAGCCAATAGTTTTCAGCAGGAAAGCAAAGAGGTCTTTTACATGAACAACTTTCAGGGAGAAGCCTACCATATCCGTTCTTCTAATTTTGATGATATCCTTCGAACGGAAAATCTGGATTCTCTCCGGGCCAGAATCCAGAGAATTGAGATGGAGATTGATACGATCAGAATGCCTGACAAGATGGCAAAAGAAGAGTTGTTCATCCCCAGGTTATTGGGGAAATTACATTTTGGAACCTTTCAGGGGCTTCGGACTTATGACCCTGAGTCAAATCAATTGATTCCTGATTCCACATTTGGGCCACTGTTTGCCGATACCACCAGGGATATGTATGGATTATATGAGGGACCCGAACAAGAACTCTGGTTTTATTCAGTCAAGGACGGACGTGGAAAACTATTCATCGGGAATCAAGATTCTGTTGGCACATATCAATGGAATGATCAAGTCATGCTCGCCATCAGCGGGTTTACCAATATTACGCATATCTATTTTGATTCTGAAGATCAGGACATCGTCTGGCTGGGGACCAACAAAGGGATCTATCGATACGATAAAGGGGAACAAGCAACGCCTATGGTTGACTATCAAGCGCATGTCAGAAAGGTCATTGCAAATGCTGATTCTGTTATCTTTGGTGGGCATGAGGTAAGCAGCAAAACGCAAGCCATCGATTTTTCCCTGAATAGCCTTCGATTTGAATATGCAGCGACCTCCTACAAGGATCATTTTCAACTGATATTCAGAGTCAAGCTGGAAGGCTATGATGAGGATTGGTTACCCTGGACTAAAGAAATTCACAAAGACTATACGCGGATTCCACCGGGGGCTTACACCTTTATGGTAGAGGCTCAAAATGCAGACCTGATTACCAGTAAGATCGATAGCTTCTCTTTTGAAATTCTCCCTCCCTGGTACCTGACCTGGTGGGCTTATTTTCTGTATGTTGTTGCTGCGATTGTGCTGATTGCCCTAATCGTTGTTGCGTATAGTAGATGGAAAGTGCGTCGGTTGCAGGCAAGGAATCAAGAGTTGGAAGGAATCGTCGAAGAAAGAACTCAGGAAGTGATTCGGGTTCAGGAGCAATTGATGGTTCAGGATAAAATGGCTGCCTTGGGGCAAATGACAGCAGGAATCGCTCATGAGATCAAAAATCCCCTCAATTTTGTCAACAATTTTGCCAAGAATATCAAGGAGTTGGCTGCCGAAATTTTTGATGAAATCCAGGAGGTAGAAGATGCCTTTCAACCAGAATCCTATGAAGATCTGAAAGAAATGTTGTCCATGATGCAACATGGGTCTCAGTCTATAGAAACCAATGGGATCCGGGCGAATGAAATTGTCTCTAGCATGATGCTGCATATGGGGTCCTCTTCAGGAGTCAGAAGTAGCATTGACCTCAATCAACTTCTATCAGAACATGTTCATTTGGCCTATCATGGATTCATGGCCCAAGGAAAGGAGGTGGACATTGAGATTGAGGAACATCTCGATAGCTCCTTGCCACCGGTTTCTGTTCAGGCGCCAGAATTGTCAAGAGCGTTTCTAAATCTGGTGCATAATGCCTTGGAAGCGGTGAGTGAAAAACTGGGTGAACCTGGATTTGTGCCGCATATATCCATCAGCAGTCAGGCAGAGGAGGCATCAGTGGTCATCCGAATCAAGGATAATGGACCGGGAATTCCTGCCGATATCCATCCAAAACTGTTCGAACCCTTTTTCACAACCAAACCTACCGGGCAAGGCAATATTGGACTTGGTCTTTCCATTGTCTATGACATCATTGTGATGGGGCATCAGGGGGAGATCAGCGCGAACAGCAAGGAAGGAAAAGGGACTGAATTCCTGATCCGCTTGCCATTGGGGACAGGGACATGAGGAGGAAGATGAATTGCTGGTCCCTTCAAGATTCGAGTTAATTGTTTGTATCTTCCTCGATCTTCAGGAATCACCCTTACCCCTTTCTCCCATGCTTCAATCCTTTTCCTTCATTTTCGGATTAGCAGCCTTACTCAGTTTTGTGAATCACAAATGGCTGAAATTGCCCTATACTATCGGCTTGATGATCTTGAGTGTGCTGACAGTTGGGCTGATATATTTGTCTCAATTCATCTCTCCACTCCTGTTTGATCTATTTTGTGATCTGGTCTATGCCGCCGACTTTGAACAATTGTTGTTCGATGGATTGTTGAGTTTTCTCCTATTTGCCGGCGCCTTGCATATCAACATTCGTGATCTTGCCAAGGAGAGATGGTCCGTTTTGATGTTCGCCTCCCTGGGAGTCTTAATCTCTACGTTTTTGATTGGGGGAGGGGTGAAAGGATTGGCTATGGTCCTTGGACTAGATATGCCCTTCATCTATTGCCTGTTATTCGGGGCCTTGATTTCTCCAACCGATCCCATCGCTGTGTTGGCAATTTTGAAACAGGCAGATATCCCCCCCTCTCTTCAGCTCAAAATAGAAGGAGAATCCCTTTTCAACGATGGGGTAGGCGTGGTGGTGTTTTCAGGGCTATTGTTGCTCACCCCAATGATGAGTGAGATGGGGGGCGGAGAATCCATTGCGGTTGAGATCAGCTTGCTCTTTGTCGAAGAAGCCATTGGAGGATTGCTCTACGGAATGATCCTGGGATTTGCTGGCTATCGCCTGATCAAGGCAGTCTTTGACAGTCCACAGTTGGCAGTCTTGTGTAGCCTGGCTGTGGTGATGACAGGTTCTGCTTTGGCGGAATCCATGCATGTGTCAGCTCCTCTGGCGATGGTGGTCTGTGGGTTGGTCATCGGTAATTCCCTGGACATCAATCATGAGATGGATTCACCTGCCAAACATCTGCTCAATGAAGTCTGGGAGGTGCTGGACCATGTATTGAACGGAATTCTCTTTGTCTTAATCGGACTGGCCTTGCATCTATTAGCATATGAACTCCTCTATCTGATCATGGGATTTGGAGCAATCCTGATTGTTCTTGGGGCACGATTCCTAAGTGTTTTCTCCAGTTATTCTTTTCTCAGACATACCGAAGATCACCCCATGGACACTGTCAAAATCCTGAGCTGGGGTGGGTTACGTGGCGGGATTTCCATTGCGCTTGCCTTGAGTTTGAAAGAATATCCTTTTGGGGATGGGATCATTTTGATTACTTATATGGTCGTGCTTTTTTCTATTCTGGTTCAAGGGCTGACCCTGGGCAAATTTGTTGCCTGGATTCGGTCTCGTTCCTCCTAATAGTTGCATCAGGTTCTGGCTGAACTCAAGGAAGCCAACATCTGAGGGTTGGATAATATAGCATCTAAGCATGGGGAATCGAACTGTCTAGTTTCTGAATTCATTCCATCTTGTGCATTGTTCCTTTCACCGGTTTTGGCACAATACTCCTCGAAATCGCCAGTTGGTAGTGATCCCAGAGTACCAGGAATCAGGCCTCCAAATCCTCAAAAGATCTGTCTTGCCATCATGTTTAACCCAATTTTTCAGCTTGAAACAATAAGGTAAACCTTTGAAACAATAGGCAAAGGGATAGGAAGAAAGAGCCAATACCTTTGTTGTGAAGGGAATTCTCTCCCCTAACCAACAGAATTCTCTCGCTTCACCAGGCATTCCTTTTCCTTCATCATTTCATCAATACATGATGTTAGCCATGATTTGTTTCCCAAAAAAATCGGAAATCATCACTGATATTCCCGAAATTTAATCACGACCTGCTTGCCTCTTAGGCCAATTGTTCCCCAAGCCAATTTCTGTTGTAAACGCTTCCCATTGCTTGAAGCTCTTGTTTGATTTTATTGACTGATTGTCCCTCAGTGCCTATCCGATCGCGGAATTTGGCCAGACGCCTGACGATTAATGTAAAGTTCAGAAGTGCTGTGCGATTGGTCGCAGAGATGGTTTTGTTGCGTCGAATGTAGCGCTCAAAAGCTTGTGAAAGCGAAATGACCAATTCGATATTTTCAGAATCTTGTTGAATCGTTTCTACATAAACCTTGATCAGGAGAACCCGTGCCTGAATCTGATAATATACATTCTTGAAGTCCAACTGCCTCAACAACTGAATGGTCTCGCCGGTTTGTTGTTGTCGATAGTGCCACAGGGCAGTAGCAAGTGCGTGTGCATCTTTCTGCTTGCCTTCTGGTAGCAAAGAGTGATGACTTTGGATGAAGTCGAGACACCAGCTTGACTCTCCCACTCTCAAAGCAATATTGACGATGCTGAGATAGATCATATCATCAAGGATGCCTTGTTCCAAAAACAGCTGTTTGGACAAGCCAAACTGATAGAGTTCGAAATTTTCTCGCACAAACGGCCGTTGCCCCTGATTGCCTTGCTGGATGGTATAGTTGATCAGGCTCTGTAGGATATTTTGTTTTTCGATGGGGGAGAACTGAGCAAAAGAAGATAAAAACAACTGTTTGAGTTGATAATAGACAGATTCTTCTCCGCCTTGCAGAAGATCGAGTATATCGAGGTAGGCCCTGGTTGTGGGGTGGTTCATCTGATATTCTTCGCTCTTGCTGCGCAATTGCTCGGCTAACCAGATATCATAGTGTTCGGACAGGGGTTTTTCTCGGGCCTTGACTTCACAACTGAGTAAGAGTTTTTCCTGAATATACCAGCAGTCCAGATGATACAGACTGTCTTCGTATTGAGATTTGGACAAGGAAAATTTGTCTGTCTTCGGATGGCTGAGAGACAATTTGTTGAGGCGAAACAACCGTTCGTGATACGTCGGGGATTGATGAGACAGTTGGTGCAGGTGATCTTGCGTTTTGTCAGCTTGACGGACAAACAATTCATATGCTTCAGGTCTGCTGGCATAAGCTGCAAGAAGAAGATGCTCTTGTGTATGGGCTTCAGTTTCCAGTTGTAGATGCTGAAGATATGTCCGCACCAGTGCAGTCAAGTCTGACATCAAGTTGAGGAGCTTTGCATGATTGTAGGCATTGTCAGGAAAGAGCTTCCGAAAGACCCGTTCCTTTGAGAGTGTGGGAGAGGAGAAATGCGGATGATCTACTCTGAGGATTTTATAGAGCTTGATCAGGTGTGGGTTGGCATTGTAATATGGCGATTTCAAAAACTTATACAGTCTTTTTAGTTCCTCCGGGTTCAGGACTGAAAGAATGTGAATCAATTTGCTGTTGTGCATGGAGAAGAATGATTTGTTGGCGGCTTTTTGATGATTTATTCCTGATTTTGAAAATGAGTTAAAATATTATTATACAGATATTTATATAGAAAAT
>JBCCGK010000015.1:0-154141 GCA_039029315.1 Bacteroidota bacterium | reverse complement strand
TTCTCGATGGCTTTTCCAATGAGCACGGCAACTCGCCTCATCTGGAAAATGCTTGAAAAATGTTAATAGATTCATCGATAATCAATTGAGTTGACGATACTCTATTTTACGTCGGTGTACAGTAAAGGATAATCATTTTAACAATTGATCACTTGCCCCTGGCGTAGTTCCTACTTTTTGCTGTATAATCTCTATTTCACGCTGTCCCAATTTCCTTCTCAATCGATCCCAACTTCTTCCTGTTAATGCTGAAAAGAGTTGGGCTGTAGGAAGAAAATCCAATGATAAAATGATCTCTTGTTTCTGAAGATAGTGGATGAACAGAGCCAATTCCTGAGTCTGGAAAATAGTATTTCCTTTCGGTTGTTTACTTATCATTCTTTCAAGAGAATCTACAATAGGTTGATTGGATTCAGGAAAATGTTTCTTGAGGATGCCCACTAATTCCGTAAGATAATTATCCGCAGTCTCTTTTGACAGTTGCACTCTCATTCCAAACAAAAAGAAGTTCTCAAAGATCCGAAGCTTGGAGTCTGGATTTCCTATGTGTGATTGGAGGTAAGTGGAGAGATTGCTCAAAGCTTGATTTGGAGAAGAGCCAAAATGATAGATTCTGTGTTTTTCAAAAACCAAAGAAATGTTCTCTTCAAGAAACTTGAGCTTGACATCCAGAAAATAATTGATGAATGGATGCTTGGATATGGATTTGCCTTCCTTCGGAGAGAGTAAAGAATCATTTGCCCAGGAAAAAAAAGATTGGACGATTCTAACAGCTAAATGCTCAAAAATAGACTCCAGGTTGATCAGATGGGAAGTGGCTTTTAGGGACAATAACTCAACAGATAAGGGATCATGAGGAACAATAGAATCCTCAACGTCCATTTCTTCTGAATAACTTTCAAAAGCCTCCTCGATTGTTGTGATTTCATCTAGCACATAAGCCAAATATGCTTCTGGATTTTTTAATATTTCGGGCATGTTTTGACCCAAAAACATGATAAGTTCCTCTGATATTTTTTCATCCTGTAGGGTGTCAAAATTCAATTGAGAAAACGATTCATTGATTTTTTCCAGTTGAATGCCTTCTTCCAATGAAAAACTTTGAAAAATCTGAAAAAGGGGATGTTTACTTGATTGGATCTGCTTTCGGAATACTTCAAAAAACTTAGTTTTCATGAATAAAATTCTTGAAATAGGAGAGGGGAAGGAAAGTTAGGCGAATATGTATTAAGATAAGAAATCTTATCAACTAATTAGGCACCTTTACTCGACCCTCAACTCGACCCAAAATAAAAAATCCTCCAAAAATCATTGATTTTCAGAGGATTAAATTTATAATTTGTGATCCCGCAGGGACTCGAACCCCGAACCTGCTGCTTAGAAGGCAGCTGCTCTATCCAGTTGAGCTACAGGACCTAAAAAGAACGAAAGAGAGCCTAAAACGAGCCATAACTCCTTTTATCAGCTCTCTTGTCGAGGTGGCAGGATTCGAACCTGCGGCCCCCTGCTCCCAAAGCAGGTGCGCTAACCGGACTGCGCTACACCTCGATGGCATATTAGCCTGTTCCTAAAAACAACGAGGAGAAATGATTCGATCATGCGGTCCTCCCAAAATCGGGGTGCGCTAATTCCGATTCATCGGAACGCTACACCTCGATGGCGTTTTAGTCTGTTCCTAAAAACAACGAGGAGAAATGATTCGATCATGCGGTCCTCCCAAAATCGGGATGCGCTAATTCCGATTCATCGGAACGCTACACCTCGATGGCGTTTTTAGTCTGTTCCTAAGAACAACAAGGTACAGGGTTCGACTCTGCGGACCTTCCGCAACAAGCGGAATGTGCTAATTCCGATTCATCGGAACGCTACACCTCGATGGCTATAAAAGCCTATTTTGTAAAGATCGTTGGCCATTATCTGACCGCAAACAAAAAGCTAACTATCGCTAGCTCCCGGCGGTGAGGGCGGGATTCGAACCCGCGGTACCCTTTTCAAGGTACGCCTGTTTAGCAAACAGGTGGTTTCAGCCACTCACCCACCTCACCAAAAGGCATACAAAGATACGGCATTTATTTGCATTGGTTCAAGAAAAATCAGAAAAAGTTTTCTCTTCTTTTTTCAGCAACACAAGAACAAATAAGACGAAATACTTAGTTGGCTGATTGTCTGATAATTACAATATCTACATAGGAATGAATTCTTTCTTTTTTTGTATGCTCAATAGTTGCGGAGACACCTTGCGAATCATCAACCGATCATACAATCTCGGCATCCATTTATGGACAAGATAAGTCAGACGAGATTGTGGACCAATGATCAGCCTTCGCTGCTTGTGAAACACCGCTTGAAGAATACCATCTGCAACAAAATCGGGACTCGCCATTTTCCCCACAGCTTGACCATCAATCGAACCAGCGACTGTCCGACTCCTCATATCTGTATCTATGGTCGACGGACAGACCATCAAGACATGCACCCCTTGGTCCAATAACTCAGTACGCAGACTCTCAAAAAATCCATGTAAGGCAAATTTGCTTGCCGAATAAGCTGTCCGTCCCATCAGGGGAGCCAAACCCGCCACACTCGAAATTGTCACAATACTCCCCTTGCCTTCTATCAAATCCTTCAAGACATGATGCGTACAATTCACAGCCCCATAAAAATTCACATCTATCACTTGTTGGATGGATTCCAGCGAAGCCTGCTGGAATAGACCAATATGTGTGAGTCCGGCATTGTTGATCAGGATATCGATCGGACCAAAAGTCTCGCGGCCAAGGTCAATTGCCCCCCGGCAAGCCTGTTCCGATCGAATATCACATTCAATCAATCGTGATGGAATATTCGCTTCCCTGAGAATCACCTCCAAGCCAGACAAAGCCGATTGATCCACGTCCAGACCAATGATCCGGGCACCCAATCCACCAAATTGGAGACACAAAGCTTTCCCTAATCCTCCTGCTGCTCCTGTGATCAGCACTGTTTTGTTTTGCATAAAAAAATGAATCAAAAAATAGAAAAGGAAGAAAATCAATCACCCAAGCTTCCTCATCGTCTTCCTGAGCAAGGACCGATAGGTATCTTTATGAACATAATAAGCCATCCGCGCCAGAGGTAAATAGCGCATGCCTCCGCTCGTATTGGGAATATGATGTGCCTTTTTGCGAATAAAGCGATTGGCCTTTTTGGTGTTAGCCGTATGATGAAGAATAAATCGGGCAACTAACTCTGCTTGCTCATAGCGCCCTTGCCATCCCAGTCCTGTTGCCTCTAGCAGGCCAATCATGAACAGATCATTGTACTGAGGATGAAAAATGTTGAGATACAATCTGGGAGCATCTCCTTGCCAATTGAGATGTGTCTTGTCCAAAAAGGGATAATGGAGCTGATATCCTGTCGCAAACAAGACCAGGTCATAGTCAGCATGTGAACCATCCACAAAATGCACCCGTTCTCCTTCAAACTGCTCAATATCCGGCCTGACCTCCATGTCGCCATGCCCAAGATGATGCAGGACCAAATGATTGACAATGGGATGAGATTCATATAAGCGATGATCCGGTTCTGGAAATCCAAACTGTACAGGATCTGGCACAAAAAGTTTTAACAATGCCTTGTCAACTTTCTGTTTCAACCGAGGAGGGAGCTTGATTTTGCCGCCCATTGTGTCAGCCGGCTTGCCTAGAATGTATTTGGGTATGAAATGATACCCTCTGCGCACACTCAAATGGACAGATTGGGCATGATGGACAGCATCAACGGCTATATCACAACCACTATTCCCTGCCCCAACAATTAGAACACGCTTGTCTGTGAAAACAGAAGGACTTTTATAAGCCGCAGCATGCAGCATTTCACCCGAATACTCCCCTGGAAAAGTTGGCCAATTGGGGCGTGATAGGGTGCCATTGGCGATGATGACACCTTTGTACAGATAGCTCGAACCATCCTGAAGTGAGACCAACCATCCATCCTCCTTCCGATCAATGTGGTCTATTCGCGTGTTGAAACGAAAATGCTTGTATAAACCAAAAGCCTTGGCATAGGCCTGAAAATAATCGCATAGATCAGAGTGATGGGGAAAATCAGCTACATGATCCGGCATAGGAAAATGAGAAAATTCCGTCATCTTTTTTGAGGAGATCAAATGAGCCGTCTGATAAACAGTACTCACTGGATTCTCTATATTCCACAAGCCTCCAACATCTGAATGAGCTTCAAATCCATCGAAAGGAATTCCATGTTCCAGAAAACATCTGGCAGTGCCCAGACCTGAAGGTCCGGCACCAATGATGGCATATTTGTTTTCTGTTGACTGACCGAAAGAGGAAGAAGAATTGAGGAGTGGCTTATACATGGAAATGGCATCATTTGGGTTGACAATATGAATCAAAATTATTCCAAAATTCCTCTTGCTGCCTTGACCTAAGTCAAGAAATGGAATAAAGACCAAATCAGCCAAAACCTTTCAGCCGCTTTTATATTTCAATACAGTTACATTATTTTACGATAATTAAAATATCAAAATAAATAAATATGCCTACATCACTGGTCACGGGTGGAGCTGGATTCATTGGCTCACACGTTGCGAAACATTGTCTTGCTCTGGGACATGAAGTCATTGTTCTCGATGATCTTAGCGGAGGATTTGAGGATCACATCCCTGAAGGGGCACTGTTCATCAAAGGATCTGTTACGGATGTCGCCTTGATCAATGCACTATTTGAAGAATACAAGTTTGACTATGTATATCATCTGGCTGCCTATGCTGCCGAAGGATTGTCGCATTTTATCAGACGATACAACTATGAAACCAACTTGATAGGGAGCATCAATCTGATCAACAATGCTGTCAAAAGTAAAGTGAAATGTTTTGTTTTCACCTCTTCTATCGCAGTGTATGGAGCAGGGCAAGTGCCAATGAGAGAAGACATGGTTCCTCAACCGGAAGACCCATATGGTGTATCGAAATACGCGGTTGAGCTAGACTTGAAGGCGGCACATGAAATGTTCGGATTAAATTATGTCATTTTCCGGCCACATAATGTATATGGGGAAAACCAGAATATTGGCGATAAATATCGGAACGTAATAGGCATCTTCATGAATCAATTGATGCAAGGCAAATCCATGACTATTTTTGGGGATGGTGAACAAACACGTGCTTTCAGCTATATCGATGATGTTGCGATTCCAATCGCCCAATGTGTGAATATTCCTGCTTCATTCAATGAAGTATTCAACATAGGCGCAGACAAACCATACAGTGTCAATGAATTGGCCCAAGTCGTGGCCAAGCACCTGAATGTAGAGTTGGTGGTCAAACATCTGGAAGCCAGAAATGAGGTCGTAGATGCCTATTCAGACCATAGTAAAGCACATCGGATCTTTGGATTGGGGGAAGCAATCACACTGGATGAGGGCATTCGACGCATGGCAGCATGGGCACAGGTAGTAGGCGCACGCCAAAGCAAAGAATTTGGAGAAATCGAGATTGCAGAAAAACTTCCCCAGGGTTGGGAAGTCAAGACAACTGCTCTTAGCTAACAAGAATATAATTGAAGACTATGTTGTTGAAGCCAGCCATGAGCTTTCATCATTGGCTGGTTTTAATGTTTTGATTCATAAAATATCCAATTTTCTCCACACTACTTTGCAAAGTTGATTTTTTTCACTACGTTTATCCTACAAACGTTTTCCCGCCATTATATATCTTACCTGTTAAGGTAGGATCGCTTTATCCCTATTTGAATCATTTTTTTGTATCACCTTTTAATTGTAAAAAGGATGACCCCACGACCATTACCTCATCAGGTTCTGTTTGAAAATAATGGCTTCACAGCAGAACTTTGTCAGGAAAAAGAAAACCTTGAGCTTGCATATCAGTTGCGATACCGAGCCTACCGACATGCACAAGCCATCCCCGAAAACGAAACAAAGCTATTTTCTGACAACTACGATCAACAATCCAACTCCCAAACGTATCTTATTTGGCATAACAATGTCCCGGTAGCCAGTTTGCGAATCTGCCTTTGGTCCCCCAAATACAGGTGGGAACCCCTGGAAATGGTATGCATGTATCCTTCCGAGATCCAGAGAAACATCGGCCTGTATCAGATCATTCAGGAATCCTGTCGTTTCGTGGTAGATCCCGAAATCAAAGGAAGAACCTCCCTGAGAGCTCAGTTATTGATGTTTCGTATCCATGCCATTGTCAGTCAGGTGGAATCCAGTCACTTTATCATCACTGGAGTCAGGAAGAAGCACACCCCATTCTATCAGCGAATGTTAGCTTTCGATCCCATCTCTGAACCTCGCTATGTCAAGTGGATAGACGAGGAGGTCGTTCTGATGGCAACCAGACGCGACAAAAGCTACGAAACCTTTCTCAAAAAAGGCGGTACCCCTATCAGTGAAGCAGACTTGCTTAGATATGCAAACTTAACGGCCAACTTATCACAACCTATTGACTCTCATGCAAGCCTCATCAGTTGAGTGGCAGACCTATGCCCAAAGTTATGACTTGTTGTTGAGTTACAATCCTTTCTATCAGGCGTTGCGAGAACAAGTCCTCAGCGAAATTCAAAAATGGGCCATCCCAGCAGGAGGAATTATTATTGATATAGGAGCCGGAACCGGCAACTATTCTACCTCCATTGCAAAAGAGCATCCGGATTGGTATGTCTACCATGTCGATCGCGATCCTGGCATGATTGCACGTGCACGAGAGAAGCAAGCAGCCTATTCGTTGAACAATCTCAGCATTTTCCAACAAGCCATAGAGGACACGCAATTTGGGAAAGACAGCATAGCCGGGATTGCTGCCATCCATTCTTTGTACACCTTCCCTTCACCGAAGAAGGTGCTTCGTCAGTTTTATGAATGGATGGAGCCCGGAGGATATGGAATCTTCGTAGATCCTGGCAGAAAAGTCAATGTATTGAGTTGGCAATGGGCGATTGGAAAGCATTTGCTCAAAACCTATGGCCTGAAGAAAACCCTGGATATCATGAAAGGAGGAAAGGAAGTGAGCCGCCAAAATCGAAAAATCCAACGCATGCAAGCCAGAGGTGAATTCTGGCTACACAGTCATGAGGAATTTTGCAATGAAGTGCTTGAGGCAGGTTTTTCTATTGCTCATGCCGATACGACTTTTCGGGGGATCAGCGACCTGCTTGTTGTAAGAAAACCCCAAAAACCTTGAGCTTTATTTCGAACTTCAAATTTTTCTAAATGTAGAGGAAGGGATTTAAAGACAAATTGTGTAACTTACGCATCAGAAATAGTCAAAAAATTCGTTATCTAATTAATTGGCTAAGGGGAAATTAGTACTAGCTTCTATTTAGTTATCCGCCTATCCTACTCCATGCGTTCGTTGATTTCGATTTTTTCTTACAATCTTGCTCATTCTCGACTATTCATTCTCTTGTTACTCGGTTCAACTTTCCTCGGTTTTCTACCCTGGATTGCGAGTCCTTATGGTCTGGATGTAGCAGCTCCTGTTGATTCATTTGTGAATGATACCTTCCCTTCAGGCACCCCAGGTGTTGGAAGTGGGAGTTGGATTACCACCAATGCCTTCCCGCATTTGACATTCAATGACCCGATTCACCTGGTAGAAGAACCAGGCACCAATCGCCTACTCATAGGGGAACATGGAGGTCGTATCATTGCTGTCACAAAAGATTCTTCGACTACTGTCAAGAATACCATTCTGGATATCTCCGGCCAAACCTTCAATAATGGAGAAAGTGGCATGTTGGGATTTGCGATCCACCCAAGATTTGGAATTGATAGCAACTACATTTATGTATTCTACAAAACCAAAATCAGCAACATCAAATACTATCGCGTCTCGAGGTTTACGGTTCCAACATTCCCGGGACCTGCCACATTGGGATCGGAAATGATCTTGATCCAACAACTTACTCAAGCCAATAATCACAATGGTGGCTCTCTCTTCTTCGGCAAAGATGGATACCTCTATATCAGTTCAGGAGATGAAGGAGGGGGAAACAATGTCTTTAACAATGGTCAGATCATAGACAATCGGCTATTGGGCGGTGTGTTTCGCATTGATGTTGACAAAGATCCTACGAAAAGCCATGCAATACTCAGGCAACCTGCCACTATTTCTGGAGGCGACCTCAGTTATTCTGCCAATTATTATATCCCCAATGACAATCCATTCCTCGATCCATTAGGAGGATATCTGGAGGAATTCTATGCCCTTGGATTCAGAAATCCTCACAGAATGACCTATGATTCTGTAGCCGATGAGATATGGATCGGAGATGTAGGAGAGGGGAGTCGAGAAGAAATTGACAAAATCATCAAAGGCGGCAACTACCAATGGGGCTACAAAGAGGGAACAAATATTGGTCCTCAAAGTATGCCCGGCACGCTGTATGGGACAGATGAAGGGCCGATTCATGAATACGATCATAGTTTTGGCATATCAGTCATTGGCGGATACGTCTATCGGGCATCTACGCATCCCGATTTGGTAGGCAAATATCTGTTTGCCGATTACAGCAGCAAGCGTCTGTGGTCTCTGAAAGATTCTTCTGGTACCATCCTGATTGATCAGTTGATGACTTTGTCTTTTCCCATTGGATCATTTGGTATCGATGGAGACGGAGAAGTCTATTTGCTTCAATATGATACCAATGGAAAAATTTACCTCCTGGATCGACAGAATGCAGGAGCCCCGGAGCCACCAGCATTGTTGTCCCAGGCAGGTGTCTTTCAAAGTTTGTCTCCGCTTGTTCCAGAGGATTTCATGATTCCCTACGAACTCAATGCGCCTTTCTGGTCTGATAATGCCATCAAAACCCGATGGATGGTTATCCCCAATGATGGGACCCATGATACACCAGCAGAAAAAATTCAATATTCTGAAAATGGAGACTGGATTTTCCCGGAAGGTGCTGTCCTGGTAAAACATTTCGAATTGCCTTTGGATGAAACCAATCCAGGTGTCAAACGACATATCGAAACCCGCTTCCTGATCCACGGCAATGCAGGCGAATATTATGGAATCACCTACCGTTGGCGAGACAACCAGTTGGAGGCTGACCTTCTGATAGACAATCAGACTGATACTTTCACCGTGGCGACAGCGACAGGCTCCAAGACTGTCAACTGGTATTATCCGGGAAGAGGGGAATGTCTGAGTTGCCATATCGATCCGGCTCAGGTTACACTTGGCCCCAAGACCCGCCAACTCAATGGAGATCAGCTTTACCCAGTGACAGGCAAAACGTCCAACCAATTGGCGACTATGACCTTTTTGAGCATGTTCGATACGGATCCAGATACGGCCAATCTCGGCAGTTTGATGACTTCTTCGGACAAATCAGATCTCTCTGCCAGTCTAGAAGACAGAGCCAGATCTTATCTGGATGCCAACTGCGCCAGTTGCCACAGACCAGGAAATAGCATGCAAGCCAATTTTGATGCACGCATGTCCACCCCATTGACAAGTCAGGGCCTTATTTATGGAACCGTGTTCAATGAATTGGGATCACCCGGAGACAGAGTGATCATTCCTGGTCAGCCCGAAAGATCCATTCTTTACAAACGTCTCAATAGTGTCCATAGCAGCATAGCGATGCCTTTGTTGGCAAAAAACCACATTGACACTAGCGGGACAAAATTGATCTTTGACTGGATTTCCAGTATTCCTGCCAGTACAAGTGAGACAGCTCTCCTTGGCCAAAACATTGATTTTTCAGCCATCACGAATAAGACCGTCGGTGATGCACCCTTCGTCCTCGCAGCAACAGCGAGTTCGGGTCTGCCAATCACCTACCAAGTGCTCAGTGGACCAGCAAGCGTCGTCGGAAATACAGTTACCCTCTCAGGTTCTGATGGATATATAGAGATCCGCGCGACCCAGACTGGAGACGCCAGCTATGATCCCGCACCGGAATATGTAAGAGGATTCTGGGTCATGCCAGCCGGCAAAGGAGTCGGAACAGGTCTTGATGCCAAGTACTACAGTGATACAGCAATGACAGTTCTGGTTCAGAATCACACAGATCCCCAAATAGATTTTTATTGGGGAAGTGAAACTGCCATGCCGGGCTCCAACTATGATGAGTTTGCTATCGTTTGGGAAGGAGAAATTGAAGCCCCTTATTCTGAAACCTTTACCTTCACAACCTCGACAGATGATGGAGTCAGATTATGGGTAGACAATGTTCTGCTTGTAGATCATTGGGGTGATCAACCTGTTACAGATCATAGTGGGTCTATAGCCATGAACGCCTGGACCAGAGTAGCCATTCGCATGGAGTTTTATGAAAATAAATCCTATGCCTCTGCACAATTGAAATGGTCGAGTCCAAGTTTGTCTTCTCAGGTTGTTCCCATGCCATTCCTGTATCCATCTGCGGGTGCTGTGCTTCCCTATGAGTTGGTTGAATTTACAGCAACTCCTCAGCATGAGCACGTCCAACTTCAGTGGATCACAGCCAATGAGCAACAGACAAGCTCCTTTAGTGTAGAAAAAAGCCTGGATGGTGTCCGATTCCACGCCTTGGAAGAGGTTCCGGCACTTGGTCCACATGCTGACCTGAACACATATGAGAGTATAGATCGCTCTCCTTCATTGGGCACGAATTACTATCGACTCAAGCAATTCGACCAAAACGGAGCATTTTCATATTCTGAGGTATTGACTGTTGAGTTTCAGCCCCAAACCTTCCTCTCAGTATTTCCCAATCCCGTCTTGAAGGGATCGATTCTTACAGCAGAGGTAGTGATGGCAGATGCTGGCCCCTTCCTGATTCAGATCCACTCACCTGAAGGAAAGCTCGTCAGGCAGTTCTCGCATGCTGGCATCCGAACCAGGACTCAACTGTCTTTGGAGATCTCGAATCTGGCAGAGGGACTGTATGTGATTTCCATGAAGTCTCAAGGGAAGCTCCTCTCAGCCAAACGGATTCTGATTCAGGCCAAATAAACGTTTCGAACAAACAACTCTACCGGATTCTCGCCCGCTTAGGTCGATAATTTGACAGATTGCGATATACTCTACCCCACACATAGGTCCTCTCATTTATATTTGTTTACACAAACGCAAGATTTATGAAAGAACTAAGAGTCATTTTCTTCTGTATAATCAATTTGGGGTGTAGCTATATACTTCCTGCACAAGCGCAACCTCAATCATTTTTTGATCCCGACATAAAACTCGATACCATCAATTATGGAAATGGGTCCGTCTATATCGGCGGAGTAAGAGATCGAAAGCTTCATGGAAAAGGGATTCTTTTCAGTCCCTTTGGAGATACCCTGTACATAGGCAAATTTCAATTTGGCAGAAAAGAGGGGCAGGGGAAATATTTTTTCAAAAACGGAAACACCTACGCTGGCGAATGGCAGAGAAATCATATGCATGGAAAGGGCAAAATGGTTTTTCTCAGTGGAGATGTCTATGATGGGGAATGGGTACATGACCGGAGACATGGAACCGGCGCCTACTATTATGCCGATGGCAGTGTCTACAAAGGAGGCTTCAAGGAAGGCATCATCGATGGCAAGGGACAACTGGTCAGGCCAGATCTCTCATATGTAGGCGATTGGCAAAATGGCCTTAAGCACGGAGAAGGCTATCAAGTCATCACTGGCCCGACACAGGTAGAGGAATATCGCGGGAATTTTGTCCGGGGCAAATATCATGGAGAAGGGTATTGGAAACATGAAAAAGACGCCATCATCACAGAATATCAAGGAAACTGGCATGAAGGAACCCGTGTGGGTGAAGGGACCTATACCGTTGGAACCAGAGTCATGAAAGGAAACTGGAATGAAAATGAAGCCACGGGCCATGGGACCTGTACCACAGAAGAGGGCGTCTATGAAGGAGAATTCAGACGCGGCTTCTTTCATGGACATGGAGTCATGAAATATACCTCCGGAGATATCTACGAAGGAGAGTGGGTCAGAGGCAATCATCAAGGTCAGGGAAAAATGACTTATGTCAATGGCCAATTATACGAAGGCCAGTGGTATATGGATCAAAAAAATGGTGCAGGCACCCTCCGAACTGCCAATGGAAATGTGATTACGGGAACATTCCGCGATGGGAAGCGCGTCAATTAAAGAAGGATAACAGATTTTTCGTACTTTTCCCTTATGCTTGATCCGCAGAAAGTACGGAAGGACTTTCCTCTCCTGTTCGCTGATACAGGAAAACAACCTCTTGTTTATTTTGACAATGCGGCAACCACACAAAAACCCGAAGCAGTCCTGCAAAGGCTTCGCCGGTATTATGTGGAAGAAAATGCCAATATCAACCGCGGGGCCTATGATTTGGCTGCGAAAGCAACTGATGCCTATGAACACGCGAGACAACTCGTTCAATCATTCATAGGAGCCCGAAAGACATCCGAAGTTATCTTCACTAAAGGAACCACAGAAGCGATTAATTTTTGTGCGACTTCCTTTGTCAGGCCACGTATCAAAGCAGGCGATGAGATTCTGATTTCCGGCATGGAACACCATGCCAATTTGGTGCCTTGGCAAGTAGTCTGCCAGCAACAGCAGGCTCAGCTGAAGATCATTCCTGTGAATGATTCTGGCGAAGTTGAGCTCTCCACCTATAGAGATCTTCTGGGACCACGCACCCGCTTCGTCGCCCTCACACATATCTCAAACGCGCTCGGCAATGTCAATCCTGTTCAGGAGATGATTCAGTTGGCTCATGCACTCGATGTTCCTGTCCTCCTGGATGCAGCACAAAGTATTCCCCATCAATCTGTCAACGTTCAGGATATAGAATGTGATTTTCTCGCTTTTTCTGGACACAAATTATATGGTCCTACGGGCATTGGGGTGCTGTATGCCAAGTCTGTCTGGCATCCACACATGCAACCTTACCAATTTGGTGGAGATATGATTCGAATGGTCAGTTATGAAAATACAACCTACAATGTCCCCCCGCATAAATTCGAAGCAGGAACCCCCAATATCGCAGGCGCGGTCGGCCTTGGAGCTGCCATCCAATATATAAACAAGATCGGGATGCACAACATTCAGACTCATACCGAAGACCTGACAGCTTATGCCCGAAAGCAATTGGCTGGTATCCAGGATCTACAACTCATTGGGTCGGCAGATCATACAAGCAGTATCATTTCTTTTGTTTTTCCAGACATCCATCCACACGATGTCTCAAGTCTGTTGAATGAAGCAGGGATCGCCATCCGGGCTGGACATCATTGTACCATGCCATTGATGCAGAGATTGGGGCTTCCTGGCACAGCAAGAGTTTCTTTTGGCATGTACAATACCAAAGAGGAAGTGGATCATCTTATTCATGCTCTTCTCGAAGTTCAGGAAATTTTCTCATGAAAGACCGAGCAGCTCAATTATACAAAGAAGTCATTCTTCAGCATAGCAAGCATCCTTATCACTATCAGAAACCTGATCAGGCTGATCATGTAATTGAAGCCTACAATCAATTTTGCGGAGACCATTTTCATTTGTACCTCTCCATGAAGGGAGATCAGATCACCCAGGCGTTTTTTCATGGGTATGGCTGTGCAATCTCCAAGGCTTCGACCTCCATTCTGACCCAAATGCTCGAAGGCATGTCTATCAAGGAATTGCCCGCGATGGTAGCGGAATTTCAGCAAGTTGTGCATCCGGCCGATCAGGAAGAAGCCGCTTCACAGATGGATGAGTTTCTTGCATTTGCAGCAGCCAGAAAATTTCCGGGAAGGGACAAATGTGCCCTCCTTCCATGGACAGCCCTCGAAGAATGGCTTACAGATGTTGATTCTTGATCTGAATCATTTGTGCCAGGATGCTGAGAGCAATCTCTCGCGGGCGCTTGGCATTGATATCTACCCCTATCGGTCCATGTATTCGCGCGATCTCTGCTTCGGAGAAGCCTGCCTCCTGGAGTCTGGCGACTCGTTTTCGATGTGTTCGGCTACTCCCGAGAGCTCCAATATATGCAACTCCAGAGCGCAAAAGGATGTGCAGAGCTGGATCATCAATCTTGGGATCGTGTGTCAGAAGTACCGCATAGGTATAAGCATCCAGGCTTAATCCTTCCAGGACTTCTTGTGGCCATTGTTGATGCATGTGGTCAGGGGGGGTAGAGAAAGTGGTTTTTTGAGAAAAAATCCCTCTAGGATCTACCACGATGGTCTCAAAGCCAAAATCATGCGCCAACTCTACCAAATCTACCGTGATGTGTGCTGAACCAATGATCAGCAATTGGCTTTTTCGGGGAAATACCTGTGCAAAATACTCCACCTCCTCATGTAGTATCACTTGGTTTTTGCGTGCTTGATAGGCATTCAGCGCCAAAGAAGTCAGACCTTTACCCGCAAGCAGACCGATTTCATGACCATCGGGGAATACAAGCAAATGTGCATTCTCACCTCCCGACATCTGAGTCAGCATCACACACCCTTTATTTTGGTGAGAGGCTTTGAGGAGTTCGGTCCAGACTTCCCGATCCGCAGGCTTCGCCGACCTTCCTACAAATCGCTCTGCAAATACACTGAGCTTGCCCCCACAACTCAAGCCCACACGCCAGGCATCTTCATCTGCAACGCCATAATCCAGCCTTTGGGGGACATTGGAATTCAGAATCTCCAGTGAAGCCTGCATCACAGCACCTTCTACACAGCCACCACTCACAGACCCCAACATCTCCTGTTCGGAGGAGACTGCCAAAGCCGAACCGGGCAAACGAGGAGAAGATCCCCAGGTTTTGATCACAGTCGCAATGGCAAAGTCTTTATCGCTTTGCATCCAGCTTTCCAGATCGTATAAAATGTCTTGCATCTACTTCGTATTAAGGGGTCAAAAGACAGAGGAGATACGATTGGCAGAGGCTTGGCATTACGACAAACAGAAATTTTCTCCCCTCATCTCCACTGATAGATCCATTAGCGCCCAGGATACTCTTCTACTCATCCAGGGCTTCCCAAACCTTGATCCGCATCTCAGGGACAACTTCCTCTTCAAACCAGGGATTTTTTCTATGCCATCGAAAGTTCCTCGGAGAGGGATGCACAAGTGGGATCACGCCATCCTTTGCATATAGTTGCCAATCCTTGACAGTCTCAGTTAAATTCTTTTTTCGTTTTTTCTTGAGGTGATATTTGATGGCATATTGTCCAAGTGCCAAAATCAATTTCACATTTGGGAGGGCTTCCATCAGACGATCCTGCCATAGGTCTGCACATTCTGGTCTGGGCGGAAGATCTCCGCCTTTTCCTTTACCCGGATAACAGAAGCCCAATGGAATGATGGCAATGTTGGTTTCATCATAGAAGAACTCCCGATCCATGTCTAACCACTTTCGCAATTTGTCTCCGCTTGGATCATTCCATGGAATACCAGTGGCATGGACGCGGGTACCAGGTGCTTGCCCTGCAATCAGAATCCGTGCAGAAGGTGCAGCACTCAGGACTGGCCTTGGACCCAACGGCAAATGTGCTTCACAATATCGACAAGCACGTATCTCTGTCAAGAGAGATTCCAGAGGCATAAGCGAGAGCTAACAAATGAGAAAATGAGCATGAATACTATCAGGATCAGGCAAGCGCTGCTTCACGCTTACGGGCTACCATGGCAGAAATCCTGATGCTGGTTTCATATAGCAATGTCAATGGGATGAAAATCAGAATCTGCGTGATCCAATCAGGAGGCGTGATGATGGCAGCCAATATCAACAATACCACAATGGCATGACGCCGGTAGGCCTTCATGATCTCAGGAGTAAGCAACCCAATCTTGGAGAGATAATACACAATGATCGGCATCTCAAAGATCAAGCCGCCAGCAATAGCGATTTGGGTGATCATGGCAATGATATTTCCAATTCGCCATTGGTTCTCCACACCTTCCATAATTTGGAAGGTAGAAAAGAATTGCAAGGCAAAAGGTGTAATGATGAAATATGAGAATGAAATACCAATAAAGAACAACAAACTCATCACTACGACATTCCCCCGAAGGCCTTTTTTCTCATTGTTATGGAGACCAGGTTTGATAAATCTCCAAATTTCCCAGATGATATACGGAAAGGAAAAAATAAATCCTCCAATCGCTGACACAGTCAATGCTCGCAAAAACTGCTCATATGGCGTAATCGCAATAATCATCACCTGTATGCTCTCAGCAACATCTAACCCACGAAGCCTACTTAGGATTTCATTGGTTGGAAAATCAGATTGCATGGGTGCCAATACCACATCCGCGATGAACCATTGTATATTGATGAACAATACAATTCCGACTAACAGGATGGCAATGATACTTCGCATCAAATGCCATCGCAACTCTTCAAGATGCTCAAGGAAGGACATTTCCTTCTCTTCACCAGTTTTTTCCTTGTTTTCTGGATCTTCCTTTTTCTGTTGGCCATTGTTGTTGGCCTTAGATTTTGAAAATACGCCCACTGTATCAGAGTTTATTGATTGAAGATAGGGATAAATTCTTATTTCTCCTGTCTGCTGCTAAGAATTCTCGTCAAAAAGCAATCGATATCAGCTTATAATCATTCTGACTAGGATTCCCCCGCCCAATCAGGACCATATCATAATTACTCACCATGCCCGAGCGATGTGGAAAAAACAAATATTTCGCCTCCTCATTTGATGCAAGCATTTTGTCTTTCCTCGCCCCACTTGCCAGATCAATTGAGGTACACAAGAGTTGGCCTGTTGCGCCTCTTTCAGTCAGGTAAATGATTCTCAGTTTTCCTCTAGCAATCCCGGCAACATAGGACATAAACGCATCGGAATGGGTGTCTCTTTGTCGCTTCTTAATAATCTGGTTCCAGATGATATCCCCACTCGCCAGATCGAATCCCATACATGCGACATCATAGAAATATAGTTTCTTTCGGGAGGAATAGTGCTCCTCTAGCATCAGAATCGCTTGTTTTTCTGCAATCATGAGACGAGAGAGGCTAAAGTTTGCGCCTTCTTCTTCATACCTTTTGAGCCACCTTCCAGGAATAGGAGAGATTTTGTCACTCACAATTTCAAGCTCAGGAGAACTGATTTTTTTCTGCTCATAATACCGAATAAACATCCCATTCAGAAAATTCGCACTCGAAGTATTTTTGAATTTTCCACCATTCTTAAATCCCACTCCGGTATTGCTCGCCATGACTCCGGCCACGGCTATCTGGCCTCCTTTCATCAAAGCCATATGTGTGTGGATCAGAGATTCAGCTCCAGGAACCACGATTTGTTCTGTGTAGAACTCTTCTTTTTCATGCATATACTTGGTAAGGATCAGCGGTTTTCCCGGTCCCGCTAATTCTGGCTCCAACAAAAACCATGGATTGGCTTCATCATCGACTGTAACTTCTTTGATTTTGTATCGATTTTCCAAAAAGGGGATTTCCAGATTTTTATTCCAGATTTTATTTCCCGACTCATTCCAGGTTGCAGCATACACCTCCCTGCCATTTGTCCCCATCCACAACAAGGCTTTCTGTGAATTCGAAACCAGCGTTGTATCAAAGAACGATTTCTTTTGTTTCTTTTCGTATGTAGAGAGTTTGACAGGTTCTGAGGATTTGGATTTTCCATCCAGGGCAAAAAACCGACACACAGTATGCACCAGCCGATCTTCCTCTACAAATTGTCGTCCAACAACTGCGTAACATCTTTCCAGGCGCAACAAATCTTTGACTTGCATGCCTTCAAAGCCTTCATTGGTTACAGGCTTGAACCAATGTTCGACATAATCTCTCGTTCCATAACTTTGGAGGTAATAGTTGCTAATCCGCCTTCCTTCTTTTCCTTCTGGCCAATATTCAAGGTAGGCAAACCTATTTGAACGGCCGCGTGCAACCTTCATGGGATATCCCATTTCAAATACACTATATCCTTCTACAGGAAACACCTGTTCGGTCGTGATAACCTGTGCAGGTCCATCCAACCAAAGGAGGAGAAAAAGTGGAAAGAAGCAAGAGAGGAATTTCATGGAAGGAAATTTGACAGTTTACCATTTAAACATCGGAAACTGACTCATGAGCTCATTGACCTCTGCTCGGACAGAAGCAATATTGCTCTCTGATTCAGGATCCATAAGAACGCGATCAATCATGCCTGCAATGATGCCCATTTCATCTGTCCCAAGCCCTCTTGTTGTCAATGCAGGAGTTCCAAGACGGATACCGCTGGTCACCATTGGGCTACGTGTATCGAAGGGAACCATATTTTTATTGATCGTGATATCTGCTTGCACAAGGGCCTGCTCTGCAATTTTTCCAGTCAGGCTCTCTTTTCTAGTACGCAAATCTATCAACATAAGATGGTTATCAGTCCCACCGGAAATGATTTTGTATCCTCGGTCTGTCATCGCATTGGCCAGCGCCTGTGCATTTTCAATCGTCCGATGGCAGTAGGTTTCAAAAGCCGGGAGGAGTGCTTCTCCAAAAGCAATGGCTTTGGCTGCTATGACATGCATCAACGGTCCGCCCTGCGTTCCAGGAAAGACGGCACTGTCCAGGATTGATCCCATAGATCTCACCTTTCCTTTTCTTGTGGTAATACCAAGTGGGTTCGGAACATTTTTTCCAACCATGATCATGCCTCCTCTGGTTCCTCTTAAGGTCTTATGCGTAGTCGTGGTGACTACATGACAGTGGGGCATAGGATCATTCAAAAGTCCCCTGGCAATAAGGCCTGCAGGATGCGCAATATCTGCCATCAGAATGGCGCCCACTTCATCCGCGATTGCCCGAAAAGTCTGAAAATCCCAATCTCTGGAATAGGCACTCGCACCAGCAATGATCAATTTTGGTTTTTCTTTTATGGCGAGGTCTCTGACCTGATCCATCTCGATCTTGCCTGTCTCTTCAGATACTCCGTAGAATACAGGTCGATAGAGTTTGCCAGAAAAATTGACTGGAGATCCATGGGTAAGATGCCCTCCATGTGCCAAGCTAAACCCCATAATGGTATCTCCGGGCTGAAGCAAGGCCAGCATCACTGCGGAATTTGCCTGCGCACCTGAGTGGGGTTGCACATTGACCCACTCTGCCCCAAATAATGCCTTGGCCCGATCACGAGCCATATTTTCTGCTTCGTCAACGAACTGACATCCTCCATAATACCGTTTTCCGGGAAGTCCTTCAGCATATTTATGAGTCAGACAGCTACCTGCGGCACGCATAACGCCCTCACTGACAAAATTTTCTGAAGCAATCAGTTCGATTCCTTCTCTTTGGCGACGATTTTCTCTTTCTATCGAGTCAAATACCAGGGATTCGCTGGTGAGTGTTTCTTCTATAATACCTTGGATCATGGATACATTTCTTTCCTACAAATATCCACAGTTCCGCAGGCATTCGCAACCCTTTCTGTTGCTTATACCAAAAAGGCCTCTGCCCCCTTCTCCGCCTCATCCACGATCACTTGAATATGCTGGTGAATCGTGGTAGCTAGTTCCATCCCTACATAATCGGAATCTATGGGCATCACTCTATGGCCGCGATTGATGAGAACAGCAGTCTGGATTATTTTGGGGCCAGCATGTAGCAGGATTGCCACTACATGCAGCAAGGTAATCCCGGTATGCAAAACATCATTGACTACAATGACAACCTGATCTTTCAATTCATCTATGCCTATGGACAGGTCAATCCCAATCACGATGGAGTCGTCTGACCGATCAACATTGGCATCGGCAAGATGGACATTGAGGGGACTGATCGCGGAGATGTATTGGGCAATTTCTCCTGCCAGATAGCTTCCCCTTTCATCAATCCCGATGATGATGATCTCATCCTCCAGATAATTTCTCTCATAAATCTCATAAGCAATTCGCTTCAAGCGCGCTGCACTTTCTGATTGATTCAGAATTTGGACTTTGGTAGCAGACATTTGAAAAGGATTGAGAGTTTGAAGCAAAAATAATCATGCGGATTCTCACATACTAACATGAAACAGAGACACGAAGACACAGAAAATGTTTAACCATCTCTCTCTGTCTTGGTGTCTCTGTCATGAATCAATAGAGTGCTTACTCCATGATCGCTTCACGCTCAGATCTTGTCATTCTTTCCTGATACTCATCCATGCTTCCGACCAGGATATCCTGATATCGGCGCAATCCTGTACCAGCTGGGATCAAGTGTCCCACAATGACATTTTCTTTCAGGCCGTTCAATTCATCAGTTTTGGCTGTGATTGCAGCCTCACTGAGAACTTTGGTTGTTTCCTGGAAGGAGGCAGCAGATAGCCAGCTCTTGGTACCCAGAGATGCACGTGTGATCCCCATCAAGACAGGCTGACATACAGCGGGTCGAGCATCTTTGGCTTCTACCAATCGCTTATCCTGACGACGAAGAACAGAGTTCTCATCTCGGTATCGCCGTTGGGAGACAATCTGACCAGGACGGAGAGAGTCAGAATCTCCAGCGTCCACAATCACCAACTTGTCGAAGATCCAGTCATTCTCTTCCTGGAAGTCGATTTTATTCACGACCTCTTTTTCCAGAAAGATTGTATCACCTGCATCCACAATTTCTACCTTCTGCATCATCTGCCGGACAATGACCTCAATGTGCTTGTCATTGATCGGTACTCCCTGCATACGATATACTTCCTGAATCTCATTTACGATATAGGACTGAACCGCACTTGGCCCTTTGATTGACAGGATATCCTTGGGTGCAACAGCTCCATCTGACAACATTTCTCCAGACATCACATAATCTCCATCATGGACCAGGATATGCTTGTTGAGGTTCACCATGTATTTTCGCTCATCGGAATCATCTGGCGATGAGATGAATACCTCCCGGTTTCCTCGCTTGATTCCCCCCAATCGCACAACTCCCTCAATCGCTGTAACCACAGCAGGGTTGGATGGATTTCGTGCTTCAAACAATTCCGTAACACGAGGAAGACCACCTGTAATATCCGCTGTTCCACCACCTGCACGAGGAATTTTCACCATGATCTGACCGGCAGTCATGTCCTCCCCATCTTCGACAATCAAGTGTGCACCAACAGGCAGGTTATATGATCGGAGTTCCTCTCCTTTTTTGTTCACAACCAAAATGGTCGGGTTGATCGACTTATCACGGCTATCAATGATGACCTTCTCTTTGTGTCCAGTCTGCTCATCAATATCCTCCAGGAAGGTTACGCCTTCTTTCACATCTTCCAGGACAACTTTTCCGTCAAATTCAGAGATAATGACAGAGTTATAAGGGTCCCAGTTACAAAGGAGCAATCCTTTGTCAATCATTTGTCCATCCTTCACATACAGATTGGACCCATATGGAACTTTGTTGGAGAACAGGATACGAGATTGATCATCAATGATTTTCAATTTCCCTGTTCGGCTGATGATGATGTTGACTTTTTCGCCATCGTCTTCACGCTCAACGAAGCGAACGTTTTCCAGCTCAATCTTTCCAGGGAATTTCGCGATCAACTGGCTCGCATTGGCAACACGCTGGGCGGTACCCCCTACGTGGAACGTACGCAATGTCAGCTGCGTACCAGGCTCTCCAATAGACTGAGCTGCGACGACTCCAACGGCCTCTCCTACTTCCACGATTCTGCTATTGGCGAGGTTTCTACCATAGCATGCTGCACATACCCCTTTCTTGGATTCGCATGTCAGTACGGATCGGATTTCAACTTCTTCTATTGCTGTTTCACCAATTTGCTTGGCGATGGCTTCTGTGATTTCTCCACCGGCTCCGATGATCAATTCATCATCTTTGAGGGGATCACGAACATCGTTCAGGGATACTCGTCCCAAAATCCTCTCTGCCAACGGCTGGATCACGTCTTCGTTTTCCTTCAAGGCCGAGATGGTCAAACCACGCAAGGTTCCACAATCTTCCTCTGTAATGATGACATCCTGAGCGACATCAACCAAACGTCTGGTCAAATAGCCCGCATCTGCTGTCTTCAGGGCAGTATCGGCCAAGCCTTTACGCGCACCATGTGTGGAGATAAAATACTCCAACACGGATAGACCTTCCTTGAAGTTCGCAAGAATCGGGTTCTCGATGATCTCACCGGCGGACCCCTTGAGTGTCTTCTGTGGTTTGGCCATTAAGCCTCGCATTCCACCGAGCTGACGAATCTGCTCTTTGGAACCACGAGCCCCGGAATGGAACATCATATAGATGTTATTGAAGCCATCTTTGTCCGTTGCCAGTTGCTTCATCAAGGTATCTGTCAAACGAGAGTTCGTATGTGTCCAGATATCAATCACCTGATTGTAGCGTTCGTTCTCTGTGATGAGTCCCATTTCATAGTTCATCTGAACTTCATCAATTTTGGACTCAGCTTCCAGAATCAGGGTTTCTTTCTCTGTAGGAATGATTACCTCACTTAATGAGAAGGACAGCCCTCCCTGGAAAGCTTCCCGGAATCCAAGATCTTTGAGATCATCCAGGAAGGCTACCGTCTCTACCAATCCAACTTTCAGGAAGATATCTGTAATCACCTTCCTCATGGATTTTTTGGATAGCAAAATATTGACATAGCCAGCTCCCTGTGGGACAATCTTGTTGAAAAGAACTCGTCCAACGGTGGTTTCAACGATTTCTTTTTCTGGCTTTCCTTCTTCATCCAGAATCTTGTGTCCAGTAACTGGATCGAATTTGAAGTGGCGAACCTTGATTTTGGCATGCTTTGCCACGACGCCTTCATTGTAGGCAATTTCGACTTCTTCTGTACTACCAAATAGCAAGCCTTCTCCCAATTGCTTGGGACGCGCTTTGGTCAGGTAGTATACGCCCAATACCATATCCTGTGTCGGAAGGGTAATAGGAGATCCGTTGGCTGGGTGGAGAATGTTATGGCTAGCCAACATCAGAACAATCGCTTCGAGACAAGCTTCATTGCTCAATGGCACGTGAACAGCCATCTGGTCTCCATCGAAGTCTGCATTAAATCCTGTACAAACCAGTGGGTGAAGCTGAATCGCTTTTCCTTCCACCAGTCTTGGCATAAAGGCCTGGATTCCCAATCTGTGCAAAGTCGGTGCCCGGTTAAGCAGAACCGGATGTCCTTTCAGCGTATTCTCCAAAATATCCCAGATGACAGCGTCTCTTCTGTCAACCAGTTTTTTCGCACTTTTGACAGTCTTGACAATCCCTCTCTCGATCAGTTTCCTAATCACAAATGGTTTGAACAATTCCGCCGCCATGGATTTAGGCAGACCACACTCATACAGCTTGAGCTGTGGACCTACCACAATGACCGAACGGCCAGAATAGTCAACACGCTTTCCGAGAAGATTCTGTCGGAATCGACCTTGCTTTCCTTTGAGCATATCACTCAAGGATTTTAAGGCACGATTCGAATCAGATCGGACGGCATTTACTTTCCGGGTATTGTCAAAGAGTGAGTCTACGGCTTCCTGAAGCATTCTTTTTTCATTTCGAAGAATTACCTCAGGGGCTTTGATCTCTATCAGTCGCTTCAAACGGTTATTTCTGATGATGACCCGTCTGTAGAGGTCATTCAGATCCGAGGTAGCAAATCGTCCACCTTCCAGAGGAACAAGTGGTCGAAGTTCTGGTGGGATCACCGGGACAATGCGAATCACCATCCACTCAGGACGGTTTTCGATGCGTCGATTGGCAGAACGAAAAGACTCTACGACTTTCAATCGCTTGAGCGCATCGTTCTTTCTTTGCTGCGAAGTTTCAGTTGCAGCGGATTGTCTCAGGCTATAAGATAGGCCATCCAGATCAATGGTGCTCAAAATCGCTTCAAGGGCATCAGCGCCCATCTTTGCGATGAATTTGTGCGGATCATCATCAGCAAGCAATTGGTTTTCTTTAGGGAGGGTTTCCAGAATATTCAAATATTCCTCCTCAGTCAAGAAATCCATACGCTGAATGCCATCCTTCTCCATCACGCCAGGCTTGATGACGACGTAGCGTTCATAATAAATGATCTGATCCAGTTTCTTGGATGTCAATCCCAATAGATATCCGATTTTACTCGGTAAGGTACGGAAGTACCAAATATGCGCGACAGGAACCACGAGTTGAATGTGGCCCATGCGCTCTCTTCTTACCTTTTTTTCTGTAACTTCTACTCCACAACGATCACAAATGATCCCTTTGTATCGGATCCTTTTGTACTTACCACAGTGGCACTCATAATCCTTCACTGGGCCAAATATTCTCTCGCAGAAAAGCCCATCCTTCTCCGGCTTATAGGTCCGGTAGTTGATGGTTTCTGGTTTGAGCACCTCTCCATTTGAGCGGTTCAGAATGGCCTCTGGTGAAGCAAGGCTGACTGTGATGCGCTTAAAATCGCTGTTGATTTTGGTGTTCTTTGCGATGGGCATAGGTTACCTCCAAAGTTTGTATCCTCTTACCATTAAGGAGTATGTGAGCCCTTCCATTTCATATAGAGATGAAAGGGTGACGGTTATGATTATTCAAGTGTAACTTCCAAGGCCAAGCCTCGGAGTTCGTGTATCAATACGTTGAAAGACTCAGGTACGCCAGGAGAGGGAAGAACGTCTCCTTTTACGATGGCCTCGTATACCTTGGCTCGACCAACAACATCATCTGATTTGACTGTCAACATTTCACGAAGAATATGTGCTGCACCAAATGCCTCAAGGGCCCATACTTCCATCTCCCCAAATCGCTGTCCACCGAATTGCGCTTTACCGCCTAGTGGTTGCTGGGTGATCAAAGAATAAGGCCCAATGGAACGT
Source organism: Bacteroidota bacterium (assembly GCA_039029315.1). Taxonomy (GTDB): domain Bacteria; phylum Bacteroidota; class Bacteroidia; order J057; family J057; genus JBCCCJ01. Next base: position 129,436 of record JBCCGK010000015.1, on the reverse strand, counting down.
GCGTGCATTTTGTCATCGACCAAGTGAATCAGCTTCAACATATAGATGATCCCAACAGTTGTGGTCTCGCTGAAGTATTCACCTGTCTGACCATTGACCAAGCGTGCAACTCCATATTCCGGAAGTTTCGCTTTTTTCAATTGCTCATTGACATCCTGTACAGTTGCTCCATCAAAAATAGGTGTAGCAAACTTCACGCCTAATTTTTTCCCTGCCCAGGCAAGAATACTTTCGTATACCTGTCCAAGGTTCATTCTGGAAGGTACACCCAGTGGATTCAAGACAATGTCCACGGGGGTTCCATCATCCAGGAATGGCATATCTTCTACTGGGACAATTTTGGCAACAACACCTTTGTTTCCGTGTCGACCCGCCATTTTGTCTCCCACTTTCAGCTTTCTCTTTTTGGCAACATAAACTTTCGCCAATTTGAGAATTCCTGAGGGAAGTTCATCTCCAACGCGAATCTGATATTCTTCTCTTCGGAACTTACCTTCGACAAGATCATGCTTCTGCTTAAAGTTGCGGAACAAGATCTCGATGTTTTGGTTCAGTTCTTCATCGGCAGTCCATTCTCCTGGCAGAACATCCAGGAAATTCAGGGCCATCAATGTCTTCTCGGTAAATCGCTTTCCAGAAGGAATGACATCAACATTAAATTTGTTTTTGACACCTTTGGATTTGGAATCTCCCAACAGGACCAGAAGCTTGGACACCATCAATTGATGAAGTTCAGTCAATTCTTCATTGAATCGTCGTTCGAGGTCCGCCAGGAGTTTTTTGTCTCTCGCTTTGGCCTTGCTTTCTTTCTTTTCTTTCGAAAAGAGCATTTTCTCAATGACAATCCCTTTGATGGAGGGAGGGACACGAAGCGAAGCATCCTTCACATCTCCAGCTTTGTCTCCAAAGATGGCTCTTAGGAGTTTTTCTTCTGGGGTAGGATCAGATTCTCCTTTCGGTGTAATCTTGCCTATCAGAATATCGCCAGGATTGACTTCTGCTCCTACGCGTATCAGTCCATTGTCATCCAAATGCTTGATCGCATCTTCGCTGACATTTGGAATTTCACGAGTCAGTTCTTCTTCTCCTCGCTTGGTATCTCTTACCTGAAGCTCGAACTCATCGATGTGGATGGAGGTATAGACATCCTCAGCCACAACTCTTTCAGAAATTACGATCGCATCCTCAAAGTTGTATCCCTGCCATGGCATAAATGCTACGAGCAAATTTTTTCCCAAGGCAAGTTCTCCATCTTCCGTCGCATAACCATCCGCAATGACGGTCCCTTTCTCTACTTTATCTCCTACCTTTACGACAGGTCGCAGGTTGATAGAGGTATTCTGGTTGGTTCTTCTGAATTTGGATACCTGATAGGTATGAACGTTTGAATCAAAATTGATGATGTCTTCGATTGGTGTACGATCGTAACGAATCACAATTTTGCTTCCATCGACATATTCTACGACTCCATCGCCAGAAGCCTGGAGCATCGAACGAGAGTCCAGCGCCACTTTTCCTTCAATTCCTGTTCCAACGATGGGGGCTTGTGGTTTCAACAAGGGGACAGCTTGGCGCTGCATGTTGGATCCCATCAAGGCACGGTTGGCATCATCATTTTCCAGGAATGGAATCAAGGAAGCCGCCACACTGACAATTTGATTCGGTGCGACATCCATATAGGATACATTGGAAGGTTCCACGACAGGGAAATCTCCCATTTTCCTTGCTTTCACCCGAGGGTTGACAAAGTTGCCACTGTCTTCAATGGGTGCATTGGACTGAGCAATGATGGTATTGTCTTCCTCTTCTGCGCTTAGATATACGGCATCTGGAGATACGACCCCTGATTCAACGGGACGATAGGGTGTCTCAATGAATCCCATATCATTAATCTTTGCATAAGTACAAAGAGATGAGATCAACCCAATATTCGGTCCTTCAGGTGTCTCAATCGGACATAGTCTTCCGTAATGCGTATAGTGAACATCTCGTACCTCAAAACCTGCTCGCTCACGGGAAAGACCACCAGGTCCTAGTGCGGATACTCTTCGTTTGTGGGTCAGCTCAGACAGTGGGTTGGTTTGATCCAAAAACTGACTTAGCTGATTGGTTCCAAAAAAGGAGTTGATCACACTGGAGAGTGTTCTTGCATTGATCAGGTCAGCAGGCGTAAAGATTTCATTGTCGCGAATATTCATTCGCTCGCGAATGGTTCTTGCCATCCTTGCCAATCCAACACTGAACTGCGAGTACAATTGTTCTCCCACAGTTCTTACACGACGATTGCTCAAGTGGTCAATGTCGTCCACATGCGTTTTGCTGTTTTTGAGCTCAACGAGATAACCAACAATCTTGATGATATCAGATTTGGTCAGCACCTGGCTATCCTCTTCAAAGGTTCCGTGGAGCTTTTTGTTCAAACGATAACGCCCTACTTCTCCGAGGTCATATCGCTTGTCGCTGAAAAACAGTTTATCGATCACACCTCTTGCAGTCTCTTCATCTGGCGGCTCTGCATTACGCAGCTGCCGATAAATCAAATCGACGGCTTCAGAGGTAGAGTTGGAATTATCTTTCTGAAGTGTGTTGTAGATAATTGAGTACTCCGCAGCACTGGTATCAGATGCAACCAGAATCATGGAAGGCACATCGGCATCCAGGATTGGGTCCACATCATCTTTTTCAATCACATGATCCCGCTCAAACAATACTTCATTTCGTGTGATAGAGACCACTTCTCCGGTCTCTTCATCCACAAAATCCTCCGTCCATGTCCGAAGAATCCTTGCAGCCAATTTTCTACCAATGCTTTTCTTGAGGTTGGCTTTAGAGATTTTGACCTCTTCTGCCAATCCAAAGATTTCCAGGATGTCTTTGTCAGAGCCATAGCCAATGGCACGCATCAAAGTAGTAACCGGGAATTTCTTTTTCCGGTCGATATATGCGTACATGACATTGTTGACATCAGTGGAGAATTCAATCCATGACCCTTTGAAAGGAATGATCCGGGCTGAATAAAGCCGAGACCCGTTCGCATGGAATGATTGTCCAAAAAACACCCCAGGAGATCTATGTAACTGACTTACAACGACCCTTTCAGCACCATTGATGATGAAGGTTCCATTGTTAGTCATATAGGGGATATTCCCCAAATAGACTTCTTGAGTTACTGGCTCGAAGTCTTCGTTTTCGGGGTCGGTACAATAGAGAAACAATTTGGCTTTGAGTGCCACTGAATGAGTCAGCCCTCTGCCTTTGCACTCCGTGATTTCATACCTTGGAGGATCGATATAATAATCCAGAAATTCAAGAACGAAGTTTTCACGAGCATCCGTAATAGGAAAGTTTTCTTTGAACACCTTGTACAATCCTTCTTCTTTCCGCTTATCAGGCGGTGTATCCACCTGCATAAATTCACGAAAAGATCGTAATTGTACTTCCAGGAAATCCGGGTAGTCTATGACTTTTTTGATCCGGGAGAAGGTGATTCGGTTGGTTCCTGTTGTACTAGCCAATCCTGTTTTAATTTAAAGTATACGTCAAAAAATCCTGCCAATCGCGCCAGAGGAAATGTTATGATACGGTGAAATAGACCTGATTTGATACAATCAGGTCTATTTCCTTGCGGGGAAACTTCCCAGTCTTCCCGCAATTGTCCTTATTTGAGTTCGACAGAGGCTCCTGCTTCTTCCAAAGTAGTTTTCATTGCTTCTGCTTCATCTTTACCAACAGCTTCTTTCACTGCTCCGTCTGCATAGTTGTCTACGACAGCTTTGGCTTCTTTGAGGCCAAGACCTGTCAAGGATTTGACAGCTTTCACGACATTGAGTTTTTTCTCACCCAATCCAGTGATCCACACATCAAATTCTGTTTTTTCTACTGGGGCGGCATCATCACCGGCTGGGCCTACAACAACTGCTGCGGCAGCTGCAGCTGGCTCAATGCCATACTCAGTTTTGAGAATGTCAGCCAACTCATTGACTTCTTTAACGGTCAAGTTGACCAATTGCTCTGCAAATGCTTTGAGATCTGCCATGATTATACTCTGATTAAACGATTCTTAGTTGATTATGATTCTTTTTCTGCAAGTGTTTTGAGAATGCCAGACAATTTTTGGCCACCAGACTGCAGAGCTCCGATGACATTCTTGGCGGGACTTTGGAGCAATCCAATGACTTCTCCAATCAGTTCGTCTTTCGATTTCAGCTCAGTCAATGCTTTGAGCTGATCATCTCCCATGAAGACGGAAGTCTCGATGACTGCAGCCTTCAAAATGGGTTTTTCCTTATCTTTGCGGAAGGCGCTGATTACCTTAGCTGGAAGGCTGGGATTTTCTGCTCCGACAAAAAACACAGAAGATGTCTGCTTCAATGCGTCGAATACGTCAGAAAAGTCCTGTTCCTGATTTTCCAGGGCTTTGCGAATGAGGGTATTTTTGATCATCTGCAAGGGAATGCTAGATTCAAAGCACTTGCGACGAAGCTCATTCATTTCAGCAACTGTCATCCCTCCGGTATCGGTAATATAGAAGTTGGGATACGTTCTGAACGTCTCGGTCAACTCCTGTACCAATTGGATTTTTTCTTCTTTAGTCATCGCTGATTCTTATATACCTGGAACAGATGCCTTATCGATTTTGATGCCGGGTCCCATCGTTGCAGCCATGTAAATGGACTGAAAGTAGGTACCTTTGGCAGCAGCAGGCTTCAGTTTTTGCAAAACCTGTAGCAGTTCAATTGTATTTTCCTTGATTTGTTCTGCCGTAAAGGAAACCTTACCGATAGCGGTATGAATGATTCCTTTTTTGTCGACACGAAAATCAATTTTCCCTGCTTTCACTTCTTTGACAGCCTTTGCCACATCAGGAGTGACGGTGCCACTCTTGGGATTTGGCATAAGGCCCCTTGGTCCTAGGATCCTACCTAGTTTACCGACATGACGCATCACATCTGGAGAACACACCACGACATCGATCTCTGTCCATCCCCCCTTGATTTTCTCGATGTATTCCTCCAGCCCTACATGATCTGCCCCTGCTTCTTTTGCAGCGTCTTCCTTGTCAGGCGTGGTAAGAACCAACACACGCACTTCTTTACCAGTTCCATGTGGCAAGGTAGCTACCCCGCGCACCATTTGGTTTGCTTGTCGGGGATCTACTCCCAAGCGCACATGCAACTCCACTGATTCATTGAACTTCGCAAAGGAAGTATCTTTGACCAGTCTGGAGGCTTCTTCTACATCGTACGCTTTTTCGGGTTCGAGTAAAGAAGCAGCCTTTTGGAATTTCTTCCCAGGCTTGCTGGTATGATTGCGTTTTGGTCTTCTTTTTTTAACTATTTCAGCCATAGGTCATGAACGCTTAGTTTTGCTCCCAAGGAGGCGTTCCCTCCACCACAAGGCCCATACTTCTTGCTGTACCTGCAACCATTCTCATGGCTGATTCGACGGTAAAGGCATTTAAGTCAGGCATTTTGGTTTCTGCGATTTGCCGACAATCATCCCATGTAACTTTTCCCACTTTGTTTCTGTTTGGCTCTGGTGAGCCTTTTTTCAGCTTGGCTGCATCCAACAAGAGGACAGCAGCAGGTGGGGTTTTGATGATAAAGTCAAACGACTTATCCTTATACACAGATATGACAACTGGCAAGACCTGCCCCTGCTTGTCCTGCGTCTGGGCGTTGAAACGCTTGCAAAAGTCCATGATATTCACGCCTTTTGCCCCCAGTGCAGGACCGATGGGAGGTGCCGGATTGGCCTGGCCTCCTTTGACCTGGAGCTTAATGAAGGTCTCGATCTGCTTAGCCATCTATTGGAATTTATTGAATGATATGGATTGAAGAAAGATTTTAGTGGAATGGGAAGCTCCCCTCAGGGCATTCATCAAATCATTCACTCAATCAAAACGAAAATAGCCTTGTCTAGTATTCCTTCTCTACCTGGAAGTAGTTCAATTCAATGGGGGTATTTCGACCAAAGATTTTGACAACTACTTTCAACTTCTTCTTGTCTTCATATATTTCATCAATCACGCCGGTAAAGCCATCAAATGGGCCAGCCATCACTTTGACAGGCTCACCTTTGATGAATGGTTCTTCAGGCATTTCGCCTTTTTCATTCATCTCATCGACTTTTCCGAGGATTTTGTTGACTTCTGCTTCTCTCAAAGGAACCGGGACGCCTCCTTTGGACTCAGCCAGGAAGCCAATCACATTTGGCACCTCACGTACAACTGGCACTAATTCAGAAACATTCTCACACTCCATGAGAATATAACCCGGAAGAAAATTCCGTTCACGCAATTTCTTTTTGCCATTGCGCATTTCGAACACCTTCTCGGTCGGAATCAGGACTTGAGCAATCATATCTTGAAGTTTCAATCGTTCGATCTCACTTTCAATGTATTGCTTGACCTTTTTTTCCTTTCCGCTGATTGCTCGTACTACGTACCACTCTTTTGCCATCGATCTCCTCTTTCCTAAATATTGAAAAAAACGAAACGACTAGGAATGGAATAAGTCATACAAGGTTCCCATTCCTGTATTGAATACAAAATCCATCGCTGCGATTGCGAGGGCAATCAGGATGGAAGCAATCAATACTGTGACCGTACTACTTTGGAGTTCCTCCAAGGTAGGCCATTGAACTTTGTACAAAAGTTCGTCTAAATACTCTTTAAACAGGTCCCTTATCTTTTCCATTGCTCTGCTTTATATGCACGGGCGGAAGGACTCGAACCCTCAGCCTACGGTTTTGGAGACCGTCGCTCTACCAGTTGAGCTACGCCCGTAAACCTGCTCGACACTTATCGTAGAGTCGGCCTATAAAAAAGGGGAGTCGGGTTCCAAAAAAGGAACCCGATATTCCCAAATTATTCTATGATTTTTGTAACCTGACCAGCACCAATGGTACGACCTCCTTCACGAATCGCGAAACGAAGTCCTTTTTCCATCGCTACCTGGTTGATCAGCTCTACATTAACTGTAACATTATCTCCTGGCATCACCATGTCGATTCCTTCAGGAAGGGTAATCACACCAGTAACATCAGTGGTTCGAAGATAGAACTGAGGACGGTAGTTAGAGAAGAATGGGGTGTGTCGCCCTCCCTCTTCTTTGCTCAGTACATATACTTCCGCTTCAAACAAGTGGTGAGGCGTAACAGAACCAGGCTTAACAATTACCATTCCTCGTCGAATTTCTTTCTTGTCAATTCCACGAAGCAGCAGTCCTACATTATCACCAGCTTCTCCACGATCCAAAATCTTCCGGAACATCTCAACACCAGTAACAACAGACTTGAGGTTCTCTGCGCCCATTCCAAGAATATCTACAGGGTCACCAGAGTTAATGACACCACGCTCGATTCTTCCTGTAGCAACTGTTCCACGACCTGTAATTGTAAAGACATCTTCCACAGGCATCAGGAAGTCCTTGTCGATATCACGCTCAGGAGTTGGAATCCATTCATCCACATTTTGCATCAGCTCAACGATTTTCCCTTCCCACTCAGCTACACCATCCAATCCACCCAAAGCCGACCCCTGAATAACTGGCGTATCATCACCAGGAAAATCATATACACTGAGAAGTTCTCGCACTTCCAGCTCAACAAGTTCCAACAATTCCTCGTCATCAACCAAGTCTACCTTGTTCATAAACACAACCAAGGAAGGAACCCCAACCTGACGTGCAAGCAGGATGTGCTCACGTGTCTGTGGCATAGGTCCGTCAGTTGCAGCAACGACCAAAATGGCACCGTCCATCTGTGCTGCACCAGTAACCATGTTTTTTACATAGTCGGCGTGACCAGGACAATCAACGTGTGCATAGTGGCGATTTTCCGTTTCGTATTCAACGTGTGCAGTGTTGATTGTAATCCCACGTTCCTTTTCTTCAGGGGCATTATCAATCGCAGAGAAGTCCTTTACTTCTGACAATCCTGCCTTCGCCAATACAGACGTAATTGCAGCAGTGAGCGTGGTTTTGCCATGATCCACGTGACCAATGGTTCCAATATTCACGTGGGGTTTGTTACGTACGAAAGTTTCCTTTGCCATCGTGATACGATATGAGGTTCAAATTTTGTTTTCGAGTGATAAAAAATAGAATGAGCCAATGACCGGACTCGAACCGGTGACCCCTTCCTTACCATGGAAGTGCTCTACCAGCTGAGCTACATTGGCAAGAGAAAAAAGAGCGGGAGACGAGATTCGAACCCGCGACCCTCAGCTTGGAAGGCTGATGCTCTACCAACTGAGCTACTCCCGCTTTTTGTGTTGGTACATTATCTCTTTACATTCGAGATGATATGTAGAAAGAACGAAGACTTATTCAGTCATAACTTTGTGGGGAGAGCAGGATTCGAACCTACGAAGGCTGAGCCAACAGATTTACAGTCTGCCCCGTTTGACCGCTTCGGTATCTCCCCAAACTGGAGCCGGTGGACGGATTCGAACCGCCGACCCGCTGATTACAAATCAGCTGCTCTGGCCAACTGAGCTACACCGGCAATAAAAGGTAGTATTTCGGCCACTAACCTACCCCTCTAAAAAAGCTTTGCAAAGGTAAAAAATAAATTTGACAAAGCAACCTGCGAAAGGGAAAAAAAGTCGTTTTTGACAAAAATCTTAGTGAGCTTTGCTTGCATCAGAAAAAGAAGATCTTATTTCTTCCTCTTAAGCTCCTTGATTCTTGCCTGCTTACCAATTTTATCTCTTAAATAAAACAGGCGCGCACGTCTAACTCTTCCGCGACGCAAGACTTCAATCTTGTCAACACTAGGGGAATGCAGCGGAAAAATCCTTTCTACTCCTATCCCGCTAGAGATTTTTCGAACGGTGAAGGTCTCGGTGCCCCCTTCTCCTCTTCGCTGAATACACACACCTTTATATTGCTGGACTCTCTCCTTGTCACCCTCCCGAATACGAACGTGAACATTCAAGGTATCCCCTGCTTTGAAATCGGGAACTTCTTCTTGGGTATACTCAGCTTGAATTAGCTTGATTAACTCTTCCATGGGGTCTGAATTTTGTAGACGGAGGGCAAAATTAAAATTTTTATCGAACTACACCAAATAATGAGCCAAGAAAGTGAAAAGTAGATAAGAGACCGCTGAAGGATAACGCTTAAAGGCCTATAGCTTGAGGTGCAGAAGGCAGGCAGGAGGGGATTCGACAGCGGGAGATTCGCTCTCCTTGACATTCCCTCTTGATTGTCTAGCGGATCCTATTCCTGGCTCTCTAGTTGAACTCAATGGTGATCATGTCGTGGATTTTCAACCCCAATAACTCTGCAGCAGAGGCTTCACGCATGGCTATTTCCAGATTTTGACTCTCACCAAATATCGCCAGGGCATCTGCCTTTGCAACATCAGAATACGTGTTGACGATGCGCTTCAATCTGACATTACGGATGAATATCTCGAACCTGCGATTTTGCTTCAACTCCAAAAATCCTGTTTTGCGAATATTGGTGATTGCATTGCCAAATTTGTCGATATGGATGATTTTTCCTCGTAGACAATTGCCATTGTAGCTGGGTTCTCCCCATCTCAGATCCATCATCGAGATCTGCTCTCCTATCTCTTCCATCGTGCCTCCACTGGCCAAAAAAGCAGCTGTCGGCGCGAAGGTTCTGGCAGCTCGAAATGAGGTGGGATATTCGGCTTTCAGCAGCCCTTCATGTTGAATTTCAACCGCTTCTTTTATCGCTCCATCGCAAATCAAACTCAGGACACCGTTGTTGGGAGCAATGAAATATTGCTCCTGGAATGCCATCACAATGCCAGTAGAGAGGTCACCATGTTCTGGATCGATGGCGACAATATGAATGGTTCCAGGGGGGAAGGCTCCATAGGTATGCTGAACCACATAAGCGGCTTGCAAGAGATCAAAATTGGGAATATTGTGTGTAACATCTACCAGGGTGGCAGATGGATATAGGGAAAGGATGATTCCTTTAAGGATGGCTGGATAATGGCTGCTGTCTCCCAGATCTGATGTCAGCGTAATAATGGGCATAGGACAATTCGGTTCTACTCTGAAGACTCCTTTCTCTCCGGGACACATATTACAAGTTCTCGCATATTAATGCAATAGATGTAGAAAAAGTTCATCTTTTGGAGTAGATACTGGCTGGAATATAACTTCTATGCCGGACAAGAACCTTCCTTCCAAAGTCTCGTATAGCAAGCATCCCCTCTTTTTCTATCTTTTCTCTTTCTCCTGATATCCTTATTTGTGTATCAAATGCAAATTTGTGTACTTTTAGGGAGATCATTCCTGTTCATTTTATTCATCATTTCATTAAACCATACCAGATTGACTGAACACACGTTTTTGTTGGAAGATATTAGCCCCCTGGAAGTATATGGCGTCAATAACCTCCGCCTACAACAGATTGAAGATGGCTTCCCAGAGGTAAAGTTTGTTGCCAGAGGGGATGAATTGAAGGTAAAGGGGCAAGAAGAAAAAATCGAAAAACTCAAATCCATTCTGGGAGCTCTATTTGAGGAGATCAAACGAAAAGGTCGGGTATCTGAAAACAGGTTTCATGAGATCATTCTTCCTGAAGCCCACCTTCCCTCGGATTCCTTGCCAATGGTTCCCGCAGACACAGTTCTTGTTCATGGCGGCGGTGGAACCATCATCAAACCCAAAAACAGAGGCCAACGTCAGATAGTCGCAGCACATGAGAAAAACGATGTCGTTTTTGCTGTCGGGCCCGCCGGAACAGGAAAGACCTATGTTGCTGTCGCATTGGCTGTGAAAGCTCTAAAAGAAAAAAGAGTCAAAAAGATCATCCTTTGTCGCCCTGCTGTGGACGCAGGAGAGAGTCTCGGATTTCTTCCAGGAGATCTCAAAGACAAGGTAGATCCCTATCTGCGGCCCCTGTATGATGCGCTAGGGGATATGATCCATACAGAAAAGCTGAAATACTATCTCGACAACAACATCATTGAGATCGTGCCTCTTGCTTATATGCGGGGAAGAACCCTGAACAAAGCATTTGTCATCATGGATGAGGCACAGAATGCTACGGAGATGCAACTGAAGATGTTTTTGACACGGATGGGAGAGCATGCACAAATGGTCATTACCGGCGATGATTCACAAATTGACCTCCCCTCTCGTCAGAGAAGTGGGCTTGTTCAGTGTATGAAAATCCTTCAAGGCATCAAAGGTATTGCATTCATTCGACTTCACGCCTCAGATGTAGTTCGCCACAAACTGGTCAAACACATCCTCTCTGCATATGAAAAGGCAGAGGAGCACAAAAGACGCTAGAAGGAAAAGGCGCCAAAATGATTGACGATTAGCCAGCAGGAAGTAGTGTTGATCATGTAAGATCTTCAATAGGTAAGACCAGCTGCATTGGATGCGGCTGGTCTTACTGTATACTTTTTTTCTTAGAGACTGTTGTGGTCTTAGGCCAGTTGGGCAAGTGCCTTGGCCATGGTGATTCCGATGTCAGCGGGGGTTTCTACTACGTGAATTCCGCAGGCTTCCATCACATCCATTTTGCCCCGGGCAGTTCCTTTACCACCTGAGACAATGGCCCCAGCATGCCCCATTCTACGTCCGGGAGGCGCTGTCTGTCCAGCGATAAAGCCGACAACAGGTTTTTTCACATTGTCCCGAATCCATTCTGCAGCGATTTCTTCATTTGACCCGCCAATCTCTCCGATCATGACAATCCCCTCTGTATCAGGATCATCATTGAAGAGCTTGACAATATCAATATGAGGAGATCCAATGATCGGATCACCCCCAATTCCTACACAAGTAGATTGTCCCAGATTCTGTTTGCTTACCTGATCCACAGCCTCGTAGGTGAGAGTTCCTGAGCGACTAAGAATCCCAATGGTACCAGGATTGTGAATGAAGCCTGGCATGATGCCCAGCTTGCATTCTCCCGGTGTGATAATCCCTGGACAGTTGGGGCCAATCATGCGTACACCGCGATCATCAATGTACTGCTTGGCATAAATCATATCCTTCACAGGAATTCCTTCTGTAATGGTTACAATCAATTCCACACCAGCGTCTGCGGCTTCCATGATCGCGTCAGCAGCGTAAGCGGGTGGGACAAATATGATTGAAACGCTTGCTCCAGTAACTTTCACGGCTTCACTGACAGTATTGAAGACAGGTCGCCCGAGATGTTCCTGCCCACCTTTGTTGGGGGTGACGCCTCCGACAACCTGTGTGCCGTAGTCGATCATCTGCTGCGCATGGAAGGAACCTTCTTTTCCAGTAAATCCCTGAACGAGAATTTTTGAGTCTTTGTTGACTAGTATGCTCATGCCAAGAGGGGTTTTTAAATTCGCCGCAATTTACCCTCTCATCCCGGAAAAAACAATGGAGAATCAGAATCCATAGAGCAATCCAAATCCAATGATGCTTGAGAACTGATAGTTGATTCCATTGTTCTCTGTAATCTGAGGATTGACAGGGGTAAAGTGAATTCGTCCTGTAATCGGAGATCCTCTTGTCACAAGAGAAGCTTCCGCGACAAATTCAGGCACAAGATAGCCGATTCTTTGGTCCAGTCCGGTACGAAAAATACGGGTATAATTGATGCCTCCACCAAGGCCGATCCCAAATCTCTGTTCGTTGTATTTGGTAGCATTGGCTCCTACGCGTGCCATCGCATATACTGGTGCCTGAATCAGCACATCCACTCCCGGATATCCAAATGTCCTTCTTGGGAAGGCAATTCCAAACTGAAGATTGGGATCTATCCCCAAACTCACAATGTCTTTATAATGAACAAGTGTATAGTAAGCACCAATGTTAAGCGCCGTGTTGGTCCATTGCACGGGAAGGGCTCCTGAACGATCTACATCCAGTCCATCCAGATTTTCCAGCATAAACCCAAAATGCGGAACCAGTTTATCACGTAATTGGGCGGTTAGAGAACTCCCACCAATACTCAAGGCTGTGATCAATAAAAAAACAAATTTTTTCATCTTGAAGATAAGATTAATTGTATCGAAGGTTCTGAGGGAAAGTACACATTTTCCTTCTAAAATAAATACGTAATTTGCGCAGGTGGTTACAGTCCCTACTGAATAAGGGGGATGGTTTTTTGATCAACTGTACCATTTTCCCATATGATTGTGCAATGACTCTGGACGCTCCATTTACACGTATTCAACATTTATCAGCTCAGGTTGCCCCCTCTTTGCTTCCGACATGCAAACTTGTGCTTTATGTCCAGCCGCATCAGGTATTGTATGTTCTGATCTCACCCGATGAGAAATTGATTGCGTGTTATGAGTGTAAAAATTCTCAAGGCATCAGTTCTGATATGTTTCTACGATTCGTATTTGAGCGGGAAACGCTATTGAGAAAGCCTTTCTTGTCCTGTCAGGTCTACACATCCGAACCTCTGTTCAGTTTGATTCCAGAGGCCCACTATCGACAAGAAGAAGCCCATTCCTTGGCCAGACTCCTCTTGGACGGCGCGGTCTTTCCAGAGGATGTTTTTTCTGTCAGAGTCCCCCCTCTTCATATTCGGGTTTTGTTCGCTGTTTCTCCACCACTTCTGCATTTGCTGAATCATTATGTTTCCTCCTATACGATTCATCACATTTGCGAGGTGTCTCTTCATCTGGGAAGACACTTAGCCAATTCACCCTCTTCCCTGATTCTCCATCTGCAGAAAGACCACATCATGATCACGGCTTTCAGGGAAGGCAAACTTAGCCTCTGTAATGTCTATCCCTTTCGGTCTATTCCTGATGCCTTGTACTTCGTTCAGGTAGGCAGACGGGTCAGTGGTTTGGAACATCCAGATATCCCGGTCTTCGTTTTGGGGGATATTGGTGAACGTGGCAAACAACAGAATGACTTATGGGAATATCTCCCGGATATGCAGATTCCTCAGCAATTCCTGGAAGTTAGCTCTGAAGACATGACACATACTGCCTATTGGCGTTATGCTTTTTTGGCTGTGGATGAGTGAAAAAATAGCTGTATGCGAATCATTGGTGGCAAATACAAAGGAAGAGTCCTGCATTCTCCCAAAGGTCTCCCTGTTCGACCAACCACAGATCGAACCAAAGAAGCCCTGTTCAACATCTTGAACAATCTTCTTGTCTGGGAAGAAACTGCTGTGTTGGATCTTTTTTCAGGAACTGGCAATATCAGCCTGGAGTGTTGGAGTAGGGGAGCAGACAAGGTAGTGTCTGTCGATCGGCATCCTCGATGTATTCAGAGCATTCGACAGTCCATGAAGGCTCTAGGTATTGAAGAAGCGGTAGTCATCAAACGAGATGTAGGTAAATTTCTCAAACAATCCCCGGAGGCATTTGGATTGGTTTTTATGGATCCGCCTTATGCACTCGATCAACAAGAAGCATTTGCTCAAACCATCCAAAGTCAAGGATGGCTCAGACCGGACGGCCTGCTCGTTGCAGAACATTCTACCCATAGAGATTATTCAGGTTTGCCTGGTCATGAGTTCTCTCGTGTGTATGGTTCCTCTACCTTGAGTTTTTTCAGACCGTAATCGGACTGATGCAGCTCGGGCACGCTTAGGAGCGGGCTCAACGAATGATAAGGAACAGTCAAAAAAGAACTATGTGCTTTTGCTGATCCCTTTAATTACGGGATCTTCATTTTGCACCATCTCAGAGACTGTTTGGAAATCTGTTACTTATTTTTGTATGCGTATTTTTTCCTCATTCTGCGGCTTTTTTGAATACATGAACTTCGTCATTTTGGGGTGATGTTGATTCATTTTAAGTAAGTGGACACATGTATATTTGGTCATCATCTTCCACCCTCTCGCTCTCCCGCCAGCGGGAGACATCAGCCCACAAGGCCAGGAATCACCGATTTTCCCCTTTGGAGGCAGGAGGAGGAATAGAATAAGCATAGGTAAATATATCCCCCTACTTCATTGAAAAATGGCAGGGGAAGTCTTGATAAGAGATTGAGAGTCCCATGTTGGCCAAAGTCAAAATAAGGTTTGGGTTGGGGTTTGTCACAAGCATTATTTTTTCCAATATTGCGCGAAAGCAATTCTATGAAAAAAGCCATCTTTCCTGGTTCTTTTGATCCCATCACTCAAGGGCATGTAGAGATCGTGCTTCGTGGAAGAGCAATTTTCGATGAAATCATCGTAGCCATTGGCGTCAATAGCCAAAAACGCTATCTTTTTTCTCTGGAAGAACGGATGGAAATGCTCCGTCTGTCTTTTGATTCTTATCCGCAAATCCGCATTGCCTACTATGAAGGCTTGACTGTGGAATTTGCTAGAAAACGTGGAGCTGGTTTTTTGCTTAGAGGTCTTCGTTCTCCACAAGATCTGAGTTATGAGCAGCCGCTTGAGTTAATCAACAAACATATGGCTCCCGAATTGGAGACTGTCCATTTGCTAAGCAAGCCAGAAACGGCCATGATTTCTTCTACCATTGTCAGGGAAGTCATCAAATACGGAGGTGCCATACAGGGCCTGCTTCCAGACCCAGTCGTGGAATATGTTCGCGCCCTGAAATACAGTGATTCTTGAAGATTCTGGTTCTCACATCCCGATTCCCCTACCCCATTGAGAAAGGAGATAAGCTTCGCATCTATTACCAGATCCGGGAGTTGGCCAAACGACATGAGGTATGCTTATTTTCGCTTAGTGAGATACCAATCTCTGCAGCCGACCAACTGGAATTGGGGAAATTTTGTCAGGAAATACGAATCGTTCCTTTGCCTACCTGGGAAAAACTTCTTCGACTCTTCAAGGGATTCATTCTGGGGCACCCCTTCCAGACTGCTTATTTTTATCGCAGGGCTGCTCTACGAGAGTTAAGCCGATTTGTAGCGAGCTGTCAGCCAGATCTGCTGTATTGCCAGTTGCTTCGCATGGCTCCTTATGCTATGGCGACCCAACTTCCTCGTACGCTCGATTATATGGATTGCTTCTCGATGGGGATGCAACGACAGGCAGAAAAGACGGCATTTCCGGTCAATCTCATCTACCGACGGGAGGCTCGAATCCTCAAAAAATATGAAGCACATATTTTCTCCCACTTTCATCACCACAGCATCATCTCGACACAGGACAGGGATCATATGAGTTGGGCCTCCTCCCAAGACATTCAGGTGGTTCCCAATGGGGTAGATCTGGATTTTTTTTCGCCCCTTGCTATCCCTCCGACATATGAGCTGGTATTTGTAGGAAATATGGGATATTTCCCCAATGTGCAGGCTGCCAAATATCTTGTTCAAAAGATCTTGCCCCTCGTTTGGCAACAGCATGCTGACTGCAAGGTTCTGATCGCTGGTGCCCGCCCTAGTCCCGATGTACAACGGCTGGCTCAGGACTCACGAGTTACTGTGAGCGGATGGATGGAAGATATACGGGAGGCGTATGCTTCTGGCCACCTCTTTGTGGCACCTTTGTTTACAGGCAGTGGCCAACAAAACAAAATTCTGGAGGCCATGGCCATGGGTGTGCCTTGTCTAACCTCTGGATTGGTAAATATGGCGATAGGCGCGAAGGCAGGGCAGTCCATCTTATTAGCAGAAACTCCTGAGACCTTTGCACAACAAATCTTGTCGATGCTGGATCAACCAAGCAAACTTAAAGAGATCCGAGTCAATGGATTGGAGTTCATCAAACGATTTAGTTGGGAAGAGTCGGTTCTCAGTTTAGAAAAAGGATTTTTCACACATAATCCTTCTTCTGGTTCATCCGATTCTGCTCAGGCATAAATTAGACAGGCAGCATGATTCTGAGTGTGAGGGAAAGGGCTACAATGATGAGAATTCTATTACTCCTTTTTCACCCAAAATTGTCCTCATACTTGATTAAGAGACTCTTGGGATTTGATCTTGTTATAGCCTTAGCTGTCAATCAGTATGTAATGGCTCGTTTTCGTAGAAGAGACTCCTTCGCTTGAATCTTCCGTTAAGGTCTCCGCTGATGCGATTATTTTTTGCGGCCTTTGGTATAAATTCGCACGCCACTGTCTGTGCCTTTTCGCATCTGTAGTTGCACCTCCTCTGGCAGGTGAATGATTTCCTGACATTCTTCAGAACAACATCCGTCATAGGTAGCAGCGCAGGATTCACACTGGATAAACAGATGATTGCACATAACATTTTTGCAATTGGTATGGCTATCACAACTGACTCCGCATTGGTGACAGTGGGCGATGATGTCATCGGTGATCCGTTCGCCTAATCGTTCATCGAACACAAAGTTTTTGCCTCTGAATTTATTGGGGAGTCCTTTCTCTTCTACATCATGAGCATATTTGATGATTCCTCCCTCAAGTTGATAGACCTTCTCGTAGCCTTTGTGCTTGAACCATGCACTTGCTTTTTCGCATCTGATTCCCCCAGTACAATACATGAGGATGTTCTTGTCCTTGTGTTCCTGGAGAATCTCTTCAACTATAGGCAAGGAATCTCTGAATGTGTCCACATCCGGGCAAATGGCTCCCACGAAATGTCCCACTTCTGTTTCGTAATGATTTCGCATATCAATCAGGACACTATCTTCCCGCTCTGCCAATTCATTGAAAGTCTCTGCATTCAGATGGATTCCTCCTTGTGAGGCATCGAAACTGTTGTCATCCAATCCATCTGCAACGATTTTGGGTCGAACCTTAATTGCCAGCTTAAAAAAAGCTTTTTCGGGTTCTTCCACAGCAATATTCAGACGAACCCCATACAGAAATGGAATCTGATACAGGTCTTTTCGAAAATCATCTACCTGATCCTCACGCACACAGATTTGTGCATTTATTCCTTCTGTCGCTACATAGACTCTTCCCATCACGCCGAGCTGCTCCCATCTGCGATACAAGTCATTTCTGAAGAGTGTAGGATCTTCAATTTGATGATATTTGTAAAAAGAGATCGTTTGACGAGCCTCTCTTTCTTGTTGGATGGCTTGCTTTAATTCTTTTCGATTTCTTTTGTTATGAAGTCCCATGATATTATTCACTTCTCCTTTGTATATTTACATCGTTGGAGTAATTCTTGCTCTTACACCCACATGCCGGATAATAAAGATGATGAAACGAATTGTACCCCTCTTTTGGATAAGTTGTCTCACTTCTATTTTTCTTTCTCTTTTTTCCTGCCAACCTGCTGCCTCCAACCGAACAATTGATGAGGGCAAAGATACGGAGATTCGCGCTGAATCTCCACAGATGCTTTATGGTGTGGCAATTGACTCTATGAAAGTAGTGAAGGCTAGTATTCAGGCCAATGAGAACCTCTCCGAGATTCTCAGTAAGTATCATGTATCTTCGACGATGATTTCTCAATTAGGTTCTGTTCCCAGAGAGATTTTCGATCCAAGACGCCTACAGGCCAGCAAGCCATATACGGTTATTCATCATCAAGATTCTCTTCATTCCGCCAGATGTTTCATTTATCATCCCAATCCCATAGACTATGTGGCGATGCACTTCACAGATTCCTTGACTGTTGAGAAGGGACAACATCCGGTCGATACCATCCTCCATACCCTAAGCGGTACCATCCAATCTTCTTTGTACGAGACGATTCTTGAAGCAGGCGGCACCCCTATTCTTGTCAATGAACTGGCAGATGTATATGCGTGGGAAATTGATTTTTTTGGAATTCAGGCAGGCGATTGTTTCAAAGTACTCTATACGACACTCGAAGTTCAGGAAGAAGCAGCAGGATTTGGGGAAATCCTTGCGGGGAGCTTCACCCATATGGACAAAGAAATTTTTTCTTTTGCTTATGATCAGGGAGAAGGAACGGAATATTTTGATGAAACTGGAAATAGTCTGCGCAAGACCTTTCTT
Source organism: Bacteroidota bacterium (assembly GCA_039029315.1). Classification (GTDB taxonomy): domain Bacteria; phylum Bacteroidota; class Bacteroidia; order J057; family J057; genus JBCCCJ01. The sequence continues at coordinate 110,647 of JBCCGK010000015.1, read as the reverse complement.
AAAGCGCCTTTGAAATTTAACCGGATCAGTTCAAGATTTTCTTATAGCCGCCTTCATCCCATTCTAAAAATCCGAAGACCTCATCTCGGCGTAGACTATGCCGCTCCCAAAGGAACACCTGTACAAGCAGTAGGAGACGGCGTCGTGATCAAGGCCGCAAGAAGTGGAGGGGCTGGCAAAATGATCAAAATCAAACACAACAGTAATTATACAACGGCTTATTTGCATCTCTCTGGCTATGGCAAAGGCATCCGCTCTGGCAGTCCTGTTAAGCAGGGAGATATCATTGGATATGTTGGGAGTACTGGTTTGTCCACCGGACCTCATCTGGATTTCCGGTTTTACAAAAATGGGGTTCCGGTAGATCCGCTGAAAGTAGATCCCCCGTCTGCAGAACCTATTTCGGAGGTGCATAAAGAAGAATTCATGAAAGTCAAAACCATGCTCCTGCAGCAACTCAATCAGATAGAAGTTCCTGCTCAGGAGACCTCCTCTCTCCCGCCTCTCCAGGCGGAAGCTATCCACCGATAAAGGAAGATGCGCATCTGTCTTAGAGAGTGTTTGAGTTTGATTCTATGGCTTTATTTAGAGTTGTTATGGCTCTTTCTCCCTTCTTTGATGAGTCTCCTCATTTAGTTGGATTAGGCTCCGATTTTTACAGCTCGAAGATCCCAAAGAATACTCTAGAGCACCTAGGCCATACAGCCTTTCTGTGAAATATGCCTTTCAATAGGAGGGAATTTGCGCGCTTTAAGATCCTGAAGAAGTGTGGTCGCTGACAATCAGCCATTCTCCCTGAATTTTTCGCCAGATGAGGGTGAAGTGGCCACCGATATCTCCCATTTCACGTTTCAGATGCCATTTCCCAATGACGTGAGCACTTTTGGGGCCCAGCTTTTTCATATGTAGCAAGGTGAATGTCAGATGGCCCATTGTTTTCCGATCCGGATATCGGCGCTTGTAATTGTCCAGGGTCTCTTGCCACCCATAGGTGATTCCATTCCCCCCAATGAAGGCCAAAGAATCCGAACGCCAATATCCTTGCATAAATCGATCTACGTCTCCTGCATTCCATGCGGCTTCCTGATCCTGAAAAACAGTGAGGATCGCCTGTCGGTCTTTGGGGCGCAGTGATTGTGAGAATACAGACACACTGAGAAAAATAGCAAGTCCTAAGAACAGGCTTGATGTGCGGATCAGCATGGATAGAAAATAGTTAATAAGGTTAGGAGAATGCCTAGAGTCAGGCATGCGTCTCTGAATGGATTGGAAATGCGAGGAAAAAGGTTGTCCCCTTGCCATCAATTGTCTTGAACCAGATTCGTCCCTCATTGTAATCCATGATCTTTTTGCAAAGTGCGAGTCCGATTCCACTGCCCTCAAACTGGTCCTGGCTGTACTGACGTTCAAACATCTCAAAGACATTCTTTTCAAAGTCTTCTGAAATGCCAATGCCATTGTCTGCAATAGAGATCAGAAACTCATCCGGGGTTTTCTCAGCTCCAATGAAGAGATATGGTTTTCGACCTGGCGCTCGGAATTTGATGCTGTTGCTGATCAGGTTCTGAAACAGTTGGACCATTTCGGTAGGTCTGGCCTGAACGGTAGGCAGATCATCATACTGAATTTTGGTATGTGTTTCTGCGATTTGCAGGGCCAGTTGATACTGGATTTGTTCCATGACCTGATTGAGATCCACAGCTTCTTTGTGCATTTGAGAACGTCCTACCTGAGAGTAATTCAACAAATCCTTGAGGATTTTCTCCATGCGTTTTGCCCCAATGCTGGCATACTGAATAAAGTCCTTCGCATCCTTGTCTAACTCAGGTTGGTAACGCTTTTTCAATAGATCCAGATAGCTGCTGATGGTGCGGAGAGGTTGCTTCAGATCATGGGAAGCGGCATAAGCAAATTGGCCCAATTCCTGATTGATCTCTCCCAACTTGCGATTCTTTTCCTGAATATCCAGACTTTGTTGCTCTAATTGGAGATTCTTGTGTTCAATTTGCCGATGTTGCTCTTCAAGCAAAAACAGAGAGCGATGGCGGATTCGATATCGACTATACAATGCAGCCAATGCAGCCAGAAAACACGATAGAATGATCAGTAGGCCATATCGCTGAACTCTTGAGAATTCCTCTTCTCTTCTCAGATTAGAAATCTCTTCCTCCATTTTTTGCAGATCGTATTTGGCCTGAATTTCGGCCAACTGGATGGTTTTGATTTCACTGAAGAGAGAGTCCTGAAGCTCCTGAGAGATCTTATGGTGTTGATATGCAGTCTGGTATTGCTCAAGATGTTCATAAACCTCCGCAAAATCATTGTGAAGTTCCATCAACAACTTCTTTTTATCCAGGATTTTCGCATACTCCATACTTTTCTGAAATTGGGCGAGTGCTTCCTGGTGATTTCCCTTTTCCATCATGAAGTTTCCATAGATCGAATGCAATCGCTGGAGCCAATATGTATTTTCCTCCTCACTCGCAATTGAGAAGGCTTGTTCGTAGTAGTCTCTTGCTTGCTTAGGTTGGTGTTTTTTTACATAGATGGAGAAGAGGCTTGTGAGCGTTCCCATTTGCGCTATTCGGGAGGGAGTCTTAGGCACCATCTCCAATGCTTCGTTATAACATTCCAAGGCGCGGTCATATAAGTTCAGTTTTTCATATACAGTTCCAAGAACGTTCCAACCCTGGACAATCAATTTATAGCCTCCTGGCCCCATATCCTCCTCAAGATCGATCAGCTGTCTTAATGTCTCAATGGCTTTGTCATATTCCTTAATCCTTAGATAGAGCGTCCCAAGATTAGCCAATAATTGTCCTAATTGTTTATAGGCTTTAATGTTTTCATGAATAGATTTTGCCTTGAGGTAATTCGGAAGGGCCTTGTTATACTCCTCTTTACTAGATAAGAGTAGGCCATAGCTATGGTAGAGGACTGCTGTTAGTAGGGGTTGATTCTCTACCTGGGTAATTGCCTCGATTCCCTTTTCAAAACAATCTGCCGCAATGAGTTTTTTGTCCTGTCGATGGCTGATCCTCCCTAACAAATCATAAGAGAGTGCCATGAAGTACAGATCATTGGTTTGATAGCAAAGTTCCAGGGATTCTCTCACATAGACTTCTGCCTTATCAGTCTCCTTTTTATGGAGCATATAAGCCAATCGAACAAGGACTTTGATTTTTTCTTGCCCTTCTACAGTAGGGAGAATTTGTTGGAGGCTATCAAGATTGACATTCCTGCCCTGGGAAGTGGACAGAAAGAATAAGGACAGAAATATGCCAATGATCAATCTTTTCATACGGTCAGCCTAAACAGCATAGGAAAGTACGAATTTTTTTGCATATATAAAGCTTCCTACGCAAAATTTCATGTAAACTTCTTTCCTGTTCATCTCCATCAAGCACCTCCCTTCTCCCTCTCCAAACAAGCCTTTGAACTGGAAATTCAGATTCCCCCAATAACCCAACAAATCCCATATTCCTGAGTTTCGCAAAAAGTGTTTTTTGTGATTTTTCAACATTGGTTTTTCCCAAAAGTATGAGAAAATAATTTCTTCATTTTTTAATTGTATTTTTTTTACGAGAAATCCTGGGAAAATTCCTATTTTATAATATGCTGAAAAACAGTGTGTTGGTAAAGTGATTTTTTCAAAATTTTCATACATTCGGATAAAAATTATGAATAAATAGAAATTATTATTTGCGTTTATTAAATTTTATTGTTTTATTTGTAAGTATACAAAATCAGAATAATCAAAAATTCCTGTTTATGAAAACTATCATTAACTTTTCGACTTTTTCCTTTGTATTTTCGCTCGTTTTTTGCCTGAGTTTCATGTCCAATTCTGCTTCTGCTCAATCGATACAAGAAGAGTGGGATGATAATGGTGAATCTGGCGAGTATAGTGACTACAATGACTGCATGTTGACCGGTAATTGCCCTGGAACAGAAAGCTTCGCTCAAAAAGAAAATGTCAGCCTTCTGCCTTCGATCAAGCTGTCGCCGAATCCAGCAGTTGGGAATTTCATGAAGGTTTGGTACAATCAACTGGTAGGCACTTCCGTTTTGAGCGTCCTGGATTTGTCAGGAAAAATCATTCACAGAGCCTCTGTTGGAAATAATCGGGATTCGGAAGGGATGTATGAGATGAACACCTCTGAGCTGTCTCCTGGTGTATACATTGTTCAACTACAGAGCGGGATATACAAAGCTGTTCAAAAGGTGATCATCAGAAAATAATGTCTCCCCTTGATACTTTCCCTTCGCTAATGATTTGAAATCTATTTGTTTTACTAAATAGTTGTGGCGTCTCAATATGAGGCGCCACTTTTCATTTTGCGGAAGATATGCGCTGTTCATTTCCACAAAATGCAGTAACTTTGGCATTTAATTTTCGTATGGAGGAATTCTTACTCCTCCTCTTTTTCGTTTCTTTTATTCAATCAGTGAATTCAATGGAGATTTCCACGAAATACACTCCTGGAGATATTGAGGACAAATGGTACAAAAAATGGGAAGAAGCCAATATCTTCGCTTCGACTCCTGATGATCGTCCGGCATACACCGTCGTCATCCCTCCTCCCAACGTAACCGGCATGCTTCATATGGGGCATATTCTCGACAATACCCTCCAGGATGTATTGATCAGACGAAAAAGAATGGAGGGATTCAATGCCCTGTGGGTTCCAGGCACTGATCATGCTTCTATCGCAACAGAAGCCAAAGTTGTGAAGAAGCTGGCCAAAAGGAATCTAGCAAAGGAAGACATTGGCAGAGAAGCCTTCCTCAAAGAAGCCTATGCATGGAAAGAAGAATATGGTGGCATCATCTTGCATCAACTCCGCAAGCTGGGAGCCAGTTGCGATTGGACTCGAACAGACTTTACAATGGGTGAAGCCTATTCTGAGGAGGTGATCCAGGTATTTTGTGATCTGTTTGAGAAAGGTCTTATCTATAGAGGGATTCGCATGGTCAACTGGGACCCCGCAGCTCAGACAGCCGTCTCAGATGAAGAAGTCAACCACAAGGATACTCCCGGACATTTGTATCACATTAGATACCCCATCGAGGGAATGGAAGGCGAATATGTCACCATTGCCACAACTCGTCCAGAAACCATCCTCGCAGATACAGCCATCGCAATCCATCCAGAAGACGATCGCTACCAACATCTACATGGAAAAAAGGCCTTGATCCCATTGATCAACAGAGCAATTCCTATCATTCTGGATGATTATGTGGATCGGGAGTTTGGGACAGGATGCCTGAAAGTCACGCCTGCTCATGATGTCAATGACTATGAGATCGGACTTCGGCATCAATTGCCAGTCATTGATGTACTCAATCCAGATGGCACCATAGCTGAAGCTGGGCAATTATACATTGGCCTGGATAGATTCCGTGTTCGCAAGCAGATATCCAAAGACCTGAATGCAGCAGGATTACTGGCAGATAAAGAGAATTATACACATTCCGTCGGATATTCCGAGCGAACGGATGCTGCCATAGAACCAAGACTCTCCATGCAGTGGTTCCTCAAGATGGAACAACTTGCCAAGCCAGCATTGGAAGCTGTAGAACAAGGAGACGTTACCCTCATTCCAGGCAAGTTCATCAACACATACAGGCATTGGATGACCAACATTCGCGACTGGTGCTTGTCGCGTCAATTGTGGTGGGGGCATCAAATACCAGCCTATTATATTCAGGGGGGACATGACTTTGTGGTAGCAGCTACAAAGGAGGAAGCACTGGAGAAGGCAAAAGCCACAACCAATAATCCTTCACTTAGGCTGGAAGATCTGAAGCAAGACCCGGATGTTCTGGATACCTGGGCTTCTAGTTGGTTATGGCCCATCTCGGTCTTTCGAGGGATCTTGAGTCCTGACAATGAAGACTTTCAGTATTATTATCCGACAGACACCCTCGTTACCGGACCAGACATTCTCTTCTTCTGGGTAGCCAGGATGATCATCGCTGGATATGAATATACCGGCAAGCGCCCATTCAAGAATGTCTATCTACATGGGCTGATTCGGGACAAAAAAGGAAAAAAAATGTCCAAATCGTTGGGGAATTCTCCGAATCCCCTGGACTTGATCGATAAATATGGAGCAGATGGCACACGTGTTGGCATCATGCTTCCTTCTCCAGCGGGCAATGATCTGATTTTTGATACTCCGCTCAATATTGCCGCAGAAGATCTTGATTCCAAGTATTGTGAACAAGGTCGAAATTTTGCAAACAAAATCTGGAATGCCTTTCGACTGATCCGGGGGTGGGAAACTTCAGATATTCCTTCTAGTGAGCTGGATATGCTGGCACTCGAATGGATGAGGGAACGAATCAATGCTGCAAAATTGGAGATCGACGATCATTTCCAAAAATTTCGCTTGTCTGATGCCTTGATGAGCGTATACAAACTTAAGTGGGATGAATATTGTTCCTGGTTCCTCGAAGCGATCAAACCAGAATACGGCAGCCCAATTTCCGCTACAACCTTGCAGGGTGCCATTGAGCTGTTTGAAGAGACCATGCAGTTGATTCACCCTTTCATGCCATTTATTACAGAAGAAATTTGGCAGGGATTGCAAGACCGATCAGAAGGAGCGTTCATTAATTTGACACAGCTGATCCCGGGAGAGCAAAAAGATGCAGCCATTCTGAAGGAGTTTTCTCTTATGCAGGACGTCATCACGGCAGTTCGGGCATTCCGGAATGAGAAAGGCATTAGTTTTAAGGAATCCATTCAGTTGTATATTAAGACAGAGGAAGAAGATCTGTTTTCTACCTATCAGGCGCTTCTGAAAAAATTCCTTTTGACAGAAAGCATCGAATTTGTTCAGGAGAAGGTAGAACAAACAGGAAGCCTTCGCATAGGAACTCATGAGATCTTCATCCCGCTAGCTTCTGTCGATGTGGAAGCTGAAAAGGAGAAAATCCGAAAAGAAATAGTCTATATCGAAGGCTTCATCCAAAAAACACAGAAGAAGCTTTCAAATGAGCGCTTTATCAACAATGCTCCAGCAGCAGTTGTTGACAAAGAGCGAAAAAAGTTATCCGACGGAGAAGCCAAACTTGCGATTTTGCAACAGAGTTTACAGGAATTGGAGGAATAATTCCCGAACTTGCTTGTGAGATGTTGGCAGGATCGTGCAGAATTTCTGCTTGGATCTCCTTATCTTAGTGAAAATTTTTTAACGAGACAGATATTTATGAAATTTTTGATTGGTGTTTTTGCATTGTCAATTGCTCTGGCCTGCAACAATACTGGAAACCTCAGCGGTCCAGCTAATTCAGAGCCAGCGACAAAAATGGACAGCATAGCCTACGCCTTGGGACAGGATTTGGGGAGAAATTTTTCTACAAATCAAATTGAGATCAATCAGGATGCCTTCTATCAAGGATTGATGAGTGCAAGCAATTCCGACGAGAAGCCTCTCCTCTCTTTGGACGACAGGCGCTCGCTCCTCATGAAGCTCCAGCAAGAAGTTCGTGCGAGACAAATGGCTGAAGCACAAAAAAATCCTCCCAAACAAGCTGCTCCACAATCAGCGGTAAGCACAGGCCAAGTAGCGCCCGAAATCAGCCTTCCGACTCCAGAGGGAGAGCTCATGAAGCTGAGTGATCTTCGCGGGAAAGTAGTACTGGTAGACTTTTGGGCCAGTTGGTGTAAGCCCTGTCGTGCAGAAAATCCAAATGTTGTGCGCATGTACAACAAATACAAGGACCAGGGATTTGAAATCTACGGTGTCAGCCTTGACAGAACCAAAGACGCCTGGCTCAAGGCCATCGAAAAGGACGGCCTTACCTGGCATCATGTGAGTGATCTCAAATTCTGGAATAGTGAAGCTGCCCAGACCTATGGCGTTCGCGGTATTCCTTATACAGTTTTACTGGACAAAGAAGGAAAGATTGTTGCAGAAAGTCTCAGAGGTCAGGCCCTCGAAGACAAAGTAGCCAGCATGCTCGCCTCAGATTAAGGGAGAGTTTTGGTTTACCGGATATAAAATGCCGGGATGTTCATGCAGGTTTTTCTGCTGACATCCCGGCATTTCTGTATATTGCCGTTTTTTATCCGTTAGACAAACCCTTTTCTGTACTTGTTTCACTGCTACAACATCCATATTTGAGATGAAAAGACTTATTTTATGTTTCTGTCTGCTTTCTGGTGTACTGCATTCACAATTAGTCAGTCAATCACCTCTGACATCCTATGCTGTCCTCTTTCGGTCTGGCACAGAGGTTTTGCCTGAGAATGTTCAGGATTTTGCAATAAGTCCCAAAATTGCTCCTTCTGAAGTGGTGAATGGAAGATTTTATCGCCTCATACAGTTTTATTCGCTTCCCTCTCTCATTCAACGGCAGCAGTTGGAACAAAAGGGATGGATATTTGAAACGTACCTTCCCCACAATGCTTATTTGGTCTCATTGCCAGTAAGCAATAATTGGGGTTGGCTGTCAGCATTCAATATCAGAAGCATTGTTCCACTGGAAATCAGACACAAGATGCATCCAGATCTTGTTACCCACGATATTCCTCCATATGCTGTACGAGAAGATCAAGTTGTGCTCCAGGGATTGGTCGCACAACAGGTTCCCATTCCGCTGGTCCAGCAACAATTGCGTCTGGAAGGCGCAGAAATTGACGCACTGTATCCTGCAGCGAGATTGATTCAATTCAGTCTTTCGATATCCAAGGTGGATCAAATAGCAGCCATCCATGGACTTCAGTACCTCGACTTTATCTCCGAACCAGGCCAGCCAGAAGATAATCGACAAAGTAGTCTTCATCGATCCAATGTGCTCCATGCGAATTATCCTGGTGCCCCTTCTTATGATGGCAGTGGGGTCAAAGTGGTGGTAAGAGATGATGGCAATGTTGGGCCGCATATTGACTTTCAGGGACGATTATCCCAGACCTTTGCCTTGGATCTTTCGGTTTTTGAGACGCATGGGGATCGAGTTGCGAGTGTAGTAGGCAGTGCAGGAAATCTTGACCCCAGCATACTGGGAATGGCACCAGGTGCTACGATTTATGTCATGGATTATGATGTCAGTGGACCTGGTCCAACTTTTCAGGATAGCACCATTCATTTGCACAGAAATGAAGGCGTCATGATTACCAATTCTTCTTATAGCAATGGATGTAATGGTGGCTATACCCTGACAACCAGAACCGTAGATGACCAGGCATATGCCAATCCCAATTTGTTACATGTCTTTTCGGCAGGAAATTCTGGCACATTAAACTGCGGATACGGAGCAGGGAGTGATTGGGGAAATATCACAGGTGGCCATAAGGTGGCCAAGAATGTCATCGCAACAGCTTCCTTGACGGTTACAGGAAATGTGGTCAATTCGAGCAGTCGAGGCCCAGCTGAAGATGGGAGGCTCAAACCAGATATTTCGGCCATGGGGTCCAATGTCATTATGACTACCCCAATCAATGAATATGTCACCTCCAGTGGAACGTCTTTTTCTTCTCCTGCCATCGCAGGGATTTCTGCGCAATTGTACCAGGCTTACAAAGAACTCAATGGGGGAAACAATCCCGAAGCCGCATTGATCAAGGCAGCGATCATGAACAGTGCAGAAGATTTGGGGAATCCTGGACCTGATTTTATTCATGGGTTTGGATTGGTTCATGCTGGCCGCGCCCTTGACATTTTGAAGGACAATCAGTACCAAACAGGCAGCTCCCAGCAGGATAGCGTGCATACACATACATTCACCATTCCCGCCGGCGTCAAGGAAGCAAGATTTATGGTGTATTGGCAAGAGAGAGCGTCTTCTGTCATGAGTGCCAAAGTCCTGATCAATGATCTTGACATGCGGGTGCAGACTCCTTCCGCAGGTCAGGTTCTTCCACTGGTGTTGGATCCTACTCCCAATGTCGCAAACCTGGATTCAGATGCAGTTCCTGGCATTGATACCCTCAACAATGTAGAACAAGTAGTATTGCTCGATCCTGTAGCCGGAACATACACAGTAGAGGTGGACGGAAAATCTGTTCCAGATGGCATGCAGGAGTATTATGTGCTGTACTCATTCTTGTATGACGAAATTGCTGTTACCTATCCCATTGGTGGAGAAAGTCTTGTGCCGGGTCAACAAGAGCGCATTCGATGGGATGCCTATGGCACCTCGGCTGGTCTGGGATCGTTCACCCTTGAATTTTCATCCAATGGCGGAAATTCATGGTCTCCAATTACCAATCTTCCCTCCTCCAATCGACAATACAATTGGACTGTCCCAGCTACGGTTACAGAACAAGCGAGGATCAGGGTAAGCAGAAATGGGCTCTCTGATATGGGGGAAGCGAATTTCAACATCATTGGTCAGCCCAACAACCTGAACATTGATCAAGTTTGTCCTGGCAGCCTGAGCTTGAGTTGGCAAGCTGTCCCTGGTGCGACGGCTTATGATGTATTTGTTCTAGGGGATACATACATGGACTCTGTTGATCGTGTACAGGCACCTCAATTGAGCGCAACAATCTCCATCCCAGATCTCACTCAGGAGTATTGGGTGTCTGTCCGGGCCATCGGTGCCAATGGATTGATAGGCAGAAGGGCTGTCGCTATCTTACATCCAGGTGGCCGTGTCAACTGCCTGATTGCGGATGATGTTGAGGTCGATAGTATTTTTTCGGTTTTTTCCGGGCCTTTTCAAGATTGCTTCACGAATGAAACCCTCATTCAGGCTGAAGTTACCAATCTCGCTCCTACTCTCTTGAGTGATATCCCGATTTTTTACCAATATGATCAGCAAGCCATTGTTGCAGACACTATTCCTGGACCCATTCCTTCCGCTGCTACCTTCACGCATACATTTTCAAATCTTCAGGACCTGGGAGCAGCAGGTACACATCAATTGAAAGTATGGACAAACTTTCCAACTGACAGTTTGCCGTATAATGATACCCTCTCCATTCCCATCGTCGTAAATGGCGGATTTACTCAACAGCTCGCGTTCATTGAAGACTTTGAAGGATTTGATCTGTGTTCGACAAGCTCCAATTGTGCCGAGGAAATATGTGAACTTTCTGATGGGTGGGTGAACTATAGCAATGGCATACAAGACGATATCGATTGGCGAACCAACCAGGGCTTTACACCTTCGAATGGAACAGGACCCAATATCGATCATCGACCAGGATCTGATATTGGGACATATCTGTATCTGGAAGCAAGTGGTGGATGCACTGACCAAATGGCAAGTTTGGAAAGCCCTTGTATCGATCTCAGTGGCGTATCCCTTCCCGAATTGAGTTTTTGGGCTCATATGGAAGGGGATGATGTCGGGGAACTCCATATAGATGTCATGTCCAGCACAGGGAATGGTTCCTGGGATCTTGATATCAGGTCACCCTATGTGGGAAGTCAAGGCAACGACTGGTTCAATTCTTCGATAGACTTAAGTGCATATGCAGGCAGCAGCATTACCATCAGATTCAGAGGAATCACTGGTGGTGGATTTCAGAGTGATATTGCGCTTGACGACATCAGTGTCTTTGACAAAAGTGGCCCTCCAGCCATCGACTTCTCAGCAGATTTCACAGATGTTTGTATTGGTTCAATCATTTCCTTTACAGAAACAAGCCTCAATCAACCAAGCGGATTTGTATGGAAATTTTTCCCGGATCTGGTCACCTTTGAAAATGGCAGCTCTGAGACCAGTCCGAATCCATCCGTCAGTTTTATTCAGCCTGGGACTTATAGTGTCCTGCTGATCGCTAGTAATTCCTTTGGATCAGACAGTTTGATTCGCACGGATTATATTGAGGTTTCTGAAGGGATAGGGCTGGATGTGGTGGAAAACTTTGAAGCGGATGTTTTTCCAACTCAACATTGGTCCGCAGAAAATCCAGATGACCAACTCCAATGGGAAAGAGTCACTGTTGGCGGAATCGGTTCTATTGGCGGTCTCAGCTCCATGATTACGCATGCAGCCCTGCTAGAGAATGCAAGTTCAGGCGTTTTCCTTCAGGCCGAAGACTATCTTGTTAGCCGCCCCATCAATCTGGCAGGAGCAGATAAGCCCTGGCTCCTCTTTGATGTCTCTTTTGCCCTGGCAGGTACTGCGACAACCGATGAACTCAGAGTTGACATCTCGACAGATTGTGGGGCTACTTATTCACCCGTTTATTCAAAGTCTGATACCCTTCTGGCCACAATCCCTTCCTTCGAAGCAGAATGGTTCCCTACGGAGGACACGCATTGGCGGAGAGACAGTATCGATTTGGGAGCATTTATTGACGAATCCATCTTGATCCGATTTGTTGGGGTGAACAAGGTTGGCCAAAGCAACAATCTGTATCTGGACAATATTCAGGTTCGGGAATTGGGCACTGGAGCACCCCTTTCCAATTTTGCCATCAATGCCTCAACAGCTTGCGAAGGAGAAACAATTCTCTTAACAGACATGAGCACCGGGGACAGTATCTCAACCTATCTTTGGGATTTCGGTTCAGATGCAATTCCCGCGACTGCCTCCACTGCTGGTCCCCATACTGTGAGCTATGGCTCTTCAGGCATCAAGACCATCTTTTTATCTGTATCAAATGGGGGAGATACCACTACAAGTAGCAGAATCTTGCAAATAGACCCACTGCCACTAGCCTCCTATGCAGTAGACATCCTTGGATTGACCTTTACGTTCAATAATCAAAGTCAGAACGCAGGCAGCTATTTATGGGATTTTGGCGATGGGAATAGTAGTACCGAAGCAAATCCAGTACATACCTATATGGATTTTGATCAGTATGATGTCAGCTTGATTGCGACCTCTGACTGTGGATCAGATACCTTCAGCCTGAAACTTGTTGGGAATGAAGCGGGAATCGAGGGAGCAAGCATCCAGATTGTTCCGAATCCCAATACTGGTAGCTTTTCTGTAGAATTGCGAGATCCCCAATTCAGGAGCTGGGAAGCCAGTCTGATAGACCTTCATGGCCGAAAAATCCAGGATTTGTCTTTTGAGACTTCGGCTGCTGTCCAAATTGCAAAATATAATTCACAACAGTTGGCCGAAGGTGTATATATGATTCAACTTACTTCTGGCTCCACTCAACTGTATCGCAAACTAATGATCATCAAATAACATAGGTATCTGTCCCAGACAGAGCTTCATCCAAGAAAGTCACAGAAGGTTCTACCTCCTCTGTGACTTTCTGCTTGTAAGTGGACACATAAGGCTTATTGGGGCTTAAAAAAAGGCTTTATCGATTTTTGAAAAACCGTCCGAGAGACATTTGCTTGAGATGCGACAGCGAGAAGGGCGAGTAGGAGGAAGCATAATTCTCCCAAAGATCATTCCACCAGAACAGTCTTTTTGTTAGTGAAAATAGTTCTCCTTGATCTGAAGAAGGATCTCTCGTGTCAATGGCTTGATGATATAATCCGAAACGGTATCATGATTCACTGAGCGTTCAATATCTTTTCGGTATACAGAAGAGGAGAGGATAAACAGCATGACAGGTTTGGGGAAGGATTCGACCATTTTTTTATACTCCTGCAAAAATTCCCAGGCATTCATGGAGGGCATATTGATATCCAGAAAAATAACATCAGGAATATCTTCAGGGCGATGTTGTAGCGCTTCTGTTAATTCACGTAAGCCTTCATCTGCACGCAAACAATAACTGACATGCTCTGCAAACTGGATTTCCTTCATATTCTTGATGCAGATAAAGTTGTTGATTTCATCATCATCAATAATTAGAACTCGTTTTAATGGATTTTTCATTTCCGCCATCTATTTAGGGAAGTTCTTCCTCCTAAATCTACAATCCTTTCTTCTATTGTTCAACTTAAACAACAAAGCAATCAGTAGGTACGTTTTTTCCTCAAACAATCACATACACATGAATTCCAAAAATGATGGAAATATCTAGTAGCTCAGTATTTTACGATGGTTGAAATTGGCTGTAGGGAGATAATATAACAGTAAGGTTTTTCAGCGAATCGCAAAGAATTTTCGTCTACTTATTCATAATTTAGATCTTCCTGACCTTACACATTCAAAGAAAAGCGCCTTGTATACTGTACCTGCTGGATTCTGGCACATAGTTTGACATTTCGTAGTAGACCTGGCATTCTCAATGAAGAATAAACCTCATTTACAAGTATCCTCCAAACCTTCTGTATCCACTCAAACCATTGCAATATATGCCTCTGGAGCACTCGTCCTGGCAGCCTCAATCTTTGGTTTGATCAAATGGAATCTTGGTCCTCATTCTCCTCCCAATGGAATCAAAGAGTATTATTTTTCTCCCCTTGAGGACAATTTCTATGAAAACCCCTCCAATTGGCTTCCAGATTATCCCGGAACCAAAATAGAGTCAGGTACCAAAATTATCATTCAAGGCCTTGCATACATCACTCATTACCAACTCGAAGTGCTCGGGGAGATACAAGTCTCAATGGATGGCATGCTGTTTTCATCAGATGGTGGTATCCTTGTCAGTAGTCAGGGTAAGGTATCGAATGAGGGAGAACTGGTTCTCAAAACCATTGACAACAGAGGGGAACTCAACAATCAGATGTCGGCCACGATCAATGTACATGAGCTGACGGTCCATACCGATGCGTTGACCAACAATCTACAAGGAGCAACAATGACCATCAACAAACGCTTGCTGAATCAAGGCAGCTTCAATAACTATGGGCATTGTAATGTTCAAATGGATTTTGATAATCAGGCAGATTTCAATCAAATCCGAGGTGGAGCCCTACTCGTCAATGGAATGGAGGTGGAGATGGAAGTCGAAGATGGTATCTAAACAAGTTCTCCTCCCGCTGTACACTCCCTAGGCTTGCTTCTGCTCATCTGTCTAAAAGCCTCTCTCCTTGGAATCGATCATCAAGCTAACAGGACCATCATTGATCAGAGATACTTCCATCATTGCGCCAAATTCTCCAGTAGCCACAGGCCCTTGAAAGGCTTCTCTCAGAACCGTCAAAAAACGTTCGTATAGTGGAATCGCCACTTCAGGACGTGCTGAGCGAACATAAGAAGGGCGATTGCCTTTTTTTGCATTCCCAAATAGTGTGAATTGTGATACGACCAGGATTCCCCCTCCAATGTCCTGCACAGATTGGTTCATTTTCCCAGCCTCATCTTTAAAGATTCTGAGTTGGGTGATCTTTTTGACCAACCAGGCAATATCCTCTTCTCCATCTTCATGGGTGATCCCCAACAACACCAGAATGCCTGGTCCAATGGCACCAATTTCTCGTTCTTCTACTTGAACGCTTGCTTGTTTGACTCTCTGCAATAAGACGCGCATGATATGAGTTTGTGAAAATGAAGCAGGAAAAGCTAACATTTTTTCAAAAACTCACCTAATAATAGCATAGATTTCAATTCCTTTTCTATCTTTGTCGTGATGAATGGTTCCTACATAGCCACCACTTTCTCCCAAAGTCCTATCAATGGACAGGGTGTAGTACGGTTTGTCAGGAGGGCCTTTCTGGCCTGAATCATCTATATATCCCCCGACCTATTCCTATCGCCATGCCTCAGTTGAAGCAAGCGCGGTGTCTTCTTCCGATTATGTGTCTATCATAGCGGGATTCTACCATTCACACCATTTTTTCCAATTATTGCATCGAACATCATGAATTTACAAGTGTTGGAAGCAGATGAGTCTCATCTCTCATATGCTCAGGCAGTATGCGATCTGATCGAAGAGGCTGCAAAAGCACGTGGAACAGGCATTGCCAAACGCAAGGCGGAATACATTCGCAACAAAATGCTTGAAGGAAAAGCCGTTATTGCCCTGGATGATACACGTCTGGCTGGCTTCTGCTATATCGAATCCTGGGACCACCAACGATATGTGGCCAATTCCGGTTTAATCGTTGCCCCTGCCTATAGACGATGTGGACTGGCCAAATCCATCAAGAAAAAAGCGTTTGAAGTTTCCAGAAAAAAATACCCGCAAGCGAAGCTGTTTGGGATCACAACCAGTCTGGCAGTGATGAAAATCAATTCGGATCTTGGCTATCGCCCTGTCACTTTCTCCGAATTGACGAATGATGAAGAATTCTGGACCGGATGCCAGAGTTGCCCTAATTATGAAATCCTTCAAAGCAAAGAGCGCAAACTATGCCTATGTACAGGCATGCTCTTTGATCCAAACTCAACAAAACATGTCAAATAATAAAGTCGTTTTAGCATTCTCAGGCGGTCTGGACACTTCATACTGTGTCAAGTACCTAAGCCTTGACAGACAATTAGAAGTACATTCTGCCATTGTCAATACCGGGGGCTTCTCTCAAGAGGAATTAACCGAAATTGAACAAAGAGCCTACAACCTTGGCGTCACCAGCCATCGAACGCTCGATCAGGTACAACAGTATTACGAGCAGTGTGTTCGATTCCTGGTCTATGGCAACATTCTGAAGAATAATACCTATCCGCTCTCTGTCAGTGCTGAGCGTGCCTTCCAGGCAGTTGCCATTGGTCAATATGCCAAAGAAGTCGGTGCCAAATACATCGCTCATGGAAGTACCGGAGCTGGAAATGATCAAGTCCGTTTTGATCTGGTGTTCGACATTCTCGCACCTGGGATAGACATCATCACCCCTATTCGCGATCAGCAACTCTCTCGTGAAGCCGAAATCGACTACCTGAAACAACATGGAGTTTCCCAGGATTGGGAGAAAGCCAAATATTCCATCAACAAAGGGCTATGGGGAACCAGTGTTGGTGGCAAGGAAACGCTTAATTCCTGGGATCATTTGCCAGAAGAAGCCTATCCCACGCAACTGTCCAAAGATGCCTCTGAGGAGATTGTCCTGCACTTTGAAAAAGGACAACTTGTCGGACTCAATGAGGAAAGCTATTCGCATCCTGTGCAGGCCATTCAAGCGTTGGAAGCATTTGCAGCACCTTTTGGAGCAGGAAGAGACATCCATGTCGGGGACACCATCATTGGAATCAAGGGTCGTGTAGGATTCGAAGCCTCCGCCCCCCTCATCATCATCAAAGCGCATCATTTGCTCGAGAAGCATACCCTAACCAAATGGCAAACCTATTGGAAAGAACAACTGGCCAATTGGTATGGCATGTTGCTTCACGAAGGGCAATATCTTGATCCAGTCATGCGGAACATTGAGACCTTTCTGGAATCTACCCAGGACAAGGTATCTGGAAAAGTTCGGGTGCGCTTGAGCCCCTATCGATTCGAGACTCTCGGCATTGAATCTGAGCATGACCTCATGTCAGCAAAGTTTGGAACCTATGGTGAGATGAATCGAGCATGGTCTGGAGAGGATGTCAAGGGATTTACAAAAATCCTGGGAAATGCCAGCAAGATTTTTTATCAGGTAAATACAGAACAATGAATCAGCTTCCCAAAACTATCCAGGCAGGAATTGTGGGGGGCGCAGGCTATACCGGTGGTGAAATGATCCGCTTGTTACTTGGGCATCCACATGTTGAGATTGCTTTTGTCAATAGCAAAAGTCAGGCTGGGCGGCCTATTTCGGATATTCATCAGGATTTGGTAGGAGAAACGGATCTACGCTTCTCCCAGGAAGTTTCCAAAGAGATAGATGTACTGTTTGTTTGTGCTGGTCATGGCAAAACACGGCCATTTCTGGAGTCGCATGACTTACCAGACAGCTTGAAGGTGATAGATTTGAGTAGAGATTTTCGACTGGTCTCTCCTGAGCATTCTTTCGTCTATGGATTGCCAGAACTGAATCGGGAAGCGATCAAGACATGCGATTTTTTGGCCAATCCTGGTTGCTTCGCGACCTGCCTTCAGTTGGGACTCCTGCCCCTCGCTCAAGAGCAAATGATCCAGCAGGATGTTCACGTTCATGCCATTACTGGCTCCACAGGTGCAGGACAAAAACCTTTGGCAACCACCCATTTCAGTTGGCGCAACAACAATCTATCCATCTATAAGGCCTTTCGGCATCAGCATTTGGACGAAATTTATCAAAGTCTGAGGCAACTTCAGGCTGGATTGAAGCAGGAGATCAACTTTCTGCCCATGCGGGGGGATTTCAGCAGAGGAATATTTGCCAGCATGTATTTGCAAACGCCTATAGGGGAGGCAGAAGCGATTTCCCTTTATGAGCAATATTATAAGGATCATCCCTTCACCTGGCTTAGCTCTACCCAACCGCACCTCAAACAGGTAGTCAACACCAACAAATGTCTGATTCATGTCGAAAAGCATGATGATAAACTCCTTATCATCAGCATGATTGACAACCTACTCAAAGGTGCATCCGGACAAGCCATCCAAAATATGAACTTGATGTTTGGGCTTCCTGAAACCGCTGGACTTATGCTCAAAGCTGCCGCATTTTAATCATTCAAAGAACCTTCTACTCGAATTTATATGCAACTCTTCGACGTATATCCTCTGTTTGATGTCGCCCCTGTTCGCGCCGAGGGATGTTATCTCTGGGATGCTTCTGACCAACAATATTTAGACCTCTATGGCGGACATGCTGTTATTTCTATTGGGCATGCGCATCCACATTATATCAAATTGATCCGCAAGCAGATCGAACGCATTGGATTTTATTCCAATTCTGTCAAGAATCCGCTTCAGGCCGAGTTGGCAGAGAAATTAGGCGAATTGGCTGCCTATCCAGATTATCGTCTGTTTTTGTGCAATTCGGGTGCAGAAGCTATCGAAAACGCGCTAAAACTGGCATCTTTTCAAACCAAAAGAAAAAAGGTTCTTTTTCTCGAAAGATCATTTCACGG
Source organism: Bacteroidota bacterium (assembly GCA_039029315.1). Taxonomy (GTDB): domain Bacteria; phylum Bacteroidota; class Bacteroidia; order J057; family J057; genus JBCCCJ01. The sequence continues at coordinate 91,906 of JBCCGK010000015.1, read as the reverse complement.
ACGAACTTCAGCCGCAGTTGGCATTACAGACAATCCCAAGATACAAGCCCCGGTCAATTATATTGAGAATGCCGCCCGGATCGGCTTCAATGATATTTCCCAGCTAGAAGCACATTTGGCTACCGAAACCTACTGTGCGGTCGTGATAGAAGGGATACAAGGTGTCGGCGGTATTCACATGCCTTCCGATGCCTTTCTTCAGGCAGCCAGAGAATTGTGCAATCTGACCCAAACCGTCCTCATATTAGATGAAATTCAGTCTGGCTATGGCCGAACAGGGAAATTTTTTGCACATCAACATGCCGGCATCAAGGCAGATCTGATCACTATTGCCAAAGGCATGGCCAATGGTTTCCCCATCGGCGGCGTATTGATCGGACCGCAATTTGACAGTTGGCACGGGATGTTGGGAACTACTTTTGGGGGAAATCATCTCGCATGTGCCGCAGCAATAGCAGTTCTCGATGTGCTCAAGTCCGAAAAATACATTGAAGAAACAGCCGTAGCTGGCACCTATGCGATAGAGAAACTTCGCAGCATTCCGGGAATAAAAGAAGTCCGGGGATTGGGATGGATGATCGGAATAGAACTGAATCAGCCTGCCAAAGCAGTCCGCCTCCGTCTCCTGAAAGAGCATCAGATATTTACCGGCTCTTCTTCTCAAGCCAATGTTCTCAGGCTTTTACCTCCTCTGTGTGTAACCAAAGAACAGTTTGACAATTTTTTTGATGCACTCACATTGGTCCTATCTTCATGAAACATTTTACTTCTGTACAGGATGTCCCGGATCTCACCCAATTCCTGAATATGGCCCGGGATGTTCAGACACATCCTCACCATTGGCCGAATATAGGCAAGGAGAAAACGCTGGGACTCATCTTCTTTAACTCCAGCCTTAGAACTCGACTCAGCACGCAAAAGGCGGCCATCAATCTTGGATTGTCTTGCATCGTGATGAATGTAGGTTCCGACGCATGGAAACTGGAATTCGAAGATGGGACGGTCATGAATCTGGATCGAGCTGAACATATCAAAGATGCAGCAGCAGTCATGGGGGCGTATTGCGACATCATTGGAGTTCGAGCATTTGCAGGGCTGACAGATAAGGAGCTTGACTATCAGGAACACATTCTTGAAGCTTTCAAGCAGTATGCAGGAGTCCCGATTGTCAGCCTGGAATCTGCAACCCGGCACCCCCTGCAATCCCTGGCCGACCTGATCACGATCCGTAGCCATTTCCCCAAAGGCAGGCCTAAGGTTGTCTTGAGTTGGGCGCCACATCCCAAAGCACTGCCACAGGCAGTCGGGAATTCCTTTCTGGAATGGATGAAGGAAGCGGAGGTTGATCTGGTGCTTACCCATCCTCCCGGCTATGAGCTGGCCGAGACGTTTGCTGGTGGAGTAGAACTGGTTTATGATCAGCGAAAGGCCTTCGAGGGGGCAGATATTGTGTATGCCAAAAACTGGTCCTCCTACCAATCGTATGGACAAGTCCTGTCCCAGGATATGAATTGGACGATTACTCCAGAGAAAATGGCCCTGACGAATCAGGCCAAATTTATGCACTGTCTACCCGTACGAAGGAATGTAGTTGTTGCAGATGCGGTCATTGATAGTCCTGAGTCTCTGGTAATCGAACAAGCCAGGAATCGAGTGGTATCTGTCCAAACGGTCCTGCTGGAACTACTCAGAAATCTATGATATGAAGCCTCTCTATATTATCAAAGTCGGAGGAGGTGCTCTGGAACATGACGAGATGCTTCATGGGGTATTGAAGGATTTTTCCAGTTTGCAAGTCCCCAAAATTCTTACACACGGGGGAGGAAAAACTGCCTCTCAGATGGCCCAACGTCTGGGCATTGCGCCGCGAATGATTGATGGTCGAAGGATCACAGATGCAGCTACTCTGGAAGTTGTCCTCATGGTCTATGGTGGCTTGATGAACAAACGGCTGGTCAGTCAACTTCAGGCATTTGGTGTCAATGCCTTAGGACTTACCGGTGCTGATCTGGATGTCATTCGAGCCAATCGACGCCCTGTCAAAGAGATCGACTATGGATTTGTGGGAGATGTAAGTCAGGTCAATGGGCAACAGTTGAATCTCCTGATCTCTCATGGTATCACACCTGTGGTTGCGCCTCTTACACATGATGGTCATGGACAAATGCTAAATACCAATGCCGACACCATTGCCTCAGCAGTCGCACAAGCAATGGCAGCTATGTATGAGGTTCATTTGGTCATTTGTTTTGAGAAAACCGGAGTTCTGCGAGATGTCAACGATCCGGGCAGTTTGCTCCCCGAACTCAAACGACAAGAGATGAAGTCTCTTCAACAGCAAGGCATCATTGCAGATGGGATGTTGCCAAAACTCAGCAATGCCTTTGAAGCCCTGCAAGCCGGCGTCAAGCGGGTGTTCATTTGTCATGTAGATGCAATCGGAGCCTTGGGAAGTTCTGATTTTGTTGGCACCGAAATCTTGTTATAACTGTTTGTCTGGCATTCAAATCATGCGATTGGCCACAGGAAAAAACACATGATCTGCTCTATGCTTGTCTTGAACAACCAACTCTGTGTTGGGAAGATCTGTCCTCCGGGCTTTGGCTGCTGCCTCCTGCTCACTTTGGCCGCCTGCCATATGTCTGGTCAGCAATCGCTGAAACTGGACTTCTGCTTCTACTTCAACAAATATGCAGACATCCAACAAAAATCGAAGCGTGATCCAGGGAAATACGCGAGACAACAAATAATTTCCTTCTACAAAAACCAAACGATGAGAAGGCAAAATCACATTCGCGTCTGGCGTAGGATCGTGAATGCTCCTGTCATAGATCGGGCAACTCACAGGATTCCTGGATTCCTTGAGTTCTACAAGCTTTTCAGTAAATGCTTGCACATCAAAGGTGAAATGCGATCCCTTATGCGGAAATATGCCTTTCTCTCTCAATTGTTCATTGTAATAATGGTAGCCATCCATCGCCATGGACGTAGCGATTTCCTGGCCAAAATGAGCATTGACAATTGGAGGCAATACCTCAGACAAATAAGACTTCCCTGATGCTGGCGCGCCAACAATTCCAACAAGAAAACGGGAAGCTCGATCCGTGTTTGAAAATTTTTGGAGGACTGCCGGGAGAAATGGAAATTCTGTTTTCATATCTGGCAAAAAAATACATTCTCTCCAATTTACTTATTATTTGACCTCAAAATCCTCTAACATCTTCTAACTCTCCAATTGATCATGCAAGCACTGTTCGATCTTCTCCAGTCTCTGATCTCCACGCCATCTTTCAGTCGGCAGGAGGCTGAAACTGCCGATATTCTCGCAAGTTTTTTCACCCGCAATCACATTCCCATTCACCGTCAAGGCCATAATATATGGGCATGGGCGAGTCCCCCCAAGGCAACACTGCCTACCATTTTGCTCAACTCTCATCACGATACTGTCAAACCTGTCTCTGCCTGGCAAAGAGATCCTTTCCAGGCAGGCATAGAGGGAGATCGACTATATGGGCTAGGGAGCAATGATGCAGGAGGTCCTCTGGTTTCTCTCATCGGAACCTTTCTCCATTTTTTTGGACAATCGGATCTTCCCTTCAATCTGGTGATGGCTGCAACAGCGGAGGAAGAGGTCTCTGGAAAAAACGGAATTGCCTCCATCCTGTCAGAACTGGGAAATATTGAACTGGGGATCATCGGAGAGCCGACTCAAATGCACCTGGCTATCGCAGAGAAAGGACTCATGGTACTGGACTGTACCGCACATGGACAGGCTGGACATGCTGCTCGCGAGGAAGGAATCAATGCGATTTATCAAGCCATGGCAGATATTGACTGGTTTCGCAGCTATCAATTTCCCGACTCCTCTCCCATGTTAGGGCCAGTAAAAATGTCTGTAACACAAATTGAGGCAGGAACCCAGCACAATGTTGTGCCAGATGCCTGCACCTTCGTCGTGGATGTACGGACAAATGAATTCTACAGCAATCATGCAGCATTTGACATCATAGATGCACATACTTCTTGTGAGGTGAAAGCTCGGTCGTTTCGCCTGAATTCCTCCCGGCTCCCTGTTGAGCATGCGATCGTCCAGCGAGGATTGGCCATGGGGAGGGAGACATTTGGCTCTCCGACTCTCTCGGACCAGGCCCTGATTCCCTATCCAACACTGAAGATCGGGCCTGGAGATTCTGCCCGATCGCATACTGCGGATGAATATATTTGTCTGTCTGAAATTGAGGAAGGTGTCGAGATATATATTGCCTTATTGACCGGACTGATTCTCCCAAAAAACACAAAGACAGAATGAGCAAGAACCTTGTTTCAGTTCTTGGACTCATTCTGTCTTGGCGATCTATCTTAATAACAATAGGCTAGACAATCATGTCCCGTAGGTCCTGAATAGAATGTCCGTGCCTACAAAAAGTTGAATCGAAATGCCAATCCTGTAGATGGTCGGAAAGAAATTTCCTGAAAATCCTCACCAAACAGGAAGGATGCAGATGTGTTCCACTTGACAGAAGGAAGAATATTGAAACTAAATCCTGTCGTCGCGATGAAGTAATTTACTTCCTCCAGCTCAAGGTTGGTATTGGTGTATCGCTGTACACCTTTTCCTCCACTTAAACGGAACCACTCTCTGAACAGGAATCCTGCTTCCCACTCTCTGAATTCATGAAATTCTGTACCTGGATCTACTCGGGCGTCAACGTTCTGAAGCTCAAATAAGTTGATCAGTGCAGAATGTGCATGAATTCCTCCAGTTCCCCACACACCGACAACATTGGATCGTTTCCGCTTTCTGGGTTGCATACGCAGGCCGACAAATCCATTGGCCTGATAGCTGAGGAGGTCAGGGTTGAATTCTCTTTCGAATTTTCCAATGGTTCCATTTAGATGATTGACGCCTCCTCCCACTTGTAAATGGAGCAAATCAAATTTTTGCTTTTTCTTCCTTGGTTGTTGTTGGTAGTTGGGTTGGGTCTGATGAACAATTGTTTTTGTCTGATGCTGATAATTGGTGGTTTTATCAGGGCAACGACATGTGCGATCGCTCTTTACTTGTGCATGAAGAATGGATACAAAAGATAGTGCGAACAAGAGAGTCAATAGCTGTTTCATAACTGAAATCGTTAGGAATTGATGATCGTCTACAATGGGGTAATTTATGCCTACTTCAAGGACCATACAGAATCTCTAAGAGTTGCAGGAATCGACAAATACCTTTTGAATGACTTTCTCTTTTTCGATATTCTTGTAAAAATTCTTGAGATACTTCAAGGTTTCCTTGATTTTTTCCTTGCTGAGATAGGGGGATTGTTTGTACATATTGATCACTTCACTCTTTGTAGCTCTGAATTTGTCAAAGCTGGAGTCAAACTCTTCTCGGGTTCGACACAATGGCTTGAATCGTCGCCGCTCATAGTACATGGACTTTTTGGTCCCTGGTGTTTGGGTGTAAGAAGCATCGACAATTCCGGCCCAATCAAAATCGTAGGGAACTGTAACAGGTCGCCCATCTCCATTGGTAATAATTTTGAGATTCTGGCGCACTTCTACCCCAAAATCCCTGTTGGCAATCATATAGTTGAAGATATGCATAAGTGTGAGCATCTCTCTGTCCACTTCTTCTGATTTCAGCTGAATGTCCTCATCTACCGGTTTGGCTTTATTTCTTTTGGCCATCGCCTTTTCTGATTCGATAAAGAATCCTGGATGTGTTTCGTTGGGGACTTTTCCTTTGCTGTCTACATAGGTGATTTCTGCCAACCTCACACGAAAACTCTTCTCGGTCAGGAGGTTGTAGATTTTATACAGATAATATTCCCGGTAGATAAATTCATCTTCCCTACAATGGGTCACCACTTTCAGCTTTTTTTGTTTTTGAAATGGAGCAGGGAGAGCCTCGTCTTTGGGAAATTTGTAATGCAGAGGCGGGAACTCGCAGACGTAGGGATCTCGACGAAATCGCCCTCGCGCCCGGATATTAATCTCCTGTATTACCTTGTGCTCTCCATGCATATAGCGGAGAGTAGCCGAATGATATTTGGGAGAGCCTAAACGATCAGCCTGTAAGGCTTCTATGTCAGTCTCCAATGTCAGGATAAGTGGGGATTCTTCATCAAATAAAGTCTGTCCTGAAAGAGGATACCAACACCAAATGAGTACAAATAGAGTAAAAAATACGCAGTAGAGTCGACACATAGTTCATTGAAATTATGGATTGGTGTTCCTCAAATTAACAGAGGAGGTCGATCTATCCCAAATTCCAAAGGTTATGATTTGATAATTTTCTCACTTGCGTTGAAAAGAGGCATGACAACTCAAGGTGTCGATATCGGTGGTGATCGAATAATTCATGACGATCAGATCCTCACTTTGCAAATGACCAGCTCCTTCTACCAGTCCGAAGATCATAAATTGATCCTTGATTTCCAGAACAGTCGGATTGATCAGATCCACGACTACTTTTGACTCCAGCATGAGTGAGTCATTGAATTGGTTGTGAAAATTCACAATGGTAATCCGCTTAAATTCAGGCCCTTCTTCTATCGTTACAGGAAACAGTAAGCTTTCGCCATTGCACGCTTCTGTGCAATCGTAATTCCCTTTGAATTTATTCGTCCATAAATCCTGACATAGATCTCCTTCGAATCCATCCTTGCATACACAGACAGCTTCCTTCTGATTATTGACCTGACATTCCTGGGTCTGATTGCTTACACATTGTTTGATCTTGCAGGGATCAAGTTCGATGTTGCACTCAGGTCCGATAAAGCCTTCCGGACACTGGCATGTCCCATCAATACAGATGCCATCGTTCTCACATATCCGACGTTCACAAGGATCCGGCCGGCAAGCGAGGAGACAGAGAAGCGGAAAATATATCCAATGGATTCGAAAACGCATGTTCAGAGTTCTTTGTATTGATATTGGGTAAGGTATCCTCCTAAGAACGAAAAAAGTTGGCAAAAGCTGCCATAGGCTTTGTTTGGCAAAAAGCGAACATTTCGTTTTTGGTATAAACTATTTACATTCAGAAAATTACCGGTCGCATTCTATTTTTTCTGGTTCGCGGCAAAAATTGCCTCTTGTATCTATTTTCAGTTTATCTTGATGATAGACAAACAAACCGAAAAAAATAGTCAAAACATACATGAAGCCATTCATTCTGGTTGTAGATGATGATGACAACATACGCATGCTGCTGGAGTTCCTCCTGCAGAAGAGCTATCGCGTCATGGTCAGAGAAGATGGATTGGACGCAATGGCATGGTTATCAGCTGGAAACATCCCGGACTTGATGATCATTGACCTCGAAATGCCACGACTGAATGGATTTGATTTATTGAAACAGGTCCGTGCGAGTGGCGTCTTCCGCCACATACCCCTGATTATCCTTTCTGGATATGAAAATCCGAGCGTCCAGCAAAGTTGTTTGGACGCCGGTGCTGATGCATACTTACTCAAACCATTTAACCCGGAGGTCATTCATACAACCATTCATCAACTCCTAACGAATCACCGAATCGAATCGGTGAAGTGAGCGCTACCTTTATTATTTACCGTCAATCTTTGTTAGCCGTCAGGCTCTGTTTATTGCTCTATGACAACATTGATTCCCAAGAGGTTTCCCAGCTCACTGACTCCTCCTGAACCTACACCTTTGCGAAAACAAGCCCATTATGCCTGGGTTACTGCCCCCCCTGCGGAGGCACCTGTCCGACAAATTATCTACATTGGTCAGCTCGCTTATCAGTCGCTGACAGAGCAATTTGTCATAGACAGAGAATTGATTGTAGCGAAGACGGCATTTCGGGCACACTATTGGCTTGAACAACTTGCAGATATACAGAAAGAATCTCTGCCAGAGGCAATCATTTGCGATCTAACCCTCCCAGATGGGACTGCTTTTGAGCTTTTTGATAGAATCCGTCGTATGCCTCATCTCTCCAGTATTCCATTTTTGGCGGTCTCCTCCCAGATAGATCCAGCAAGCAGCAAGCAAGTGTTGGGCTATGGAATGGATGATCTATATGCTTATCCATTGGACCGGAGCAGGCTTGAGACGCGCATCCGCTTTCTCAAGACGTATCACAGCTCGCTGAGATCCCCGACTCTTCCTCCTCCGGCTTTCAACGACTTTTCGCCCTCAGAGCCCAAGCGAATGTTGGATGTCTGGGTCGCGCTGATAGGCTTGTTGATGCTCAGTCCATTGATGTTGCTGATTGCTCTCTTGATCAAAGTCCGAACCGGCGGTCCAGTGCTTCATATCACCAAATGTGCAGGAACAGGCTATCACGTATTTTCTCTATACAAGTTTCAAACAATGACAGCAGATCGCATGTTGTCAGATGGTCAAACAGTCAGAACTTCACTGGGAAAATGGCTGAGGAAATACAATTTGGATGAATTGCCACAACTGATCAATATTCTGCGGGGCGATATGTCTCTGGTTGGCAATCGTCCTCTGCCTCTCTCAGAGGCGGAGCAATTGACAACCGATCAATGGTCAAAAAGATTTCTCGCGCCAGCCGGCGTTACTGGCCTGTGGCAAATCGCCAGACGTAGAAAAAAGCATTTATCTGAGGCTGATCGTCATCAGATGGACATAGATTATGTTGATGACGCAAGTTTTTGGAATGATATACGGTTAATAATAAAAACAATCATGATATTGCTCCAGAGGAGCACCGAATGAAATTCTCAAAAAATCCATATTGGCTTAAGTCTGGCCTATTCACCCTGATGGAACGCGTTTCTATTCAGATCTTTCGATTTGGTGCCTTTTACTTGCTAATACGGGGGCTTTCAAAAGAGGATTTTGGAATTTGGACCTTATTTCTGATCATCACCACCTTCCTTGAAGAAGGACAAATCGGACTGATTCGCAAGCCGCTCATCCGACTGTTTTCAGCAACAGAGGATCACAAGACTCAGGCAAAAATCCTAACTTCCTCCCTGACACTCAACACTTTGCTGTCATTCGGGATTGCAATGTTGATTTGGGGATATTCCTGGGTACATCCTCGCATGTGGGATTTGCCAGCCTTGGGAGAGATGTTGCAAGTGTATATCGGAAGTTGGATGCTCATGATTCTGTTGAATCAATTTACCTTTTTGCAACAAGCCCATCTTCAATTCAGAGGAACCTTCCTTACACACCTTTTCAGGCAAGGATTCTTTTTTGGATATGTCATTGTCATTGCGCTGATGCCAGACGGACAATTTGAGTTGGTCTCTCTTGCTTATTGGCAACTTTGGTCTGTACTTCTGGGGGTGATTGTGGCAGTTCTTACAGGATGGAAATACGCCCGTTTTTCCTCTTATCCAGAAAAGAAATGGGTCATGCGTTTGTTTGGGTCTGGCAAATTTATTGCGGGAACCAGAATCGGCATTTGGGTGGTCAAAAGTATTGATCAATTGATGTTGGGGGCCCTGGTCTCCCCCGCGGCTGTGGCAACCTATAGCACTACGGTGCGAATCACCAATCTGGTCGAGGTACCGACACAATCCATGGCAGACATTGTGTTCCCTCAAAGCACCCGGAAATTTCACAAAACCGGAAAAGCACCTGTCAAACGGATATATGAAAAATCTGTTGGCATTTTGTTGGCCATGATAGTTCCAGGCCTATTGTTCATTTTCCTGTTTCCAGAATTTGTCCTTCGATTTGTAGCTGGTGAGCAATATGTGGATGCAGTTCCTCTTCTTCAAATCACCTTATTATTCGGGCTGTTTTTGCCGTTTGCCCGCCAATTCGGAACCATTCTGGACACCCTCGGCAAATCCCAATTGAATCTATATCTCATTCTGATCAGCATCGGCCTGAATATTTTGTTCAATTCCTGGTTCATTCCCCAATTTGGCACAATGGGAGCTGCCTACGGAACCCTGATCACTTATTTCCTCATCTTCATTGCACATCAGGTCATTCTGTATCGGGAAATTCAAGCCAAACCCCAGAATATTCTGTGGTATGCACGCAAGGTATATGGAAGTGGCTTCAAGTTGATGTATCAGAAGGTAGGCGGAATTCTTTCCTGATACTCGCTCATAAATGTGACCATTCACGCAGAAGAATCGCCAATTTATCCCCAATCCTTTTCATCTCCCAACAATTTTTGGCATTATGTCTGCGATACTACCCATAAGATATTTTTTCCCGTTCCCTAACCAAAGCTATTGCGTTTTTATGAAGAGACTCTATTCACGCCCTAAAAAACAGATGTTAAGTACAAGAGAACAATTTCATGAGAAAATCATCCTTGCCATTTGTCTACTTATTTGTCTAGGTTTTTTTGTTAAAATTGTTTTCTTCTAGCGGTTTTACTTTTGCTGCTTATGTCATCTTTCCTTTTCCAACTGGAAAAATCTCCTAGCCCTCTACGCCGCAAGCCTTGGCAAATCTTCAGGGCCTGGGTGAAAGATGAATTTGTCCTGCAGAAACTTCATTCTCCTATTGGCTATCTCATTTTTCTTGTGATGGCCTATGCAGTCTCATGGCTGATCGGTCATCACGGCTGGATCGCTGCCTCCCGCTTAATCGTAGCCGTGGTGCTCATCCCCTGTTTGATTGGGGCGGTCTTTCATACTCGATTCGGCCTGGGGATATTGTTGATTTTCAGCTTTATCCATCCACTGTTCGATCGTATGCGTGTCGATCTCCCAATGGGATACTTCATCGATATGGCGATATGGTTGTTGTTATTTGGCATCCTGGTCAAGCGATCTCAGGCCATTCATCGAATTTATTATTTTGAGCCTATTGCCTTCATGATTCTCCTGTGGATTACCTTTTGTTTCCTGGAGTTGCTCAATCCGTGGGGGCCATCAGCAGAAGCCTGGGCATATGCAGTCCGGGATATCGCGGAGTACACCCTATTGTTCTTTGCTGCCTTATACGGATTCAGAAAGCTGGAACATATTCAATGGATGGCCGGTATCTGGATTGTGATGGCCACTCTTGGTGCCATTTATGGATTGGTGCAGGAATGGGCGGCATTCACAGAGTTTGAGTGGAATTGGCTCCTGGAGGACTATGACCATTTTGAGTCTGTGTATACCGCAGATCGTTTGAGAAAATTTTCATTCTTTTCGGGGCCAGCCTCTTTTGGTATATTGATGGGGATAACCAGCTTGTTTTGCCTCATTTTGATCATTGAAGCCAAACTGAGTCTTGCAATCAGGATTATCCTGGGATGCTGTGCGATCCTTATGTTGCTGGGGATGCTCTATTCTGGGACCCGTACGGCTTTTCTAATCCTACCAGCAGGCTTTGGATTTCTGATGCTTCTGCACCTGAGCAAACGTTTGTGGATATCTGGTTTGCTCATGGGCGTGGTGGCGAGTCTATTGCTATGGGTCTTACCGATTGAAAATGCCAGTATCGAGCGAATGAAAAGTGCATTTCGGCCCCAGGAAGCTGCCAGCTTTCAGGTAAGAATGGAAAATCAGGACTATGTCCAACCCTACATCATGGACCATCCAATCGGAGGAGGAGTAGGAAGTACTGGAAACTGGGGAGAACAGTTTGCTCCCCATACCTTGCTGTCTATGTTTCCGCCGGATAGTGGATATGTCAGAATCGCCGTTGAGATGGGATCGGTCGGTCTGGCCATCTATTTGTTGATGATGTTCGCAGCACTTGCGGTAGGAGTTCGGGCTTTTTTCAGAATGAAAGATCCCAACCTTAGAGCCTGGCTACTCGCATTTTTGGGAGTTATTTTTGCATTAGTCCTGGCCAATTATCCACAGCAGGCACTTACTCAACTTCCTATAGGCTTTCTCTTCTTTTATTCCCTCGCTTCAGTTGTCAGGTTGAAACGTCTTTCGGCCGAACATATGCACGCCACACCTGATTTGCGTACCTGAGAAACTCCGGTGGCCCAAAGAAAAAACTATATTCGACTCTCTTTTTGCCTCCCTCCCCCGTAGCAAGTCTGGTCGAGCCACGGATTACAAAGATCTCTCCATCTTCGAACATGACCATTCGGATCGTCAAAGGTTCCTCCTGAGTTGAACATCCCCTCAGAAAGGCAAATACTACCTCTCCCATCCCATTCTTGTCCACATCTGTCAGGAAAATATCCGGAGAGAAACTTGCGCGATTTTTGAGCTTGCATTTCCTTTCTGTCACCCGATCCATCCGCAACAATCGTCCCGTATCCTGTTCGACCACCAAATGATAAGCGAATAAGGCCACAGACAGGGCAGTATCCTGATGAGAGAACTCAGATCGGGTCAACAACAATAGATTCTGTCCCTGTTGATCCACCCACGATCTCCCCTCCACAAACTCCCCCCGATATGAGAAAGTTGGCGGAATATCTCCTTTATCTGCCACCTCAAGTCCTGATATCCCAGAATCACTACACCCACATAGCAAGGCCAGAATGGCCCAATAAAATAGGTGCTTCATTCTTTTGGCGGACTGATGGAGACAGCTCCTGATGCTTCAGGATTGAGTTGTTCGCTTGCCTGAGATTGAATTTTTCCAATCAATTCATACACCTTTACAAATGGCATAGATCCCAAAGCTTCCAGAATCACATTTGCTTCGTCTATGGTCAGTTCAAGTTTTATTTTTTCCATGAAAGTAGAGGGTTAGTCTATTGGGTAAATATAGCAATCCCTCGCTTCATTGTGCGTGAAAATGAAAAATTGTCCGACTCCTTCCACTGCCCTCCAAACAAGCTTTCAAAAAACAACAGGCTATAGCTGACTTAAGCAGACAATTTTCGCTAATTTCCTCTTCAAATTCCATCAAATGAAACGATTGTTAGGATTCCTGCTACTTTTTATTCTCCTGATTCTCGGGATCTCGGCTGTCTGGGCATGGGTCCAGTTGAGGGACCGCTTTCCCAACTACCAGATTGATCTGCATATTCAGGAACCAGAGCAGGCTGTTGTATTACAGGCTGGTTTCGCAAAAACCTCCATTACTCCTTCTATTCCCGATTCCTGGACAGATGTGAATCAGGATGCTACCTTCCAACCAGATGATGGGGATATTTTTGATGATCGCAATGGAAATGGAAAATTTGACACCCAGTGGATTGCGGGCTTTGGACAAAGAAGAGCCGCCCTGGGAGTCCACGATTCCCTTTGGGCAAGGGCAGTTGTCTTTGATGATGGACTCACCAGAATGGCCATTGTCGTGATAGATGCCATCGGCTTCGGCCATGATGATGTGGTCAGAGTCCGTCAGCGAATCTCCGAATCTGCGGGACTCACCTATGTCACCATCACCAGCACCCATGTTCATCAGGCACCAGATCTGATTGGGCTATGGGGGAAAGGCTATTTGTCCAGTGGGGTAGATCCTGCATACATGGAGCTCGTAGTCAGCCAAACGGCCAGGGCAGTAGAGCAAGCTGTTGAAGCCCTTGAACCTGCGAACCTACGGATCGCCCAAGACCTCTCAGGTGCCGAAGCCCTCCTAACAGATACCAGAGATCCCAAGGTATTTGATCCTGGTTTGCGGATCATTCAAGCGATCGGGCAGCCAAACGGACAGACCCTGGGCACCCTCCTTTTTTGGGCCGATCATCCGGAGACACTTTGGAGTGACAATCTACTAATCAGCTCGGATTTTCCACATGCCTTCCGTCAAGGCGTAGAGCAAGGTGTCTATGATGGGGATTCTCTAGTTGTTGCAGGAGTAGGAGGTATATCCCTTTACATCAACGGAGCCATTGGAGGGCTCATGACCACCCATCCCACAACCCCCATCCCTGATCCGTTCCGCGACACCACCTACCTGGAACCCTCCTTTGACAAAGCAGAGGCACAAGGCAAACAGCTTGCCCTCCTGACGCTGGCAGCCTTGCGGGATAGCAGTGCGGAGACCATTGACAAAGGCGGAATTTCCCTGTATGCAACAAGTCTCCTCCTACCACTTGACAACCACCTTTTTCGACTAGCAGCCACCCTGGGGATATTTGAACGAGGGATGCCAAAATGGATGCAGATGCGTTCGGAACTGGCCGTTTGGCAGATCGGTCCGATCAGTTGTCTTCAGATGCCGGGAGAAATTTATCCTGAATTGTTGTATGGGGGAATTGAGGCCCCAATAGGACAGGATTTTGAGATTGATCCGGTTGAGGTCCCACCCCTGGAGCAGTTTATGCCAGGAACCTACAAATGTGTGATTGGAATGGCCAATGATATGATTGGCTACATCATTCCAAAAAGTGAGTGGGATGCAGATCCTCCTTATCTCTATGAATCAGAACACGCTCATTATGGAGAAGTGAATTCTATTGGACCTGAGACAGCTCCACTCTTGTACAAGGAGACCCGCGCCTTGTTGAAAGGCTTGTCTTCAAAGGCTACATCAACACATCCGTAATGCCTAATCCATAAATTGCGATCAAGCCCAATATTCCCACGGCCAGCACATAATATATTGTTGGCAAAATCGTCTTTCGAAGGATATTGCCTTCCTGTCCCAACATCCCCACTGTCGCTGCTGCGGCCACTACATTGTGAATGGCAATCATATTGCCCGCCGCAGCTCCAACCGCTTGCAAGCCGACCATGATGGATCCCGGCAACATCAAGCCCTTCGCAACCCCAAACTGAAACAGGCTAAACATCAGATTACTCACTGTATTGCTTCCTGCGATAAAGGCACCCAAGGCCCCAATCGTTGGGGAAAATAACGGATAGATGCCGCCAACCGTTTGGCGCACCCATTCTGCCATAGCGATTGGCATGCTGTCAAGTCCAGCTGGATTGATACCGGAATTGATAAAAACCCGAACCATTGGAACGGTAAAAACCAGGACAAAGCCAGCTCCCAACAACATGCGGGCAGATTCGCCCAAGGCAGCCTTGGCAGAGGCAAATGTCATCTTGTGCAGCCAGTAGGTAATGATACAAACGAGAACCAATAAGGCTCCCGGTAAATAGAGCGGAGTACTGGAAGCAGAAATTTGTGTATCCAGAATCTGCGGCCAGCTGATGGATACACTAGTCATCCAGGACTTGAAGGGTAGGTCAGGCAAACGACTAAGAACCAAAAAGACTGCCAATAACAAATATGGGAGCCATGCTTTGAATAAGGACAGTTTGTGTTGAGATGTATGATCTTCCAGTTTGATCTCGATTTGCCCGACCCAATCGCTCAACCAACCATCGCGTGGAGGGAAATCCCACTGTTCCTTAGGCGTAAGAAACCCTTTTTGGGCTGCGACCGTCACAATTCCCAATCCGATCAATGAACCCAATAATGAAGGAAATTCTGGTCCAAGAAAAATACCTGTAAGCATATAAGGAATTGTGAATGCCAGTCCTCCAAACAAGGCAAATGGCCAAATGGCCAAGCCCTCTTTCCAGGAGCGATTGGCTCCAAAGAATCGTGTCATCATACACACCATAAAGAGGGGCATCAGGGTTCCTACTATGGCATGCATCACTGCAACATTGGAGGTAATCACTTGCAAATACGCTGGAAAACTACTCCCGGCACTTGCCAGTTGCGTTTCTAACTCAGGACTTTGTAAGCCGCCTGTAACTCCTACGAGGATTGGCGTGCCCACAGCTCCAAATGTCACAGCTGTACTTTGCACCATCAAGCCCAACATCACGGATGTCAATGCCGGAAATCCCAGGGCTACCAGTAGAGGTGCGACAATGGCTGCGGGCGTCCCAAAACCTGCAGCTCCTTCCAAAAAGGAACCAAATAGCCATGCAATAATTACGACTTGAACACGCCTATCCGGACTCACCGAAGAGAATCCTTGCCGAATGACGCCGACAGCTCCCGAATGCTTCAGCATATTGAGCAACAAAATTGCCCCAAAGATGATGATGAGAATATCAAAAGTGATAAACAATCCCTGTATACTGGCTGCAGCGATTTCGGCAGTCGGCATGTTCCAGACAAAGAAGGCAATGCCTACCGCGACCAAATAGACAATTGGCATAGCCATTCGCGCTGCCATGCGGAATCCAATCAACAGAATCCCGGCCAGGAGGATGGGAAAGAATGCTAGAAAAGCAAGGAGAGAAAGAGACATGAAAGTAGTAGTGAGTAATGAGTTTATAGTGGCAGGATAGGAAATTTCTCAGCAATTTTCTACTATCAGACACAAAAACCCATCCTTCTCGGCTATGAACCTGAATCAAATCACCATTCCATCTCAAGATCTAGAACGCTCCATTTCGTTTTATGAAACCCTCGGACTCCAGCTCATTGTGGATTCTCGTCCCAGATATGCTCGATTTATGTGTCCCGATGGGGGGAGTAGTTTTTCCCTACAATATACAGAACACTTGGCGCAGGGAGATGGGGTGCATATCTACTTCGAATGTCAGGATCTCGACAGCAAAGTTGCACACTTGCAGCAGCAAGGAATCGACTTTCTTTCCGGGCCAGAAGATCAACGATGGTTATGGCGGGAGGCCCACTTGACAGATCCCGACAACAATCATTTGATTCTCTATTGGGCAGGAGAGAATCGACTGAATCCTCCCTGGAGGATATGAATCTTTGTTGTGCATTTCTATTCTTCTACTCGCAAGTTTCCAAAATGAATCGCATCTTTAAGTATGATGCGTTATGATTTGTGGATGTCGATATGTTTTGTCTGCTGTCTGGCCTGTTCCACCCCAGAGGATCAGACACAGACTCAGCAGTTGCCGTCTGCTAGCAGGATTGAGATCCCTGAGATTCATGTCTTTTTTCCAGACTCTTCTCTCACACGCGAAGGTCCCCTTATGCTGAGAAATGGAGAGCCTTTCTCTGGATATCTGTTCCAGACCTATATCTCTGGACAACAAAAGTCCAAGCATCCTTATTTTCAAGGGCGGAAGCATGGAACAAGTCTGGCTTGGTACCCGGATGGGACTCCTGAATTTGAGCGCAAATACGAACATGGGAAAAAAACAGATGTCCATCTGGGATGGTGGCCAGATGGACAAAAAAAGTTTGAATTTCATTTTGTGAAGGGTGAGCACCATGGAGCGGCGATCGAATGGTATGCGTCCGGAAAATTGTACAAGGAGTTCCATTATGAGTTCGGCCAGGAATCCGGCAGTCAAAAAATGTGGGAAGAAGACGGACAAATACGCGCCAATTATGTTGTCCGAAATGGGCGACAATATGGGCTGACTGGTGCCAAACCTTGCGTCTCAGTGATGGAAGAATGAGTCATCGCATCCATTGATCAGCAAAGTCCATATACTGTTGCCAGTCATAGGCTGTCAAGTCGTGCTTGCCTGTCCTTAGATGATAGCCGATATGTCCACTGTTGATCGGCTGATCAGGGGAAGGCATGTCAGATTGGCTCAATCCTTCTTTTCCGAAAAGAGCATATACAGGAGAGGCCAAAGAGGCAGACAAAAATTCTCCTTTGGGATCGGCCCATAGATCCTCAGATGCACTGGCGACATATACAGGTCGGGGCGCCATCAGGCTGATCAACATGTGCTGGTCAAGCGGCAGATCTCCTACCCGATCATTGTATGCAGGGAAACGATCGTTGAACCAATGTGGAAAGCGATCATTGATCGCTTTGACTGTTTCGCCAAATTCTCTGCGAGATAAGGCTGCTCCCCCACAACCGGAGTTATTGGAGATGACCATCGCAAATCGAGAATCTTCTGCTCCTGCCCATAATGCAGTCTTGCCCAGGCGAGAATGTCCAAGAACAGCCACCCGATCAGAGTCGATCGCGGGATCATCTTCCAGTACATCCAGGATCCGACTCAACGACCAGGCCCAGGCAGCGATGGCTCCCCATTCTGTGGCTGTCGGTTGCTGCCCTTCCCGATAGAAGAGCGGGAATATGCCCTGACCGAAACAATCTGCCACATCTGGCACAACATCTCCATAATATATCGTAGCCACACCATATCCTCTTTGGATGATTTGTTCAATAGCCCAACGAGACGCATGTACTCCACGGGAAGCTTCGGTTGCCTTGTTTTCCTCAATTCCGAATTCTTCATTATTCCTGACCCAACTTCCTGTCATCCAGATAGCCGGATCTTCATGCACCGTATGATTTCCATAAAAGTTCATCCCCAAAAAGAGCGGGACCGGATCTGATGAAGAATTGGGCAAGTAGAGAAGCACATCCATCGAGTGTTGGTTTCCCTGCTTCCAAACAGTGAGCTTCCACTGCTTCCGAATCGCTGTTCCCCCAAGAGCTGTAGCATCCTCTTCTGAGGTTTCCAGGGACACACTATCTGCTGTTCCAGGCACATGGCCATAAACCTCATCCCGGAAGAGTTGCAAAATCCGCTTCCGTGATGCGGCCCAGTCTTCTTCTGTCTCAATGGACGTTCCAGCTGGTGTTTGCAAGAGCGGCGGCAATTCATAGGCTGGCACCTTACTTTCTTCCGTATTGGGACCAGATGGTTCTTCAGTGGATGCTTCAGGCGCGGCACAACTCAATAAGAGAAATGGCATAAAGGCAAAAAAATAAAGAAAACGGAGCATACAATCATGAGTTAGTCATGTAAGAGAGCAAAACAATGAAACTTAGTGAAAATCTATCATAGTCACCGCCTCCTGCTTCATTTTTGATATCTTTGTCGCATGTCAACACTCCCCATTGCCAACCTGCTCATCGATCTTGGAGGCGTCCTTTATGAGATCGATATTGAGACGACCGTACGCCAATACAATGATATGCGCAAAGCGGGCGCTCCTCCCGTCATTTTCAACAAAAAAACCCAACACGATTACTTCTCTCAACTCGACTGTGGCCAAATCGAAATCGATGAATTTGCGACAGGCCTCAAGCAGACCTATCAGTTGGAAGGGAGCATTGAAGACATCAAAAGTATCTGGACTTCCCTTTTGATAGGCGTATTGCCGGGACGGATCGAAGCCTTACAAAAATTGTCCCCTCACTATCGATTGGCACTCCTGAGCAACACCAGCCGCTATCACAGGGATCATTATGCCGATGAATGCGAGCCTATGTTCTCCCTCATGGATCATCTCTGCTACTCCTTTGAGATGGGGCTGCGAAAACCCGGAAAAGAAATCTATCTTCAAGCATTGGAAACGCTAGGATGGAAGGCTGAAGAGACCCTCTTCCTGGATGATTCGAAGAACAATATCGATGCCGCGGAAGCCTTGGGATTTCAGACTGCCTGGATCAGAGAACACGATGATTTTCTGACAGTTGTGGATGGTTTGTTGACCAAAGTATAGGCTGAAGAATGTCAATACACGCTGCTTGTTCAACTTGTCAAATCTTTCATTTTCCTGTACCTTGCTTCTTTCCACTACAGCAAGTCACAGACCTGATTTATGGATGAACTGAAAAAGGAACTCAAAGAGCTTTCCAGGAAAACGAGCGCCAAAGATCTGATGAAAAGATTAGCAGAAATTGCTCCCTCACAATCAGAAAGTCTGGAAAAAGATATTCATAGTTGGATCAAGGAAAACAAATCTATTCAACGGAAAAGCCTAAGGGGGTTGCTTAGTTCTTCTGAAGAATCCCTTGCCTTGGCAAAATTGAGTAATCAGGGAATCGAACTCATAGAACGATTGGGCGAAGCGCCCGAGAAAGCAGCTTTGCCAGAATCGATGATCAAAATCCTCTTTCTGGCAGCGAATCCTGAAGACACAGGCAGGCTTCGTCTGGGGGTAGAACTCCGAGAAATTCGCGAAAGTATCCAATTGTCTACACATAGAGACAAATTCGACCTGGAAGAACGATTCGCAGTTCGGGCGCAGGACTTGAGTCGGGCTATGCTTCAATATCGGCCTACCATTGTGCACTTTTCGGGTCATGGACTCGAACTGGACGCACCTGCCTCAGCACCTGGAAGTCGAAGTCTTGATTTTTCAGCTCTGGAAAACAAACAACTTAGTGGCGGAATCGCCCTCGAAGACGATCAAGGAAAGACGCAAGTTGTCTCTGCTGAAGCCCTGGCAGGGCTGTTCAAATTGTTTGAGGGCAAAATACACTGCGTATTGCTCAATGCTTGTCACTCCAAGTTACAGGCAGATGCCATCATTCAGCATGTCCCTTATGTCGTGGGCATGAATACGGAAGTGCCAGACAAGACCGCCATCACCTTTGCCTCCAGCTTCTACGATGCGCTGGGTGCAGGAGAAGATATTCCATTTGCCTTTGAATTGGCAAAAGCGAATATCGCTCTCGAAGGCTTGCCTGGGGCAGATATTCCAGAGTTGATCCGGCAAGAGCCTCAATAACCTATTCCTTGATCATGGCTTGCATGATGGTTGTGGGACCAATATTTGCCCCTCGTGCCAAGAGAACAGGTGCGCCCAGACACCTCCATCCTTCACGAAGTTTTTCATCCACCTGCCCACTGAACTCCACCAGACTCTCTTCCTGCTTAGCTTCCCAAAACTCTTTGGAAACGACTGTATAGGATCGGGAAGCAGACAAATCCTCGGGCTGAGCCTGAAGAGGGGTCTGAGACAATAAGTAAAAAAAGGCAAAGCCCAGGCCTGCTCCTACAAAAAGGAGCATATACTGCCGTAAGAGTCGTTTCATGTTTTGACGAGTTAATGAATGGTATAATGGGATGGGGAAAATGAATCGCATTCCATTTGTCATCCCCGATCATAAAATCCTCCGTAATCATCATCATCATCCTCAGGAATATTGAGCATTCCACTCAGCAAATCCTTGAATTGTGTCCCGGATTCAAGCGAGCTTTTTCCAAGCAAGGAAAACTCCGCAAGGCCATGCAGAACAAACTCCATGAGCATATATCGCTGTCGATCCGAGATCTTGGGATGAAAATGCTTGACCAGATCTTTCAAGCCAGGAACGGAGTTCAGCATAGATCGATAGTCCTTGTCAGACAAATCGGACAGAAGATCCAGACTTTCCCCCTTCCCAAACCATCGGGTGATCTCTTTATATGGATTCTCAGGGGCGTTGCGTTTGAGTTTTTCAGGATTTGGGAAATAATCAGAAAAAGTCTTGCGGATGGATTTGCTGATGAGTTTTTGGGCAACAATGGCTGGTCCTTCCTGCTCTCCTTCATATACCAGCTCAATTTTCCCCGTGATGGCTGGAATCACCCCAACCAAATCTCCCAGCCGCGCGGCCCCACTCTCCTCTTTGTTCAGAATAATTCTGCGCTCCACAGTAGAATTGAGATTTTCGAAAGCAGAAATGGTTAATCGGGCTGAGACGCCACTTTTTTCATCAACAAACTCACTTTCTCTCGCCTCAATTGCGATATGTTCCACCAACTCTGCAATGACAGGATCAACTTCTACCCGTTCTCGCTGATCCTTGGGGATTCGTGCTTCCTGTTGGGTAATCTCCATTGACAGCTCCAATGATTTGGGATAATGGGTCAGGATCTGGCTTTCGATCCGATCCTTGAGGGGAGTAACAATGCTTCCTCGATTGGTATAGTCTTCCGGATTGGCAGTGAAAACAAATTGAACATCCAACGGAAGGCGAAGTTGAAAGCCCCGAATCTGAATGTCTCCTTCCTGAAGGATATTGAACAAAGCTACCTGAATTCGTGGCTGAAGATCAGGCAATTCATTGATCACAAACACACTTCGGTGAGAGCGTGGGATCAAGCCAAAGTGAATCACACGCTCATCAGAAAAGGGAAGTTTGAGGGTGGCTGCCTTGATCGGATCGACATCCCCAATCAGGTCGGCAACCGTTACATCAGGCGTGGCCAGTTTTTCCACATACCTCGCTGAACGATGAAGCCAGCTCACAGGTGTTTCGTCTCCCTTTTCTGCAATCAGATCTCTCGCATATCGCGACAAAGGGGCCAGCGGATCATCATTGAGATCCGAGCCTTCTACGACGGGAACGTACTCATCCAGCAAAGCTGTCATCTGTCGTGCAATTCGGGTCTTGGCTTGCCCTCTCAGACCGAGCAAAATGATGTTGTGTCTGGAAAGGATGGCTCGCTCAAGATCAGGAATAACCGTTTCTTCATACCCGATCACACCGGGGAAGACAGTTTTTCCCAATCGCATCATGCGGATCAGGTTTTGGCGTAGTTCTTCTTTGACTGATTTAGAGGAATAACCGGAGGCTTTGAGTTGGCCGAGGGTCTGAATATGTGCAAATTCGTGGGTTTCTGACATTAGAGATAAATCAATAGATGTGAATCTTGATCGGAAAGTTAGTATGTATTTGCTTTGTACCCAAGGAAGGATTCTGCTCTCTGAGGCTTTTTCTTTTTTTTTGAAAAAATATGTTTGCATTCTCTCCAGAACATGCTCCTGAGTTGGCGGCCTACTTGTTGGAAGGGGAGGATTCCTTTTCGAAAAAAGAGGAAATCCTGTGGGCCTACCAATCTCAATACAATCCAATTATCCGACAGTTTTGCGAAACGATTGGAAGTGATTTGCCTCAATCTATTCCGATAGAATTTTTCAAACACAAAGCCTTGAAAACCGGAGAATGGGAGGCACAAACCATCTTTGAAAGCAGTGGGACCACAACTCAGCAGCCATCGAGACATCTGGTTCGAGATCTCGAACTGTATGAACAAACCACCCTTAAGGGATTTGATACCTTCTATCATAGGCAGCCCTATCGGATTTTGGCGTTGTTGCCGTCTTATCTTGAGCGAGGCAATTCTTCGCTGGTCCATATGGTCAAAACCTGGATAGAGACATTTGGTTTGCCGGGAAGCGGTTTTTTTCTCCACAATTTCGACGCCCTTCGACAGCAGCTCCATGAAGCGATGGAAGCTGGAGAGCGAATTCTGCTGATAGGGGTAGCCTTTGCCTTGCTGGATTTTGCAGAAGAACAAGCCTTCCCCCTTCCAGGGGATAGTCTGGTGATAGAGACGGGGGGCATGAAAGGGAGAAAGGAAGAAATTGTCAGAGAAGAATTGCATACGCGCCTCAAAGTCAGTTTTGCCGTTCCGCAGATCTATTCTGAATATGGCATGACTGAATTGATGAGTCAAGCCTATACGGGCGCGCATGGACGCTTTCTTCCAGCACCAACACTTCGGGTGTATATCTCGGATATCCATCTCAATCGACTCATCCAGCCTGTTGGGGTGGCAGGACGCATACATCTGGTCGATCTTGCCAATGTCCACAGCTGTGCGTTCATTGCGACAGATGATCTGGGACGAATGTATGCAGATGGCAGTTTTGAAGTGTTGGGCCGACTGGATATGGCTGAGATGCGTGGGTGTAGCCTGATGTATGTGTGAGGGTCAGCTCATTGGATCAACTTGTGAATGGCTGCAAAATCTTCCCTGCCCATGCCTTCCTGTATAGCTTTGGCAAACAATTCTTTTGTCACATTGGCCAGAAAAAGTGGCTGTTGGAGCTCGTAGGCTGTTTGAGCAACCAATTGCAAATCTTTGTGCATCCATTCGAGTGGAAATTGCACCTCATAGTCTGCTGTTTTGATCATCTCGGCTTTGGCTTTGGTAAAGGGTGCTGCTACAACCAGATTGGGAAGAAAATTCAGTAAAAAGCTTCGATCCAATCCCATTTTTTCCCCTAATACTACCGATTCAGAAAACATCACCATTGACTGTGCCAGCATGGCATTGACCAACATTTTGAGGGAACTTCCCATGCCTGAGCCGCCTACATAAACCGTTTTTCTTCCCATTACATCCAATAGAGAGGCCACTTCTTTGAGGTCTGCTTCGGCACCTCCAACAAAAAATACCAGTTCTGCATTCTCTGCATGCGGTTTTGTCCCTGCCACAGGTGCTTCCAGAAATCGGATATTGGCTTCAGCGGCATGTTGTGCCATTTCCCTACTAAAAGACGGATTGACAGTAGTACAATCTATCCATACCGCCTGCTGCTTCATCTGCTGGAGAAATCCCTGCTCTCCGGTTGCCAATTCTTTGACAACTACAGGAGTAGATAACATGCTGAAGACAACATCAGCCTCCGCTACGGCTTGCTGTACAGAACTTGCCACAGCTGCACCTGCCGAGCGAAATGTCTCTGCTTTGTCAGCGGAGCGATTGTATACAGTCAGAGATACCTTATTTTGAGCCAGATTAGCCGCCATTCGACTTCCCATGATTCCTAGTCCAAGAAAACTTACCTTCATTATTTTATGACCATTTGTTGAGTGAAACAGATGCAAGTTCACATCAGGCTCACAGAAAAACTATCCCATTTGTGTCATCATTTTCCTCTTTGTTGAAGGACATATTGTTTGGGAGTGAGCTGATAGCGGGCTTTGAAGGCCTTAATGAAGTTGGAAATATGCTGATAGCCAACTGCATACACCGTATCTGTAACACTTGCTCCATGTTCAGAGAGCAATTGTCGCGATTTTTCAAGCCGTTTTTCCTTGATCCACTGCCTGGGACTTGTGTCAAATCGCTGTTGGAATTCCCGGTGGAAGGTGGACAAACTGCGTCCTGTCAAATAAGCATAATCCGCAATGGTAAGCGGCTTATCAAAATGAGACTCCATGAATTCTCCCATATCGGAAGAGAGCTGGCCCTGTCGATGAAGCAGCAAATGACGCAATCGGGCCCCACCTTTGAGAAGAAAGAGTTGTTCCACAAAGTGTAGAGGGATCAGAGAGGCTGGCATGTCGAGCATATCATGCAATGTTTCATTGACAGCCGCTTTCCACAGGTGTTCTGCAAAAGCCTCACTCAGGGCAGTGGAAGCATCTGATGGTAAGAATTCTTTCATTCTTGCTTCCGGGATAAACAACAGAATGGCTTCGAAATGCCTTTCCTCTGCCACCAAATCAGTGATCGTATACATGGCGCGCGGCAAAAATCCGATTTCTCCTGCATGAATGACCATATGCGCTCCCTCATAACTCTGGACCTGCTGCTTTCCACTCACAACGACAGAAAACGCATGGCTGGACAGGTATCCATGACGGTCGTGCGAATTGTTGTTCATGATTTTCCTAAGCAAATAACAGCCATCTTGTTGCCACAAGACATCGACGAAGGACTGATCCAATAAGCGTTGTGGGAGAACGAGCATGAATGTTTGGAAGATTTCTTCGAAGGTACAGATTTCACAGACCTTCAAAAAGCTGTTTTCCCTGACAAATACAGCTTCACTTTGATCTTGAACCTGCATCTTGTATTTTTCTGCTATGCGAATGATCGACTTTCCTTCTATTGTGGTCAAAGCCTGGAAAGCCTTTGATCCCAACAAAGAGGTCCTCTCAGTGACGGACATCAGTGCCAAGGTTTCTACCAATCATGTCTTTCGAATCAAGATCTCAGAACGACACAATATCATTGCGAAGGTTTCTTACTTTGGGACTTATCAGCACTTTCGGGAGGATCATCATATCATCCGGTCTCTGGCGCAAGCACTGCCATCTCCCTATCGCCAGTTTTTGGCACGATCCCTTGTCAAGAACAAAGAAGTTTTCACCTATCGCCACAGAGAAGGAGAGATCGATGTATGGGTAGTTTTTTATATGCCCATTCAGATTCGGAAGAAGTTGCCAAAGCGCCTGTTTCCAGATCACATCACACAGTTGGGCAAAGAATTGGCATTTTTTCATCGCAATTGTGCCTCAATTTCTGATCAACTCCCCCCCTCCTCCAAGACCCTGCGAAGTGATATAGTTGATTTGTTGGCCCTTCTGGATGCCGATGAAGGCAAATTTGTCTATCATCAGTATCGGGATAATATTCGGGCACATTGTATTTCGTTTCTGGAACAACTGGGCGAGCTGGGTTATGATCAATTTCCAAAAATCCCTGTCTTTGTGGATTGGAATATTGGCAACTTCTCGGTCTCTGAACGAGGATTGTTTTTCAGCAGGTGGGATTATGACTGGTTCCGAGTAGGCACCCGTATGATGGATTTTTATTTTATGAGTCGTGTGGTATCGGATATAGGCGATAAAACCATTTTCAGTTATCTGGTCGATCCCATGCTCGAAGATCGATTCCTGTTATTTATGAAAGCCTATCATGAAGTCTATCCTCTATCGGAACAGGAGGTGCTATTCCTCAAAGAAGTGTATCGCTTTTTCATTCTACATTATGTAATTAATTTTGGTCGGTATTTCTTTCATAGTTTTTTTGCGACCAGATTGCAGCAGGAAGCATGTGAAATCTATCTTCCTCAGATGGAGGAGCGATTCAAGTCGGATCGATTGTTGCGTATTTTGTCCTAGTCTCAGCATATTTTTCCTATGCAATTACACGATTTTTCCTCCGTTGTTCTTCAGTACAAAGTAGTCTGTTTTGATGCCTATGGGGTGTTAAAGAATCACAAGGGAATCATTCCGGGGGTTCAGAACACGATCCATTTTCTCCAACAACACAACATTGATTTTTACATCCTGACCAATGATGCTTCTCGAAGCCCACAACAGCTCGCCGATGGCTACCAACAAAGAGGCATTCCAGAAATCACGGCCAACAAAATGATCTCTTCTGGCATGATGGCCTGGGAATTTTTGCGAGACAAAGTTGATCACGGCACTGTGGCTTACCTGGGAACAAGTCGATCCGCACACTATGTCGAAGATGCGGGACTCAAGACCGTTTCGATTCGGGACCTCGACATTGATCATGCTGACTCAATCAATGCACTTGTCTTGCTTGATGATGAAGGATTTAACTGGGAAACAGACCTGAACAAGGCTGTCAACCTCTTACGTGCACGCAATATTCCTGTCATTGTCGCCAATTCTGACTATACTTATCCTACTTCTCGAAATCAAGTGGCCATTGCGGTTGGGGGGCTCGCTGATATGCTGGAAAAACTGGTTGGAAAAACCTTTATCCGGTTCGGAAAGCCTGACTCCCAGATGTTCACATTTGCCTACAATCACATCCGACAAGAACAGGAGATTCGAAAACGCGACATTTTGATGGTAGGGGACACACTCAGGACAGATATTTTGGGCGGAAATAAGTTCGGAATAGATACCGTTTTGGTTCTGACCGGCAATACCCTCTCCCTCAAAGCGCAGCAAATGATTGAACGGACAGGCATCATCCCTGATTATATCTGTCAGTCTGTTGTGATCTGAGAGACTGTTGTTCACATAGCACTACTATGAGAACAAAAAAGAGCCTTGTCTGAGAAAAAAATACACCATAAACTTTCAGCACAGATTCCAAAACAGTCTCTGAGACACCAAACCTCATCTCGCTTACATCCAACTCATGCCTTTACCTCGAAGAGGATTCTTTCTGGCAGAAGCAGTGGTATCTCCTGTCTCTACCAATTGTTCCCACCAGGATTGGTAGGCCTCAGCAGCAATCTGAATTTGTCTGGGACTGTTATAGCCGCTGGGATTTCCTCGTCGGGTTCCCAGAACAGGTGCTCTCGATGGAGGCATCAAATGCACAAAATCATTTTCTCTGAGTTGCTGTCTTCGGATGGCTTCTACCAGCCATAGAGCAACAAGCCCAATTCGTACACTATCGGGCTGGTAGCGCGTTTGGGGATGATGCGGATAAGCTTTCACATAATTGGTATCTGCCGCGGAGGTCATCAGGACAGGAATGTCTCCCCATTGCAAGCGAGGCAGAAAGGCCCATTCCCATTGATTGGTTTTCAGCCGATGCATCACATCCTGAATGGAGACATCTTCATGCATTTTTTCAAATCGATTAGGCTCAGGAGGTAGAATGGGTTCCAGCCAAAGCGTGATCCTGTGTGTGTCTTCATCTGCCAATTCTACATGATTCAGGAACTGCCCGCCATCTACAGCAAGGGCTTCCCGATAGAATCGCCGATTGGTTTCCAATAGATATATGTAGCCTGGTTCCGGCAGAAAAGAATAGGAAAGCTGGCCATTTTTGTCTGTCATCAAACTGTCGATCACAACACGATCATTTTTTTCAGGATCAAATTGTCGATACAATATTACACGACAACTGTCCAGACCAGTCTCTGTCAGTTGGTCATTCACCTGAACATATAGCTGTGTTGGGGGGCTTGAGAGGCAGCCCTGAATCAACATTAGCAATACTGCTAGTGGACAGATATGTGCTTGACAGATCTTCATCAGCTATCTTGCTATTCGGCTTTGAGTTCTTTCCCTTTCAGGGGATTTGCACTCATCTCCTCATGTGCTTTCCGTTTGTTAAAGACATCTATGGTGACATAAATGGATTGTCGAAGGCTGTTTGCATCAGCTTCTCCTTTGCCAGCAATATCATATGCTACTCCGTGATCGGGGGAGGTTCGCACAATGGGAATTCCGGCTGTAAAATTCACCCCACTATACCCGGCCAATAATTTGAAGGGAATCAAGCCCTGATCGTGATACATGGCCAAAATTCCATCAAACCTGCGATAGGTCATCGCTCCGAAAAATCCATCTGCGGGATATGGGCCTACTGCTTGTATTCCCTGATCTTTCAAGGTCTGCACAGCTCCATTTATCATATCGACTTCTTCTGTTCCAACTAGGCCATTGTCTCCGGCATGGGGATTCAGCCCAAGGATTGCGATCATGGGTTTCACAATGGCAAAATCTCTCAGGAGAGATTGGTGAAGGAGTTTCGCTTTGCGGATGATATGATCCTTTGACAGATTGCTGGACACATTCTGTATGGCCAAATGATTGGTTACCAGGCCGACTCGGAGATTCTCATGCACCATAAGCATGAGATTTTCTTCTACATTAAAGGCCTTTCCCAATAATTCCGTATGGCCAGTAAATTCCTCATCAAAGTACTTTTGATAGGAGGCTTTGTCCAGGGGAAGGGTAATGATGGCGTCTATGTCTTTGTGCTGGGCATCTTGTATGGCTCGCTTGAGGGATTGATGCGCGACCTTGGCCCCTGTCTGAGAAGGCTGCCCAATTTCGATTCGATCCAGATTTTCCACACACTCAATCAGATTCAAGCGGCGAAATTGTGCCTGCGATGGATTTTTGATGACTGAGTAGTGAAACTTATTGATTTGGAGGATTTTTCGATAAATATTCAGGACGCGGGAAGAACCATAAATGATCGGGATACATCTATCTCTGAGGCGCTGGTCCTGAAATGCACGAAGGATCAGTTCCGGACCGATTCCATTGGCATCACCCATTGTGATCCCTATTTTCAAACTGTTATTGGGGTTGCTCATAATGATTGGCAATAAATTCTATCAATAAGCGAACACCCACACCCGTACCGTTTTTTCCCCGATAGGAATCCGGTGCTGTCAACCAGGAAGGGCCAGCAATATCCAGATGAATCCAGGGATAATCTGTAAAATGTTCCAAAAATTTCCCTGCAGTGATAGCACCAGCATATCGCCCACCTATGTTTTTCAAATCAGCGATATCACTTTGCAACATATCACCATACTCTTTCCACAATGGAAACTCGACCATACGCTCATAAACGTCTTCTCCAGCAGCCAGCAAATGGTCTCGGGTAGCCTCATCTGTATTGCGCATCATGGCGATTCCGGGCAGGCCGACTGAGACAACTGCTGCTCCCGTAAGTGTGGCGAGGTCTATCACCAGGGCGGGTTCATACTTTTTGGCATAGGCAAGTGCGTCTGCCAAAATCATTCTCCCCTCCGCATCGGTGTTGAGGACTTCAACCGTAGATCCATCGAACATCTTGATCACATCTCCGGGCACATAGGCATTGCCACCAGGTCGATTGTCTGTTGCTGGAATGAGTCCGATGACTGGTTGCGACAGCTTCAGTGCAGCAATGCCACAGAGAGCACCTACCACTGCTGCTGCGCCTCCCATGTCAGCCTTCATGAAATCCATGCTGTTGGCTGTGGGCTTGAGGCTCAATCCGCCAGTGTCAAATACGACCCCCTTGCCAACCAAAATGACAGGAGGCATTTCCTCTGTTCCGGCTGGTCGATACGACAGAATACTGAAGGTTGGTGGATCAGGGCTTCCAGTGTTAACAGCCAGGAGGCCACCCATTTTGAGTGCCTGAATTCGCTGTTTGTGGAATACTTCTACCTCGAACCCAAACTCTTTTCCCAGCTCTTCGATCCGCCTACTCAGTTCTACAGCTGTCAGGGTAATCACAGGTTCATTGACCAAATCTCTTGCAATACAAGTAGCCTTGGCCTGGATCATACCGGCATCTACAGCCTGTTGTTGCGTACCATCTCCTTCGCCGAAGATCCATGCAGCAGTGAGTGCATGAGGCTTGATCTCGGATTTGTAAGTCAGAAACTGGTAATTACTCAGGATCAGACTTTCGGCCAAAGCAGTAATCAGCTGCTTGTGTTGCGCGAAGCGTGGACTGAGCCAGAGAATATCTGTGTATTTGAATTCGTTGGCAAAGGAGACACACTTACAGACCATCTGTCGGAAAGCCTCCGTCTCGACCTCTGCTCCCATGCCTTTGACCAAGCAGAATTGGGTCCCGATCGTGCTCAGATGTTGGCTACCTTTCTTGGACCAACTCTCTTCCAGATCAGATGAAATACTCAGGTCAGATGGAATCATTTGATGAAACAACGCAAGATCCTCGTCCCAAACAGGGAGCACTACGAGCGTGCTATTGGAAGGGTGAGGCCATGATTGCGTCCATCTAATGTCCATTTGGGTTGGAATAAATTATCAGAAAAATTGTGTACGAATTGGGCTTTTCGCTATGTTTAACATCCAAAGCTACAATATCTTATGCACAATCTGAAACCCAAGAAATATTTGGGACAGCATTTCCTGACAGACCAACAGATCGCTTCAAGGATCGTGCATACCCTTGAAGCTGGACCTGAAAAGATGGTCATAGAGATCGGTCCGGGAGAGGGAGTCCTGACCCACATGCTGGTAGATCGATATGAGCAGTTGACCGTATTGGAAGTAGATCCTGATGCTGTAACCTATCTGCATCAACGCTTTGCAAAGGCACGTGTGCACATTCGACAGGTCGATGTCCTGAAGTGGCCAATCGGAGATGAGCTACAAACTCCTGCACATTTTATTGGCAATCTTCCCTACAACATCAGCTCTCCTATTTTTTTCCAATTGCTGGAGCATAGAGACAAGGTAGCCGAAGGAGTCTTTATGATCCAAAAGGAGGTGGGTCTGCGAATCTGCGCGCCCAAAGGCAACAAAACCTATGGAATTCTCAGTGTATTGTTAGGGGCTTATTTTGATCTGGAATATAAATTTTCAGTCCCACCAACAGTGTTTCGACCTCCTCCCAAGGTAGATAGTGCGGTCATCCGACTGAGCCGAAAAGCGAATCCGCCCACTATCGCGTTCAAAACCTTGAAACGGGTGGTGAAACTGGCCTTCAATCAAAGGAGGAAGACTTTGCGCAATGCGCTAAAGTCCTTGAACCTCCCAGACTTTGAAGGAAAGGAAGAGATGATGAAGTTGCGGGCAGAACAGTTGGGAGTGGAGGAGTTTGTACACTTGGCCCAACTCATCTCCTGATCAGTCTTATGTTGATTGTCAATCTACAGCCTTTAAGCTTTCACAATAAAAAAAGGATGGACCATTTACTGATCCATCCAGGTATGTGAATGTTTGTAACTCTTGTTCAGATTCCGAAAGCGACACTTGCTTGTCCAACTGAGGTTTTGGCGAAAACACCTGCAGTTGCATAACGGGATTGCTTGAGGAGTTCACGCATCTTGCGCTTGGCTCGGCTAAACTGAGACTTGGAAGTTGCTTCGCTGATGTTCAGGATGCTGCCAATCTCCTTGTGGTCATACCCTTCAAGCAGATACAGCTCGAACACCTTCCGATATCCTTCAGGCAAATAGCTGATGGCCTGCTGGATTTGATTCATGTTCCAATGGCTGTCTCCGGCTATATTGCCTTCCTCTGGAATTTCCAGTTTTTCATCTTCCAACCCAACGAATTCCGTCTTGCGCTTTTTGAGATGATTGATAGAGGTATTGATCACAATACGCTTGAGCCAGGCGCCAAAGGTTGCATCTCCTTTGAAGCTTTTCAGGTTGCGAAACGCTCTGACAAATGCTTCTTGTAACACATCCTCAGCTTCCATACTGTCTCCAGTAATTCGAAGCGCTACCCGATACATGGCCCGGATATACTTATTGTAGAGGGTGTGCTGGGCTTTTTGATCGCCTTGCTTGCAGCGTTCGATCAGTGAATCTGTTGTGGTAGTACGGCTGGGGTGAATTGAAGGGATCATAGCAATGTGGGTAAGTGTCGTGTAATACGAAAGTCGCTTGATTCTTCTCAGATTTCAATCAGATGGGAACAAACCTGTAAAATCCCGGAGTGAACCGGACAATAGGAGAGTGAGAGGTTTTCGCCTGCCTCTTCTCTCTTCTCTCTCATGATTCATCAAGGCTCCACATCCAACAATCGCATCAGCCAATACCAGAGATCCTTCCCACTCCTTCTTAATATGGAAATCAGGAGTTGATCTCCTGTGGCAAGTGTCATTCTAGTCCGGATTCGCATAAGGGATCAGGCAAAATGATGAGAATATGCTCCCTTGACTCACATCTTATATAGGATGCAACCTCCCCTCTCTCTTTTTGGTCTTTTGCGCACATGGATATTCCCTAACGATGGAAGCCTTTTTTTGTATTCACTAGCCTCAAATTTGAACCTACTATGAAATACCTCAACCATTTCAAGTATTCACTTCTTGCATGTCTCCTATTGGGTGCCTTGGCCTCTTGTGAGAATACGCCAGAATTTCCTTGTGTAAAGGGTGATGGTGCCAGAATCACAGAAGCTCGCACGATTACTGAATTTTCGAGAGTTTCTCTCAATGTAGATGCTGATGTCTACCTTCATCAAGGTGGTACACATGATGTTTCTATCACTGCTCAGGAGAATATCATCGCAGAGATTACGACAGAAGTAGCTGGAGAAGTCTTGGAAATCCATAATACCACTTGCCTTCGTCAGGAAAAAACCATCCGCATTGATATCACGCTTCCTGTCCTGGCGGGACTAGAAGTAGATGGCCCTGGAGATGTTTATGGAGAAAGCAGTTTTACGGCTTCTGAAATGGAGATCCTGATTCAAGGCAAAGGAGGGATTGAATTGACAGCCAATGCCGACAAGGTTCAGTTGGAACTTGGAGGATCAGGAAATGCCACACTTGATCTGCAGACAGATGTTCTGATCAGCAAGGTCAAAGGCACGGGCGATCTCCATCTATCTGGAACAGGGCTCTACCATAACAGCACCGTCAATGCCAGTGGTAATCTGAATGCCTTTGATTTCATATCAGATCATACTGATCTGATCATGAAAGGGGCAGGAGATGCCAATGTACATGCTGACAGCATCCTGACCGTGGATATTTTGGGCACAGGCAATGTCTTTTACAAAGGCCGTCCTTCTCTCAATGTCAAAATTTCTGGCTCAGGAGAAGTGAAAGACGCAAATTAATTTCCGGTCTTTTTAGTTAGAGAAGATCTTTAGCCCCTGCTGATGCCAATCAGTGGGGGATATTTCTTTTTCGGAGGAGCATTGGCGGGATAGACAGATTGATTCTGTCCTGGCAGGTTCAAGTTCCAATGACAGCATTCGTCCGGCCTGTCGCTGGGGAGCTATGATGGCTTCAAGCGCTTCCAAAAGAGTTCCTGATAAGTCGCACCGATTGGAATCAGTTCATTGTTGATGTTGATTTTATTTCTTTCGACAAACGCAATCTTGTCCATCGCAATGAGATAAGACTTGTGGACCCGCATGAATCTGTCTGCTGGTAGAGAAGCCTCAAAAGATTTCATATTCTCCAGGGTCATCACTCTGCCTTTTTTGGTCAAAATAGATACATAGTCCCCCATTCCTTTGAGATAGAGAATATCGTCAAAATCAATCTTTTGGTGTCGATATTCTGTTTTGACAAACAAATAATGCACCTCTGATGCCTTCTCTGGATGAAGAATCGATTTCTTTCTCTCTTTGTAGCGATTGATGGCAGACAAGAATCGCCCAAGACTGATCGGCTTGACCAGATAATCCAAGGCTTCGACCTCAAATCCATCCACTGCATAGTCTGGATAGGCCGTTGTAAAAATGATGGCTGCTCCTTGACCAATCAATTTCGCCAATTGAATTCCATTAAGCTCTGGCATTTGGATATCGAGGAAGATCAACTCCAGGTCATGCGCTTGAAGAAAGGACCATGCGTCAAACGGATTCTCAAACACTCCTAACAGATCCAAATCATCTATTTTCTCGACATAGGAGGCCAACAGCTTCGAGGCAAGTGGCTCATCTTCAATGATTATGCATCTAATCATAGCATTGGGATATAGAGGCTAACAGAAAATTTCTCGGCACTTTCTTCTATTCTGAATTGATGCGCCTCTCCATAGATCAACTCTAGTCGCTTCTGAAGGTTGTCAAGTCCAATTCCCCCTGTCGCATCCCGAACATGATAGCCAATTTTATTCCTGACCCTGATTGTTATGCCCTCTCTTTCTTTTCTAATCTGTAGATGCAAGGGCATGGTCGGATCTTTTAACTCTCCATGTTTGAAGGCGTTTTCGATCAAGGGAACAAGGATAAATTGTGGAATCAATACATCTGTAATTGCCTCCTCCACTTCTAGTTCGATCACGAGTGGATAACTGAATCTTAACCGATTCAAGGAAATAAATTGTTCGACATAAGCCATTTCTTCCCGGATGCTGACCGTCTCCTTGGTCTCGTACAAGGAATACTTCAGCAACCCACAAAGCGTGTCCAAAGCCTCCAGAGATTTTTCTGACTGATGATAGACCAGCGAGTAAATGTTGTTGAGTGAATTCAGCAAAAAATGTGGATTGATTTGGGAGCGCAGCAAAGACAATTCCATTTTTTGATTGGCGATTCTGAGGCCCTTTTCCCGTTTTTCCTTGTCAAAACTGAAGGTAATCAGATAGTAGAACAAGCCAAAAAATACAAAGCGAAAGGAAAAATACAGATTGTCCCGGATATAACTCATGGCAGAAATTCCTTTGGGATAATTCGTGAATCCAAACCACTGATCAAACCAGATTTCCTGGATCAGATAACGGACACCAATCGGCAGCAGAAAACTCAGCAAGATCCCGCCTATGCACAACATCCACTGTTTTCGGGGAAAGAAAAAATACAAGCAACTGTAGGCCATCAAACAATAGAGGAAAAATACCCACAAACTCGTCTGCATCAAACAGATATCCTTGAAGCCATCATCATATATCAAGATATCTGTCTGCCCTACCATGATCAACTCCCGAAGCGGATCACCGACAAAAAAATACAACAGAAAAAAGAAAATCAGGCCTTTCCAATTGAACTTCATCGCGATTCATTTGAGTGAGGAAGAAAGGTGGGAAGAAATTTCTGTTTTTCACCTACCAATCGGTCAACACAGGAATTTCATCGGTCAATGGAACAAGAGACATTTTCGTTGCACTGACCGACATATTTTCCAGCTATAACGATCTGACTTTTCTCTCCAACTCAAAAAACATATCCTTGCCTCAGAAGCATGTCATCACCAGCAGAATGGCGTATTCATGCAGCCTCCTGGAATCATGCCCGTCAAGCGCGATCATCTTTTCATTTGTTCAACCAACATTTCTCATGAAAAAACTCACCTTCCTTCTCCCTCTTTGCTGCACACTCTTTGCCTGTGCACAATCGATTCAGCAAGCGAGCGGATTATTGGCCGACCCTGATGATATTCTGATTCAAGGGGATCAAACACCAGAAGTCTTGTTGGTCGGCAGTTTTCATTTTGCCTATTATGGGGCCGATGCCCATGTCACCAAAGAAGAAGACAAAGTAGATGTCCTCCACCCAGACAAGCAAGCAGAGGTGCGAGAGCTGGTCAACTATATTGCCCAATTCAAACCAACAAAAATCGCGGTGGAAGGAGGGCGAAATTCGGGCTATATCATGAGACGATTTGAGGACTATCTCCAGGACAGCAGCTCGCTCATTGCCAACGAAATTGATCAAATCGCTTTTCGCCTCATGAAACAGTTCAGGTTGGACACGCTGTATGGAGTGAATTCCTACGGACTGTCCCGAGATCTGTATCAGCATCCTGACTCTCAAGTACTGACCCCTATATTGGACAGCATTTATCAGGATTGGGACTTTCGCAATACTGATGAGATGTCCCAGAGGTACGCAGAATTGTACGATCTGGAAGATAAATTAACGAATCAACATACGATTCTGGAGTATTTTCGCCATATGAATGCAGACAAAAGCATTGATCGGGGATGGGGTGCCTATTTAGTCGGAGATTTCAAAAATGGCAGCTACGAAGGAGCAGATGCCTTGGCGATGCACTGGTATGCCAGAAATCTACGGATTCTCAGAAATATTCAGAATATCACCGAGGAAGGGGATCGTATCCTCGTTATTTTTGGAGCGGGTCATATGACCATTTTGAAATATCTGTTCCAGTGCAGCCCCGAATATCGCCTGAGGAAGTTCGGAGAGCTGGAAATGCCTAAGTAAGACAAGAAGTTGTACGAGCCAATGTCCTTGGAGAATTTCTACCTGACAGAACGAATGGCTGTTATTTTTGGCAGGAAAATTCAAGGAAGAAGTCTCATATTGCTCTATTTTTGGAACAGAGTCTTTGCTGTGGCGATAACAAGGAAGACAAACCCGCAAAAAATTCCATTAATTTTTCCAGCATACTGCTAAAAAAATCCTCAAATGTTTGCGCAATATCCCTGAATTATCCTACATTTGCACTGCTCAAATGAGAGCGGTCGGTGCGGTAGCTCAGTTGGTAGAGCACAGGACTGAAAATCCTGGTGTCGCTGGTTCGATTCCTGCCCGCACCACAGATTAATGAAGCCTAAACGCCTTGTAAGCGCTCGCTTGCAAGGCGATTTTGGTTATAGGCATAGCTTATATGAAGAGAAAGAAGGCTATCCCCTGGAAATGTATCACATCTCCAATGCAGACGTTTATTTGCCCCCAAGAATAAAAAGCCCATTTGTTCAAATCCTGAACAGAGTTGAAAAAATGAGAGACGAGTGGGCCTTCTACAAGAAGAACCGGATTCATGGCTTGAGTTGCAGAAGGAGGGAGAAAGGATCGGAAGAATGAGGCAAATACACAGATTCTGACCAAACTATCCTCAAACCACAAGCATCGAATAGCTTATGCCAGGCAGCCTCATCCCGAAAATACCATTGGTAGGGATGGCAATTTTCTTGAAAATTCTTCCAGTCTTCTTGTATCCATTGTGCCTTTGTTTGAGCAAATAGAGGATTCTGTGGATGAATGGTTTGAATCAAGATGTTGCCGTCTTCAGTCAGGTGTGTCCTTACACAGCGAAGAATCTCTTCCGTTTCTTTTGCCCCAAACAAGGAATAATTGAACAAAATAAGCTCATAGGTGTCTTGCAAGAGTAGTTTCTGGTGAATCAGATCCTGATAGGAAGCCAGGAGAAATCGCCCACTTCCTTTTTCTCTGGCATATTCCACCAACTCTTTGACTCCATCTATTCCTGTGCAATCAATCTCATGCCGAGTTAGTTCCCGACACACCCATCCTTCCCCGCAGCCCACATCCAGAAGCGTATGTGGATGAAGCCGAAGAATCGCCTGGATAATGGCCTCATTCGTCCCTGCTTGTCGGGAGGGAATCAACTCTTCCTCGATCAGCCGGATCCATTGGGGACCATTCTGTCTCCAGGCATGAAGGATTTGGGCATCTTCAGGTGTCATTGGCAGGGGAAAAATAATGAATGGATACCGATCGTTTCGTGGAATCGAACAGCAACATTCCTTCCTCCGACTCATTCAGCTGCCCCAACAACTCTCCCTCGCGGTTCCAAACAGCAGATTGTCCAGCACATTCTCCCCCGTCAGCCATGCCAAGACAGTTGCACATCAGCACAGGCATCTCGTATCGTCTCGCAAGCTCAGACAATCGACGACTGGCCGCCTCGACGCCATTGACAAATTTGGCGACACTGGCGACATACATCCGGGCGCCATCCGCAATGGCTTGCTCGACATGGGCCGGGACAGAGAGTTCATAGCAGATCGCAAATGCAATTTTTGCCTGTCCTCCCCATAGGTTTGAGCAAGCTTTTCCAGGCACAAAATATGGTACTTCATCTGAATGCAAATAGCCTTTGGAATACATCCGTCGATCCTGATCTGGCTGAAAAATGAGCATACTGATACTTATTCCCTCTGTTTGTCTCAGTGGTAGCCCAAGGGCAATGCTGAGTTGATGGGCATTGCTCAATACCTGGAATATATCCAAGCGCTCATCATTGATGTCCATTGCCAACTCGTTTGCGAGTCCCGGTTCAAAACTTGTCAAGGAGAGTTCAGGAAAGACAAGCATGTCTGCCCCCAAAGAAGCCGCCTGCT
This sequence comes from Bacteroidota bacterium, assembly GCA_039029315.1. GTDB lineage: Bacteria > Bacteroidota > Bacteroidia > J057 > J057 > JBCCCJ01. Next base: position 53,733 of record JBCCGK010000015.1, on the reverse strand, counting down.
CTATGACAGCTTGATGATGGCCGATATTGGCATGAATGTCCCCTGTAGTAGGCTTGATTTGTGCGAGGCAAATATTCATTTCATGTTTTTCTGAAAAATAAGCTTTTCCCATCAGAATCTCCCAAAGGATAGGCCAGAGTTTGTATCTTGATTTTTCTCAAAAAGGACTTATACATGCCTTATCCACCTACTTCTCCAAGCATTATCCGACTTTGTTTTTTAATGCTGTTAGGCCCCCTGGCCTGTTTTGCACAACAAATTGCCCCTTCTCCTTCCACCTTGATCGCCCTCACCCCTGAGTGGACAGGCGAACGATTTGCTGACGGGCGTCCCAAAGTACCAGATGCACTCCTCGAACGGATGAAGCTCGTCAGTCATGAGGAAGCCTGGGCTGTCATGAAAAACGCGAATTACAAATACCAGTTTGAGGAAAACTGGCTGACCATTCACCCGGAAGGCGTTTTGGTTGGGCGTGCCATGACGGCCATGTTCATGCCGGGAAGACCTGATGTGCATCGCGTGATTGACAGCATTGGCCATGCAGAAGGCCGCATCAAATCCCAGAATTCCTGGCCTGTCGACCAATTGGTAGCCGGAGATGTATATGTCGGAGATCAGTTTGGCCTGCACATCAATGGACCAACCATCGGCGACAATCTTGGCAATGCCATCTATGCCAATTCTGGTAACGGTATCGTCTACAATGGCACCATTCGCGACATCGAGGGTCTCAAGGAGATCGAAGGCTTTGTGGCATTTGTTCGAGGCTATCATCCCTCTCATCATCTCAATCGAGTCGATGGCGAACTCAATACGACCCTGGTGGGGATCAATGTTCCGACACGCATCGGACAAGTAATGGTGATGCCAGGAGACATTGTCTTGGGAAAAGAAGGCGGTGTGAGTTTCATTCCGGCACATCTGGCTGAGAAGGTCGTAACTACCTCCGAAATCATTCGTCTTCGAGATATGTTCGGGCATCAGCGGCTTAGGGAGAAGGTCTATACAGCTGGACAAATTGATACACGCTGGACAGCGGAGATAGAGAAGGATTTCTCCAAATGGCTCAATGAACATATCGACGAATTGCCAGTTCCCAAGGCACAGATTCAGGAATATTTGAAGGGAAGGACATGGTGAGTGAGAAATTTCCTCAACTCAACAGTAAACGGATGTCTCCATATCTTGAACAACAATTACATAGCTATGGCTTACTCTCGCAGACATTTTCTCAAAACAGCGGCAACAGCAGGCGCATTCAGCTTTGCCAGTTTTGATCCCCTGATCGCAGCCCTTCAACGGACGTCCCTCTATTCCAGACCTTCAGATCTGAGGATCACAGACATCAAGTGTGGCTACATTCGAAATGGTCATGGCTTATTTGTCAAGGTCCATACCAATCAGGACATCTGGGGATGCGGCGAGGCGGTGGATGCCACTCCGGGAACGTATCATTTGGTAAAAGAATTTGCCAGACGCCTGACAGACAAAAATCCTCTCAATGTGCATCGCTTGTTCGAAGATTTGCGGCGAAGAGGTTTTTTTGAAGGGGCACAAAACGGCATGTATGTCGCAGTGATGAGTGCTGTCGAAACTGCTCTGTGGGATTTGGCAGGAAAAGCTCTGGGGGTGCCCGTCTATCAATTGTTGGGAGGAAAGTTTCGGGACAAAATCCGTGTTTACTGCGACACTGCCCTGTATCAATATCGACTTCCAGGCCCGGAGAAGTTTGCCGAAAGTGCCAGGGAAGTGGTGGATATGGGCTTCACTGCGATGAAATTTGACCTGGATCAGTCCAATGATCCCAACAAATACGATGCCTACAACTGGACCGCCAATCGGGCCGAACTCCAACGCATGTATGATCAAATAGCTGCTGCGCGAGAAGCTGTTGGCCCCAATGTGGACATTTGTGCAGATATGCATGGCAGGTATGATGCTACCAGTGGGAAGCAGGCAGCTCAATTGCTCGAACCACTCCATCTGATGTGGCTGGAAGAACCTATCCCTGCCGAAAATCCCGAGGCCTACAAATACATAACAGAGTCAACCAAAACCCCCATTTGTGCTGGAGAAAATCTGTACCTCGCACATGGGTTTCGTCCCCTCCTGGAGATTGGTGCAGTGGACATTGTGATGCCCGACTTGCAAAAGGCTGGAGGCCTGGGAGAAGGCCAACGCATTGCAAACCTGGCGAATCTATACTATGTGCCCTTTGCGCCGCATATGGTTGCCTCTTTTCTGGGTGCAATGGCCTCTGCGCATGTTTGTGCCTCCGTCCCCAATTTTTTCATCCTAGAGTGGCAGATCTATTTTCACAAAGATCCTATGTTCAAGGAGATCGTAGAGTTTGAGGGGGAGATGGTAGTGGATGGCTTTATCCCACTATCCGAGAAGCCGGGAATTGGTGTAGAGATCAATGAGGAAGGCATGCGAAAATATGCGCAGGAAGGTGTCCCATTTTTTGAATAGGAGAATCCACCAAATGTTTTTGGGTGCTTATTTTTTTCTCCCCGCACAACAAAACTGTTTGGCAACAGCAATACAAAACGGTCCATACGCATCGTATGGACCGTTTTGTACCCAGGGGGGGATTCGAACCCCCACGTCCTTATCGGACACTAGCCCCTCAAGCTAGCGCGTCTACCAGTTCCGCCACCTGGGCATTACATAGCTGTATATGTTGAAAAAGAACGATAGTTTGAAATTTGCCCTGACAATGCGATATTGCCAGGGCGTTTGTGATTCGGCTGGGGCTCGAACCCAGGACCCTCTGCTTAAAAGGCAGATGCTCTACCAGCTGAGCTACCGAATCTACCTTGCAATAGATGAAAAGGAATCCCTTCACATAATTGCGACGCAAAGATAAGATCATCCTTATGGGAATGTCAAATAAATTTAGAATATTTTTCTTGATAAGTGGGATGTATCTGTCTCTTCCTTCCTCTATCCTATTTGCCTCCCCAACAGACAGTCTTCAAAGCTATGCCAAGCATCTCTTTGATTATGAAAGATATCCCGAAGCCATTCAGGTGTATGAAGCGTTATTGGGGCAGAATTATTTTCAGGCAGACATGCTGTATAGGTTGGCCTTTATGCATGAGCAATTGCAGGACTATCCACAAAGCATCTATTATTTGAGGAAGCTCCAATGGGAAATCGGGGGTACACATCTCGAAGCCAAAATCGAACAACTCATGGACAAAGGCAGTCGCGGACGCTTATCTGCCGGAGAAGCCTGGTCTTCCTATGCGATATGGATTCATCACCACGAACACTGGCTCATTTCTCTTATGCTCCTTGGCACCATCCTCGCAGCAGGCAGTTTCCTGCTTCCATCGAGGCTCTGGCGCATCACACTTGGACTCAGTTTGAGTAGTCTTGTCATCGGTCTCAGCACGATTTGGTTGACACAGCAATTAGACCTGGACAAAAAAGCAGTTGTCATGCAAAAAAGTGCCTATTACGATCTTCCTGGTTATGCTGCCACTTATCGGACACTTCCCATTTCACCAGGAGCCACAGTTTCCATACTGGAAGAACAGGATATTTGGTGCCACATTTCCATGGGACAATTCCAGACCTGGGTCCCAAAGTTTGTAATAAAAGAAATCTGAAGGAGGGCCAGAGGTCGAATTTTCCATTATTACAGCCAAAGAAACTGGGAATTTTGTAAGAAGTTGTTAAATTAGGAGGCCATCTGTTGGAAGGTTCAAACCGTTTCCATTCCCAGATGTCTATTAACTATGATACGGGATTTCCCGTACATACAACTAAGAGTCAATTCTAATATTCTGAAAATCTAAAATTGATATGTGGAAACGATTTGTACGTGCCATCCGCGGTCTATTCGGAGGCTTGGTTAGTTCCATTGAAGACCCCAAATTGATCCTGGAGCAAAATATGCGGGAACTGAACGATCAGATCCCCAAAATGAATGAAAGCATTGCAACTGTTAAGGCCAGTGTTACCCTGCTGCAAAAAGAACTCAACAAATACCAGCGGGAATACAAAGATCTCGTCTCTAAAATGAAGGCTGCTATCCAGGCTGGGAGAGATGACATTGCTCAAAACTATGCCCTTCGACTTGAGAATACCAAGTCTCATATGCTTCAAACCAAAGAACAATTTGAAACTTCCAAAATCGCTTATCAAAAAGCATTGGAAGTCAAAAAAGTGTTCATGAAGCAGCGATCGAAAAAAATTGAAGAGGCAAGAGAAGCACTTCGTGCACATGAGCGTGCCAAGTGGCAATCCAAAATTGCTGATACCATGGAATCCTTTGAGGTTGGTGGCATTGATGCAACCCATGATGAGATGCTGAATCGAATCAATGAAGAAACTGCCAAAAATGAGGCACGCATGGAGATGGCGCTTGATTCAGTAGATACGGATTCGATGAAAATTGAAGAAGAAGCTGAAAGCCTCCGTGCAGCTGATTTGGTTAAACAATTCAAAATGGAAATGGGGCTTGATTCTGAAGATCCAACAGGCGGAGATATTGATTTTGAGCCTCCAAAACGAGAGCTTGAATAATCAAAGCTGAACATTCTTGTCCCATCCTAAGCGTGAATCATTATGACTGGCGAAGAAAAACGCAAAAAGCTGAAGGAAGAAATGAAGGCCGCCTATAAGCGAGATCTTCAGAAGAAGAAAGAGTTTTTGGAGCAAACAAAGCGTTTGCGTCATTCCAAAAAAATGAATGATGCGATCTCGGATCTCACCTCCGATTTGCTCAATGATGATACAGACGACTGGATCAACAAGTTGAATCAGGACGCTGCCTTGTCAGAAGCCAAGCTGGATATCCATCTTGATGAAGCATCTTCTACCTCCCAGAAGCTTGAAAAACTTGCGAAGGAAGCAGAAGCAGAAAAATTCTCAGCTGCACAACTCCTGAAAGATATGAAACGGGAGATGGGATTGCTGGAAGATGAGGATGAAAAGGCCAAATCAGATGCCTCTGAGGAGGAGACATCTGAGGAAGAAAAGAAAGATCCTCCCTCCAAATCTCTAGGAGATTGGTAAGACATAATCGGGGTATAAAGGATCTCAAGGCGACTAGATCACATTATTTTCCCTTTTTTCCTTTATACCTTATATTCCCCACCTGACAAGGGTGGGGATTTTTTTGTCTCAACTGTCCTATTTATGCATCCATTGCTACCAAGTCCTGTCCACTAATTAGATCCCTACTACTTCCAGTTCACTCTTTCACCTTGACAAAGGCTTTATGTCCAGATTCTCATTCTTTGGCCTGCTCTTATTTGTTCTCGGGATCCTTCAGGCGCAACCTGTAGATTTTCAACCATTATTAGAACTCAATCCTTCTATCACTGACAGTACAGCAATTCATGTGCTCCAGGGAGAGGGAGAAATTACCCTGATTTTTTTGGAAGAAACGGAAGCACAGATCTTTGTTCTCTCCTCAGATATGGATCTTCGCAATAGTTTTCGTTTGAGCGATTTGCCTCTTCCGGAAGAATACACCTTTCTTGGCTTCACGGATATGCCAGGTTCCCTGCACTTCTGTTACCAACACCAAACTGATGGGGCCTATGAAGTCTTGAGTGTAGAGAAGGAGACAGGTGAACCTGAATGGTTCGGGATCGACATGGGGCGCCTTCCACGACACAGTGTCTATTGGGGATCATTTACACATGAAGGGATCCTACACATCCTCCGTATGCCCAGAGGAGGAAGTAGCGTACGATTGTGTCGATTCGAAGGAGGTCAACAATTCAATACACAAGAGTTCGAATTGGGACATCCGGAAATCCTTCAAAAAGCTCAATATCACTTTGCCAGAGTCGAGGCAGACAGCAGCCAGGGACTGGAATCGACATGGTATCCTGGTAAGATGTATCTCAAAGATGACAGAATCTATCTCAGCCTGGATGAGTTGGGGAGTACACATCTGGTAGAAATCAATCTTTTGTCAGAGGAAAAAAAGGAATGGACCTTGCCAGCTCCCGGTTTTTCTTTAGGAAGAGACGAACTCATTTCCGTCAAAAACAATTCTCTGATTCTTGGCAATTATCTCTATCAGGCAGCTGCAAGTCAGGATTCATTGAAAATCGAAGTCCGATCCTTGCGAGAGGATCAACTCATCATGGCATATGCCGTCGGAATCGAGGACTCCACTGCTTTTTTTCGAGGAGATTTTGTCGCCCAAAACTCTAGGGGAGAAACGATCCTGCTAGAGGACACCCAATCCTGGCTGGATACACTGGCAGGACATCCATATCTGGCACTTTCGGGGACTGTGATTCAGGATACACTCCTGGAGTTGCAGATCGGTGGCGTTAAGCTCGATCATCAGCTTGGCCTGACAGGCATGTTGGTCGATCAGCAAATCAATAATTGCTATTTCTCCATTGTCCTCAGTATTCCTTCTCATACTCCAGCCAGCTTACCACATGCAGATGTAGCTGAAATGCGGTTTCCTCCTCCGATATTCTGGGGCAAACCCCATTTGACAGGCTTTGCCAATCAGCAACAAAAACACCTGATGTATTACGATCCAGAGATCCAGCGGATTGTCCTGGGAAGTATCCACTAGGTCCTATCATTGTTTTGGAATGAGGGGAATGGAAATGCGCATTTCCATTCCCCTCACTCTTACTGCTGCTAAAAAAGTTCCTGTGAATCTCCAGAGGCTATCAGTCTTCTTTCTATATTCTATCTACCTTCGGGCAGAATAATTCGGAGCCTCCTTGATAATCTGTACATCATGTGGATGACTTTCTCTGAGTCCTGCGTTGGTGATGCGAATGAACTGACTTTGCTGAAGCGCCCGAATATTCCCGGCTCCACAATATCCCATACCAGCCCTTAGCCCCCCCTCCAATTGGTAGAGGACTTCAGCCACTCTTCCTTTATAAGCAACACGTCCTACGATCCCCTCGGGAACCAGTTTTTTGATATCGTCTTCAACATCCTGGAAATAGCGATCCTTACTGCCTTCCTTCATCGCTTCAATCGATCCCATCCCCCTGTAGGTCTTGAATTTTCGACCTTCATATAAGACGGTTTCTCCCGGGCTTTCATCTGTTCCTGCCAGAAGTCCGCCGGCCATAATACTACTAGCTCCAGCTACCAGGGCTTTGACGACATCTCCTGAGTATTTGATTCCACCATCTGCAATGACTGGAATGCCTGCAGCCTCAGCAGCTTTTACCCCTTCCAGAACTGCCGACAATTGAGGGACACCCACACCCGCAATCACACGCGTAGTACAAATACTACCAGGGCCGACTCCAACCTTTACGCCGTCTACACCGGCATCGATCAGGGCTTGAGTTCCAGCTTTTGTGGCAACATTTCCACCGATGATTTGAAGATCCGGGAACCTTTGGCGAACTTCCTTAATCAGGCGCAATACACCTGCAGAATGGCCATGTGCTGTGTCTACCGTGATCACATCCACTCCGGCCTTTTCGAGTGCCTCTATGCGCTCAAAGGTGTTGGCGGTTACTCCTACAGCGGCTCCTGCACGCAATCGTCCCAAATGATCTTTACAGGCATTGGGAAAGGTTTGTTTTTTGATGATGTCTCGATAGGTAATCAATCCGATGATTTTCCCATCATCATTGATCACGGGAAGCTTCTCCACCTTGTACCTGCGAATGATTTCTTCCGCCTGTTCTAGGGTAGTGCCTTCCGGGGCCGTGATCAGATTTTCGGTAGTCATCAATTCAGAGACTTTGCGGCCATCATAGGCTTCGAATCGCAAATCGCGATTGGTCAGGATGCCTACAAGATAGCCTGCATCATCGACGATCGGGATTCCTCCAATTCGATGCTCGGCCATGATGCGAGAGGCTCTTGCCAGGGTATCGTCTGCTTTGAGGGTAATAGGGTCTACGATCATTCCGCTTTCAGACCGTTTGACTTTGCGTACTTCTTCTGCCTGCTGGTCAATTCCCATATTTTTGTGAATCATTCCGATCCCTCCACTTGCCGCCATTGCAATCGCCATACGGTGTTCTGTTACCGTATCCATTGCAGCACTGACAACTGGAAGATTGAGTCGGATCTCACGTGTGAGAAGGGAGGACGTATTGACCTCACGCGGAAGAATCTCAGAATAAGCTGGTGCGAGAAGGACATCGTCATATGTGAGTCCTTCGAAGAGAAATTTTGATTGGTTGGTCATAAGTGGCAAATATCTGCTGACATTTGCCGAGCAAATTTACGGAGATTTTATCAGTTCCCAGAAGTTTTCTTTGATTTTTGTGCCTGATCAATTCGAAAAGCAATCCAGAGAAAAATGAACCATGCAAGGATTCCGAAAAATACATTGTAAATCAGGGTTGCACCATTCGAAAGAATCGCAGCATTCTTGCCAGCGGTTTCACTGAGTTCAAACGCCAGGAACAATTGCCAGATAATAAAATGAGTGGTGCCCATTCCGCCAGGAACAGGAAGGGCCCATCCCAGTCCTCCAATGAAGAGAATCAGAATTGCCATATACCATCCAAGGTCTGAGGTTTCTGGCAACGCTAGAAGAAAGAGATAATTCATCAGTACCAGACAAGCCCAAAGGCCGATAGTATGCAGAATAAATAACCAGGGACGCTCCAGGCGGAACACACTTTTGGCAGCATCCAGCATATCGTTCAAAAATGCCTGTACTTTCCCTATGAGCCCTTCCTGAAAACGAGAGCTCCGCAAAAAGTAGAAGCCTACACCAGCTCCAATCACCAATACCACCCCAATTCCAATAAACCATTCTGTTCCTTTGTCTCCGAGAATTTTTTCCGCCATACTCGAAAATAAAGCTCCCAATCGATCCAGCTCCAGTAGGAAAATAATCCCCACTCCCCCAAATAGAAACAGAACATCTGCGACTCGCTCACTGACAACAGTCCCCAGACTCGCCGAGACTGGTACCTTATCGGTTTTGAGCAAAACTGAACACCGCAGAATTTCGCCCAATTTGGGGGTAAGACTATTGACAAGATAAGTGATCAGGGTAGCCAGGACGATGTTAAATAGTTTGGCAGGATGACCCGCCCCCTTCAACATCATACTCCATCGCCAGGCACGGAACATATACATCATAAATAATGCAGCAGCCCCTAACACGAGCAGGAGTGGGTCTGCTTCCTGTAGACGAGAGATATCCTCCCATGAGCTATTCCGAAATGTCAGATACAGTAAGCCAGCTGCTATCCCTATCCCAACAAAGAGCTGGAGAAAGGTTTTGACCTGTTTATTCATAGGGCGCAAAGATACAAAACACCAATGAATCCACTTGGTTTTGATCACAAATTTCACTAAAATTGTATGCAAGCATAACATTTCTCACCTACGACTTTCTCTCACCATTTCGTTCGTTCATTGTGGAAGTAAAAATCAAAGAAAAAAAGCGGGCAGTCTGCTTTGACATCAAAGTTGCCTGGCTGGCCATTTCTCGTATGTATAATGCAAAAGCAGTCCCACATGGCATCACCACCAATATTGGGTTTGTCCTGTTGCATATCGATGAGGAAAATGGAACACCTGCGACAAAAATCGCTCCCCTCATGGGTATGGAGACCAGAAGTCTGACAAGAATGCTGGCTCGTCTCGAAGAACGCGGCCTAATCTATCGGCAACCAGACAAACACGATCGCAGAATGGTTCGTATCTTTCTTTCTGAAGAGGGAAAAGACGCCAAAGCCCGATCCAAAGAAGTTGTTATCGACTTTAACAAAGAACTGTATCAATCTATACCTGAAGAAGATTTAGACCATTTTTTTTCTGTGTTAGATACCGTCCACAATATTATTCACCAAAAAGCCAAACAAAATAATCATGCAGGTAGCTGAACAAACCAACCCTGCCCACGCTCAAAAATGGCAGCGAAGCATCAAAAAGGTAGCTGTCCTTGGCTCGGGAGTCATGGGTTCCCGAATCGCCTGTCATTTTGCCAACATCGGCGTTGAAGTCCTTCTGCTGGACATTATTCCCCGCGAACTCACTCCCAAGGAAGAAGCCAAAGGCCTGACCCTGGATCATCCGGCTGTCCGAAACCGACTCGTCAATAACGCACTCACAGCTGCCATCAAAGGCAAACCCGCAGCTTTGTACACCAAACGTTCGGCTAAGCTGATCTCTACCGGCAACTTTGACGATGACTTTGAGAAAATCGCAGATTGCGACTGGATTTTGGAAGCTGTTGTCGAACGACTTGACATCAAGCATATCATCTTTGAAAAAGTTGATCGCTTCCGAAAAGAAGGCAGCATTGTGACCTCCAATACGTCCGGGATTCCAATTCATATGATTGCAGAAGGGCGATCTGAAGATTTTCGAGCACACTTTTGCGGCACACACTTTTTCAATCCGCCCCGCTATCTGCGATTGCTGGAAATCATTCCAGGTCCAGATACAAACCCAGGATTGATCGATTTTATGATGCACTATGGGGATCTCTATCTGGGAAAACAAACAGTTCTCTGTAAAGATACTCCAGCTTTCATCGCCAACCGGGTTGGGATTTATGCCATGGCAAAAATCTTTCAACTGGTAGGAGATATGGGACTTACCATTGAAGAAGTCGATAAACTAACAGGTCCCGTCACAGGAAAACCCAAATCGGGAACCTTCCGACTCAGTGATTTGGTCGGTCTGGATACTACGGTTCATGTCCTCAATGGCATCAAGAACAACTGCCCGGAGGATGAGGAAAGGGCCTTGTTTGAGATTCCGGACTATGTGGCTCAAATGGCGGAGAACAAATGGTTAGGTGACAAAACCAAACAGGGATTTTACAAAAAAACCAAAGATGAGAATGGCAAACGCAAAATTCTCTCTTTGGATCTGAATACGCTTGAGTATCGGGAAAAAATCAAAGTCGCTATCCCCAGTATCAAACTTGCCAACAAAAGCAGTAAACTGGCTAAGCGACTCAAAACCATGTTTGAAGCAGAGGACAAGGGAGGAGAGTTTGTCCGCCGATCCAGTCTGGGGGTATGGGCATATGTGTCCAATCGAATTCCTGAGATTGCAGACGCTTTGTACCAAATTGATGATGCCATCTGCGCAGGTTTTGGCTGGGACAAAGGAGCATTTGCCACATGGGATATGATCGGTGTTGCCAACACCATGGAGATGTTTGCGGCGGAAGGATTAAGTCCTGCTCCCTGGGTTCGGGACATGCTGGATGCTGGCTGCGACAGTTTCTATTCAGTCATCAATGGCATTCCCAATTATTATGAGATTTCCAGCAAATCCTACCAGCCTATCCCAGGAGCTGACGAATTGATTTCTCTGGAAACCGTTCGTTCCAGTAGCAGTCCTGTATGGTCCAGCAGCGAGGCTTCTGTACTCGACCTGGGAGATGGCGTGCTGAATGTGGAATTTCACTCCAAGATGAATGCCATCGGTGAGGGAAATATCAGAGCCATATGGGAAGGCATTGACTATGCAGAGAAGCACAATTACAATGGGGTGATCATTTCCAATGAAGCAACCAACTTCTCTGTCGGAGCCAATCTGATGCTCATGGCTATGATGGCTATGCAAAAGCAGTGGGATCAATTGGAAGCTTCTGTCAAGCAGTTTCAGGACACTTCCATGCGTATTCGTACGTCCGCTATTCCCGTTGTAGTAGCGCCTCACGGAATGACCTTGGGAGGGGGATGTGAGTTCACGATGCACTCTGATCTGGCGATTGTAAGCCCGGAAACCTATATCGGTCTGGTAGAAGTTGGAGTAGGGATTATCCCCGGTGGCGCTGGAACCAAGGAAATGGCATTACGTGCTTCTGATCGATATTCCCAAACGGGGAGTATCGGAATCAACGTCCTTCAGGATTACCTGATGGCCATTGCCACTGCAAAGGTTGCTACTTCTGCTGAAGAGGGAAGAGAAATTGGAGTCTTGCGCGCCAGTGATAGGGTAGTCATGAATAACACCCGCCGCATCAAGGAAGCCAAAGAAGCCGTCATGGCCCTCGTAGAAGAAGGATATACCCCCACGGTTGCACGAACCGATATTCCTGTACTGGGCAAGAATGCCTTGAGCACCCTCTATGCAGGAATTGCAGGCATGCAGTTTGGACATTATGCCTCTGAGCATGATGCCAAGATTGCTCGCAAAGTAGCTTATGTCATGTGTGGTGGAGATATCTCCGCAGAAGGAACCCTGGTTACAGAACAATACCTGTTGGATCTGGAACGGGAAGCATTCATGAGTCTTGTGGCAGAGAAGAAGACACAGGATCGTATTCAACAAATGTTACAGACAGGAAAGCCTTTGAGAAATTAAGGAGATCAGACCGGGACTTGGTGGGAGAATGGATGGAGGTAGGAGAAGTCCCTCATGCAATTTATTCAACATTGTCAATTTAAAAATCATAAACAATGGAAGCATATATCGTTGCCGCAAAAAGATCAGCTGTCGGCAAAGCCAATAAAGGAGGCTTCAAAGCCTATCGTCCCGATGACCTCGGAGCAGAAGTCATTAAATCCCTGGTAGCAGAGGTCCCTGATCTGGACCCTGACAGGATTGATGATCTCATCTGCGGATGTGCGATCCCCGAAGCGGAGCAAGGGATGCAGGTGGGAAGAATGTTGGCCTTATTGTCTCTCCCAATCAGTGTATCCGGGGTTACTGTCAATCGCTATTGTGGATCTGGTCTTGAAACCATTGCAATGGGGGTTGCCAAAATCAAAGCAGGTATGGCCGATTGCATCGTGGCTGGAGGCATCGAAAGTATGTCGATGTTGCCGATGATGGGGCACAAACCTTCTTTGAATTACAAAATATCCACAGAGCATCCTGAATGGTATCTGGGCATGGGGCTTACTGCGGAGGAAGTCGCTGTCGATTATAGCATTAGCAGAGAGGCGATGGATGAGTTTTCTTACCACTCTCATATGAAAGCTGTAGCTGCGATTGAAGGAGGAAAATTCTCCAGTCAGATTGTGCCAGTAGAAGTAGAGGATGTCTACATTGGGGCGGATGGCAGAAGAGCCAGTCGAAGGTATGTAGTAGACACAGATGAAGGGCCCCGTAAAGACACAAGCGTAGCTGTCCTCAATAAGCTTCGTCCTGTTTTCCGACAAAATGGAACCGTAACAGCTGGCAACTCTTCTCAGACATCTGATGGGGCAGCCTTTGTGATGATTATGTCTGAGCGCATGGTCAAGGAATTGGGGCTTGAACCACGGGCGCGGATGGTAGGCTATGCAACAGAAGGGATCGATCCACGCATCATGGGGATGGGTCCAATCAAAGCAGTGCCCAAAGTCTTGAAACAAACAGGCTTGTCGCTCAACGATATTCAACAAGTTGAGCTCAATGAAGCCTTTGCGGCCCAATCACTGGCCGTTATTCGTGAATTGGGATTAGATCCTTCTCTGGTCAATGTCAATGGGGGTGCCATTGCGCTTGGCCATCCTTTGGGGTGTTCTGGTTGCAAATTGTCAGTCCAATTGATCAATGAGATGGAACTTCGCAAACAACAATATGGGATGGTGACTGCATGTGTTGGAGGCGGGCAGGGAGTAGCTGGTGTGTTTGAAGTCTATCACAACTGATTCCAGGCCCTTTTTCATCAGAGAATAGGGCTCCACATAAAAAAGCTAATAGGTGTCACTCATCTGTTAGCTTTCTTTTTTTGAAAAAATGTTAGCGTATTTGCAGTTGAATTGAACAAAAATTCAGAAATCTGAAGTTTTTTTGCTATTTTTACATCAGAATTGCCCATTGCTTTTCAATTTTTCACTCTAGTATCCCCACATGAAAGGACGCAACATGCCTTCCCGGCGGAGCCATCTCCGCAGTGCCAAACAGCGCACACAACACACTCAGCAAAAACTGAGAAGTCAATCAAGAACCGAACATTCTCTCAAGAGCACGCCAGATTCTCCTAAGGAGCCAACTGCCTAGAAGCAGCAAGGAATGTCTGATTTCGTCTGGGACGACGAGAAGGATACATCGATCTGTGTGGAACCCCCATTGAATTGTAAATCACCTGATGAATTCGCTGTCTGATGCGAAGTTCATTGAGTTTGTAATTTTTGACACTCGGGTGTATCCGGTTGGACAAAAAGACATAAATGAGGTCATGTTCTGGATCTACCCAGACGCAGGTACCGGTAAATCCGGTATGGCCATAGCTTGAATAGGAAGCGCTTTCGGCCACAACATAATCTGACCTTCTTGGTGGCTTATCAAATCCATATCCTCTATGTCCTCTTTGCTTTTTGGTAAATAAAGCGACTGTCGAATCCCTGAGAAAACGCTGCCCACCATAGGTACCACCATTGAGCAGCATCTGGAAGAGGATTGCCAGATCATTTGCATTGGAAAACAAACCTGCATTTCCACTGATTCCTCCCATCAAGGCAGCTGTCGGGTCATGAACAGTACCGCATAGAAGTTGACCACGCCACCTGTCGCTAGATGTCGGCACAATTCTATCCTGATCATACAACTCTCTTGGGTTGTAACAAGCTGTCTGAAGGCCCAATGGTCCATAGAAGGATTGATCAAGATAGTCATTGATAGGCTGCTTGTTCAGTGAATCTATGGCTCTTTGCAACAAAATCATGTTCACACAACTGTAGCGATATTTAGCAGAATCCCGATGCAGTCCCTTGGTGACATTCCACAGGGAATCCATATAATTTTCATTCAAATACATCTTTTCTGCCACAGGAATACTGTAATCAGAGGTAAATGAAGCCTTGTACATACGGGAGTTTCCAAAATTCTGGAAGGGATATAGTGGCAACCCAGCCTGTAGCCCGGATGTGTGTGTCAGCAAGGCATGCATCGGAATGTCAAAAATCCTGCTTCTTTGGGGAGTCTGTGGAGGATATACCCATCGACTCACAAACTGAATACTGTCTTCCAGAGAAGTCGAATCAGCAGGAATGGTATCCACCACCATATAAGGTCGTGGAATGTAGGTTTGATCTGTAAAATATTCTCCTAAAGACGCATCGAGGGTGATTTTTTTCTCCTCAAATAACTTCATTGTAGCCAAAGTGGTAGAGGCTACTTTGGTAATCGAAGCCAGATCATACAAATCTGTTTTTCTGACAGGTTTGCTTCGATCGTATGTATGGTATCCAAAAGCCTGATGGTAGATCACATGGCCTTCCTTGGCGATCAAGACCTGACATCCCGGAATTGCAAAATTATCCATTGCTTCCCCAACAATGTCTTCGATTTGGGCAAGACTGTCCGCACTAATGCCGACATATTCTGGTTCAGAATATGCAAGTCTCGTCTTTTTGATGGTATAATGCTGATCCAGACTTAGGGTCTTAGCCATTTCTTCAGGTACACTCCGATATGCGCCTACCCCACCAAACAGCAATTGAGCCACCAATTCCTGGGTGATTCCTCTGTCATTCGGTGCCTGGATGATAGTCGGATATTTGGTGATTGGTTTGAGAATGCCATAATCCCCAAAATTCACAACGATGACATCAGACTCCTTTTGGAGATTATCCAGAAACTCTCTGATCCGATATCGATTATCTGCTGGCTCGTTCAGGGCAACAATCACTGGTTGATATGAATTCAAATTGGGAATTTCAATATCCTCAACACTTTCGAAGCGGACAGAAGGAACTTCTGTATATAAATTCAGGGTTGAACTAAAACGGGGGAGAGGGGCTCCAATCGAAATCAGAAAGAAATCCTTGTTTTGTGGCGATGAAAAAGGCAACATCTCTTGTTGATTCTGTAGAACCATCAGAGATGCTTTGGTGATCTCCCGATCAGAGAGTTGTACCAGTCGAAAACTTCCGACTTTCCCGTTAGGCGTAGAATCCGCCCATACTGTGTACTCAAATCCTCCATATAGGTCTACCTCTGAGACTCGGGGGACCGAGTCATTGGTTGCCGCGAGCGCCCAAACTATGGCTCCGATGCCAATTGGCACGAACAACATCAACAGGCTTTCTTTCCAGGAGTTCATATTGCTATAGAAGGCACAATTTGCCTGCCATAGTTCCTGGAAGGGAATTGAGCAATTCTGAAACTTTTGATTCGGGAGAAAGGATGTAGCCACAAGCCGCTAATAATCAACACAATACAACACGCATCACTCTCTATTCATGCGCCTTCAGATGAGGGGTTTTAGCCATGAATATTGTCCGCTGGCACCCCTATCATATGCCATTCCAACGGCAAAATTTGCGGTTCAGCAAATCCGTTTGCAATTCGAGGAAAAACACAATTTTGATTCACTCATGAAAATGTCTAACTTGATGCAGACCGCTACTTTCATACTATCACTTCTTAACTTTCTGATGATGAGACTACCTGTTTATTTATGTTCATTTTTCATGGTATTTGCCATGTTTAGTTGCCAGACAGAGGAAGAAGTTGCACCCTCTATGGAACTTGTTTCTTCTTGTTCATTGGTAGGGACAGTCATGAATGGAGACTGTGGATTGTATCTGGCTGTATCCAATGGTCAAAAAATCTATGTTGATTCCCCGAAAAAGTTCTCTTTACAAGAAGGAAATAAAGTAAAAATCGGTTACTATCGCTCGTCCACCACAAGTCTTGACCAGGGAGTCTGTACAAACTGTGGGTCCGAAGATAATTCAGGAGACGAAATGGTGGCAGAAGATCCAACGGCTAATATGAGTGAAAAAGAAGCCTGTATGTATTTGGAAGGTATTTCTTTAGCGGTTCTTACGTGTATAGAGCCACATTCAGATAACAGTTCAGACTGATTGACATACATCATACACTTTTCTATACCTGAAGACCCCCTGATTGCTATCAATCAGGGGGTCTTCTTTCTTGGGACTTACTTAGAGACTATTTGAACATCTATCACTTATTTTTTGTATGCGTCTTTTTTTCTCAGCACAGATGTCAAAACAGTCTCTAAGAGAACAGAAGTAGTTCCTAAGCGAATTCTACTTCAGCTTTGATGTCATCAAAGAACATCTCATCGACAAGAATCCTTCCGCAGTTTTCGCAGTGTATCAGTCTTCTTCTTTGTTTCAGTTCAATGTGGATCTGAGGTGGAATGATGGAGAAACACCCGCCGCAGGCGTTTCGGTCCGTGGTTACTACCGCAAGACCATTTCGCATATTCTGACGGATTTTTTGATATCCATTCAGGATTCTTCCCTCAACTTTTTTGGAAGATTTTTCAATTTCGGCCAGCAACTTCTTCTCTTCCACTTTGGTATCTTCAATGATCACCTCCAACTCCTTCTTTTTGTCTTCCAGTTCATTTCTCTTCCCCTCTACATGCTCAACTGTTGATCCGAGAAGATCCTCTTTTTGTTCAATCTGATCCCCATACTGTCTGATTTTCTTTTCAGATGTGAGGATTTCCAGATTGGCATATTCTATTTCTTTTCGAAGTGCCTCAAATTCCCGGTTGTTCTTCACGTTCATCTGCTGCTCTTCATACTTCTTAATCTGACCGGAAAATTCCTCAATTCGGGCTTTTCGGTCACTGATGTCCTGCTTGAGTTTTTTGATATCGTCTTCAATTCTCGCTTGTCGTGTTTCCAGCCCTTCCAGATCATCTTCAAGATCGTTGACTTCTTCGGGGAGGCTTCCACGGAGACGATGAATTTCATCGAGTTTGGAGTCCAATACTTGCAAAAGGGTTAACGCACGCAATCTTTCCGCAACGGGATTATCCATATTGATTCGATTTAAAAGTACTTGATAGGGTTGGTCTTAACTTCTGATAATCGGACCGCAAAGTTAAGAAATTTTTTCGAAATAAATTCATGAATCAATTCAGAGGTAAACTGTTCTGATTCATAGTGGCCAATATCCAAGAGGAGAAGTTCTCCTTCACTGTCAAAAAACTTGTGATAAGTGATATCGGCAGTAACAAAAGCATCGGCTTTTGATTTTCTCGCTTCCTGAATTAAAAAACTCCCAGCCCCTCCACATACAGCGACTGTCTGTATTTCTTCATGCAGGCTATCGGCATATCGAATCCCTCCACAATGAAAGGTCTGTTTGACAAATTCGAGGAATGCTTTTTTGGGTATAGGTATTTCAAGGCTACCTATCATGCCAGAACCTATTTGTACGTCAGAATGACGAGGGGTAGGTTTAAGGAATTCCAAATTGGTCAGGCCGAGTTTTTGGCAAATTCGTTGATTGACACCTGAGAGAACATTATCCAAATTGGTATGGCAGGCATATAAAGCGATGTCATGCTTGATCGCCTTGATAATTGTCCTGCTCACATAATCTTCCCCATTGAGTCGCTTTCGAGGCATAAACCAGATTGGATGATGGGCCACAATCATGTTGTACCCCAGAGACATCGCCTCTTCCACGACTTCTTCTGTCATGTCCAGATTAATCAACACTCCCGAGACTTCCATATTGGGATCGCCAACAAGCAATCCTACATTGTCATAGGATTCAGCGAAAGGAGGAGGAGCCCAGGTTTCCAAAGCTGAAGCAATGGTGGATACAAGCATGTTACTCTAACTACAACGTTCTTCGGATCTCATTGACTCGGTAGGCCTCAATGACATCTCCTTCTTTGATGTCTTGATAGTTCTCAACCATGAATCCACATTCCTGGCCATTGATTACTTCCTTGACATCATCTTTGAAACGTCGAAGAGAAGAGAGCTTACTTTCGTAGATCACAACCCCATCACGGATGAGGCGTACCCGATCATCTCTATTAATCTTGCCACTGGTACATTGTGCTCCTGCAACTTTCCCGACCTTAGTGATGTGGAATACTTCCTTGATTTCGGCAGTTCCCAAGATATCTTCCTTGATCTCTGGAGACAGCAAGCCTTCCAAGGCATCCTTGACATCATTGATGGCATTATAGATGACACTATAAGTCCTGATATCAACTTGCTCTCTTTCGGCGAGGGATCTCGCTTGGGCATTGGGGCGCACATTGAAGGCAATCACGATGGCATCGGAGGCCATGGCGAGGTTAATATCTGCTTCGGATATTGCCCCGACAGCTTTCATGATGATATTTACCTGGACTTCATCGGTAGAAAGTTTCAGGAGTGATCCAGACAAGGCTTCTACAGACCCATCCACATCACCACGGATGATGATGTTGAGTTCTTCAAAGTTACCAAGCGCACGTCGACGCCCAATTTCTTCAAGGGTAAGGCGATTGGTTTGTCTCAACTGTTGTTCTCTGAACAATTCAGATCGCTTTTGAGAAATACTTCTTGCCTTGCCATCTTCTTCAAATATATAGAATCGGTCACCGGCTTGTGGTTGTCCCCCCAGTCCAAGAACCTGCACTGGTTGCGAAGGGCCAGCTGTTTTGATTCGTTTTCCGTTTTGGTCAATCAATGCACGAACTTTGCCATAATGGATTCCAGCTACCATCTCATCTCCTACCTTCAAGGTTCCATTTTGGACGAGCAAGGTAGCAACATTCCCACGGCCTTTATCCAGTCGAGCTTCTATGACAGTACCTGTAGAAACTCTATTTGGATTTGCCTTCAGTTCCAGGAGGTCAGCTTCAAGAATCACTTTTTCCAGCAGTTCATCTACATTGGTGCCTCGAAGTGCCGATATTTCCTGTGATTGGAAATTGCCACCCCAATCCTCAAGCAGGATGTTCATTTCTGCTAGCTGTCCTTTGATTCTTTCTGCATCTGCTCCAGGTTTATCAATCTTGTTGATCGCAAATATCATAGGAACTTCAGCAGCCTGTGCATGATTGATGGCTTCCCGAGTTTGGGGCATGACAGCATCATCCGCTGCCACAACAATGATGACAAGGTCTGTAACTTTGGCGCCTCTGGCACGCATGGCAGTAAAGGCCTCATGACCAGGTGTATCGAGGAAGGTTACTACGTTTCCACTTTGCAGTTTGACTTCATAAGCACCGATGTGCTGGGTAATTCCCCCTGCCTCTTGCGAGGTTACATTGGTTTTGCGAAGATTATCCAACAAGGTGGTTTTGCCATGGTCAACGTGGCCCATCACTGTGATGATTGGAGACCTTCCTTCCAGATCTGCGGGATCATCTACCAGCTCTACAATCTCCAGTTCACTATCCTTGACATCCACGAAATTGGCTTCGAAACCGTATTCTTCAGCAATCAGGGTCAGGACTTCTGCATCGAGACGTTGGTTGATAGAAATCATCATCCCTAACTGGAAGGATTTGGTGATGATATCATTCACTGGCACCTTGATCAACTGCGCGAATTCATTCGCGGTGATGAATTCTGTTACATCAATGATTTTTGCATCCTCCTCCATTTTCTGCTCGACCAGCTCCCTTCTTGCGGCATCTGCATCACGCTTTGCACGGCGTAATCGCTGCCTGCTTCTGGAAGCTCCCCGATTCATTTGGGAGAATGTATTTCGGATAGACTGGTCTACCTCTGTTTGAGAAGGTTTCTCTTTCTTTCCTTTTTTGTCTTTGCCTCTGTTTTGTCCTGAATTTCCACTTCCTGATTCCACCTTGGGTGCATCTTTCCGTTTCCGCTTACGGCGACGACGACGCTTTTTAGGCTGATCTCCTTCTTCTCCTTCAGATTTTTTGGCTGTGGTTTCTGCCGGTTTACCATCTTTCTGGCCCGCTTCTTCCTTCCCTTTATTGTCTTTGGATTTCTTTTTAGGCTTTTTGGCACCGGGCAATTCGATTTTGCCCATAACTTTCAGGCCAGAAAGCTTGGGTGTACGATCCCCGGCCCGCATCACAGATTCTTCATCCTCTTCTTCACTCTCAGAAGTAGACTCCACAACGGGATCACTTTGAGGAGAGGAGACCTCCACTTTTTGGGGAGATTCTGTTTTCTTGACTTCTTTAACAACAGGGATTTCTTTCACAATATCTTCAACAACGGGCGGTGATTCAACTTCAACAACGGGGGGAGCTACGACTTGCTGTTCAGGCTCTTTCTCCACTTCCTTTTGGGGAGGAGTAACAAGCTTTGCTTCTTTTTTGAGCGGTTCTTCCTGCTTCTCTTGTTTTGCTTCTTCTTTAGGAGGAGCAACTTTCTTCTCTTTAGCAGGCTGTTCTTTTTTCTTACTAGACCTCCCTTTATTTATGGCATCCAGGTCAATTTTATCAACAACCTTCAGCCGAATTTGTGGGGGTTCTGCTTCAATGGGTTCTTTCTCTTTGGCGCTGGGCGGTGGAGTAGGAACCTTCACTTCAGGGGTTGGGGGCAATGTTTCTTCTTTCTTTACAGGCGTTTCTTTTGCGATAGGAAAAACAGGAGGTACGCTTTCCTTCTCCAACACCTCTACTTTGGGAGGAGTAACAGGTGGAGGGGGAGTTCCTTCTACCTGTGGCACTCTCCTTCTTCGTGATCGGGGGGTGATCCGATTTCGAAGATCTTCAGCGGAGATATGCTCCTGTTCTTCTTCAGTAGTGGGTGTAGGTGTTGTGGTAGGAGTAACGGTTGACCGGACTTCCTCTTTTCGCTTCTCTGCCAGCTGATCAGCTTTTTCTTTCATCAACTTCTCAGAGGCAAACTCTTTCAGAAGCATATCGTAGAGTTCTGACGACAGTTTGGTATTCGGCGAATTATCCACAGAATGCCCCTTCTCCTGGAGGTGATCCACGAGCATGGTCGTCCCTACGTTCAGTTCCTTGGCGACTTTGAAAAGTCTATAAATTTTATTCTTTCCCGCCATGCGTTGTTGTTGAAAGTCTAAGCAACAATTCTTAGACTTTATGCTTTCTGATTTTATCCAGCGTGAATATACTACTTATCCTTCAAAATAGGAATCTTTCTGCAATGCCCGCCGGAGTTTGCTTAGTCATCAAATTCTTCTTTCAGTACACTTAGGACCTGGTCTATGATTTCTTCTTCCAGATCAGTCCTACGTACAAGTTCAGAAGGCGATAGATCCAGGACACTTCTGGCAGTATCACATCCAATTCGCTTAAGCTCATCGATGATCCACTGATCTATTTCATCATTGAATTCGTCCAGATCGACATCCTCCTCATCAGGATCAAGTTCACGGTATACATCTATTTGAAATTCAGTCAACTTACTTGCCAACTTGATGTTCAATCCATTTTTGCCAATTGCCAGAGAAATTTGATCGGGCTTCAAATACACCTGAGCTGCCCGAGTCTCTTCTCTTAATTTGATTGAGGCAATCTTTGCTGGGCTCAAGGCGCGCTGGATATACAAGACATCATTGGTGGTATAACTGATGACATCTATGTTTTCATTTCTCAGCTCTCGCACGATCCCATGAATTCTACTCCCTTTCATCCCGACACAAGCGCCAACAGGATCGATTCTGTCATCATAACTCTCTACAGCTACTTTGGCACGCTCTCCTGGCTCTCGAACGATTCCGCGAATGTTGATCAATCCATCAAAGATCTCTGGTACTTCTTGTTCAAATAACTTCTCCAGGAACAGAGGGGCTGCACGAGAGATGATGATTCTTGGATTGTTATTCTTCATCGCTACCTCCAACACTACTGCTCTAAGCGTATCTCCTTTTCGAAATCTGTCTTTCGGAATTTGTTGTTGTCTTGGCAAGGTCAATTCTGCGCCTTCATGAAGAACCAGAATTTCATTTCTCCACACCTGGTAAACTTCTCCGACAATCACCGTTCCAACCAATTCTTCATACTGCTCTACGATAGACGCTTTTTCAAGGTCTCTGATTTTTTGTGTCAGGGTTTGCTTGGCAGTCTGTACGATCTTGCGACCAAATGAGAAGAAGTTTATTTCTTCCGCCAATTCGTCATCTACTTCATAATCTGCATCGATGGTTAGCGCTTCACTCAAGGGGATTTGTCGGCTCTCATCTTCCAGCTCAAAATCCTCTACCACCAATCGTTCTCGAAATCCCTGAATATCTCCCTTATCTACATTGACTATAATCTCAAAATTCTCATCAGATCCATATTCCTTACGGATCATGGTGCGGAACACCTCTTCCAGGACACCCATCAGGGTTGCCCGATCAATATTCTTGAATCGGCTGAACTCTGTAAACGCCTCAACCAGATTCACCTGGGGTTCTACTGTCTTTCTGCGTGCCATGATGTCTTAAATAAATACGGTTGCTTCCCGTATTGTTGAAAAATCAATTGTTATTGGTTCACGAAAAGTAGATCGTTGTTGTTTCTTCTTAGGGCCTTTGGTTTGAAAAGGCTCGAGGGTCAAAGATGTTTCAGTTACTTCCCCTAACTTACCGCGAACTTCAGTTAAATCGGTCTGAATGATTCGCAGTTTTCTGCCAATATTTTGGAGATACTGGCGATGTAATTTGAGCGGGTATCCTACGCCAGGGGAGGAAACCTCAAGGCGATAGGCAACATCAATCCATTCATTCTCTTCTAATTCCGCTCCCAATGCCCTGCTGATTCGAGCACACTGATCAAGACTTATCCCCTGATCAGTATCAACTTTGATTAAAAGCGTCGTAGCTTTCCCTTCTTTAAGTTGTATGTCTACAACAAATACTCCTGGATGTTGATTTTCAATGATCTGTCGGAGTTGTTGTTCAATCTGTTCTATATCCATAAACAGACACCAAAAAAATAAGGGAGTGAAACTCCCTCAACTTCGAAAGTGTTTCTAAACACGAGTACAAAGGTAGGAGTTGTTGATGGAAATTGCAAACTGATAAAGGTTATCATTTTCCGAAACCTCTCTTTTCTTTTTGCGTTGAAATAAGCTACTTACTCCCCTTTTCAACATCCGATTATACCACTATTATACTACCTCCATGAAGGTTGAGTTACACGATTTCTGGCGAAAGTATGTCCATCACTTTCGCGAAACATTCTTTTTATCTATTCCTGTCATAATTGGTCAGCTCGGTTTTATGCTTATGGGGTTTATCGACAATCTCATGATTGGAGATGTTGGATACATTCACCTGTCTGCTGCTTCCCTGGCCAATAGCATGTTCTTTTTCATCCTCGTTCTGGGAATCGGAATTGTGATGGCGATCACGCCTCTGGTGGCAGAAGTCCATGCTGCTGGAGATAATAAAAAAGTTGGAGACTTCTTCAGGCAAGGCAGTTGGGTAGGCTTGATTGTTGGGATTATCCTGGGGGGACTGACCTTTTTCTCTGCTGAATTATTGCCCTACCTGAATCAGCCTCCTGAAGATGTTGCCCTGGCCAAAAGTTATTTGCAGATCATCAGTTTTTCTGTCCTGCCACTGATGCTATTTCGCGCTGGCAAGTCTTTCGCAGAAGGGGCCTCTCTCACTCGTCCAGCGATGTATGTCGTCCTGGCAGGTCTTGTGTTCAATGTCCTGGCCAATTGGCTGTTGATTTATGGCAATTGGGGATTCCCACGCCTGGAACTCGATGGAGCGGGTTATGGAACATTGGCGAGCAGGATCTTCATGATGATTCTGATGGGTGCCTATTTGTTCACTTCCAAGGATTTCAAAGCATTTCGGCTATTGGATGGCTGGCACAAATGGCAAACCAAGGTCATGCGAAAGATTCTTGAGATCGGCCTTCCATCTGGCCTACAGTATTTCTTTGAGGTAGGGGCTTTTGTTGGGGCCTCTGTGATCATTGGCACCATGGATGATGGATCTGTCCAAAGAGCTGCCCATCAGATCGCAATCCAATATGGTGCCCTGGCTTATATGGTTGTCTCAGGTCTGGCTGCTGGCTCAACCATTCGCGTGGGAAATGCGCTCGGCCGAAAAGACTTTGTCAGTGTCAGACGGGCAGGAATGGCTGGAATTGGACTTGGAGCTGCCTTCATGCTGGTCTCTGCTATCATCTTCTTGTTTGGAAGAAATATACTCCCGGCTCTCTTTGCTGAGGATACTCGGGTACTGGAAATCGCATCAGTCCTCATGATATTTGCCTCTGCATTCCAATTGTTTGATGGCATTCAAGCTGTCGGACTGGGCATTCTTCGGGGTATACAGGATGTCGTCGTTCCGACCTGGATTGCCCTGGGCTCCTATTGGGGCATCTCGATTCCTCTGGGATGCCTCCTGGCTTTTCCCTTGGAGTTGGGGGTCGTCGGTATGTGGTATGGCTTCGTCGTGGCGCTGGTTGTAGCATCGATTCTTTTGACGGCACGATTCTGGAAGTTGACAGGTGAAATGATTGAGAAACATCAGAAAGTAGATAATCTCGCTGTGATGTTGTAATTTCGCGTGCCAATTAAAATGACGACATGACTTCACTTCGAAATATAGCCATTATTGCTCACGTAGATCATGGGAAAACCACCCTGGTCGATAAAATGCTGGTTCTGGGAGAATTGTTTGAACGCCACAAACAACCTGGAGAACTCATCATGGACAGCAATGACCTGGAGCGGGAACGTGGCATCACGATTCTCTCCAAAAATGCAAGTGTCCATTATAAAGACACCAAAATCAACATCATCGATACTCCTGGTCACAGCGACTTTGGGGGAGAGGTCGAACGGGTACTGAACATGGCTGATGGCGTCCTCTTGCTGGTAGATGCCTTTGAAGGCCCAATGCCACAGACTCGTTTTGTCCTGCAAAAAGCCCTTGAATTAGGACTCAAGCCTATTGTGGTTATCAACAAAGTAGATAAACCCAATTGTCGGCCAGAAGAAGTTCAGGAGGCGGTATTCGATCTCATGTTCGAATTGGAAGCCACAGAAGATCAACTGGACTTTCCCACCGTATATGGCTCAGCCAAACATAACTGGATGGGGGAAGAATGGGACAAGCCGACTGGAGACATCACCTATTTGATGGACCAGATTCTCGAACATATTCCTGCCCCCAAAGCCGCTGAAGGAGCCTCTCAAATGCAAATTACGTCTCTGGACTTTTCATCTTATGTTGGAAGAATTGCAGTAGGACGCTTGAGCAGAGGTGTTTTGACTGAGAATATGCCTGTCAGCTTGCTCAAACGTGATGATCGCCAACTCAAATCACGAATCAAAGAATTATTTGTCTTTGAGGGACTCAACCGGAAGAAAGTAGCAGAGGTCAAAGCAGGAGAGATCTGCGCGCTGGTTGGCATTGATGGATTTGATATCGGTGATACAGTAGCAGATCCAGAAGTCCCAGAAGCACTCCCTCCCATTCGCATAGATGAGCCGACCATGAGTATGCGGTTCACCATCAATGACTCTCCATTCTTTGGTCGGGAAGGAAAATACGTCACTTCTCGGCATCTGAAAGAACGCTTGGAGAAAGAGTTGGAAAAAAATCTGGCCCTCAGAGTCGAAGAGACAAATACCTCCGATGCCTTTACCGTATATGGGAGAGGTGTTCTTCACTTATCCATTCTCCTCGAAACCATGCGGCGAGAAGGTTATGAGGTTCAGGTAGGTCAGCCGCAAGTCATCGTGAAGGAGATTGAGGGAAAAAAATGTGAGCCTGTCGAAGAGATGACCATCGATTTGCCAGAACCAATGTCTGGCAGAGCCATCGATCTGATTACCCAACGAAAAGGTGAACTTCAACAGATGGACTTGCGTGGCAGTCGAGCGATCCTTGTCTTCAAAATTCCCTCCAGAGGGATCATCGGGCTTCGAAGCGAATTGCTCACAGCAACTGCCGGGGAAGCCATCATGGCGCATAGGTTTGTAGGATTTGAACCACTGAAAGGAGAGATTCAAAAGCGACAAAACGGATCTCTGATTGCCCATGAAACCGGATCTGCTTTTGCTTATGCCCTGGATAAACTTCAGGACAGAGGGCATTTTTTCATCAGACCACAAGAAGAGATCTATGAAGGCCAGGTAGTGGGAGAAAATTCTCGCACAGGGGATCTTGTCATCAACGTAACCAAGGCCAAAAAACTCTCAAATGTCCGGGCTGCCGGATCTGATGATAAGGTCAAATTGCCTCCTCCAGTGATTTTCTCTCTGGAGGAAGCGCTGGAGTATATCCGGGAAGATGAATATGTAGAGCTTACCCCAGAGTCCATTCGTCTTCGAAAGATTTTTCTTAAAGAACATGAACGAAAGCGTGGCAAGAAATAGAGACTGGAATCATCAGCAGAACCTGACATCTCTTGTTATCCTTCCCACATCAGAGAGACTGTTTGAACATCTGTTACGTATTTTTTGTATACGTCTTTTTTCCTCATCCGGCGGTTTTTTTTGCTCCTATAGCCCTACTATGCGAACAAAAAAGAGCTTTGCCTGAGAAAAAAACACATTCTAAAAATTCTCAGAACAGATTCCCAAAAGTCTCTGAGAATTCAGAATTTTCCACTCTGATTCTCCGGTTTCTTATCGTCCAATAAATCGAGGCTTTTTTTCGGTTCACTCTCCTGAGCAATCATACACACGCTTTCAGGTGAAATCAATCAGCATGTGAAAGAAAATCCTCTGAGCACCGAATTATTGACGTGACTGGCGCAGCTTGAGCAAGAATTCTTCCTTGGCCAGTATGCGAAGGGACTGTCCTTCCGAAATTGAATCAGAATTCATCTTGTTGATCATCTTGATGATCTCGACTTTGGTCCCGTACTTTTGAGAAATTTGCCATAAGGTCTCTCCTTCTCGGACCCGGTGGGTGATCCAACGTGTTTTCACCTCCTTGACAGAAGGCTCTCCTGCTTCAACAGAGATTTGTGTTTCGTTGGAGCTTGCTTGATCTGTAATCCGCACATCTTGATAAGAAGCAGTCGCTTGATTGGGAGAAGAGGATTCCCCTGCTGGTTGGGCAGCGGATGGTTGGTTCTCTGCATCTGGCATGTTGACTGTTGGAGAAGGCCCAAACTCCGGAGCGCGCAAGACGATCATTTTTTCATTTTTGGGCTTCCGCTTCTTCAGATACAATTTTTGGCCAACATATATTTCTTTGTTGTTCTTCTTTTGGTTGTTGAGTTTCTGAAGTTTCCGGGGCTTGATCAAATGCAATCTCCCAATGTCTTCCAGGGATTCTCCTATGCGAACAATGTGGTATTCCTGTTTGGAAGGTTTCATCAAATAGACCATGCTCCCCACGACAGGTTGTTGGCCAGGAAGCAGGCCATTCCACACAAGCAGTTGGCTTAACCTTCGGCTATAGCGATCGGCGATTTGGGTCATGGTTTTGGACCCGTCGAAATGAATGTATTGATGATTGTAATGCAAATCCTGAGACAAGTCAAAGACCACATAGCCTGAAGCATTCTCTGGCAATTTGCTCCTTGCGCCGGGATATTGAGAGGGTGGAAGAGCCATTTCTGACAGAGAAGCAGTAGCAGGTGTAGGAGTCGGCAAAACAGGACTTTGCTCGCTTTCTTGTGAGGGGGCCGGAACCGGTATCGGATCAGCTTCTGCCTGTGCAAGCTCCATCTCAGTTGTTGTCATATCCTGAATCACAAGAGAGGCGGGTTTTTCTTGAGGAGAAGCATCTGTGGATTGTCCCATTTGGATTGTTTGTCCTCCTTCTTTAGGGACGAAATACATAAAGATCCCGTCTTTGGGAAGTTTTTTCGATTCGAGTAACCAGGGATTGTGGCGATAAAAACTTTCATCTTCCACATCATGGGAGGCAATCAATTGTCGAACACTCGTCCCTCCATCGGCATTATGGGCTTCCAGCCGCAGGCCAGAACGCATTTGATTTTGGACAGCATCTTCATACGCCAATTTGTGCGCGATTGCTTTCAGGGCATACCAATGAAACCCTTCCTCTATCTTCATGGTGTCCTTTCCATAGTATTGGGGGTCTGTGTGCTTGACAGAACCTGTGGGGCCTTCATAGTACGCAATGACCGCATATATCCAATTATTAAAGTCCCAGTTGGCATTTGACAGGTATTTTGCTGCTGCCTGGGAGGCACGATAAATGTGCTGTCGTTCATCGACTTTGTCGTTGACCATCAAGCCCATATCATGTGCAGTTGGTTCCTTGAATTGCCAAAATCCGACTGCTTGTGAAGAAGAGACAACAGACGGCCGGAGTCCACTCTCCTGGATGGCGATGTATTTCAGATCCTCAGGAATCCGTTCTCCACGGAACGCCTGCTCTATCATTGGCATGTATAGATGGGCCCGCCGAACCATTTCATTGAAATAGCGAGGACTCTTATAAATCTGACTGATGTATTCAGAAATTTGGGTTTGAACACCAGGAGCAAGGTGAAGGGTTGTGCCACAATACTCAATTTGAGCAGGAACTTGCTGTCCCCACAAAGAGAGATTGGTACAGATCCCAAGGAGAAAAATCAGGGCTGCCTTTGCGTACATAGGTCTTTTCGGATTAACTGTAGGTGATGGAAAGTTAACCAATTGGGTGTGAAAATTCTAACCACTAGCGGGGCGATCAAACATCCTTATCTTATAGAACGCAAAAACCCTTGTAAGAATTGGATTGAAATCAGGACATTTTGCGAACCAGGGACCAACCATCCCATAATGGAAGAAAAACCTGCTCAATTCGAGGATCTGATTGTATTGCTTTCAACAT
Organism: Bacteroidota bacterium; assembly: GCA_039029315.1. Classification (GTDB taxonomy): domain Bacteria; phylum Bacteroidota; class Bacteroidia; order J057; family J057; genus JBCCCJ01. Next base: position 24,429 of record JBCCGK010000015.1, on the reverse strand, counting down.
CTTTCGAATCCCCTTGACCTCTTTGGTCATCTTCGTTGCTTGAAGGACCTTGCCATGCCACAAAACGTTGTCTATGATCAACATGCCATGAGGAGCAAGCAAGGGAACAATCATATCGACATATTCTGGGTAATGTGCCTTGTCCGCATCCAAAAATGCCAAATCATAGGTATCAGTCAAGCCGGGAAGAATTTCCAGAGCGGAACCGATCCGTAGCTCAACTTTGTCCAAAAGCTCTGCTTTTTCAAGATATTTTTGGATAAGTGTCTTCCGTTCTGGATTGATCTCGATAGTAGTGATCCTGCCTTCCGGCGCCAGTCCTTCGGCCAGACAGATACACGAATATCCAGTATAAGTTCCCACCTCCAAAATCCGCGAGGGACGTAAAACATGAGAAAAAAAAGAAAGAAAACGCCCCTGTAGGGAAGAGGACAACATTTGAGGATATAAGACTTTCACATGTGTCTCGCGTCGCAAAGCTGCTAAAAGTTCAGGTTCAGCTGGGCTCATTTGTTCTGCAAAGTGCAGGATTTCAGTGGGAAGGAACTGTTTCATAGTGAAGGCTCTTCGTTTGTGCTGCGAAGTTCCCAAAAATATTTTCAGTTTTTCAAACAAAGATTAGTAGATTTGTTCTGTATCCTGCACTTATAACGGCAACTTGTTATGAACTTTATTGTGTCGTCAGCAGCCCTTCATCGGCAGTTGAGTCGAATTTCGGGCGCTATTCCCTCAAGATCTGTTCTACCTATCATCGAGAATTTTCTCTTTGAGATCTCGGACAGTACGCTGATTGTCTCCACCACGAATCTGGAGACTTCTATGCAAACCAAGTTGTCGATTGAAGCCAGAGGAGAAGCCATCCGGGTTGCAGTGCCAGCTCGGATTCTCCTGGACATTCTCAAAGCTCTTCCGGATCAGCCGATCACCTTTATCATCGATGAGGACAGTTTTGCCATCGAGATCAGTTCTGAAAATGGCAAATACAAGATTAGTGGCGAAAACGGGGAAGACTTCCCACTCATTCCCAAGCCAGAACATGCGGAATCTGTGCAAATTCCGGTTCATGTTATGTTCAAGGCCATCACCAAGACCCTCTTTGCCGCTTCCAGTGATGAAGATAAGGCTGCCCTCAATGGCATCTACTTTGATCTCGGGGAGCATGCAGCCACATTTGTAGCGACTGATGCCCACAGGCTGGTTCGATACAGAAGACTGGATGTTTCTGTCTCAGAACCTACCAGCTTTATTGTTCCACAAAAGGCACTGATGCTGCTCAAAAACTCGCTGGACCCCAATGACATGCGAGATCTGTTGATTCAATACAATGATAACAATGCCTTCTTCCAGGCAGAAGATATTCTGCTAGTCTGTCGACTGATAGATCAGAAATATCCCGATTACGAAAACGTCATTCCTGTTGACAATCCGCATCGCTTGTTTATTTCTAAACAAGAATTGTTGGGTACCTTGAGAAGGGTCAACATTTTTGCCAACAAAAGTACGCATCAAGTCCGTTTTGCAGTCAAAGGCAGTGAACTGGAGATCTCTTCCCAGGACCCTGACTTTGCCAATGAAGCGCGCGAAACACTCAAGTGTCACTATGAGGGAGAGGACATCGAGATTGGATTCAATGCTTCGCTTCTCCTCGATGTGATCACCAATGTGGATACAGATGAAACCACAATAGAACTCTCTGAACCGAATCGCGCTGGCATTATTCTCCCCAATGTTCAGGATGATGGGGAAAATATTCTGATGCTGATCATGCCGATTATGCTCAACTCCTATGTGATGTAGTTGTGTGAGACGTTTATTTACCTCCAACACCTATCTATCGCTATCAGCACTGCTGATCCTGTTTTACGTTCTCTTTCGGGTAGCACATTTCTATCCAAAATGGGAAAAACCTGGATCTGAGGCTGTCCTGAGTTGGGATGTCTACGGCTACTACTTATACCTACCGGCGATCTTCATTCACAATGACCTGAAAGGCTTATCCTTCAAGGATGAGAATTTTGAACAGTATTTTCCTGCTGGCAGTTTTTACCATGCCACACAAGCAGAAAATGGCAACTTTGTCCTGCGCTATCCTGTAGGAATGGCCCTGCTGTACCTGCCATTTTTTCTGATTGGACATATGGCTGCCGGACTTCAAGGTCTCCCGCAAGATGGGTTTTCTGTGCCTTATCAATTCTGGATTGCGATGGGCTGTATTGTATATGCCTGCCTCGGTCTGATCATTCTTCGCAAGGTCTTGCTGCGATTTTTTAAGGATATTGTCGTGACAACGGTACTAGGCGTGTTGGTCCTGGGAACCAACTATTTCAATTATGTGGCCTTCGATGGTGCCATGACACACAATGCCCTCTTCAGTTTTTATGCTGTAATTTTATTGTTGACAATTCTTTGGCATGAAGAACCTCGTCTGTGGGTAGCTGCCTTGCTCGGGATAGCCATTGGCTGGGCCACGATCCTGCGGCCAACAGATCTTATGTCTGTCTTGATTCCTCTCTTCTGGGGGGTCAAAGATCGAGAAAGCTTGCAACAGAAAATTCAACTTGTTCTGACGCACTGGCGGCATATCCTCTTGTTGGGATTGGGGACATTTGTGATGGGAATGATCCAATTGACTTATTGGAAGTATGCCTCAGGCAACTGGTTCTATTACAGTTATGGTGAATATGGATTTGATTGGCTGCATCCACACATCTGGGATGGGATGTTCAGCTATAAGAAAGGCTGGCTGGTCTACACACCTGTGATGGCCTTGTCTTTGATTGGGCTCATCCCTCTGTTTCGAGATCATAGAGGTCAATTTCTCCCAATCATTAGCTTCTTGATATTGAATCTATATGTGGTATTTGCCTGGAGTATCTGGTGGTATGGGGGCAGTTTTGGGATGCGTCCATTGGTGCAATCATATGCCCTCCTCGCCTTGCCACTAGGTGCTTGTCTGACTGTCATGTTTCGACAAAAGATCCTGACAATCATTGGCATTGTATTTATTCTTCTGTGTATTGATCTGAATCTGGTGATGACCTGGCAAGCCCATTCAAGCTCTGGCGGATGGCATTCGGAATACATGACCAAAGCATATTACTGGAAAATCTTTGGGAGCACCAATAACAAAAAAGCAGATCGTCTCTTTCTGGATGTCAAACGAGAACTGAAGGATCTGGACGGAATGGAGATCCGAGACCTTTATTTCAATGACTTCGAATCTGACAGCAGCAGCGAAATCACCACACGCAACGTTCGATATGGCAAGCAAGCCTGGTTACTCAATGGAGGGGTTCAATTTTCCCCTTCCTATGAAGTCTCACTTGCAGACCTGAATGTCAAGAAAGGAAGTTGGATTCGGGTTCAAGCCGATGTTTTCTATGTGCAAAAGGTGTGGGATGAATGGAAACAAGCGCAAGTAAGTGCCATTTTTTTCAAATCTCCTACACATAAACGGGAGAATCAACCCTGGAAGCAAACCACAGCACGCGTCCAATGGCTGACCAATCCCTGGCAATGGCATCATCTGGAATACGAAATGCGCATCCCAAAAGAAGCAACACCAGAAACTATCCTTCGCTTCCACCTCTGGAATGCCAACTCAGACAAGGAAGTCTGGGTAGACAATATGAAGCTGGAATTGATCGAACCGGAAGAATAGAGAGGAGGAAACATTGTAGGGAAGTCTTCTTTTGGTGTCAATTTCAGGGCCCAAAGAAGATGAGTAGCTAGCCCAACACATACATGAATCGCATTGGAAGCCTCATACAGACTATTCATCATGCGCTACACCCATATCGGGTGGTCGTCAATCTGGTGATATTCTGGATACTGGCAACCTATGCCTGGGAAGCCGTACAAGAAGCGGTTGCAGCTCCGGTCACAGAATGGATGCACATCTATTCTTTTCGCGATTATACCCACTGGGACGACATCAAGACCTATCTTCGCGAATTGCGAACTGGGATTCCTCCCGTTTTATCTTTTTTGGAATTGCATTCCTGGATGCGCTATTGCTCGATTGAGTGGATCATTGAAGATCTCTATCGCTATGGGATTGTGTTTGCGGTGCTTCTCCCTGGATTCTTTGCCAAAGGCACGCTAAGATCCTGGCTGCTGGCTACTGGTATTGGATGGCTGATGCTGGAGTCCATTCTGATTGTACATCCAGGAAATCCACAACTGTATGATGTCTTGCTTCCGGTTTTCATTTTGCTGGGATTTTTGTACGCACAGATTTCTCTCAAAACGAAGTGGGTTGCGCTTGGCATTGTCCCAGCGGTTCTTGGTGGATTCTTTTTTTCTATGGCCGAACTGGCTCGTCCCTTCATGATTGCCTTGCTGCCCATTCTGATCGCGATTTGTGGATATCAGTATTTTCAGGCGCGACGCCGCTGGTTGTTTGTGGCTTATCTACTCCCGATTCTCATCTTCTCTGGTGGATGGCACCTCAAACTCCTGATATATAATCAGGGGCAAGTCGTCTGGTCCAATCATGGAGGAACCAATCTATTTCGTGCCTGGACACCTGTGATCGATCACAAGAACCTCACATCCCAGATTCAACCAGAAGCCCCACCTCTCAATGAGTATGGCTGGGCCTGGAATAATCTCAACACTCAAATACACGCCGAGAACAGTGCCTTCCGGTCCAAAGCAGTTGTTGGTGGGATTCTCAACAAGCCTGAATTGGCAGGGAAAATTCTGTATCAGAAGATCCGCATTTTCACTACCCCCAGAACCTATATCTACAAACATGATCCGCAAGACCCTCTCTTGATTTGGTACCGAACATTTGTCAGAGGATTGTATTATGTGCTTGCTATCCTCTTAGTGGTAAGTCTTGTCAAAACAATCAGGAATTGGCGCTTCCTTTTCAGTTGGGAGTTTGGTCTGTTGTTCACAACCTTTTTCCTGACTGTCATGCCGATCATCGGAGAATCCGGCGAAGAAGCGAGATTCATCGTAGCAGTCCTCCCTTTCCTCATCACGACAGGATTAATCGCTGCCAGATGGGGAGAAGACTTATTAAGATGGGCGATAAAAAAAGGAACAGACAAATGGGACTCCTCCTCCTCATAGCGCATCATTATCCCCCCATTTGCTCTTCTAACCAATTGATGTTCACAATCTCATGTGTTGCTTGTATTTGTTCGCGCAGCCTGTATTTCGCCTGTTGATAGGCTTTGGGTGAATAAGTAATGGCCTTTAGGCGCAATTGATTCAATTTCCTCGTAAAGCGAATCAGATTAAGGTATGGCTTTTTGCGATAGGCAGAGATAAGTTTGTGGCGCCGCAAGGTAACATCAAACGCATGGAGCAGTGCTTCCAGACCTTCCTGATCGTTGAGTTCATAGTAGATCTTCAAGAGTAAGGATTTGGCGCCCAAATAATAAAATACATCCTGGAACTCAACCTGGTTCAGCAATCGAAGTGCTTCCCTCTGTTTTCCTTGGCCATAATACAGGTAGGCACGGTTGTAGATCATGGAATTGGTTCGATATTCTTCTGCAATCTTGTGCTCAAACTGATTCAAAAAGGCCTCCGTCCATTCAAATTCTCTCAATCGAACCCCTAGCGACACGATGTTCTTCACATCGGCAGGAGAAATATACCCTTGATAATAAATAAGCGATTGATTGATCATTTCCTGATATAGACCGAACAACTCTGCGAGATACTCCCGATGGCCACGATTGATCTGCTTGATGCAGTAATTTTGTGCGTACTGATACATCGGTTTTCGTTCCTCGGAGGGAAGGCTCGTTTGCTGGTATTGCAGAAATGCCGTCAGGTCAAAGAAGGAGGAGGATTTTTCTGGTTCCAACAACGTCATCAAAATCAGAAAATAGCCTTGAATGATGGGATAATTCTCATAACGATGATGAAATTGCCGCATATGTTCTATAAAGGTTTTTTGGATGTCCTCAACTTCTCGCCCCTCCTCAGAGATCACATTCTGTCGGTTCAATAGTTGGCAGACTGCCTTGAGCATAGACGCGACATAGAATCGATCCAAAGCAAGGATACTGTTGGGAAGACTTTGGTCCAATTTTCGGTGTTCACGACTGACAAAGAAGGTGTTGCGCGCAGTGTCTGCTCGAAATTGTTGAAAAAACCCCCACTCATTGGTCCCCAATTCTCTTGCTAGTTTTTCGTCAATATCCCGGCTGATGGCCTGAAACCATTTGTCATGATTTCGTTCTCCCACAACAGTCAACAATGGAAGACGCAAGTCAAGCGGTCGCTCCCTTAGCCAAGAGAAGGCCAAAAAATCCTCCCCCAATCGTGTGAGATCTGAAAGAAGGTTGGTAATTCTGGCATAGTCAAAAGCGGGTGAGGGGAAGATCTCGGAATGCAAAAATTCCCGATCCAACGAATCGTCGGATCGCTTCTCCAACAACAACTCAAGCAGCTGTCGGTGCCTGCCATCAGCATTGAAAAAGGGAGATGCGACAAATTTGCGAAATCGCTGTATTTCCCACGGCGACAGACTGGATAGAAATGTAAGGATTTTGGGTTGTGGCATGTATCCGGGTTTCTAAATATTTTCTCTATAAATCCATATAATTTATAATAATCATTGCTAATAATGATCAAATATTAATTTTTCATCAAAAAAATAACAAAAAGCTTCTCTATGAATTGAGAATATCGTGTTTGCCTTTTCGGTGATTTTGGCTCACATTGGCAAGAGTATTAGCAGTCAACCGGGAGATTTTCACCCAAAACACTACAGAATATGAAAAGATACCGTTTTCTTGTACTTGCTCTACTTCTTATTCCAGGCTTCTATGGGATTGCTCAAGTTCCAATGAGTATTCCCTATCGTGCGATGGTTCAGTTGAACGGTGGCACACTCGCCAACCAGATTATTGATGCGCGCTTTACGATTTTAGGGCCAGGTGCTTCAACCATTGCCTATCAGGAGACCCAATCTCTAACGACAGATTCCTATGGTCTCCTTTATGCCTCTATCGGGAACGGGGGAACGATCACTGGGAGCATGACAAACATTGATTGGTCGCAGGGACAGTATCTCTTGAAAGTGGAACTCTCGAATGGAGGAAATTGGATTAATTTCGGAACCAGTACCCTGGAGAGTGTCCCCTTTGCTCTTCATGCACAAACCGTGGCCGAAGATTCCACCAATTCATACGACATGGCCTACAATGGAGGTCAGTTGTTCCTTTTTGAAAACGGGATGCCCAAAGACAGTGTTGCGATAAGCGGAACACCTTTTACAACAGGAGCAGGTATCAGCTTTGCAGGTGGAGTCTTGACCAATACCGGAGATTTAGATCCCAATAATGAGATGCAATTCTTAACCGTTGACCCAATCAATTACACCTTGTCGATAGCGCCCGGTGGCAATTCAGTGAATTTGCCTCAATTGATTGCTGGGCCCGGAATACAGATTGTCGGGGGCATAGTTAGTTGCGTTGCTGACCTCAATCCAAATGATGATATCACAATTGGCTCCACTGCTGGAGGAGATCTGAATGGAACCTATCCCAATCCGACTGTAGATGGCCTACAAGGAAATCCTGTTTCGGCTATTGCGCCGGTTGATGGACAGGTCCTGAAATGGGATGGCAACACATGGAAAAGTGCGAGTGATTCAACCAATGAATTTGCCCTGAAACGCAATGGAAATATCTTGTCTCTGCTTCAATTGCCTGATAGCAATTTGGTGAACTCCATCTCTCTTCCTGGACCACAATTCACGGTTGGCGCGGGACTGAGTTGGAGCAATAATGTGCTAACCAATACTGGAGATATTGTTGATTCAGATGATATCACTGTCGGAACGCTTGCTGGAGGTGATCTCGCTGGGACCTATCCCAGTCCAAGTGTAGTCGCGCTAAGAGGGAATCCCATTTCATCGAGTGCTCCCCAAAATGGAGATGTGCTGGTTTTCACCAATGGCGTCTGGCTTCCCGTTCAGGATCAGGTCAATGATGCTGATAGCGATCCAGTGAATGAGCTTCAACAACTCTCTCAAGTCGGAAACCAACTGATCCTCTCCAATGGTGGCGGTATTACAACACTCTTCACTGCCGGAACAGGCATCTCCCTCAGTGGCAATCAGATCAGCAATAGCGGAGATACCGATCCTTCAGATGATCTCACCACCTCCACAACTGCTGGTGGAGATTTGAGTGGAACCTACCCCAATCCGACTGTCGATGCAATTCAGGGAAGACCTGTCTCAACATCAGCTCCAGCAAGTGGCGAGGTACTCAAATGGAATGGCACAGAATGGGAGCCTGGTCAGGATATAAGCAATACGTATTCTGCTGGTTCAGGGATCTCAATTTCAGGAACAACCATTGTCAATACCGGAGATCTGAACGCGGCAGATGATATTCTGATTGGTTCTATTGCGGGTGGCGATCTTGGAAACACGTATCCCAACCCGACCGTATTGGGCATACAAGGAGTCCCTATTTCCAGTTCGGTTCCTTCCAATGGGCAGGTGCTCAAGTTAGTCAACGGGCAATGGGCACCATCAGACGACAATGACAGCTATACTCCCTGGACAGAATCAGGTTCAGACCTCAGCTATACATCAGGCCAAGTGGGCATTGGAACCAGTTCTCCTGTTTCAAGTTTGAGCGTAGGCGGGAATACTACTGTTGTCAATAGCAGCGGAAATATCCGGGTAGAAGCTGGCGTCAATGGCAATGATGAAGGATTCCTGAATGTCTATGACAGCAACAATCAAGCCCTCGTAGGCATGTTTATCAATGGCAGCGGGCAAGGAGACATCTTTGCAGGCACAAAGAATTTTCGGGTGGACCATCCTGATCAAGCAGATAAGGACATCTGGTATGCTTCTTTGGAAGGACCTGAAGCAGCTGCTTATGTCCGCGGCACAGCTACCCTGCTCGATGGCAAGGTAACGGTCGAACTCCCGGATCACTTTCGTCTAATCGCTGCGAATGAAGGAATGACAGTCATGCTTACCCCACTGTCTGCCGAATCAAAAGGGCTTGCCGTAATCCAGAAAGACGTGACGCAGTTTGAGGTGCAGGAATTGCTAAAGGGAGAAGGCAACTATAGTTTTGACTGGGAGGTAAAAGCTGTCCGATTGGGATATGAGGAATTCGAAGTCATTCGTCCAAAAATGGTTCAGCCTCAAACATCCATCAAGCAATGAAACGGCTTTTCTTCTTATTCATTCCACTCTTGTGGTTCGAGATGCCATTGATGGGTCAATATATTCTCATTGATGCAGTCCCAACAGGAGGCTATTATTGGGAAGATCCCGTTTCCGGGCTATCCCAACGCTTTCTATTGGGAGAAGTACGAACTGGTACTCGTGCCAATATGGGCATAACAGTCATTGAAGGATTTATTCAACCTTTGCTCCCTGCACTTATTGATAGTTCTGAGCAAGTTTGGCCGGGAGATACTGATAATAGCGGGATAGCGAATATGTATGATCTTCTGCCTATCGGGATCGCCTATGGAAGTACTGGACCAGGAAGACCCAACGCCAGCTTGAATTGGGTTGGGCAAGTGGCAAATGCCTGGTTCCCCCCATTATTGGCTAATGGTACCAATTACAAGCACATTGATGCAGATGGCAATGGGATCATCAATGATGACGATACTCTGGGCATTACTCTCAACTATGGCCTTACTCATAACAAGCGAGACGAGATACAGGATATTGGGGCGCCACTATCAGTTCAATTTTTGGAAGACACCCTTCTGGCAGGTGATACCGCCCATGTGCTCATACAGTTAGGAGAGGATACCCTTCTGGCCCAGGATGTATACGGCATCGTCTTCTCTATGAGGTTGGACACTTCCAAAGTTGACCACACATCTTTTCGTCCAGATTTTGGGTCATCCTGGTTGGGAACAGACAACGTAGATATGTTGACCCTTGCTCACTACCATCTGGGCAATGAAAGCATCGACATGGGGCTGGTCAGAACCAATCAACAAAATAGAAATGGGTATGGCCCTATTGCCAGCTTCTCTATCATCATGATAGACGATCTGGCAGGAAAACAGCCTCTTTCCGAAACTCTGGTGATTGATGTTATACAAGTGAGAGCCATTTCTGCAAACGAAAACAGTATCCTAATCAATGCTGCTTCTGCAAAGGATTCTCTCATCTTGGAGAATGTCAATACCTCTACTGATAATGAGTGGAGTCATCAAATCCTTGTTTATCCCAATCCAGCTCCTGCCAGGTTTGGGGTTGACTTAGGTGCTTTGGTTGGTCAGCGACTCAAGCTGTATGACATACATGGTCGGCTGGTCCATTCCCTATATACACCCTTTCAGACAACGCAAGTTGTTGTAGAACATCTGAGTTCAGGCACCTATATACTCCTCATCGAAACAGACAAAGGCGTATTCCGACGAAGAATCATGTTGGATTCTCCCAGCGAGTAATTCATCCCAACCATCACAGTAAACCCTTTGTCATCCTCTCAGGATGGGAGAGGGTTTTAGTTTCTCACGTTGCACTCCAGCCCCCATCGACCACCTGCATGGCACCTGTAACGAAGGAAGAAGCATTACTTGCCAGATAGATAGCAGCGGCGGCAACTTCCTGAGGGCTTGCCATTCTTCCCATGGGTTGGCTGGCAGACATATCCTGATAAGCCTTCTCTGGATCTGGATATTCTTGTATTCGGGCTTTTACAAAAGGGGTCTCCACTCGACCAGGACAAATCGCATTGATCCGGACACCGTCTTTCGCATGATCAAGCGCCATACATTTGGTCATTCCGACTACGGCAAACTTGGTCGCGCAATAGGCGAGTCGATCCGTCAGGCCAACCAGCCCTCCAATGGAGGCCATATTGATGATGTTGCCCTGTTTTCTTTTTAGCATATCTGGCAAAAACGCCTTACTCAAATTGAATACGCCGCGGACATTGACAGCCATCATTTGATCCAGGGTTTCTCCACTCGTACTGATCATGGTTCCTACCCCTCCAATTCCCGCATTGTTGACAAGAATATCCAATTTCCCATGTTGTTGATGCAGGTGTTGTGCGGCCTTTTGGCAGGATGCTTCATCTACCACATCCACATGGAGGTACTCTGCCTGATATCCAGCATCCCTGAGTTTGGACGCCTCCTGGAGTCCCGCTTCGTCATTGATATCTGCGAGATAGACAAGGGAACCTTGATGGGCAAAGGCCTCTGCAATGGCCAGGCCAATGCCGGAAGCTGCGCCGGATACAAGACTAATTTGATCTGTGAGAGAAAACATAGAAGAAAAGTAAAATCTAGAAACAAGAATATGAAAAATAAGCACTAAGTTGCCATTTTACCTACCAAAGGAACAATAGATTTGGCAGGAATTTTACCATTTTTTCATCATCTATGGCATTAGCTACACGCGAAACCCATACTGTCAGGATCAATGAGGTTGATCAGAACCAAAACATGACCCTCAGTGGCTTGCTTCAATTGATGCAGGAAACAGCCTGGAATAATGCCGAACATCTGGGCGCTTCGGTGTATGAATTACAACGACACGGCATCAGTTGGGTGATGGCAAGGATAAAACTGGACATCTTCTCTTATCCCAGACATCGTCAACAGATTCAGGTGGAGACCTGGCCTGCCGGTAGTCAACGTTCTTTTGTGTATCGAGACTACCGCGTGTATGATTTGGAGGAACACCTTATGGCACAGGCGACCTCTACCTGGTTGGTGTTCGACATTCACGCACGCAAAATGACAAACATTGCAGACTTCCTGCTCGAAAAGATCGTTCCTCCTCCGAAGCGAATCCCTCTTGAGCGGGCCAGTGGCCGTCTCAAACTCCCTGATCAGGATACAGGAGGCGTAGACATTTCCATACGCTGGCATGATCTCGATCCCAATGGTCATGTCAATAATGGCCAATACCTGCAATGGGTCATTGAGGCGCTCCCAAATCAGCTGAATAGCGAGCAACTTGTACGAACAATAGATCTACAGATCAGGACGGAATGTGGTGCAGGAGAACAGATCCTCTCCGTCGCCCAACCGACTGATCCCTCCACCTTTATTCATGGATTGTGGCGCCAATCTGATAACAAACTCATTGCCCAGGCCAAAACGATTTGGACCTAGATTAGGCTTCCTGTCCTTTTGTGTTGTGAGATCATCAAGAAGGTTGTATTTTTCGATTCTCAATATAGACAACAATAATGAAAGCGATTCCATTTCTTCTTCTTGTCTCTTTGCTTTGGGTGGGATGTCAACAAGATTCCACTTCCTCTCAACCTCCTGTGCGTGCAGTCGAACCTGCTCCCAACTCCTCTTCTGACGAAATACCTGATGCTGTTCTGACAGCCTTTCAGAATCAATTTCCCTCTGCCAGAAAAATTGAGTGGAAGCCAGCAGGCAATGAATGGTTGGTCAATTTTCGTGATGATGAAGGCAAAAAGAAAGTCACTTACCATGCCTCTGGTACCTGGATTGCGACGGAAGACAAGTTGGAGAAAAGTGATATTCCCCAGAATATTATGACTCACTATCAGACACAATATGGGGATTATACCCTCACTGGTGTTCGCCTCTTTCGATCAAAAAATAATTCATTTTACAAAATATATGTAGATCAGGATCAGGAACAACTTCAGCTTCGCTATACGCTTGAAGGCATTTTTATCAAAGCCAAAAGATTGTAACTGACCACCGTCTTCTATTTCCTCACCCCCATCCCCTCATCCAATCAATGAAACCTCGTATTTTCTCTGAGTATGCTCCCTTGCAAAAAGTATTGGTTCATACGCCAGGTCCAGAACACAATCAACTCATCCCTTGGGAAGGAGATCATGTATTAATGGGCCCCAATCCTCGTGTGTATCAGGAACTTCAACGCGATCACAAGGATCTAAAAGATTTTTTGGTCTCAGAAATTGGACAGGAGAATGTCCTTGAATTGAGCACCCTGTTAAAAGAAGTCTTTGAAGGCGCGGATTATCGGAAACGCTTTCGTATCCTTCAGGATACCTTGCATGATACTGCGGAGACTTATGTAGACCATTTGCAGGCCAGAAGCATTCAGTTGGACAAGTACCAACCTGAAAAACTCGTTCAGGATCTCATCGAAGGCTATCCCAGACGACTCCGACTGAACAATGGTCGTCTTCCCAACATCATCATCTCCCCCAAGCGCGAGCTGATGTGGATGCGAGATTCCTCAGCAACAACTCCCATGGGCGTTGTGATCAATGCTATGGCTTCTCCCCGAAGAAGATTGGAACCTACTCTGGTTCGGTCTGTATTCAAATATCATCCCATGTTTGATGAGGATAGTATCTTTTTGGATATGGTAGACGTCTTGCGGGACCTGGAAGGGGATGAAACCTGGAGCGGCCTTCATGATCATATGCTCATGGAAGGTGGCAATATCATTGTCCTGGACAAGCACAGCATTGCGATTGGCGTGGGGAGATTTGAGTTTCAGTATTCCAACAGGAGTACTCGACCAGCCTTTGAGTTGCTGGTCCGAAAGTTGTTTGAGAAGGATAAATCGAAGCAGCTCCATCGTGTATATCTGGTCAATGTGCCTGACCTTCGGGGGTTCATTCATCTGGATACCGTTTTCAATATGATTGGACCACAGTCTGCGATAGTGATGCCGTATATTTTTGGGTATCCCAAGCCTGGAGCGGAAGGAAGTGCGAAAAGAGTGCTCCAGAATTTTGTTCAGTGGCTGCGGAAAAATATGGGGATGAATCAAACTGATTTGAGTCGTATCCCATCCCGTGCACATTTCGAACATGCAGGCAAGGTCGAAGTCTATGAGCGCAAATTCTTTGACAAACACAAGCGAGTAGAGCGGGTGCCCAAACCAGCACGATATTTTCTGGATCAATTGGTGGAAGATGGGTTGCTGGATCTGAATAAAGTTGCCTGGATTGGGGGAAAACCAGAAGATTATGCAACGCCCTATGAACATCTGAAAGTTGCCTTGTTTGAGCAACACAATATGGCCGGGAATGTATTCGCCATTTCTCCTTATCGGTTGGTTGCCTATCATCGCAATGCAACCACGCTCAAAAACCTTGGACACATCATGTCTGGAATTGATCCTGCCGCACATGTGCAATTGATGTCTTCTAATGAAATTCGGACAGACAATGGAGGACCGCATTGTTTGACCATGCCATTACAGAGAGATGAAAGCTGATTTTGCGCCTCCATCCTTCCAGGATTGGCAGAAAAGGGGAAGTTTCGTAGAGGTACTTGGCCATCGTCTATTCGTGATAGATGAGGGAAAAGGGGAGGAGGTCATCGCCATTCTTCATGGCTATCCTTCCTGCTCGTACGATTATTATCGAATCCTTCCTATCCTCAGCTCCCACTACCGGATTGTGATTCACGATCATTTGGGGTTTGGCTTGTCTGCCAAGCCGACAAATTATTCCTATTCTCTGATCGAACAAGCCGATATAGCCATCGGGCTTTGGGAGGCATTAGGATTATCTGAGGTTCATTTGCTTGCACATGATTATGGAACCAGTGTTGCCACTGAGTTGATTGCGAGGTACAACAGAGGCTCAGAACCGATCAGACTGAAGAAAATTATTCTTGGCAACGGAAGTATGCACATTGAATTGGCCAAACTCCAATGGACTCAAAAACTCCTGCGCACAAAGTTGTGGGGGCCTATACTCGCCAACCTTAGCACAAAAGGTCTCTTCAATCGCAGCATGAAAAAGTTGTGGTTTGACAAAACAACTCTTCATCAAGCAGAATTGGATGTGCTCTGGGCGATGCTCCGCCACAATTCAGGCATCAAGACCTTCCCAATGGTATCCAGGTATTTGTGGGATCGCCAGACCTTTTGGCATCGATGGATAGGAGGATTACAACAAACTGACAAACATATCGATCTCATCTGGGCAGACAAAGATCCGGTTGCCATTATCGACATGGCACATCTCCTTCACCAGGAGATTCCGCATAATACCCTTCAGCTTCTTCCCAATGTTGGCCATTATCCCATGTTGGAAGCTCCTGTGGCCTATGCAAAGATGGTTCTCCAGGCAGTTCAGGCCAAGTAGGATCAGCATAGCTGTTGATCTTGGGCACAACTTTGCTGGGCCATTGCAGGAAGTTGCGCGCTGGATTAATGAGAATTTCATACATTCACTCTTCGGAACTCTGAACTAAGCACCTAGAACGACTCTTCTATGACCCGAAGAAATTTTGTCAAAGGAAGCACAGCGCTTTCGGCAATCACCGTGGCAGGCCTATCTGCCAGCAATCTAGCATGTATGAGTATGGCTCAAACACCCAAGCCCATTCAAATCAAGCATGTCAACGCCAATTTTGAGCGAGAACCCCTCTTGCGGCCATTTGGCTTCAAAGGGAGCGCAATGACCGAGGTCTGGCAAAGCATTGCCTTGTTGGAGAGCAATACCGGAACGCGCAAAATCGGATTGGGAACCCAAAATGTCTTGTGGTCCGATGCCAATGTCTTCGCTGGACACTCTGAAAATGGGGGCAATGCCCTCATGTTTGCCATGAGTGAATATGCGATTCAGTTGGTCAAAGGTCAACAATATGCTGACCCCCTGGACATGTTGGACCAGATTCTGGATCAGGTTTGGGAGTATGGCAAAAAAATTACGGGAAATCCGAATTTGAGGAAAACATTTGCCCTCAATGCGCTGGTTGCTCTGGACAATGCGGCCTGGTTATTATATGCAGAAGAAAATGGCTATGGAAGTTTTGATGACATGATCCCAGAGGCGTTTCGCTCTGGCGTTTCGCATCGCTTACCCAAAGTGGCCAGCATTCCAGCCTTGGGTTATGGCACCTCCATGGAGGAGATCAAGCGCCTGGCTGATGACGGTTTTTTTATCATGAAAATTAAAATTGGAGCGCCTGGAGACCAGCAAGAAATGTTGGAAAAAGACAAAGCCTTTGTCAAAGCCATTCATGAAACCATCGGTCATTATGAGACACCCCATACGGCTGATGGCAAGCTTCCCTATTATTTTGATGCCAATGGTCGCTATGACTCCCACGATACCTTAATGCGGTTTTTGGACTATACGGATTCCATTGGTGCGCTGGATCAGATTGCGGTGGTAGAAGAACCATTTGGCGAACGCAATCAGGAAGATGTTCATGAAATTGCCGCCAGAGGCCCGCGAGTCGCCGCAGATGAAAGTGCCCATACAGATGCAGATGCCCTCGCACGCATGGAGCAGGGCTATAATTGCATTGCGGTGAAAGCCATTGCAAAAACCTTAAGTATGACACTCAAGATTGCCAAGCTAGCTGAGGAACGAGCTGTTCCTTGCTTTTGTGCAGATCTTACCGTGAACCCAATTCTTGTTGACTGGAACAAAGCTGTAGCGGCTCGACTTGCCCCATTTCCAGGATTGGATTTCGGCCTACAAGAAACCAATGGCTGGCAGAACTATCGCAACTGGGACAAGATGATGTCCTATCATCCACGCAAAGATGCTGTGTGGACCCAAAGCAAGGATGGGGTATATCTTACCGGACCAGAGTTCTTTTCCGAAAGTGGAGGGATTTTACAGCCTTCCCCGCATTATGAAGAGATGTTTTGAGGCTCCTTTTTTTTACATATACCCTACAAAAAAGCTCTCCTGTTGATACAGGAGAGCTTTTTTATCGTATGAAGAATGTTCGCCTGAGTTATTCCTCAGATGTCTTTTCTTCTGCTGGAGCTTCTTCAGTTGTTACTTCTTCAGTTGTTGCTTCTTCAGTTGTTACTTCTTCTGCCACCTCTTCAGCGGTTTCAGCAGTTTCTTCGACCGCTTCAGCAACTTCTTCTGCGGCGGCTTCAACTTCTTCAGTTGTCGCTTCTACAGCTTCTTCTGCGGCGGCTTCAACTTTTTCGGTTGTCGCCTCAACAACTTCTTCTGCGGCGGTTTCAACTTTTTCGGTTGTCGCTTCTACAGCTTCTTCTGCGGCAGCTTCAACTTTTTCGGTTGTCGCCTCAACAACTTCTTCTGCAGCTTCTTCTACAACGGGAGCTTTCTTTTTCGTCTTTTTCGCTTCTTTTTTCACAGGGGCTGGAGCTGAGGCACCTTGCTCCTGTGCTTCCATCTGCTCTTTCAGTCGCACAAGTGCGTCCAAATCACCAAGCGTCGTTGTACTTGTTTTCAACTGATTAGAAGATTTCCCTTTTGACTTCCCTCTTCCTTTGTTGGAGGGAGCAGGAGAGGATTTCTTCTCCTTTTCTGGCTCATCCCGCCATGCTTTGGTATGAGAAAGGACCAGACGCTTTGCATCTTTGTTGAATTCAATGACAACAAATTCTACAAAATCATCCAGTTTCAGTTCAGGCTTGCCTTCTTCGACTTTGAGGTGCTTGGTTGGAATCAAGCCTTCTACCCCATAGTCCAATTCGGCAACGGCCCCTTTGCTGTCAATCTTTTTGATTGTTCCCTTATGACGAGATCCAACCGTAAAGATAGAGGCAAATGTAGACCAAACGTCCTCAGTCAATTGCTTATGGCCCAGACTCAGTCGTCGATTGGCGACATCGATATCCAGCACAATAACTTCGAGCGTTTCACCAGTTTTGACATATTCTGATGGATGTCCATACTTCTTGGTCCAGGACAGGTCAGAGATATGAACCAGACCATCCACACCTTCTTCCAGTTCTACGAACAGGCCATAAGATGTCATGTTTCGAACCAGACCAGAGTGACGGCTTCCCTGAGGATATTTGGCTGCAACAGCATCCCATGGATCTGACTGCAATTGTTTGAGTCCCAGAGACATTTTTCGGTCTTCCCGATCAATATTCAGGACAACTGCCTCAAGTTCGCTTCCAACCTTGAAGGTTTCAGTAGGGTTCTTGGTATGTTGAGACCAGGACATCTCACTGGTATGGATCAAGCCTTCAACACCAGGCATGATTTCCAGGAAGATTCCATAATCTGCAACCGTAACCACTCTTCCTTTGACACGTGAGCCTTCCACGATTTCTTCTCCAAGAGAATCCCAAGGATGCGGCGTCAATTGCTTCATCCCCAAGCTGATTCGTTTCTTGGCATCATCAAACTCCAGGACAACAACATTGACCTTTTCGTCAAGGTTGAGGACCTCTTCAGGATGATTGATTCGACCCCAGGAAATGTCAGTAATATGTAGCAAGCCATCGACACCACCCAGATCAATAAACACACCAAAGTTGGTCATGTTCTTGACGGTACCTTCAAGTACCTGTCCTTTTTCAAGGTTCTGGAGGATTTCTTTACGCTGCTCTTCGAGTTTGGCTTCAATCAGAATCTTGTGTGAGACAACCACATTTTCATAGGCGTGGTTGATTTTCACAACTTTGAATTCCATTGTTCTGCCCACATAAGCATCAAAGTCCCGTACAGGTTTGACATCGATCTGTGATCCGGGAAGGAATGCTTCAATTCCATCCATATCTACCACAAATCCACCTTTGGTCCTACGCATCACATGGCCCATCATGATGACATCAGCCTCCATGGACTCATTGATTCTCTCCCAGGTACGCAAATTTTTCGCACGCTTGCGAGAAAGGATCAGCTGACCATTGCGATCTTCTACGCTTTCAATAAAGACCTCCAGTTCGGATCCGGCACTCAGATCCTCGACATCTCTAAACTCTGAAATCGGAACGACTCCTTCGGATTTGAATCCAATGTTTAGAACGACTTCTTTGTCGCCGACACTAACGACAGTCCCTGTCACAATTTCGTTTTCGTTGAATTCACGAAGGGTACTGCTATAGAGACGGGTCAACTCGGCTCTTTGAGCAGCCGAATACTCATCATCATCCTTCCACCAATCATCATCATCCTCTTCTTCGGGAAGAAGTCCGGCTAGGACTTCCTGTGGGCTCTCCTCCTTAGCAACTTCTTCAGTTGCCTCGGGCGTTGTTTTTTCTACTGCTTCTTCTACTTTTGTTTCAGTAGCAGTAGAGACCTCTTCATTTTGAGGGGTTTCTGTTTCGTTGGGTACTAAATCTTTTTCAGTTTCGTCTACCATGTATTAGGTCTCCTTTCTGCTCAGGTTTACTGAGCGGGGCAAAGTTAGCAATAAAATGGCGTTATTCACAAGACTCCCCAAATAATCCGTCACTTCACGGCAATCACAGAGATTTCAACATTTACATTTTTGGGCAAACGAGCAACTTCTACGGTCTCTCTGGCCGGAAAATCACTGCTAAAGTAACTTCCATAAATTGCGTTGACTTCTGAAAAGTTGTCCATATTGCTCAAAAAAATTGAACTTTTGACGATGGCTGAAAAGTCCAGATTTACATGATCGAGGATGGCACCAATGTTTTTCATTACCTGATGGGTTTCTGCTGCTAAATCATCTGTTATCAGATGTCCAGTGGCAGGATCAATGGCAATTTGTCCAGATAGATAAAAGGTCTGCCCGACTTGCACAGCTTGACTATAGGGGCCAATGGGTGCAGGCGCATTCGGAGTATGGATGATTGTTTTCATAACAAGTTGAGAGATTTGATATCCAGGCTAATTCATATAGCAGATCAGGCAAAACAGATCGCGTCCATGATGGGAGGCCATATAGAAGAAAGACAGCAAGCCGAACATTGCTCTTTATTCAGGTTTTTCAGCTTTGCCTTTTCCTGTTATCCAACGATAGATCCGCTTTTGCTTATCCAGAAAGTAGGCAAACTTTCCAAACAAAAATGCATATCCCAGCAGCAACACTTGATAAATGGGAGTGATCAGCAAAATATAGCAGAGAACATACCAGACTGTGCCTGGTTCAATGCCAGTCCAGGGCATGATCCATTTGGGAAAAATAGAGGCAGTTGTGCCCGTTACTGCGAATACAGTCAATACCAGAAAATAATGCCAGAATTTGGCTCGTTTGTTGGGGGCCATGGGTACGATATCTTGTGGCCAAAGATCGTGAATCCTCTAATAAGGTCAAACCCCTGTTGCCAGGGGTTTGAAAAGAATAAAGAATGAGCAAGGACCGGGTAAGAGGTCATTCAAAACTATCGAGGTCGTCTGAACTTCCCGATAAACGAGCTGTTTCAAACGTTTTTTCTTCATGCTTTAATTGGGCCAGGACTTCACAATCCATGTTGACATAGTAGCCATAGGGCTTCTGGAATTTCTCTTGCGCTAGAGCGACTTTTTCATCTTCATAAAGCTTCTTCATATAAATCGCCCATATTGGCAAGGCCATATTCGCTCCTTGCCCATATTTCATATCCAGAAAGTGCATTCTTCGATCCGAATGCCCCACCCACACACCTGAAACGAGATTGGGGGTTACTCCCATAAACCACCCATCCGAATGGTCCTGGGTTGTTCCGGTTTTTCCGGCAATCTCATTGGTGAAATTGTATCTGTATCTTAATCGACTAGCTGTACCTCCTTGTTCGTCAACGACTCCCTTGAGGAGCTCGATCATGAGATAGGCAGTACGCTCGTTCATCGCTTGCTTAGGCGCGTGGGAAAATCTGGCAAGGACGTTGCCACGGCGATCTTCAATGCGAGTGATAAAGTGCGGTTCGATATGTTGGCCCTGATTGGCAAAGGTGCTATAGGCACCTGTCAATTCCTTAACGGACAAATCGCTGGTCCCAAGGCAAAGGGAAGGAACCGGATCAAGATGAGTTTCGATCCCGGCTGCATAGGCTGTTTTTACCACCACATTCACCCCTATTTCTTTCATCAAACGGGCGGTGATCAAATTTGTGGAGGTAGCAAGTGCTCTTCGAAGCGTCATGAATCCTCCGAATTTGCCATCTGAATTCTCTGGCGACCAATCCGTTCCATCGCCATCTACATTCTCAAAGGTCACGGGTTGATTCAGCGCCTGATCACATGGCTTGCGACCATAGGCCATGGCAGCTGCATAGACAAAGGGTTTGAAGGTTGATCCTGCTTGTCGTTTTCCAACAGATACATGATCATATTTGAAATGTCTGAAATTGATCCCTCCGACCCAGGCTCTGACTGCTCCACTCGATGGCTCGATAGAAATCATACCTGTTTCCAGAAACTTGCTATAATACCGAATTGAATCCATAGGACTCATAACAGTATCGACTTCCCCATTCCAGGTGAAAATGGACATGTCTATCGGCGTTTCGAATTCTTCGGTGATTTGTTCGGTAGATTTCTCAGCCTTTTTGGCCAAGCGATATCGCTCAGACATTCGCATCAAATCAGACAGGATTTTGGGCTCTTTCCGATAGGGTTCCTGTCCCTTGATATGCTTATCGAAGGTTTCTTGCAATCCCTGCAAATGCTCTCGGACTGAGGCTTCGGCATGTGATTGCATCCTCGAATCCAGTGTGGTGTATACTTTCAGGCCATCCTTATAGAAATCATAAGGAGTTCCATCAGATTTAAGATTTTCCCGGGACCACTTTGCCATGAAATTTCGGACCTGCTGCCGAAAGTAAGGAGCCAAGCCTTCTTCATGCTCTCGTCCTTGTGCTACAGTGGTTAACGGCCTCTGCTTGACACTGTCAATGTCGACCAAGGCTGGATCAAGGAACTCATGCCTAACCATCAAGTCGATGACAAGGTTCCGTCTTTCTATCACTTTTTCAGGTCTTCGAATAGGATCAAACACTCCCTGCCCTTTCAGCATCCCCACCATTACAGCGGCCTCTTCGATGGATAGCTCCGCGGCATGTTTTCCAAACAATCGCTTAGAAGCCATTTCAATCCCATAGGCATTGCCATAGATATTGACTGTGTTCAAGTAGGCTTCGATGATTTCCTGCTTGGTGTAATTTTTTTCAAGGATTGCAGAAACGATGACCTCCTTGATTTTTCTATTGACAGTGCGATCTCGACTGACGGCGTTGAACAGGTTTCGAGCCAGCTGCATTGTGATGGTACTTCCGCCACTGGTAGTCCCTGTCATATATCGTTTGATAATCGCAGGAATAGAAAAATAATCTACCCCAGAGTGATGATAGAATCGAGCGTCTTCTGTCGCCACAAGGGCATCTACGACATAGGGAGAGATGTCATTGAGTTTGACATTGACACGATTTTCCTTGGTGTAGAAGTTGTCCAGAATGACTCCGTCAGCAGAAATCACCTGAGTAGACAGGCTGGATTTGGGATTTTCTATTTCTGTGAGGGGGGGGATATCCTGGGCTGTATAAGCAACGAATCCCAAGATACTCAAGACGATCAGTGCAACAAGTCCCAAAAATATTTTTCTTGGCAACCGGTAGGACCGCTTGGGAGGAGGTTGGGGACTTTCAGAAAGATCATCCGTACGACTTGGTTCTTGTTCAAGAACGGAGACGTGATTCATAGAGCTGGGTATTGGGTCCAAGCAAGTAGTTCATGGCGTCCTCTTGTGAACAAAGATATAAGATTTTTTGTGAAAGTGCGTGTTTTTCTTTCCACACTCATGTGTGGATTGGGGATAAGTGAAACGGAATCCTATGTGATTTTCGTATTTTGTCAGAAAATTTTTTTCCTACATTTTTCTTTTCTTCGGCCTTATAAGACCAATCCTGGATTATTTGAATCAGCTTGGCTCGTTTTGATTGAAATGGAATGTGACTTCTTAGTCTTCTTATTATGAAAAAAGATATCTACTACGAATTTCTGATTTTTTTTGCCCTTCTGATCATCTCACATCCCCTCTCGGCTCAGATGAGCAATTCTCCTGATCGCAATGAAGGAGATGGACCCTATGATCAACTCATCATCCGTGGGGCAACCCTGATCAATGGTACCGGGGCTCCCCCTATCGGACCTGTCGACGTCGTGATAGAAGGGAATCGTATTACCCAGGTCAAAACTGTAGGGTATCCAGACATTGCCATTCCCGAAGATCGTCGCCCCAAAGCAAGACCTGGTGCCAGGGAGATTGACGCCACCGGGATGTATCTTCTGCCAGGATTCATCGACATGCATGGACATATTGGTGGAACTGGTCAGGGCACTACTCCAGAATATGTCTTCAAATTATGGATGGCACATGGAATCACCACCATTCGTGAACCTGCCTGCGGCAATGGATTGGACTGGACGTTGAGCCATCGCCAAAGAAGTACAGACAATGACATCACTGCTCCCAGGATTTTTGCTTATTCTGTCTTTGGCCAAGGCGAACAAGATGGAATTGCAGATCCCGAACAGGCAAGGGCCTGGGTCAGATCCCTTGCGGAAAAAGGAGCAGACGGGATTAAGTTCTTTGGAGCCAGACCAGATATCATGGCTGCTGCACTCGATGAAGCCAAACATCACGATTTGCGATCGGCCTGCCACCATGCCCAAATGGATGTCGCCTGGTTGAATGTGCTTCATACCTCCAAGATGGGCCTGACCAGTATGGAGCATTGGTATGGCCTGCCAGAGGCCTTGTTTACCGATCGCATTGTTCAGGATTATCCCCTGGACTATAATTACCAGAATGAACAACATCGCTTTGGGGAGGCAGGAAAACTCTGGCAACAAGCCGCAGAGCCTTTTTCTACCCATTGGAATATGGTGATGGATACGCTACTGGCCCGGGGCTTTACTCTTGACCCTACCTTTAATATCTATGAAGCCAATAGAGATTTGATGCGGGCTCGACGTGCGGAATGGCATGAGGAGTATACCTTGCCTTCCCTCTGGAAGTTTTACCAACCCAGTCGGATCTCTCATGGCTCTCATTGGCATTTCTGGGGCACAGAAGAAGAAGTCAACTGGAAAGAAAACTATCGCCTTTGGATGACCTTTGTGAATGAGTACAAAAATCGAGGGGGCCGTGTAACCACTGGATCGGATTCGGGATTCATCTTTCAGCTATATGGCTTTGCCTATATCCGCGAACTGGAACTGCTGCGAGAAGCAGGTTTTCATCCACTCGAAGTTATCCGCGCTGCCACCCTTCAGGGAGCAGAGGCATTGGGGCAGGAGCAACATCTCGGCTCGATCGAAGTAGGTAAGTTAGCTGACATGGTATTGGTAGAAGAAAATCCACTCCCGAATCTCAAAGTCTTGTATGGCACAGGCGCGATCAAACTCAATGAGGCCAATGAAGTAGAACGCGTAGGTGGGGTGGCATACACGATCAAGGATGGAATCGTCTATGATGCCAAAGAACTCCTGGCAGATGTCAAAAAGATGGTTGACAAAGCCAAAAAGAAGGAAAAGTTCGAGATTCGACAGCCGGGGGAGTGACAACATATCCACCTATCTTTGTAAGGGGTAAAACGCGTTTTGCACCTTAGTTTGACTTTGTCCATTTTTTACAGGAGAAAAATCCTCCCATATGCTCTGGAAACCGTCTTTTCGAATTAATGAACTTCGCTGTTTTTTGTGATGTTGATTCATTCTCATTGAAAATTTATTCACAACTGACACTTTTTATTTTCCTTTGTTTTTAGATTTCTTTGCAACTTTTTGGCGGCAAAAAGTTGCGTAAAAACCGCCAAAATTCTAAGCCCAACTCACAAATCCACCCCAGTTTACC
>JBCCGK010000014.1:0-158419 GCA_039029315.1 Bacteroidota bacterium | reverse complement strand
CGCCTGGGTTGACAGCTTCAGAACTCTGTTGGTCAGACAAGATACCTCTCTCAGCAGTTGGTGGTCCTGGCATTTTCTCGCTTTCACAGCTTGGATGATCAAACACAAAATTCCCCAGTGAAAAAACTTTAAATCACCTCATTGTTAAATATCTATGGTCATCAATGGCAATGAAAAAATCGAACAAGCCTATTGAATATTTTTCAGGCATTCATTCGGGAACAAATATGTTCTGGAATACCATCCTTCCTGCCCTACTCTTTTCCAAGTCAAGAATGAGAAAAAAAATTTACATAACAGTGTTCTAATTTATACCATCAATAAATATGTGAATTTTGACTTGGAAGCACTTTTTTACACCTTTGCACAACTTTCTATCCAAGCATCTTATTTATGAACACAAACACCATCCGCTGGGGAATCATCGCTACTGGGAATATTGCCAATAAATTTGCAACAGGCCTGAAGGAATTGCCTGATGCAGAGCTAGTTGGAGTAGCTTCCAGATCCCTTGACAAGGCACGTCAATTTGCGAAGGAGTTTGCTGTTCCAAAAGCTTATGGCTCCTATGAGGAATTGGCTCAGGATTCTGATATTGATGCAATCTACATTGGTACGCCTCATCCATATCATCTGGCGAATGTTTTGCTATGCCTGGAACATGGCAAAGCTATCTTGTGTGAAAAACCATTGGCTGTGAATAGCAAAGAGGCCAATCTGATGATCGAAAAGGCCAGGGAAAAACAACTATTTCTGATGGAAGCCCTTTGGACGCGTCATCTTCCTGTTTGGGTTCAAATTCGAAAGTGGCTGGATCAGGGTCTTATAGGAGAGATCCGTCTTTTGACAGCAGATTTTTCTTTTTTGAGCAATACAAACGATCCACAACACAGAAGATATAATCCCGAATTAGCTGGTGGGGCCTTACTGGATATTGGCATTTATCCTCTGGCCCTGGCCTACGATATTTTCAAGGAAGAGCCAGAAGAGGTTCAATCGACTTTCCATCCATTCCACACTGGAGTCGATGAAAGTTCTGCCTACTTGTTGAGGTATGCCAATGGGGCCATAGCAAGCTTAACCTCAAGTTTTGCTGGGCAGGGAAGCATGGAAGCCGTAATTACGGGCACCAAGGGGACGATTCGTGTTCCTTTTTTCTGGAAGGCGCAGTCAGCGAGCGTGCAACTTTCTGGAGAGGATGTTCAACACCATTCCTTCCCCTACCCCGCCACTGGATTACAATGTCAAGCCAGTACAATGATGGAATGCCTGCGAGCAGGCAAACTTGAAAGCGAATTAATGCCACATTCCGAAAGCCTTCGACTCATAGGAAGGATGGATTCCCTCCGTCAATCCTGGGGGCTGACTTATCCCTATGACTGACACACTTATTCAAGGGGGCTACACGGCTGTTCAGTATGGCTTGTAAGCCAGGATGACACCTCCTACTTTAGGGGAAACAATCAGTTTTTCCGGTCAATAAAGTAGTGTAAGTGTCCCTCCCTCCGGGTGGGATTCTTTTTTTGGGGGAAATTTCAGGACAAAGACATCTAGAAGAAAGATTGCATTGGAGAATGTGCTCAGCTTTTGTATTTTTCTCACACAAATCAGGTTGGACATGAAGCAGATTGTCACATATGGACTACAAATTGTGCTGGCTGGAACACTGATGTTCATTGCAGCATGTGATCCGTTCACGCCTATCGAAATCCTCAATGCAGAAAATAATGTCCTGAATCCCAGTGTGGAGGAAGGAAGTGATTTGCCTTCTGAATGGTATTTTTCTGAAGGGGATTCCATCGCCAAAAATGCTGGGTTTTGGGTAAGTGGAGATGGATTCGAAAGCTCTCGGTCCTTAAAGATCACACAGAATACCGAAGAAATAGAATATATCTATTGGGCGCAGACCAGAATGGGACGTCCGCTCAATGGCAAGACCGTTGTGCTCAAAGCGATGGTTCGGGCGAGTGGACTTGAAGGACAAGGAGCTACCCTCATTGTCAGAGGAGATCATTCAGATGAACCCAAGGGAGAGGGCGAATCATTGGCTACCTCACAGGGAATTGCAAAAATTATCGGCAGTCACGATTGGACTGAATACGAGGTCGTGCTTGAGGAAGGCATGGACAAAAAAACGGAAAGTGTATCTGTCTATCTGGCCTTGCTTCCTGAGACTACCGGAACAGTCTATTTTGACCAAATCTCTTTGAGTTATCGCGATTAAGGTCTTCCCTTATTTGTTAATGTTGGCTGCTCTTCCCTGATGCAAGTCATATGAAAATATTCTGAACGATCATGGTTCAAGCAGTCAGGCAAGTTTCTTTAAACAGGTAGTCAGCTGTTCTATATCGCCATCTCCAACATCCAAATGGGTAACGAACCGTACATAACCACCACCGAAATTTGTTCCCAATACTCCTTCAGATTTCAGCCGCTGCAAACAAGACTCAACAGAAAATAACTGAGGATCCGGCTTGAATGCCACAATGTTGGTTTCGATCGGAAATACGTCCTCCACCCAAGACAATTGCCTGATGGCGGAAAACAAGGTTCTGGCTCGCTGGTGATCTTCTTCCAGACGATCTACATGATGTCTGAGGGCATACAATCCTGCGGCGGCCAGAATTCCTGCCTGCCTCATTCCCCCTCCCATTACTTTTCGGACGCGCAAGGCTTGTTTGATATCCTTGTTGCTCCCTACCAGAACCGATCCGACAGGTGCCCCCAAGCCCTTTGACAAACAAAAAGAAATGGTGTCAAACAGTTCTCCGAATTGCTTTGGGGTATGCGTTTTGGCGACACAAGCATTAAATACTCTCGCGCCATCCAAATGAAGTCTCAATCCATGCGCATCACATACCTTCCTGATGGCTTGAATCTCTGCTAGTTCATAACAGCTTCCTCCTCCTTTATTGGAGGTATTTTCGAGTGTAACCAGACTACTGACAGGAAAGTGAATATTATCAGGATTGATAGCTTCCTCTACTTGCTTCGCGCTGAGTCGTCCAAATTCTCCCTCAAGCAAGCGGACAGATACCATCGAATTCGAAGCAATTCCCCCTCCCTCATAAAGGTAAACATGGGCCTTGTGGTCACAAATGACCTGATCCTGGGGTTGAGTGGAAATTCGAATGGCGATTTGGTTACACATCGTCCCCGAAGGACAAAACAAGGCTGCTTCTTTCCCAAAAAGTTCGGCAGAATAAGATTCAAGGGCATTGATGGATGGATCTTCTCCATATACATCATCGCCAATTGGAGCTGCCATCATGGCTGCCATCATCTCTTTCGTTGGCCGGGTAACCGTATCGCTTCGGATGTCAATATATTTCATGTAGATCGTAGGCTAAATAGTCATTGATTGCAGCCAAAAGTACGCATTGAGACCAAATTTGAAAAACTCGGTCTCCCTCTTGCAGGCTGTTCCAAAATGGCCTAATATCGCAGCCAATGAAATTACGTGCACATGCTGATGATTTTGGCTTGACAAGACATATATCGGAAAATATTCTGGCGTGTTTTGATCATGGGGCACTGGATAGTACCAGCCTGATTGTCAACGGATTTGACACAAAAGAATCAGTAGAGATGGCTCATGAGCAACTCAAAAAGGGATTACAACTCCATCTTCACCTGAATTTCATGGAAGGGAAACCTGTTTCTTCCAGCAAAGAAGTTCCTCTGCTGATCAACTCATCAGGTAATTTTCGACATGGGTTCTCTCATCTTTGGTGGCGCTATCTCACAGGAAATCAACAGACCCGGCTTGCCTTCCAACATCAGATTCGCCATGAGATCCGAGCACAAATTCTTTTATTCAAACAACTTCTGCCAGCTCCTACGGAGTTGATAATCGATAGTCATCAGCATTATCATTTGATTCCCTTTATCGGAGATGAGTTGATTCGCTTACATGATGATTTTCCGATTAGGGCGATCAGGCTTCCGAGGGAGCCTTTTTTCCTTCGACCTGCTTCTAGTGTCAGTTGTGGTGTACACATGGGAATCAACATGATCAAACATAGCTTATTGAATCACTTATCCAGGAAATTATTGCCCAAACTAGAGAGAGCAGGCATCAGCCATAATCAGCACTTCCTGGGCGTATTGTGTACAGGCAATATGAGTTTGAAAGCCATTCAGCATGGCCTAGACAAACTGAGTAAAACACATAATGGAGAAGTAGAAATCTTATTTCATCCTGGCGGGGCGGCTCAGACAGAACTTTCATATTGGGAAGATCGACCTGACCTGAAACGATATTATTCTTCCCAAAACAGAACAAAAGAAAAAAGTCTTTTGATGAGCACACCTTTTCGTGAACTCCTTCAAACCTACAGATCCTCAAGTGAAAGATCGGCCTAATAAATTGCTGGCTATCAAGCATTTCCATTTTTTCATAATTATTGATCGGACAACTCCCTGATATGCGAATTTTTTTGGTCATAGATGAAACAAGATTTTACCATCCTGATTTTGTTGCAGAGTTTTTGCGTAAAACAGATTGCGAGGTGGTTGGGGCTGCATTGGTTCAAAAAGTTCATCCAAAGAATGACTTACAAAAATATATTATCCGCAATTGGTACCGTCTGCGACTAAAGGAAATGTTTGTCCTTGGAGTCAGGAAAGTATGGTACGCTGTCAAGGATCGCTTTCAAGATCCTACAACCTCAGGCTCATTTTATTCTGTCGCTTCTGTTTTCAAGCATTTCGAGATCAACTGGTTTCCGGTTTCTTACACGATCAATCAAGCTGAGCATTTGTCAGCCATCGCTGCTTTGAAACCAGATGTCATCATCAGTTCGAATCCCCTTTATTTTGGCAAACGACTCCTCAAGATTCCAAAAATTGCCTGCATCAATCGACATTCTGCCTTGTTACCAAAGTATGGAGGGGTATGGCCAGTATTTCAGGCTGTCCGGTCGGGGGAGAAATTCACAGGGGTTGCGGTTCACACCATGGTACCCAAAATCGATCGAGGCGTCGTATTGGCACAGGCTGCTATTCCGATCCAGGAAGGAGACTCCCTCTCCCATCTCTACAAACAGTGTTTTGCGGCAAGTGCTGAGGTGCTTCTGGCCGCTTTGGAGAAAATCAAAGCCAATGACTATAGCCCAGCCAATGAGTCAGATGAGGTTTCTTATTTTACATTTCCCACCGCGGAACAATGGAAAGAATTTCGGGCACGTGGAGGAACATTTGTTTAGGGAGAAAATGACCTCATAAATACCCCGGCGAAGTTCATACATTCTACCAACAAAGTTTTCCAACCAATTTTACTGAACTCAACTCCCTCTCTCAGTTCGATTGGCATCGGAATCATGTGGATGTCAGACTCCCGGTCAGCTAAAAACACAAATTCCAAGTCACATAAATACCGATCGATGCTGGTTTTGAGGAATACTTCTCGACCAGCCCGGTTGAATCCCTTTAGACCACATTGGGTATCCGTAATAGAAATTCTCAAAAAAGTTCTGGTCAAAAATTGCAGTATTTTAGAAATCTGAATTCGAGACCAGGGCACATGTTGGTAATATTCTTCACTTTTCACCCCTATCACAATATCCCCCTTATCATCATTCAATAGCCTGAATACTTCAGCGACATCAGTCAAGCGATAAGGAAAATCCATATCAGTATAGATACAAAAAGGGGCATCCGATTCTCCAACTCCTTTTCTCAACCCAAATCCCTTTCCTCGATTCACCTCATAACTCAGATAATAAAAGTTAGGGATTTCTTTGCTTAGAGCAGCAATCGAGACTTCATCAGGAGGTCGGGAAGAGCCATCATTGACCAGGATAAAACGAATAGCTGCTTCTGGTAATTCCCCCACCAATTTGTCATATGCTATCTTGAGTTCATGTGCCCAATCTCCCGAGGGATTATAGCATGGGAGAACAATATCCAATCTCGGTTTACTCAATGTAGTAGTTATTAAACATCATCTCATGCTTGCCCTCCAAGGGCAAAAATACTTCGGTCCCATTGGGCTTGATTATCAAAGATTCTACTGCGATTTTCTCTCCTTCAAAAACCAACTCAATCCTGTGGTCTGCCTGCTTGCTTTGAAAGGTGCCTTCAATCAACTGCCAATCCCCATAGATCTCGTTTCCAAACATACTTGGAAAATCCTTTTTGAAGACCTCTTTCCCCTCGGAATCAAATTCTTTATAAAACATTACTGGAAATCCTGCTACCCGGGGATCAATCTTTAACCAGACAGAGACATGCATTTTTCTATTTGCAGGAATTGAACCTGAAAAGATCATCAGCGGCCCCTTTTCTGCATACAAATACTCTTGCCCAAATTCACTGTTAGGCTGCTTGTCAAATCGGTCAGTATACATCCATTTGGGCACAGGATGAACAAGGAATTCATTCCATCTCAAGCTCGAATCAGCCTGAATGACATCAAATCTTCGTTTTGTTTCTTCGGTATCTGCTTCTAATTGATCAAGATCCATCTGCAGAAAGGAGAAACCCGGCCCGGTGTACAGAAGTTTGGCCCGGTGTACAACCCGCTGCTGAGAGAGGGTAATGGGAGTTTTGTCTTGCCTCAGGATAAGAATTGGTTTTTGGTTGGGGAGATCGGCAAGGATTTCTTTGTGAACCCGTTTATTGCTGAGTACCTGAATCAGTTTTTTGGTATGCCCAATAGATGTTCTAGACATGACACCTCCCATCAGTGGCAAGCCAGTCTCATAGGAAAGTTTGAAGGATCGTGTCAAAATGGGCTTGGTTAAAAAACGAGGCACGAACTTATCCGAGGTCATATGGTAGGCGGGGATCGGGAGAATGGCCTGAAAATCATCCACCTGAACGCCAATGGAATCCATAATAGCCTGATAATCCGTTTGATCATGTTTCAGCGCATTGGTTCCTCTCTGTTCCTTAATCGATGCAACATGTGTTTGTAGTTGAATCGCAGATTCCCAAAACCAGAAGACCATACCCACAATCAACACACCGTAGGCAAAAGTAATCAGGCCCTTTTGGCGAATTCGTCGAAAGATCAGGTACATATACCAGGCGGAATAGGCCGTGAATACATAATAAAAGACCCAGGCAAATCGCCCAAGAGAGCGAAACTGTCGCAAAGGTCCAAGATGTTCAGGCAAGAATTCCAATCCCCAGATAAAGGGGATTCCCATTGAGAAAAACAATACAAGCAGCCCTGCACCCAGAGAGGACTTCATACCTTTCGGAAATGCTGGCGAAAGAATGCGCCCATAAAATCCTCTCCAGGCATAATTTGCTGCTCGAATGAGGGTCAACACGCCAACTATTGTTGCAGTCAAGCCCACATATGAGAAAGCTTCTATCGCTGCCATTTTATGGTGAAAAAATCGATTCCAAGCCTCCCAAAAGGGTCCCATAACAGGCAAAAACACACTTCCGAGAGTAGCTCTGAATTCAAAAAATCCATAAGGGAAGCTTGGCCGATCTGGAACAGAATCCGTCATGGCCATGAACACTTGAAAGATCAGGACAGGCAGAACAAAGACCATGGCAGATATACCGAGCTCTTTCCAAAATTGCAGTCGATTTTTCCGCCAATGTCCACATGCTTTTACCAGAAAAAAAGCACTTCCAAATAAGGCTCCCATCAACAGATGATACACATGGAGAAAAGCGAACAGACTAATCATTCCAATAATGATGACCAGACTCAACCAGGGTCTTTGGGCTTGAGCATGCCTCAGTAGCGCATACCACAACATCGGAATCAGGAACGCATAGGCCAAGGCATAATGCCCAACAAAGCGATGCAACTGAGGTGTCAGGGTACTGATCAGAATCGCCATAGGGATGGCATACCAGTCTGGCAATTTCATCTGCCGTAAAATCAGAAACATCCACCACATGGCTCCCAACAAGGAAAAGATCATCAGCCAATTGAAGATGGCTGGCACATAGTCCGAGATGGGAACTATATTCTGGACGACTTTCAATCCCCAGGAGATCAGGGGTTGGTTATCAGTAAAGACGACATGCTCCCCATAGGGATAATTCATTCCAGAAAAATGCGTTCCGGAATCGTATTTGAGGTAATATGCAGGAATGAAATAGTTCTTGTAGGCATCCTCGGAATCCCCAAAGAAATAATCATTGGCATAATGGATGACTCGTCCGAAAGAAGCGTCCAGAATCCAGATTCCCAATCCTAACAGGATCACATATGGTACATAGCTTCTAAGTCGCTTCATCTTCCAGGTAGTAGAGCGGCTAAATTAGGAAGACTCATTCTGCTTTCCAACAATTCCTGTAGCAGACCTGAAAGGAAACAAAGCTTACATCACAGGAGGGTTTTGGGGCAAAAAGGACATACATAGGTGAGAAGAGGTATGAACCATTCATGGATTGTTTTATTTATTATTTGAAAAATCTCCTTTCGTCGGCTAAGTTACAGCATAGTTGCTTTTGAAAACGTCACATTCCATGTATATTTCTCTCATGATCAAGGTGAACCGTCCACATATCCCACTATACCACTGAGTAGTCAACCGAATTATGAACAAACACCTCAACCTAACGTTCGTTGTTTGCTTAGCAATTGCAGGCGGCATCATTTGGATGCTACAGGCCACTGATGAGCAATCGGCTATCACAATCACCGATCCAGAAACAGTCGACAGCCACCTGCGATTCGTCAAAAATGAAGGCCAGTGGGAAGATGTCATTCAATATCGGGTATCCTTAAATGGCGGAAACATTTTTTTCGAAAACAATCGACTGACCTATCATCTGATCCTCGAACCACAAGTCCGGGGACATGGGTTCGACAAGCCCAAAGCATTTGGATTTTGGGATCAGAAGGTTCAGCACCATGTCTTTCGGATGGAATTCATTGGGGCCAATCCCTCACCGGAGCTTGTTGCCGGAAAGAAACATACGGAATACCATAACTATTTTCTTGGAAATGATCCTTCGAAATGGGCGGGAGGTGTTCCATTATATGGTCTCCTGACCTACAAAGACATCTATCCTGGAATAGACCTCAGATTTTATGGCGTTGGAGATGTTCTCAAATATGACTTCATCGTTCATCCTGGGGCTGATCCGGATTTGATTCAGGTCGCTTATCCAGGATTGACAGATATTCAGTTGAAAAAACAAGCCATTGTCCTGAATAACTCTGTTCGCAAAATCACAGAAATGCCTCCCGTGGCCTACCAAACTGGAAACCAGCTTCCTGACGATGTTGCCTGTAAATACGAACTAAAAGAAGGCGTGGTCCGTTATCATTTTCCAAAATCCTATGATGATTCTCGGACATTGATCATCGATCCAACACTGGTCTTTGTTACCTATAGTGGATCTGTTTCCAACAACTGGGGATTTACAGCCACCTATGATGAGGATGGCAATGCTTATGGAGGCGGAATCCAAAGAGATGCGACGGTAGGTGCCGGATATCCTACTACAACTGGTGCATTCCAGACAACATTTCTTGGTGGGATCTCGGATGTGACTATCAGCAAGTTTAGTACGGATGGTACTGCTCTTCTTTATTCCACTTTTCTTGGAGGCCCTCCCGGAGGAGGTTTTTTGACAGAATACCACGATCAGCCGCATAGTATGATTGTCACCCCGGATAATGAACTCGTCGTATTTGGTCGAACCAATTCTCCCAGTTTCCCTACTACCACTGGTGCATATGATGAGACAGCAAATGGGAATTATGACATCTTTGTTACGAAATTCACCGATGATGGGACTGGACTCATTGGGTCAACCTTGATTGGTGGTTCAGGAAGCGATGGGGTGAACGGTGCCGTAGATCCAAGTACATTTACCAATACCAAATACAATTATGGGGATGACTCCCGAGGAGAAGTCATTCTTGATGGAGCTGGCAATATCTATATTGCTGGAAGTACCTTATCCCAGGACTTCCCTATGGTTGGAAATGGATTCCAGACATCCAATGCGGGAAATCAGGATGGCTGTATTGTCAAATTGAACGCCAATCTTACCAATGTTATTTGGTCGTCCTATATTGGTGGTGGAGATGATGACGCTGCCTATACGATCAAATTGGATGGGGCCAACAATGTATTTGTAGCTGGAGGTACAGAAAGCGATGACATGCCCATTTCGAATGGCGTCAACACAACTTATCACGGTGGAGATGCTGATGGATATGTTGTGAGAATTAACAATGCTGGAACCACTCTATTGAATGGAACATATCTTGGAACGGATGATTATGATCAGGTTTATCTACTGGATCTGGATCGCCTCAATGATATCTATGTAGTAGGTCAAACCGAAGGAACCTATCCAACCGTTGATCCTCCTGCAGGTCCGGTTTATTCAAACAATGGATCCAAGCAATTTATTACCAAATTGTCCAACGATCTTTCCTCGATTTCCTATTCAACCAATTTTGGATCCAATAATTCAAATCGCCCCAATATTTCTCCCACAGCTCTTTTGGTGGATCGTTGTGATAATGTATATGTAACAGGTTGGGGAGGAAGTACCAATCAACATGGATCCACCTCCGGGATGCCTGTTAGTTCAGATGGCAATTCGACCACGGACGGAAGTGATTTTTATACAATTGTATTGAGTCGGGACGCCCAGCAATTGGTGTATGGATCTTACTTCCATGCCCAGAATTCCAGTGGGACTGCTGGCGACCATGTGGATGGGGGTACCAGTCGATTTGACAAAAATGGAATTGTGTATCATGCAGTTTGTGCAGGTTGTTGGGGGGTATCTCCCTTTACTGCGACACCTGGCGCATATAGCGCTACGAACAAAGCGACAACTCCAAGTAATCAGGGGTGTAACCTGCTGGTCTTTAAGTTGGCATTCGATCTTGAAGGGATTCAGGCTGACTTCGATCCTCTAGATGAAATGGGACAGACCATCATCAATGACGGTGGATGTGCTCCCTTTACTGCGACCTTTGACAACCTGAGTGATGAAGGCATGAATCCTGGTGATGTCAGTTATTTGTGGGACTTCGGAGATGCTGGAGCCACTGCTACGGATTTTGAGCCGACACATACCTACAATGATCCAGGCTTGTACACTGTTCAGTTGATTATTACGGACTCAACCAGTTGCAACATTGCTGATACTGTGTACAAAACCATCGAAGTCTATCCGCCACCTGTAGTAGATGCTGGTGAAGATGTTATTGGTTGTTTGGGAGATACAGTGATCCTGACTTCCCAGACGATAGGCGTTTCCTACCAATGGTCACCTGTTTCGCTTGTGGTGGGTGCCTCCAATGTTCCAAATCCTTCTGTGATTGTCAGTCCGCAAACCTCTTTTGTTCTCACCTTGACTGATACCAATGGTTGTGAGGGCATGGATACTGTTTTGACAGAAGTGGATACCACATTTCGGGTGATCGCCAGACTTGATACGACGATTTGTATCGGTGAGACATTCAGTTTGGGGGCCACTACTACTGGGGTTCCGACTTTCTTCTCATGGACCTCCGTCCCTCCAGCAAATATTTCCAATCCTGCTATTCCGAATCCCAGTGTAACCAATCTGGATACTACGACAGTCTTTTATGTCATCTCCGAAGATACGCTTGGTTGTCGATCCATAGACTCTGTCATGATCGAAGTCTTTGAAGTCCTTACTCTGGAGGATACCTTTGTGTGCGATGGCGGTAGTATCGTCCTTGCTTCTACCAATGGGGCGAGTTTTACCTGGACACCTGATGATGGCAGCTTGACGAGCACCACCATCCCAAGTCCAACTGCAACACCACTTACCACCACGACTTATTCAGTAACTGCCGTCAGTGTCAATGGATGTATTAGTACCAAATCCATTTTGGTTGAAGTAAAACCCAATCCCCAGGCAACTGTTTCTGGACCTCAGGCTATTTGTGTGGGCGATACTGCTCAGCTTGAAGCCAGTGGAGGTCTGACTTATCAGTGGTCACCCTTTTCAGGCTTATCAGATCCGGGGAGCAATTCTCCCATGGCCTATCCCGGAGAGACAACCAATTATATCCTGACAGTATTTGACCAGTTCGGATGCCAGGATCAAGCCGAAGTTGTGGTTACTGTCAATCCCTTGCCAGTGGTTCTTGCAACGGGAGATGGCACCATTTGCGAAGGAGAAAGCCAACTGCTTCAGGCAACAGGTGCAACTACCTACAGTTGGAGCCCGGGAGCTTCCCTCTCGGACCCCAATAGTTCAGCTCCTATCGCCTCTCCTATTGAGAGTACAGCCTATGTAGTCACAGGAGTAGATCAGAATGGTTGTGAGGATACTGATAGTCTGGTCCTGGAAGTGGTTCCTAGGCCTGTTACAGATATTTTAGGGATCAATTTTTGCGAGGAAGAAAGTATCCAACTCACAGCGAGTGGAGGAGAAACCTACTTATGGAGCACAGGGGAAACGACTGAGACCATCAGTGTGTTTCCAACCACACCGACTCTATATATTGCTACCGCAAGCGTAGGTGGCTGCGAAGGGATTCCCGATTCAGCTTTGGTAGATAATCTGTTTGGATATCCTGAAGCCTCTTTCAATTTCAGTCCGAATACTGGCTTTGCACCAGTCGAGGTTACCTTCCAAAACACCACAACTGGCGGCAATTCTTATTTATGGCAATTTGGGTTTGGCCCCATTAGCAGAGAAGAAAATCCTGTTACCATCTTCCCTTCAGCGGGGACATATGACATTACCTTGATTGTGTCTACTGATCAAAATTGTATGGACACAGTAGTACAGCAGATTGTGATTGATAACGTTACCCTACATGCTCCATCAGCCTTTTCTCCAAATGCAGATGGTTCCAATGACTTATTTTACATCGGCTATGTTGGGATTCAAACACTAACAGTCAAGATTTTCAGTAGATGGGGGCATAAAATTTATGAATCAGACAATCCTAATTTTCAATGGGATGGAACGTATAAAACAGAGAAGGTTCCTGAAGGTGTCTATGTTTATGTCATTCAGGGCTTAGGTGAAAATGACCTCAGATACGAACGAGTTGGAACTGTCACCCTGATTAGATAAAGGAGCATTGTAAAGAGCAGGGAAATTTCCGTATTTTGTGCCTGCAAATATTCCCATAGTAGATTTGCAGGAACTGAAACGCTGGTACAGATATGTTTGAAAATCTCTCGTTCAATATTGAACAGGCTTTTAAGAAGCTGAAAGGACAGGGGCGGATCACTGAGATCAATGTCGCCGAAACCCTCAAGGAAATCCGTCGTGCACTGATTGACGCGGATGTAAACTATAAAGTTGCGAAAGAATTTACCAGGAAGGTCAAAGATGAAGCGCTTGGGCAGGAAATTCTGATTTCTGTTACGCCGGGACAATTGATGGTAAAAATTGTCCATGAGCAGCTGACTCAATTGATGGGGAGTTCCAACGAAGAAGTCAAGTTTGCAAAATCTCCCCCTACTGTCGTCTTGATATCGGGCCTTCAGGGATCTGGAAAAACGACTTTTACAGGGAAACTTGCCAAATTCTTCAAGAGCAAAGGCAAGAATCCATTGCTGATTGCAGGGGATGTGTATCGCCCAGCTGCGATTGATCAGTTGGGGGTGCTTGCCGAGCAAGTCGGTGTAGAAGTCTACAAAGAGGTTGAGAATAAAAACCCCATTGAGATCGCCAAGAATGGCATTCAGTATGCCAAAAAGAATGCAAAAGATTTTGTCATTGTCGATACTGCGGGCCGGTTAGCGGTAGATGAGGAGATGATGCAGGAGATTGAAGGGATCAAACATGCCATTCAGCCTCACGAAATCTTGTTCGTGGTGGATTCAATGACTGGACAGGATGCAGTGAACACTGCAAAAGCCTTTAACGAACGTCTCGATTTTGATGGCGTGGTGCTCACAAAACTGGATGGGGATACCAGAGGGGGAGCTGCCATTTCGATTCGCTCGGTGGTAGACAAGCCCATCAAATATGTGAGTACTGGAGAGAAATTGGAAGATCTGGATTTATTTTATCCTGATCGAATGGCTTCCAGGATTCTGGGCATGGGGGATGTCCTCACACTTGTTGAAAAAGCCCAGGAGCAATTCGATGAAGCCCAGGCAGAGCGCCTACAGAAAAAACTCCGCAGAAATGAATTGGACCTAGGAGACTTCCTCTCCCAGATTCAAGCCATCAAAAAGATGGGAAATTTGAAAGATCTCCTCACAATGATTCCTGGAATGGGAAAATTGGTTAGAGGGATGGAAATCGAAGATGATGCGTTCAAACATATAGAAGCCATCATCCAATCGATGACCGTGCAGGAACGAGCCAAGCCTAGCCTGCTCGATGGCTCTAGAAGAAGAAGAATTGCTGCTGGTGCAGGTCGTCCTATCAGAGAAGTAAATGAATTGCTCAAACAGTTCCAGGAAATGAAAAAGGCCATGAAGAAAATGAATCAGGGTATGGGAGGTGGGAAAATGCCAAAAGGTATGTCTCGAATGAAGCGCATGAGAAGAAGGAGATAAAATAATTGCTAGAAATTTAAGTAGATAGACAATATTAGGTTTGATTTTGGGTATAAGGGAAATAGGGGATATAATGGCTTGTTTGGTAAGATTTCTACCTTATTTCCCCTATCTCCACTATATCCCTCACAAATAAATTTGTCCCCTTACTTAATTTTATTCCAACTTTCCTTTTGAACTCTTATCTTTAGTTTATATGCGTTCATCATCCAAATTTTGCATCACATGAGACTAATCAGGATTTTATTTTATAGTGCGCTGATTTTCGGGTTGGCCATCTACTTCTATGGAGACAAAGACATAGAAACAGAAACAGAATTTTCTGTAGAAATCGAACAAGATGAATTGTATGAATTTCAATCTCTGGATAATGTTCCTTTCCAGAGTCTTAGTCTCTCATGCAATTGCACTGTGAAGCTAAAACAAGCTGATAATTGGTCTGTCGCTTTTGAAGACAAAGGCAAATTCTCCTCGCTTGATGGACATGTTCAGGATGGGACTTATTATCTGACAGGTGGCCATAGTAATTGGGGATCAGACGAAGAAGTATCTGTAACCATCTCAGCACCTTACCTAAGCAGAATTGAAACCAGTGGTACCTCAACACTGGAAAGTGATGGATCATTCAAGACTGAAACCCTGGACCTTCACTTAAGTGGAGCAACAGAAGTGGAACTGGATCTGAATGTTTCCCAACTACAGGTCTCTTTGGGAGGAGCTGCGGAACTAGAGCTATCTGGTTCAGCCAATCAAGCAGATTACTCAATCAATGGCGCTGGCGAATTGGATGCCTTTGACCTGAAATCTTCAGACGTCAAACTGGCAATCAGCGGTGCAGGAGATGCTGAGGTTTATGTAAGCAATGCACTGGATGCCAACGTGCTAGGTGCTGGGGATGTTCGCTACAAAGGTCATCCACAACATGTTCGACAACATATTTCTGGGGTAGGATCAATCAGGGCTGACTAAGACTAAGCACTTCTGATCCTTCTTCATTGCTCAATAAAAAGAGCCGATCCAATTCATCGTGGATCGGCTCTTTTTATTGAGCAATGTGTCGACAAAAGGAAACTCAAGACCGTTTCTTAATTACAATTGTCCTGGATTAATCGTTTAGAGACAAGAGGATTGTCCAAAATTTTGTAGAAACTATTGAGGTAGGACAGAGAGGCTCGGCGCGTTCTGTTGTCAAAGAAAGGATAAGTCTCATACAATGAATATATCTCCGCTTTCTTCTGTTGAAATTGATTGAAGACTTGTTGGTAGACGTCATCAGTGAAGCAATATCCCATATATAAGCGATCTCGAACGCTTTCCAATCCTAAATCTGTATGAGGAATGGCATACAAGGTGTTGACCATCCCAGAATAATCAAAGTCGTAGGGCACTGGATATACGATCTGCTTGAGTGGATCAGAAGGGCGGATCAACTTTACATTATGGAGATTGTTGATTCGGTAATCGGTGTTTCCGATCATGTATTGAAAGGTCGTCATCAAGGTCGTCGCATATGGATTACATGATCGTCCACTTACCCCCATATTTTCGATTTCAAAGCAAGCATTTCTTTCTGCCATTCGGTCTACTTCTTCAATCAAAAAGCCATATTGAGAGAAGGTCTTTTTCTTTCCTTGAGAATCATGATATGTTATGTGAACAAGACGAACGCGGAAACTTTTGTCAGAAAGCAAATTGTAGGATTTATATATCAGATATTCCTGAAACAGATATTGTTGAAATGCCTTCTGATATCGACAAGTTGTGACAAGCTTGACTTTCTCTAATTGTTTGAGATCCTCAATCTCAAAATCTGCTTTTTTGAAGTTCAGTTTAATGGGGGGAAACTGGCAATATCCTTTTCGAAACTCGCCTCTTGCCTTGATTCGAATGGTATCAGAAACAGTAGTAGAATCATCCAGGTAGACCGTCAATGAGGCATTTTGATATTCGTCTTTGTATTTTCTCTTGATGAATCGCCTGATGTCAAAAGACAATTCTAGCTTGAGAGGTTCTTCTCGCCCGAATAGCGAAAACTGGGAAGAAGCGGTTGTGTTTTCATCAGCTTGTGAAAATGCTGAATTGCAAATACATGTTATGCCAACAAGCAAAACAATAGGCAGAAACTTAAGTGAGAACATGGAAAAAGGGTTAATATTCAGTGTGTGGTACGCCTAATCTTTTTCCAAGTTACAGAAAAACTCATCAAGGATTTTCATCAGTATCCGTGGGGCGGCCTTGAATCTCGCCCCCCCCTTCTAGGTCCTTTGCCTCGACCAGCAGGTCCCATTCTCCACATTTGTTGAAAAATGTGATCAATTTCGTCTTCACTCAGTTGTTGCTCAAGAGCATTGTGCAATGAGTCTTTTTCCAGTCTTATTCCATATCGCATGGTTTTGCGAATCTCTCCCATTCGCTCAAAATGCTCTTCCATGATAGGTCGAATCTGTTCCCACTTCTCTTCTGAAAAATCTACCTGATGTTCCAATCGTTCAATAAAGTTTTTCTTCACTTCTATTCCACTACGCATATCCTGGATTCGCTTCTTCACCATCCATCCACTTACCAGCATACCGATGATGATTCCGATAAACAGAGTCGTCAACAATAACAATAAAGATTTGTATTTGGGATTCATATCTTAAAAACTTGAAATCACACCAGTCATCAAATCATCAACAGTTAGTTCTGAAGTCCCGGTAATTACATCCCATGACAAGGATTGTTCGACAAAAAAAGTTGTCAAGAGCAGCAACACAACTACAGCCATTGCAGGAAGGCCTACCCGTTGAAAAGCAAACCCCATTTGGGCAAACCAGGTTTCGATGGTTTGGCGGTCCTCAGGTTCCAGTTTATTCAAAACCTTGGCAACAAAGAAGGGGGCGAAACGGTAGTCTTGCTCCTTCAGTTTTCCTCTCATCGCGAGCAATTCATCCCTTTCATTGCGAAGTTCTTCAGAGTGCTCCAATGCGGCAGATAGCTGCTTGTCCTCTTCCGGACTTAAAGTCCTGTCCATAGACCGTAACAAGAGTTTCTGCATTTTCGGGTTCAGCATAATGATTGATTATAGCCAGTATGTATAAAGATTCTTATGAATTTGCTCCAAGTTTTTGGAGAATTTCTTTTAATTTTTTTTGACCACGAGACAGTCTTGACAAGACCGTTCCGAGCGGGAGATCCAATAGTTCAGCTGTTTCTTTGGTTGAATATCCGTCTATCAACCGTAAAACAAGAACAGATCTGAATTGTATGTCCAACATTTGCAAAGCGGTCTGTACGAGATTCTGTGTATTCAACTCATCTTGTGTCAGGCCATGATCAGGGATTTGCAATACCGGATGATTCTCTCGAGATCCAAACAGACTGAACAGTTTCCTTCTCTTTTGTTTCTTTACAGTATTGAGGGAAAGGTTGATCGCAATTCGTGTCAAATAAGTCCCTAAGGAAGAATCACCTCGAAATTTATCCAAAGAACGATAAAACCGAATAAAAACCTCTTGCCCGACATCTTCGGCTTCTTGGCCATTTCCCAGCATCCCAATAACAGTACCAGCAACTTGTTGCTCATATTTCTCTACCAATTGAGCAAACGCACGCTGATCCCCATTTCGGGATTCCTCAATCAACTGCTCATCAGTACTTGTCCTTGAGATCACCAATTATTTGTCTTTGTATATCAGACAATTAAAAATAGGGAATTATTCCCATAAAGGATTTTTTTTGGTTGGATTTAGGCAATATCTCTTTTTCAATAGAAAAGAAAAAGAACCAATTGAGTCCACGCAAAGATTCTATTTACTGATAAACAAAAAGTTACCGCCTCAACAAATGATCTTCGTCAACCATTGACGGATCGAGGGGAATTGATCAGGGAGTTCCTGCAAGCAGGCTATTACAGCGTAACAATTTTTTTTTGTGATTCCTTCGAGAACCCCTTCACACTGACCCATCCCCCTTCCGATACATCGGAATCTCCGACAAGGGGATTTCCCGCAAAGCCTTTTTTGTTGAAAATCAGGATTATCTTTGCCAGTTCCCCTTTTTTAAGGGGAATCCCGATATATCGGGAGCGGAAAGGGGGTTCAAGAGGAAGCAAAAGAAACTTATGTTCCACTGTATTATGATTAGGGCAAAATTAGGTTTTTCAACTTCAACTGTCTTGGGGAAGCATAAGCGCGGTATTGATCTTGTTTGGCATGAATACTTCG
The DNA here is from genome assembly GCA_039029315.1 of Bacteroidota bacterium. GTDB lineage: Bacteria > Bacteroidota > Bacteroidia > J057 > J057 > JBCCCJ01. The sequence continues at coordinate 139,764 of JBCCGK010000014.1, read as the reverse complement.
AACTGACTCTCCACCGTAGATTGCTGGATTGCTGGTTGTGCCTCCTGTGATGCCAATGACATCTTTTCCTGCGATATCCTTTGGTCTCCCCAAAGAACCAGTCTCCCAATACAAAGAGAATTTGGTCGCTTTTTCGGTTTCAGAGTGCCACAACTCAGGGAACAAAGTTCGTGGAAGTCGAAGCTCATACAACAAATCTCCTTCCGCATTCATCCCAACTTGTACCGCCAATCCATCATCCCGGACATTGTCTCCCCATAAGGTTTGCTTTTGGGATCTAACATTGATCAATTCTAAACCAGCTAGCTCTCCAATCACTGTTTGTTTGTTTTTGGCCAGTTCTTCGATGTACCAAATCAAGGATTCGCTATCTGTAGGACGTTGATTTTCAGGAGAACCTGTAGGGAAGCGTACGCCTTTTTTGTTCTTTTTGTCCTTGCCTATTTCGAGCCAGCAAGTCAGACCTGTCATCAAGAGTTGGTACTGGATATCCGGGTCCAAAATCGCCATCCCAACATATATAGCCTGCTCATCATAGATCAGACCATAGAACCAATTTTCCTTTTTATGCTTGACAAAAATATCCTCCCAATCCGACAAATCTCCATCGACTATAGGAATATCGGATTGTTTGACAAAAGAAGATGAAGATTGACAAGGAGCGACAGTCAATCTTCCAAGCAGGAAAAAACATAAGAAATATGTCGAGAGGATTCGAACGTTCATAAATGGATGAATTGCTAAAGAGTACTTTCCAGACAGACGAGTCAGATTCCAATTAAGTTGTCCTGAATGATCATTAAAGTCGATGAATCAGGCAGGAAATTCAAACGATTTCAATAGGGAATCGGGAAAAAAATCATTTGTTTTACACCATACAAATAAGATATTTTTCCAAACTTCCAAAGAACTAATTTGTTACTTTACTGTATGAAGGATGTAAAAGCTAATTTTCTTACCTGTTCTTTCCTTTGGCTCGCTTTTCTCTGGATAGGCGCGATCTTCTCACCTCAATCTGGTTGGGGGCAGAATATCAACCAAACCATTCGGGGAAGTGTCCTAGATGAATTATCAGGTCAGCCGATAGGAAATGCCTCCATTTCACTGAGTGGTATTTCAGTTGCAGTCGAATCTGACTCTTTGGGTAGGTTTCGCCTCCCTAATATCCCGATAGGTCGATATGTTCTCACAGCCACTGCTGAAGGATACGGAGAGTACATTATCCCGGATTTGGTGCTTCATAGTGGCAAGGAACAAGTCATCGAAATCGAATTAGCTCCCCCTTTATATCAATCAGAATCGGTCGAAATTGCTGGTGGGCAAGTTCGTGAAGTCAATCAGATCAGCACGCGGCTGTTCACTGTGGAGGAAAGCAAACGGTTTGCTGCTGTATACTTTGATCCAGCCCGGATGGCGAGTTCGTATCCGGGTGTTGTTCAGAACAATGACCAAACCAATCATCTTGTCATCAGGGGCAATTCTCCCAATGGCATGGGATGGAGGTTGGAAGGGGTAGATATTGTCAACCCCAATCATACCCCAAATGCCGGAACATTTACGGATCGCCTTACCCAAACAGGAGGCGGCACCATCATACTCAGCACCCAACTCCTGACCAATTCGACCTTCTCTACAGGAGCTTTTGCTCCGGAATATGGCAATGCCCTCTCTGGAATATTCGATATCCATCTGCGCAAAGGCAATGATGAGAAATTCGAATTTACAGGGCAAGCTGGATTGATCGGGGTGGATGTCGCAGCAGAAGGGCCGCTCAGTAAGAAAAACGGCAGTTCTTTCCTCGTCAATTACCGATACTCTACTGTGGGATTATTAGGCCTCATGGGCATAGATTTCGAAGGGGAATCGATCAATTATCAGGATTTGGCCTTTAATCTTCACCTCCCAACCAAAAGAGCAGGTACATTTAGTGTATTCGCTATGGGTGGGCTAAGCAGTAATTTCTTTACCGGACCTCGTGAAGACAGTCTGCGAGTGGTACAAAAAGATCGGTTTGACATTGGATTTGTATCCAATATGGGGGCTGCAGGGCTTACGCATCAATTGTTGCTTGGAAGAAATACCGTTTGGAAAAGTGTATTTGCAGTCTCGGGAACAGAAAGCAGTCGGCTGGGAGAGTTCCTGGATGACAATCAGATCTCCATTCCGGTTGAAGATGATACCCTCGTCCAGACTCGCGCCTCATTCAAATCGACCATCTCGCATAGGTTCAATCCCAAATCCTCTATTGAAGCGGGCCTATATGTCACGCAATTGGGATACCGCTTGAGTAGTGCGCAACGAACTCCCATTCCAGGGGGAGATTGGCAGCAATTTGTTGGGGCTTCCGGGAGTTACCAGCTGCTCCAGCCATTTGCCAACTTCAAGTATCGACTCAGAAGTAATCTGGAACTGAATCTTGGAGCTCATGGCATGTATTTCCTGCTCAATGGAAGTCGGTCAGTCGAACCAAGAACTTCGCTCCTATGGCAAATCGCTCCTCGGCATAAAGTACGAGTCGCTTATGGCTTGCATAGTCAACTTCAACTTCCAGGTACTTATTTCACAGCAACCAGAGAAACCGATGGCAGTATCCTGAATCCCAATCAGGATCTTGATTTCACCAAAGCTCACCACTTTGTCGGCAGCTATGACTTCATGATCAGGACTGATATGCGTCTTCATGTGGAACATTACCAACAATATCTGTTCAATGTTCCTGTTATCCCCTCCCCTAACAGCACATTTTCTGTTCTCAATCTGATGGAAGGTTATGTCACAGATTCCTTGTCCAATGTCGGTAGTGGAAAAAATCTTGGATGGGAACTAAGTTTTGAAAAGTATTTAAGCGACAATTTCTATATGCTCTGGAGCGGGATGGCATATAATGCTGTCTATACTGCTGGAGATGGGATTGAAAGAGCTGCAAGATTCAATGGTAGATTTGGGTCTACCTTGACCGCTGGCTGGGAGTTTGAACGATTGAGCAAAAAGAAGCAGCCCAAAGTCTTTGGTATCAACGGTCGTGTGATTTATACGGGGGGATTTCTGGCTATGCCTATAGATATAGAAGCTTCCAGACTTGCCCAACGAACAGTTTTTGATGATAGCCAGGGATTCACCGAAAGATATCCAGCCTACTTCCGGGTGGATCTCCGATTCATGTTCAAACGCAATGGTGAAAGATTCACCCGAACATTTAGTCTGGATATCCAGAATGCGAGCAATCATCAGAATGTCGCTTTCCAAACATATGACTTTTTGCAGGATCAGGTGATTACAAAAAATCAGCTCGGGATTATTCCATTGATGAGTTATCGTGTTGAATTTTGACCCACATTATGAAGACAAAAATCAACTATACATTTGCAGGTCTGTCTGCTTTATTCCTTTTATTCGCAATTGTTCAATGGAATGATCCAGATTCTATTTTATGGATCCTTTTATACGCGGATGTTGCTGTCTTTTTTGGTCTGGCGGCGATAGGGAAGTTTTTTCGAATTCCTGCCCTGGTTATGACTGCTCTTTGTGCTGGTATCGCCTTGTTTCATCTTCCCGGCCTGATGGATTTCATCACCAATGAAGATGGGATCGAGTTCAGTCAGGGAATGTCAAATGAGTTCGCCTATATCGAGAAGGCCAGAGAATTTGGTGGAGCCTTAATTGCTGGAGTTGCGTTAGGTTGGTTATTCTGGAAAGGGAAAAAAGCTGAAATGGATGAATCGAAGACAGAAGATGATTCACCCATCGAGCGATTGTGACCTTACATCTTCTGTTTCTTTGACAATTCTAGTGGAGCCGGTAATAAATTCTTTCTTGCTCGCTTGTGACCTCTTTGCCACAGGTCCCGTTTCTCTTCCGCCATGCGGAATCTTCGACTTCAATGAGAAACAACCCGCTATCCCAGAATGCTGCATCCACAACTTTTGTCAAAGAACCAATCTTCTAAGTAAGTAGGGGGACAGTTTTGAATGAAGAATTATGAATATTGAATGGACTGTCAGACAGCGAGTTGTCAGATCTTTTTTATATTTAATTTTGTCCACCCACTTATTTGGACAAATTTATATTTGACAATCATCTTCCACCCTCTCGCTCTCCAGCTAGCAGGAGACATCAACCCACAAGGCCAGAAATCAACGATTTCCCCCTTTGGAGGGGGTTGGGGGAGGAACAAGATCCTACAATTTAATTGTGTTCCCTCACTTACAAAAAAGGATCTTATACATTAAACCTGATAGATTCTTCACTTTAGAAGGCATTTTTCTGCACTTTGCCCTTAGACGTAACGCGTTTAGACGTAACGCGTTTCGTTTAGACGTAACGCGTTTTTCTGCCCTGATTCCATCCCGCAAACGCGTCACGTCCAGGCTTATAAGCCGGAAAAATTGGGAGCAGAGCTCAGGGAATGAAAGAAGAATCAAACGGAACAATTCATGCGGTCCAATGTATAAAAGAAAAACAGTCTCGGAAAATCGAGACTGTTACTTTTTTTTCTGAGGTTTCTAGATCTTGAAACTCTTGCCGGGTTTCCTTTTCCAGAAATTCAGACTAGATGATACTATTTGATTTACCCCTACAAATAGATCTTAGACATTAAATCATAAGCAATTCTTATGCCAAAAATGTCTTACAGGGAGTTTGAGGTTAAAAATTCAACTCGAATTCTGGATTGGGGTGATTTTTCAGGCGTCGCATCAACTGTTGCATGCCTCTATACCGAATACTACCAGCTGTGTTGGCGTTTTTGATGCCCGCCCGAAGGGCGATTTCGGCCATGTCCTCGTAGCCCCAATAATATTTATCCAGCAGAACTTGCCTGCATACTGTCCCCAGATGATCTATCTGGCGGATGACATAAGCAAAGAGTTCCGAAATGATCATCTGCTGTTCAATATTGTGGACGACATCTCCCATATCTTCTTTCATCTCAGATAAGGGAATGGTAGACTTCTTCTGTTTTCTACGAATTTGGTCTATGCACTTTCTGTGAAAAATGCTATTCAGATAGGTGGACAATTTGGATTTCCCCTGGAATTCTCCTGCCTTCACTTGCTTCTGCAGGGCCAATATCGCATCACTATATGCATCAGTAGCTTCTTCCTCTGATAGTTGATGGCGCATTTTGGCCAAGCGAATCCAGTCATGATATGTCTGGTATAGATAAGTAAATACTCTTTCTTGGGGAATGCCTCCTTCCCGAATGAATTGGAGGATCTCTAAGTCGTTCATGTGTAATTCATGTTTGTGGAAAAACTGAAAAAAAAATCCCGCAAGTGTTGATTGAAAAACGGGAGTGAACGACTCATCTGACAGAAAGACGATTGAGTATACCAGAATCCACCTTTTTCTCACTTTTTATTTGCACAAGCATGAAATTTTTATCATTCACTCTTTTCCTATGTCTCCCATTCTTCTTATTCTCGAACAACATTCAAATAGAAAATGTCAGTCTCACTGGTCAAAACACGAGCGATGATTATTATATGATCGAGTTCGACATCAGTTGGGAAAACTCCTGGCGCACCTCCACCTTCGAAAGCAATTGGGATGCCGCCTGGGTATTTGTCAAATTCAGTCCCAGAGGCCAGAATGATTGGCATCATGCCGCCCTGCACTATGTCGATGGCTTCAATGATGGACATATTGCTCCTGCAGGTGCCACCATCCACACCATGGCCAATAGCTATGCCAACCAAACAGAAGGAGTAGGCGTCATGATCTACCGAAACAATGATGGCATCGGCGATATCGGCTGGCAACAGGTACAATTGCGCTGGGATTATGGGGTAGATGGCATCGCAGATGATCAGGTTGTTGAGATATCAGCCTTCGCCATTGAGATGGTTTATGTACCCCAGGGAGCCTTTTATGTCGGAGATGGAGACAGTGGGCAGGGAAATTTCGAAGCAGGCAATACAGGTCAGGCATTTTTGATCAGTTCCGAAAATTCCATCACTTTGGGAGGAACAAATCCTTCTCATCTCTCCAATCATGACAATAGGAATGGATCAGGAAATGATGATTTTGACTATTCGACAAGCACAATTCTGCCCGCTGCATTCCCTAAAGGTTTTGATGCCTTTTATTGCATGAAATATGAAGCTTCTCAACAACAGTATGCGAATTTTCTTTCACACTTATCTGGAGATCAAAGAACTCAAAGGAATGCCAAAGGCACTATAAATTTTGGCATTGAAGACGGGTTGAATTATGCAATCGCCGAATATCCCTGGCGGGCGATGGGGAATATGGATTGGAAAGATATTGCAGCCTATTTGGATTGGAGTGGTCTTCGTCCTATGACTGAATTAGAGTATGAGAAGGCATGTAGGGGGCCTCTTGATCCAATCCCTTTCGAATATGCCTGGGGAAGTAATGGGGTTATCAATGCAGGGGACTTTCCTCTTGAAAATGAAGGAAGTCCTAATGAAATATTTAGCACCAACCTTGGGCTATCAGTAGGCTATTGTAATTATGGAACACCATTGATGCGCTGTGGAATCTTTGCAGCAAGCGCTCTTAACAAAACCCGTCTGGAAACTAGTGCGAGCTATTGGGGGATCATGGAGTTATCTGGAAATGCCTATGAATTTACTCTTTCACTGAATCATTGGACATCCAGAAATTCCCAAGGTTATCATGGAGATGGAGAAATCTCTTCAAACGGAGAAGCAAGCGGACAAATGTATACTGATTGGGCCAGTGCCCTTTCTATTGGAGCAGGATGGCGACAAGCAATTGTCAGCAACAGGTATTTCTCTGGTTCAAATGATACAGACAGACATGTCAAATATGGAATCAGAGGAGTCAGAACAGCCCAATAAGCAATACCATGAAACCGCAGATCATTATTTTGTTAGCTTGTTGCCTAGGGTCCATCCTATCAGCACAAGCACAAAACAATTCCATATTCTCAGGAGGAAGCAGTCATGGATTTGATTCCAATCCTTTCAGCCAGAAACAAAATCAAGATATTTTTGATGGAGGATTAGATGAAGGAAGTCATTTGACCAGATACACTCAGCCTCAAAATCAGGACATCTTTCATGGAGGGTCGGATGAGGGAAGCAGCCAGACCTATTTCACAATGCCCCAGAATAACCAAATCTTTGGAGGAGGCTCAGATGAGGGAAGCAGTCAGGATATATACTGTCTTCCCCAAAACAATAGAATTTTCTTTGGAGGCTCTGATGATGGCGTTTCTTATACTGTCCATTCTCAAAGGCAAAACAATAACCTGTTCGCTGGTGGCTCAGATGATGGGGCAGATAATTATCGGGCTGAGGGCTTGCCAGCCATGTTCAACCCAGGCTTTGCTGTGGAACTGCTCAGTTTTGAGGCATGGCCAGAAGGAGAAGTCGTTCAGTTGCAATGGGCCACGACGAGCGAAGTCAATCATGACTACTTCCTGGTGGAACGAAGCCAGAACCTGAATGAGATAGACAAGCTTGGACGAGTTGAAGGCAAAGGCGGTCCACAACATGTTCAACCCTATAATATGACTGATGTCACTCCTTATCCTGGCAGGTCTTATTATCGGCTTCAAAGTGTTGATCTCAATGGTGAGGCAGAAGCCTCAAGTTGGGTGGAAGTGATGTTTGAAGCCAGAACAGAACTTGCTGTTTCTTTATACCCCAATCCGACCTCAGATTTGATCACGATTCGATTGGCAGGAGAGATTGCTGGAGATTTGGAATTCCGGGTCTTCGATCTCATGGGCCGGGATGTTGGCATCAAGCAATCCTTCCAGAATGTAGAAAATAAGGTAGAGGGAAGTCTGAACCTGAGCAGCTTGTCCGTCGGAATATATGTCCTACAAATCACACACACACATAAAGGAATCATTGGTGCCTATCGAATTCAGGTACGACGGTGAGTATTAGGTGTATTTATCATGACAGTTGGGACCTCCATCTCGGATTCGGGATTGGGGGTTTTTTGTCTTGAATGAGCCAGAAATCAAAAGGAGATGGTCTCGATGAAGGAATATAATCTCTGTAGGTGTTGATTGACTGGCAGGTGTGAACGACTCATCAGATAGAAAGATGATTGAGTATACCGGATTCTTTATTCGTCATTCTAATCAAAAACAAGCATGAAATATTTTTCACTCCTCTTTTTGGTATGTGTACCAGTCTTCCTGTTATCTAACAATATCCAAATCAACAATGTCAGCCTCACCGGTCAGAACACTACGGATGATTATTACATGATCGAGTTTGACCTGAGCTGGGAAAATTCCTGGCGCACCTCGACCATGGAGAGCAATTGGGATGCTGCCTGGGTATTTGTCAAATTCACTCCCAAGAACCATCATGACTGGCATCATGCGGCTCTACATTATGTAGATGGCTTCAATGATGGCCATACTGCCCCTCCAGGAGCCATTGTGCAGACGTACATCAATACTCCTGCCCTCACTTCTGAAGGCGTAGGCGTGATGATTTATCGCGACAGTGATGGCATTGGAGATGTCAACTGGAACAATATACAGCTGCGCTGGGACTATGGCACTGATGGAATAGCTGATGATCAGGTGGTGGAGATTTCTGTCTTTGCAATCGAGATGGTCTATGTACCTCAAGGCGCTTTTTATGTAGGGGATGGAGGGAGTGGCTATGGTCAATTTGAGGCAGGGAATACTGGGCAACCTTTTTTGATTGATTCTGAAAATGCGATTATTCTTGGAGGGATTGGTCCTTCTCAATTGAGCAATCATGATAACATTTTAATCTCTAATGGAGGAGATGATTTCGATTATTTATTTTTGCGAAACCTCCCTGCTGCTTTTCCCAAAGGTTATGATGCCTTCTACTGTATGAAGTATGAAGCTTCTCAGCAACAATATGCGGATTTCCTGACCCATTTAACCATTGGTCAGAGATCTTCAAGAGATGAAGATGGAGAAGGGAATTTTGGCATAACTACTGGAAGCCATTTCGCAATCACAGAATATACCTGGCGGGCAATGGGAAATATGGGCTGGCCGGATATTGCTACTTACTTGGACTGGTCAGGTCTACGACCTATGACAGAACTAGAATATGAAAAAGCCTGCAGAGGACCACTAGAGCCAATTCCCGATGAGTATGCTTGGGGGAATACAAGCGTGATGCCTACAGCTTTTATTTCACTTGAAAATGCAGGAACAGCTAATGAGATGATTAGTGGCGCCACAGGATTTTCAGTCGGATATGGAAATTTTACCACCACTCCTTATCGATGTGGAATTTTTGCAGCAAGTGCCATTAACAAGACAAGGCAAGAAACAGGTTCAAGCTATTGGGGAATTATGGAACTCACTGGGAATTGCCGTGAGTTGGCTCTCTCAGTAGGAAATTCAGCAACACGAGATTGTCAGGGCTTGCATGGTGATGGAGAAATTAGTCCCAACGGAGAAGCGACTTCAGATCTTTACAGCGATTGGGCTCCAGCAAATGGCTCGGGAGTAGGTTGGCGCGTGTATATAGTAAGCAAACGGGAATTTATGGCATACAATACCTCAGTCCGTTCTCAAGATTATGGTATACGCGGCGTCCGCTCAGCACAATAATCCCAAAGACGAACATCATGAAATCATTTCTCAGCATCCTCATATGCTGCTGGTTGGGTGTACAGGTGCCCCTGCTGGCGCAGAACAATCCAATTTTCTCTGGGGGAACTAAGCATGGGCATAGTCAACAAGCTTTCAGTCAGGATCAGAATCATGGCATCTTCATAGGTGGGCAGGAGGAAGGAAGTCATAGCACAAGGTATTCTCAGGAAGACAATCATCTCATCTTCGAAGGCGGAACTGAGGATGGCAGTTCCAAGGGTTATGTCAGTCTCTTGCAGAATGGAGCCATCTTTGAGGGAGGCCTGGATGAGGGCGCACATTATCAGCGACATTCTCAAGCAGATAATCACCTGATTTTCAGAGGAGGAACACATGACGGGGCAGCGCATGGGTATTTTTCCCTCAGCCAGACCCATGATATTTTCGCTGGTGGCACTGATGATGGCTCAGATCATTTCAGGATAGATGGTCTTCCTTCTGTCTACAATCCTGGCTTTGCTGTAGAGCTCTTGAGCTTTGAGGCATGGCCGGATGGCGAGCAGGTGCTGCTACAATGGACAACTGCCAGTGAAGTCAATCATGATTATTTCCTGGTTGAACGAAGCCAGGACCTGAATGAGATAGACAAGCTTGGACGAGTTGAAGGCAAAGGCGGTCCACAACATGTTCAGCCTTATGATATGACTGATGTCACTCCTTATCCTGGCAGGTCTTATTATCGGCTTCAGAGTTTCGATCTCAATGGGAATTCCGAGGCCTCAAGTTGGGTAGAAGTGATGTTTGAAGCAAAAAAGGACTTGGCTGTTTCACTATATCCCAATCCCACCGCAGACCTGATTCATGTTCGATTGACAGGAGCAATTGCTGGCGATCTGGAATTCCGGGTCTTTGATCTGATGGGGCGGCATGTTGGGATCAGTAAATCTGTCCAGGCAGAGGATTCTCTACTCGAAAGCGATCTGAATCTGAGCAACCTATCAGTTGGGATTTATGTCCTACAAATCACACATAGGCAAAAAGGAATCATTGGCGCTTATCGCCTCAAAGTACAACGGTGAGTCTTAGGTGTATTTATCATGACAGTTGGGACCCTCATCTCGGATTCGGGGATGGGGGTTTTTGCCTTGAGTGAAGCAGAATTCAAAAGGGGACGTTCTCGATGCATAAAAATAATCCCTGCAGGTGTTGATTCAGAGCTAGGTAACAGCGACTGATCAAGTAGAAAGACGATTGAGTGTACCGGATGCATTAGTTTCTCATTTTAATCGAAAACAAACATGAAATACTTTTCACTCGTCTTTTTGACTTGCCTGCCACTCTTTCTCTTTTCTAACAATATCCAAATCTCCAATGTTAGGATCAGCGATCAAAACACAACTGATGATTACTACATGATTGAGTTTGACATCAGTTGGGAGAATTCATGGCGAACCTCTACAATGGAGAGCAATTGGGATGCTGCCTGGGTATTTATCAAATATTCCCTGAAGAACCATCATGACTGGCAACATGCGACGCTTCACTATATCGATGGCTTCAATGATGGCCATTTGGCCCCGCCAGGAGCCACTGTCCAAACGTATACCAATACACCTGCATTCACTGATGAAGGTGTTGGGGTGATGATCTATCGTAGCAGTGATGGCATTGGAGATGTCTACTGGAAAAACGTACAGCTACGTTGGGACTATGGAACTGATTTGATCGGGGATAATTCCGTCGTAGAACTCTCAATCTTTGGGATTGAAATGGTGTATGTCCCACAAGGAGCATTTTTTGTGGGAAGTGGGGACATTAACTCCAGTCAGTTAGGGAAAGCGAATAATGGTGCGCCGTTTTTGATAGATTCTGAAAATTCTATCCTCCTGGGCGGTATTGGTCCGAATCAACTCAGCAGTCACAATGATGATGCTGGGGTTGGGGATGATTTCAATCATCTTTTTCTACAAACCCTCCCAGCTGAATTCCCTAAAGGATATGAGGCTTTTTATTGTATGAAGTATGAAGCCTCCCAGCAGCAGTATGCCGATTTTTTGACCCATTTATCTCCTTTGCAAAGAGACAACAGAAATGAAAATGGAGAAGAAAATTTTGGCATCCATACAGGAAATCATTATGCGGTTGTGGATTTTCCCTGGCGACCTATGGGCAATTTGGGTTGGCCTGACATTGCAGCCTATTTGGACTGGTCTGGCCTTCGTCTTATGACAGAACTTGAATATGAAAAAGCTTGTCGTGGACCTCTGGATCCTATTTCACAGGAATTTGCCTGGGGGAATTCGTCTTTATTTGAAGAAGCCTTAACGCTGGAACATGTAGGAGAAGAAAACGAGATCATTACTGGCCCTCTGGGATATCCATCCGGATACAGCAATATAGCTTCCCCAGCTACTTTCCCTCGCTGTGGGATTTTTGCTGCCAGTGCAATCAACAAAACCCGGCAGGAAACAGGTGGCAGTTATTGGGGTATTATGGAAATGAGCAGCAACTGCCCGGAGTTAGTTCTATCGATAGGAAAGGCCTCATCAAGAACTTGTCAAGGCTTACATGGTGATGGAGAAATTAGCAATTTGGGAGAAGCAACTGTGGATTTGTATAACGATTGGGCCCCTGCAACCGGAGAAGGCCTGGGCTGGCGTGAAGGGCCCATCAGCTCCAGGGAATATATGTCAGATTCCTTTTTAAAAATACGCTATTATAATCTTAGCCTTCGAGGTGTCCGCTCTGTTCAATAGTGATATAACAATAGCATCATGAAAACACAAATCAGTGTCCTGCTTCTTTGCTGGATGGGATGGCAGATTCCTTTGCTGGCGCAAAACAATCCTGTCTTCAAGGGAGGAAAGAACGATGGTCATGTTACACAATCTTTCAGTCAAGCGCAGAATCATACCATTTTCAAAGGAGGACAGGATGATGGACATCATATGATCAGACATTCACAGGCTGATAATCATGAGATCTTTCAAGGTGGACCGGATGATGGCATTACGATGGACCATTATAGCGTGTCGTTGAATGGGCAGATCTTCAAAGGTGGGCCGGATGATGGAATCTGCATGGAAAAATTCGCACAGGCGGACAATCATGAGATTTTTCGAGGAGGAGATGGAGATGGAGCCGCGCATGTCTATTTTTGCCTTCAAAGGAACAATTCCATTTTTTCAGGAGGGTTCAATGATGGCGTAGATAATTCCCGGATCTTCGGTTTATTTGTCATTCAACATCCAGCTTTCTCTTCCACACACAGTCATTTCGAAACTCAGCCAAAAGAAGAAGAAATAATAGACGGAGAAAGGGATGGTCTATCTGTTTCTCTTTATCCGAATCCTACAGCGGACCTCCTCCACATCCGATTGACAGGGGAGATTCCTGGTGATTTGGGATTCCGGGTCTTCGATCTCATGGGTCGGGATGTTGGGATCAGCAGGTCCATACAGGATGTGGATCTTAGCCTTGAGACTCATCTGAATCTGAGCAGCTTGTCCGTCGGCATATATGTCCTACAAATCACACACAGACATAAAGGAATCATTGGTGCCTATCGAATTCAGGTACGACGGTGAGTAGTAGGTGTATTTTTCATGACTTTGGGACCTCCATCTCGGATTCGGGGATGGGGGTTTTTTGCCTTGAGTGGGATATTTTGTCAGAAAAAGCCTTTGCCTCCATTCAACGATGACATTTTATTCATTTAAAAGAGGGTCAGAACTTAAGATCAGAGGTCTCCGCTCAGCACAATAAAGCCTTTGTCTGAATTCACAAAGAAGAAACAAATATGTCTGGAGATAGCGTTTGGGAAACTGCTTAAATCAGCCCGGTGCTACTAAAAAATTATCTACAAGTCCCTCGAACGTTCATTCGGACACTCAATAATCTTTCACACTCTCGGCCCATTCTCGGATCTCAGGCGGAAGGCGACTGATCGCACCATGCTCATCCAGTTTCTTTTGGGCATTGGCAATCGATTTTGTGATCATCGTATGTTGAATAATTTCATCTTCTTTCACCCCCATTCTTTCCATCATGTTGATCATACGCGCGCTATTGAAGGCTTGCATCAGGGGATCATCCATCGCGTTGAGAAAGACAGCTTCCTTCAATCCAATTGCCTTGAACATAGCTTGTTCCTTGCTCAAGCGTGGATGATGCTCCAGGAAATATACCTTGCCGGAAGTCGCATTGAGATAGGAGGCCAGAGTAATATTTGGTTCCCTGTTTGTATGTTCATGGAAAAAATCCTGAAACTGCTTTACCGTCAAGGGAGACCAAGCCACTAGAAATGCTTGTGAATTTTCCTGCAAAATCTTCAGGCAGCCGCGCATTTTTGCTGATTGAGTCATCCAAACAAGATCCTCAATCTTTGGTCCTTTGTTTTTGCTTATGAAATCGAATAACCCCATTCTATTTTGAAATCAATTAAATCTGTCAACTCCAAAATGAAGGTAGAATATTTCGCTACCTTCCACAAATAATCATGGGTTTCACCTTTATTTTTGCTCTGTGGTTCCACTAACGGCTGTTCCAGGAGCTGTCAGTCCTTGTTTCGGGACGAAATCTTCCCCCTTTTCGTTCTAGGAGTAACTTTGATCGGAATGGCTTCGCAGCGATCCTTATCTGATGACAATTCTATTTTGAATTTCTTCCTCCCCAAGGTGATTTCAATCTTGGCAGTATTGGCTCCAAGCTCTCCTGTATTCAAGGCATACAATAAGAGCACATTGGTTGTATCACTTTGCACAGAAAAAGAGCCAATATTGGCCTCTTTTTCACTCCTTAATTGGAAATTGCCAATGAGCTCTCCATTAATAAACAAGGCAACACTATCTCCATCGATCTTTTGGGAATCCCAAATCTTGAAGTGAGCAATATTGGTCGCTGTCAGAACTTTGAGCTGGTCTTTAAAGTGTATTTTCTTCCCATCAAAGAAATCCTCTTCCACCTCTTTTGGTTCATCGTACTCTATCGGATAGCTGCCTGAGCAAAGTTGATCTATTTCTATATCCGACAGGACTCTTTCATAGATCGTGATTTCATCCAGCTTGCCAATAAAGGGGGAGTTCAATTCCTGATTGTTGCCCCAGTATTGCATGTCTCCTTTTTGGGATTCACGCAGGTTCATGATTACTTTTTTGGGTCTATTGGAGGGTAACTGAAAGCAATTAAAATAGACAGTCAGATCTGCCCCTTCCAAGGTTAGCATGACGTAATTCCACTCGTCCGACTGAAAATTCTCAACTTTGTATACCTGCTTGCCTTCATTGCCTCTTCCATCCTTGTATTTGAACACAAAATGATTATTACTTACCATGAATTTCATGTACCTGCCCTCTCCATCAAATTGATGAAACAAGGTTTGCTCTTTTTGCAAGGTGGTCGTTAAGAACCAAAACCCAATAGAAAAGAAATTGTAAAGGTCTGCCCCTTCACTGATTTCAAACACTGCGGACTCAGTTTTTCCCAAGGCCAGAGCATTCTTGCGTTTTCCGGTTCTCAACAGATCGAGATCCTTGCTGAGTTTGCCGGATGAATTTACGTCCCCAAACTCCGGGAAGATCGCATCAGTGGACTCACTGGAATCGAATGTCCAATAATAGGAGAGTCCGTGCTGCAATGTCTCTTGTCCAACTACTGGAAGGGTGAGAAGGAGAGAAATGAAAAAAAGTGTTGTCTTCATTCGTTCTTCGATTGAAAAAAGGATTGTTATGTTAGTGGGAAGGTGGCAGAAGGTCATCATTTACTAGACACTTAAGGATTTGGATACATTTATATTTGGCAATCATCTTCCACCCTCTCGCTCTCCCGCCAGCGGAAGAAACCAACCCACAAGGCCGGGAATCAATGATTTCCCCTTTTGGAGGAAGAATAGAAGAAGCATATGTAAATATGTCCCCCTACTTATGTGCACATGGTGTTGCCATCTGCCATTGGCTACATAAGTGAATTCCAGAAAGGATGCTGGATATCTGGTGGTCGAACGTTCGATTCACAGATTGACGAAGGCTTGTACTTGCTCAGGTTGCTCTGATCATTTCAAGGATTCTCTTGGTTTTCACCCCATCAGGCCCACTTTGAGCGAGGAGTTTTTCTAGACGTTCTTTCTTTTTTTCCAGCTCATCTATTTCCGCCTCCAATATTTCTTTTCGGGTTTCCAGACGCCGAATTTCGGCTTTCAACTCCCCTATTTCCTCCTCGTGGTGGAGATACAATTTGTCTACGGACAGTTTAATCTCAATTTTCCGATATTCGGGTCCTTTCTCCGGATGTTCTTCTACCGCAAAATCAATCCGATGCTTACTGTTCTGCAAATCAATTCCATTCTGAAGAAGCCAATCCTGAAAAATTCCATAAGCACAATAGGCCCTCAAAAAAGCCAATTGTTCATTGGTTATGCGGTTATTTCGCTCAATGTTGCAGTCTTTGTACTGCCCATCCACCACATAACGAACCCCATCGATGGACATGGAGCTTTTGATATTCAGCAATTTCTGATATCCATGTCCATCTGCATGACCGATTAGTTGTAGATCAATCACCAAACTGTCCTTTTCGTCTCGTTTTAGCTCCGTCACCTTGATCAAAAACAACTCAATGAGTTGATAGGCAATCTCCTGTATTTCCCCATCACAATGTCTCCCAATCTCATATCGCTCAGGAGAAGCTTCCAAGAAATTATCTACAATTCCTCTTTTGGTATCGATTTGGATTTTGGAATTCCCAGACAGACTTAAATCAGAGCTTGAGAGGCTCTTTTTGGCCATTTCCAACTCCTTTCTTATTTGATCCGCCTGGTCAAGGCGCATATCTACCACTGATACTTTTTGTATCCGCTCGACATCCAAGTCATCCACTCTATTGTTGAGAGATTTGATTTTTCGCTGGATATCGATGATTTTTTCATTCTTAACAGCAATGGTATCCGAGATTTTTTGTTTCTCATTCTGAATGAATTGCACATATGAAATAGCCGCTCTCCTTACCGTATCTGCGGGAATAGAGCTTCCAGACAAAAATCGTTTGATCTGTGCCAATCTCTTGAGCCATTTCAGCGCCTCAATATCTGCTTGTGTAAGATCCTCCTCACTCAGCTGGATGAGGACACTCCTGCTCAACAAATTGTCTGCGATCTCCGCTTCCGAGAATGTATTCGACGCTTCAAACGCATTTGCTACCACGACTTTTAGTAGAAAATAGGTATACGGAAACTTCTTGATATATTCTTCTTCTTTTTCCTGGCTTCGCAATTCAGCCAAAAAAAGCCGTGCGGCCTGTACATTGTTTTGGTTATTACTTTTGGCTAGTTTCTTAAATCTGGACTGGAGTTTATTTGGGAAAATCCGAAAGATAATTCTTTGGATTGCCCTGGATCTCAACTCATCAATATCGATGGGTTCTGGTTTATGTTGAGCATGAAGAGATATTCCAACCAATCCTATCAACAGAATTGAGAACACTCTTTTTAATATGGTTCGTTTCATTTTGTCTGAAAGTTTATCGCCATTTTCTTTTTTTACACATATGTCATTCCCTGTTAAAATATTTCAGGGCAGTAGTGGGATTATGCAAATTGAGATTGAATAGTTCATTCACAATTTCCGCCTCGATTTCAGTATAGCCGTCACAGTAAAACGTTTTTGCTTGCTTCAAGTATTCCATTGATTTCTCTTTGCTATTGAAATAGGATTTTTCTTTATACCAGGAGAGTGTCAGATAGTACAAAACAGGAGTTAGTTCCTTTAATTCCGAATCATGGATCTTCCTGTACAAGGATATCTTTTTGGGGTCAAAATCAGGACCCATGCTCTGTTGTTGAAGCTTTTTCAACTTGACAATCATTTTTTGAATTTTCTTCACCTCCTTCACATTCTGACTGTGGTGGATTCGTCCCATCTGAAAACTACAATCCTCACATGCCGATTGGACTGAACTATTTGGCTGCGTTCTGAGTCTGCATGCGATACTTTCAGCAAGTTCCCCAATGTCCATATCTTCGTTTCGTTTTATCCTTTTGATGGTGGAACTGACCCATTTTGCTGAACGGATGTCTACCAATCTCGCTATGATGCTGATATGATCTTTTTCAACCCGACACACCCCAATCAGGGCCGTATTGCCTGGACATAGGCCATTTTCATGTCTTTCCTGATTGATTTTGTCTACAGTAGTTCGGAGAGATTCAGGATTGATTTTCAGTTTGTCCATATCTGACTCTTCCCGCTTGATGATCGCGAGTTGTTCACGCTCCAGGATGCTGAATAATTTCGTATCCTGGATCAAGAAATTCGAGATATATCTTGGCAGAGTTTTCGAAAAAGTTAGGGTATCTATCTTCTCATCTCTTTCTGTTTTGGGGGATTCTATCACGAACTCAAATAGTACCACACGATACTGTTCAGAGCAATCGGATTTTACGTCCTGTCCGTGAGTCCATCCTACAATAAGCACACTGAGTGCCAAGCAAATATTTTTTTTCATACATCAGGATTTACCGCTTTATTTATACAGACTTATTCATTGGTGAATCAGAAACTTATCCATTCAGGAGTCGCTTCCAACCGACAATGAATTATTTTGACATGTGTTAAGCAGATTGATTTCAGCCTCTGAACCAGAAAAAATTCTGTATACTGGTTTAGAGACTGTTTGAAAACCTGTCACTTATTTTTTGTATGCGTCTTTTTTCCTCATTCTGCGGCTTTGTTTGTTCTCATAGCACCACTATGAGAACATAAAAGAGCCTTGCCTGAGAAAAAAATACACGATAATAATTCTCAGCACAGATTCCTAAACAGTCTCTTATTCTTTTTCGAGCTCCACTTGAAGCGTTTGCTGCTTTGGAATATTGACTCTCTCTCTGGTTGATTGATATCCCGATTTTCTGAATTCCAATATATGGGAGCCTTCAGCCAATTCTATGGATACTCCTCCAGCAGCCTTTGAGGTTTTATCCAGAAATTCTCCATTTTTAAATATCTCAACACTACCCGGAACTGTATAAATTGCCAAATCCATCTTCTGCTCTTCCTCTTTTAAGGGCTGTTTGGGAAGCTGACGGCTGGATTCCACCTTTGCTTCAGCAGGAGAATGAGACTGATCAGAAGGCTTGTTTTTTTCCTTTTGCGAGGGAGGTTTCACAACGATATGATCACCAGATGGCTTCTCTTTTTCCGGGACTGGATCATTTCCTTTGACAGCTCTCATAGATTCCCCCCCCTGAATACCAGCAATTGCAAGCATACCCATCAACACAAAGAGTCCAATGACAGGCCCAATTCTTCTTCTGATCTTCCTTTGATTGCTTGAGGTAAATTTCAGGGAGTTTCTTTCGATCTCTCTTAATTGTGTCTGAATATTGTCGCTGAGGATCAAAGGCATTTCACCAGTAAAATCTCTAGCCTTTATTTCATAGTCCAGGCAATCTTCCAACAGACTCAGAACATTGGATCTAATCCCATTCAGTGCAATCATATAATCATCAGGTCTCATGAAAGACTTCTGTGATGCCAGGTATGTATACTGCCCCTGGAGACTGATTATGCTATTTCGTTGATCCTTGACCAAAGGAACCTCCTCGGATAGGATCAGAAGACATTGGAATATCGGTCCAAGTTCTGAATGCCCTAAAGTCCTGATTAAGCGTTTTAAGAGCTTTGTAAATTCCATCCTCTATCAGTAATTCTGAACTCTTGAGGGAGGAGATGATGAAAAATTGTCGCTACAACATAGAATCCCCACCCCACAACACAAAGACAATATTAAGGACAATCAACCTAAATAAAAAATTTATTTTAAATAAAATTGTTATTTCGATTCACAAAAATATAATTATGCTCCTATTTCTCACTCTTCCCAGCAAGCAATCTCTGTAAAAGTCCTGCTAGTTCTTCCTGTCCGATGTTCAATTCACTTATTTTTAAAGAGCCAAGAATCTCAGGAAGCATCTTGAACATCAAGTGTTGGGGATTTTCCTGGTTACTGAGATCGAGGCGTTTTTGATCAATGATCAACTCCAATTCCCGAAGCTTATTGTCGTTTTGTTTTCTTTCAATGTCCAGGGACATGACGGCCTGTTCAAGCTTTCTTTCTTCTGCCAAGGTCTCCAATTGAAGGGCAAGGAGTTTTCTTTTGTTCAGATCCTCTTGTTCAGCTACTTCTACTTTGCTGTTGCTCTCCAGGATCTTCTGCGATTTGGTTTCTTGCAGGCTTTGTCTTGTGAGCTCGCTTTGATGCCTGAGTGCCTGTTGTTCCAATTCCGCTTTTCTGACGGCCTCCTTCTGTTGCGCCTCTTGTTCGAGAATGGCCATTCTTTCTTTATGGGCCAATTTCTTTTGAGAAATTTCCTCCTCTGTTTTCAAGGCACTTGTCTCACTTTCCAGCCGGATAGCATCTCGAAAGGTAGCTTGCATGTTTTTGAACAGTTGTTCAGACATGATCTTCACATTCTTGATCTCAATCGTCTCAATCGCAATTCCCCATTGATCCGAAATGTATTCCAGTTCTTTCTTGAGTTGAAGAATGATCGAACCTCTTTTACGGAGGACTTCTTCTATGGTCATATTGGCCACCTGATGTCGAATGGCTGATTCCACCACATCCTTAAGAAAGCGGTTGATTTTTTCTACTGGAGATTCTTTCCCAGTAAAATCGAAATGCAGATAAACCTTTGAGGGATGTCCAATCTTCCAAATGGCAAATCCGCTGACCTCAACTCCCTGATTTTCCTGGGTGATCTGGTCAGCAACAAAAGGGATATTGCTGACAATGGAGGGAATGACGACGTATTGTTGATTGGGCCAGTTGAAAAAGTTCATACCACGACCTTCCCTGGATATTTTGCCTCCTTTGAGACGAATCACATAATCGGAAGGATTGACGCGTACATATCCAAAATACTTCATGTAATAGGTTAGGTTAATATGAGTAGGAACGAAAGAACCAACCTGGAATTATGAATCATCTGGAATATCTGAGAGAAGCAAGATTTAGCATCCTGATCATCAGAGACTTAGAAAGTAAGTCCTACGCAGGAAAATCAGGAAAGTTACATCTCTCATTTAAATTGGACTTCCCTTTCGGAAAAGCCATGTGCATCGGGTAAAATCAATCTGACTCATCTCAATTCTATTTCTGGAAACATGGCTGCAAATGAGAACCAATAGCCGATATAGGAATCAATTCTTGGCAAGCTGCTCCCCTGTCTGGGGCCAGAGACAGCTTCTCCGAAGATATTCCATCGATTCCCTTCCTGATCCTTCATCATGACAGATAAATCATCACAGCATTCAGATGTAAAGGACAACAGGGTTCCATCAGAGAGTTCTCTTCCATAGGAAACAATATAATCCTTGACCAGACTACCGATTACAACTATTGGCCTTCCCTGGAATTCATCATGGATCAATACTGGTTTTCCTCCCTGAAATCGCTCAAATGGATAGATGCGAACTACTTGATTGGCAATGATGCCGTGCACCCTGGTTTTTCTTTCCAGTCGTGCATCTTCATTGGCAACGGGAAAAATCAGCCTGTCATGGTCGGTCCGGTAATCTCCATATGGATACACATCATATTCTCTGCTATAGCCAGTTTCGCGCGAGACGACTTTCGTATCTGGAAACATTTCTTTCCAGCTTTTCCAGGTGGTCTCTACCAATGGGAATGTCTTTATTTGTTTGCCTTGTTGAGATCCATTGAGACAATCCAGTCGAATTTGGGACCAGTGGCTATCAGTTGCTCGATCGTAGGGAATCAGATTGGTGTTATAGAGTAAACCCGATACACCAAATGTCGTGCTTTCTCCATTGATTTTTCGATCCCAGCCAATACCTGTTCCAGTTAGGGGACAGTAGGTAATGGCATATTCCTGTCCTGCAAGCTCATCATTGATGATCTCATGCCAATCCAGAATGGAATGCGGATATGCCCTTGCTTCTCCATTGTGAAAGTAGCCGAGAACCAATTCATTATTTCTCATAAATCCAGCTTGGGTCGCTGGTACAAAAGCGGGATTCAACAAAGCAGGAATCCCATCCTTTCCCGGACCACCGTCCAGGACTTCTTCAATCGGTATGGTCCATACAGCTTGTTGGACAAAGTCATTTCTGTCTATTTCCCGGCTATTGCGAACAATTCTATACAATCGAATATCATCAGCATTTACTTCTGTTGGGCGACGTAAATGCGGATCGAAGTATAAGGCAATCCCGTCATCTTCCCATCCCAGCACCCAAGAATCTACTGCCATACTATCATCGGAGATATCTATGCGTAAGTACAGTCCAGCACTATCCCAGATCGCCTGAAATGTTCCCATGAGGTCAGAGGAAGGGAAATCAGGGGTTGTGAGGACCTGTTCGATTGGAAAGGCAGGAACAGATTCCCATACTTGATCCTTGTTGCCATCTATCTGAGGTGCAGTGAACACAAAGCCGGCTTCGCCATTTGCCAGATTGGCTACATCTTCTTTCAGGCGAAGGGTTCCAAATGTGGATGGATTGACCTCCTGTCCACGTTCAATCCCTCTGTGCCATCCAAGCACATCATCTACCAATCCCCCATCATCATCATCCATGATCAAGGCTTCAAATCCGAATTCTACATTGACTTGAGGCGAAATATCAAGCAAGTTCCAGGGAATCATCACTTCACAGGAGTAGGCCTGTGGTCCATAACGAGGGGCAAAAACTACTTGCTGAGGCGCAATTGTTACTGGCGGCTCTTCAATCAATTCTTCTGGTTTGCAGGAAGTAATGATCAGAAGTCCGATGATGAAAGCAGGCAGAAAATACAGGTTCATGTTGTAAGGCTTTGATTCGAAAATACACAAAGAAGCAGGTATCTTCAGTAAGCTATCTGACTTTTTTTGATTTTATAAGCTAAGGTCAAAGCATGGAATGATGGGATCTAAGACATCCACCATATGGCCTATCTTATCAAGGATCAAGCATTCCGCCTATTGGGACAATGAATTCCCCCGACTGATCAATTCTTCTAGATTCAATAGATGAAATATTCATAGCCAGATTTACGCCCAATGGACAATTGGACTGGGGAACCGAGTATGGATCCCACTCTACCCCACTATATGCTATCGCCTGTGATCCTTGGGGAAATATTGGTGTGGCAGGTGTAACGACTTCGGTTGAACATATCGCGACAGCAGGCGCGCACCAAGAGGTCCCTCCAGATTCTTTTCTCCAACCCAGTACAGGCGTGATCGCCAGATTTTCTAAGCAAGGCCATCTTTCATGGGCCAGCTATTATGGACATACTTCTACTTATTTCAGGGCCATTGAATCTGATAGTCAAGGTAATTTTATCGCAGGGGGATAGTATTCATGGAGCTACGCAAGCACACATTCCCCTTGCAGGTGCTGGAATGTATCAGGTATCGGTCTCAAATGACATTGGGTGTAGTAGTTGGTCGGATCCACTCTATGCCAACTCCGAGGATACCTTTGTTTCTGATCAAGTCTTGTCTTTGGATATTTACCCAAATCCAGCGAATCAGATTCTGAATATTCATTGGGGAGGTATGGAATTCGATGAGTTCCAGCTAAGAGTTTATTCAATAGATGGAAGACTTGTCTGGGCAAATAGCCATGTCTCACATTCCTGGTGGAATGGACAACAATTTAGCATTATGATCGATGTGGATACATGGGCAAGTGGTACCTACCTGATCCTACTATACAACAACTCTCATCAAATTTTGTCATACAAGAGAATGATTAAAATGGGTCAATAATCGAGTGAAGCATCTGATAATCAGAGGTGCGGGAAGAATTTTATCATTTTCTTCTCGCATCTCTGGTTGTTTGTTTTGTATGGATGATCATCCTACTAGACAAAATTATCATGAATGATTTATCAGACAAGATTTATATGATTCACAAGATTGGAATTGACTGAAAAACAATATCTTAATCCTGTAAATCCTGTCTAACACACAAGCTTGAGTAGAAAAATGTCTAGTACTATGATGGATGATGTAACCTTTTTCACTTGCCGCAGTTTCCCTCTACAAACTCGACTACGGCTCCCTATGCAGACCAGCATCCCAGACAATGTTCTCATGACACAGGTTCAACAAGGCCATTCTGAAGTTATGGGTGTCTTGTTTGACAGATATCATCGTGTGTTGTTTCAATTTTTTTTCAATCAGAACTCAGATCGATTTCTCAGCGAGGATTTGGTTCAGACTGTCTTTCTCCGCATTCTCACATACGCACATAGCTTCAGAGGAGAAGGGGAATTCAAGCAATGGATGTTTTTTATTGCTCGTAACGTCAATCGGGATCACCATAAAAAACGAGGAAGATGGAAGCGGGAAAAAATA
Organism: Bacteroidota bacterium; assembly: GCA_039029315.1. Classification (GTDB taxonomy): domain Bacteria; phylum Bacteroidota; class Bacteroidia; order J057; family J057; genus JBCCCJ01. The sequence continues at coordinate 115,870 of JBCCGK010000014.1, read as the reverse complement.
GACAGCTGGCAGGACCATTTCGGGGAAGAACCGACCCAAGCGACAAAAATGGAATCAGAAGAGGAGATGGAACAGCTCAGGCAGGCACTGGAACAGTTGCCGCAAAACCAACGAGAACTTCTGGTTATGAGCAAACTACAAGGAATGAAATACAAACAAATCGGCAGCATTCTTGGCTGTAGTGAAGGAGCGGTAAAAGTCAAGGTCTACCGTGCGTTGAAAGCATTGAAACAGGTGTACTCACAAATCGAATCAAAATGAATTCTGAGATAAAAGCCACACTTCTTTCTGCTTACCGCGAGCAAAAAGGTGAGTTATCTTCTTCTCAAGAGGAGATGCTGGAGCGGTATATCGAACAGGGTTGGATTTCCTTGGAAGAACTGGAGGATCTGGATCTTTTGCATAAAAAGATTGGCAAATTATTGGATTCAAGTCTTAGCTCACCTGATTTTCCCTCTATGCCAAACTGGGATATCACCCAACAGTCTTCATCAGGACTTGGGTCTCCAAAAAGAATCTGGTATTCTTTGGCTGCTGCGATAGCCTTCCTCTTATTAGGAATAGGCATTGGATCATGGGTTCGACCTTCACCTGCTACAAACGAGCAGATTGCCAGCTTGAGTGGAGAATTGAAAGAGATGAGAGAATTACTGACCCTTAGTATGTTGGAAAAAAATTCTCCATCCGAACGCCTAAAGGCTGTCTATCTTACCCAGGAAATGCCGAGGGTTAGCGACAAGGTAACCACTGCCCTCTTACATACCTTACATCAAGATCCGAATGTAAACGTCCGCTTGGTCACCCTTGAGATCTTGCTTGAATATGCCAATGATCCTGTGGTTCGAGAAGGACTGATCAAAGCCATCCCATTTCAGGATTCGCCCCTGGTTCAGCTGGCGATCGCTGAAGCCATGGTTGCCTTACAAGAGAAGTCTTCTGTACAGGCGTTGGAAGCCCTGCTTGATCGCGACATGACGCCTTCTGAAGTCAAGGTCGAGCTAAGAAAAAGCATTGAAATTCTCATGTAACCATTAATAATTCCATCTCCTATGTTATTCATCCTGCTGATTGCAAGTCTTGGAATCCATGACTGTGCCTACCCAGCACCGCCAGAATCGATAGAAACAGAAACTCTTAGATTCGAGATGAGTCTTCCAACGCTGCCATCCAAGAGCGTTCTTGTCTTGTCCAATATACATGGAGAAGTGAATGTAGAAGGCTATTCTGGCAACACCATACAAGTAGAGGTATTCAAAACAGTCAAGGCCAAAAGCAAAAGCACTGCCCAAAAAGGCCTGACAGAATTGAAGCTGTCAGAATCAATCCGGGGAGACACCACTGAAATTGTCCTGGATTTTCCCTGGGAGCGAAAGGATGGAGGAAAGGGAAGATGGTCTGGAAAATATGGCTATCATTCTCATGGTTGGCACTGGGACCCTGATTATGAATTTCAGTTGGACTTCAGTATTCGTATTCCCAGAGAAATGCAACTCAACGTATCAACTGTCAATCAAGGATCGGTCACAGTAGAAGATGTCCGGGGAAGTATCACTGCCAATAATGTCAATGGGCCGATTATTCTGGAACAAATCGAAGGGCAGGTCAATGCTAAAACCATCAACGGAGATGTAAAAATCAGCTATTCTGTTCTCCCTAAATGGGATTCTCAGTTTTATTCTCAAAACGGGACCATCAAAGTCGAAAGCCCCAGAGGGCTTGCAGCAAGGATGTTTTTTCAGAGTTTCAATGGCGAGTTCTATACCAATCTCGATCCGGTAGTGGTAGGGCGCGAGGAAATTTCCAAAGAGCAACACCCGATGGAAAACGGAATTCAATATTCCATCAGCAGCCGAAGTCCGATCATTTCCCGAAATGGAAAGACTGTACTGGAATTTGAAACATACAATGGAGATGTATATGTCGAAGAAAGCAATTAATTTCACCTTAGGAACAGTCAAAAAAATGAACAAAGCTCTCATTCTTTTCGGAATTTTTCTGGGATTGATTTCCCTCGAAGTTCATTCTCAGGATAATGCACTGAGAATTCCTCTCACTTCTCCCAATCAGCCCGGTCGACTGAAAGTGCATGTTTTCTCTGGAATTGTCCATGTGAAAGGATGTTCCAGAAATGATGTCATGGTCAGATATGAAGCCCTCAGACCTGACAAGCAAAAGCGAGACGTTGTAGATGTCGGCAATGGTTTGAAAAAACTGACAACCACAGGCATCTCTTTGGAAGCAAGAGAAAAAGACAATGTATTATCACTAGAGTCAGATCATCGAAGCAAACCCGTTCGCGTAATGATAGAGGTTCCATTTGAATTCGACCTGGAAGTCGAAACTCACCATTTTGGAGACATTGAGGTGATCAATGTCTCTGGAGAAATTGTTCTGGAAGCACATCATGGAAAGATTGACGCTTCTGGCATTGCAGGATCGATGGTTGCCAATACCTGGCATGGACATATAGTAGCTGATTTTGATAAAATTTATCCCGATATGCCACTGGCTTTCACAACCTATCATGGGAAAATAGATATTCAGTTACCTCCAGAGGCTCGCTTCAATCTCAAGGCTCAATCAGTCAAGGGAGATGTATTAACTGGTTTTGATATCGATATTCTTAGAAACAAGCCTCAGGTTGCCGAAACGAATAAAGATGGCACTTACAAGATCGCACTCACTGATTGGGTAAGAGGAAGAGTGAATGGCGGGGGACCTGAACTTCACGCCAAAACACAGAATGCCAATATCTATATTCGAAAGAAACAACGCTTTTAGGGGAACATTTTATACCTTGCCTTCAACAATTGAAGGCAATGAAACAACTCCTCTACTTCCTCATTCTCTCTTCCCTTGGCCTGAGTCTAAACGCTCAGATGCCCAAAATCCTGGATCTCAACGCTCAAGGTCAACTTCGGGATCAATGGCTTCAGGAACGAATCAATACGGTTCTCCCAGCTCTCATGCAAAGAACAGGCATAGACTGTTGGCTCCTGATTTCAAGAGAATACAATGAGGACCCCGTCCTCAAAACCATGCTTCCCTCCAACTGGTTGTCTGCGAGGCGGACAACTATGTTGTTGGTTTTTGACCGAGGGGATAGCCTGGAAACACTGGCTTGTGCACGCTATGATGTAGGCGAAGTATTCAAAAAAGCCTGGGACAAGGAACAGCAACCAGATCAATGGGCCCAACTTCGAGAATTGATTGAAGAAAGGAAGCCTAACAAAATCGGTGTCAATCGTTCAGCGCATTTTGCCCTGGCTGATGGCTTAAGTTCCTTTCATTATGATCAGCTTATGGAAACGCTTTCCAAGGCAGATCAAAAGAAGGTCGTCTCTGCCACTGAATTGGCCATAGGCTGGCTGGAGACTCGGACCGCCAATGAAATGGTGGTCTATCAGCAGATCTGTCGAATCGCCCATGAAATCATAGCCGAAGGTCTCAGCGACAAGGTGATTCAACCGGGTTTTACAGCCACTGAAGATGTGGTCTGGTATTATCGGGAAAGGATTCGGGAACTGGGTATGACAGCCTGGTTTCATCCGACTGTGGATATTCAGCGAGCGGATCCTGAGAACTTTGATCATCTCCGAACTTTCTCCAAACGGCCCGACAGACAGGTCATCAAAGCCGGCGATCTGGTTCATATCGATTTCGGGATTACCTATTTGGGACTCAATACGGATACACAGGAAAATGCCTATATCCTCAAAGCAGGGGAAACAGAAGCCCCTGCCTATCTGCAAAAGGCGTTTCGGACAGGCCTCCGATTGATGGATATTCTCACAAATCAATATAAAGAAGGAAGATCCGGCAATGAGATTCTGGCGGCAGCACTTGCCCAAGCCAAATCCGAAGACATCAAGGCGACCATCTATACGCATCCCATTGGCTATCATGGCCATGGAGCTGGTCCGACGATTGGTCTATGGGATCAGCAAGGAGGTGTTCCACACAGAGGAGATTATCCGCTCCATGCCAATACAGCCTACTCCATTGAGCTGAATGCGGCAGTATTTTTGAAGGAATGGAACAAGGAAATTCGAATGATGATGGAAGAAGATGCTTTTTTTGATGGAGAATCCGTGAGATATATTGATGGAAGGCAGACAAGCCTGTTTCTGGTTCCAAGACCCAGTCAGCATTTGGGCAAAGCTGGAGAAGGACTAGACAATAAATAAGCACAAAGAGGTTAAGAAAAACCATCACATCACCAATCAATCCCCGCTATAACCAATACCCCAATAACTCAATACCCCAATACCCCAATAATTCAATAACCAACAACAACTTGAGCATTCTAAAGAAACTGGCAGGACATACCATCATCTATGGCAGCAGTGTGATCCTCGCACGGCTAATCAACGTCTTCTTTACGCCCTTTTATACCAATGTTTTTCCAGAGGGTGAATATGGAATTTATGCGCAATTGTATGCTTATGTTGCGGTCATCAATGTGATTTTGACCTTTGGGATGGAAACAACTTTTTTCCGCTTTATTCAAGACAGCGATAAGCCAAAGACTGTATTCAATCAAGCCTTTTTCTGGGTATTGAGCATTGCTTCTGCATTTGCGCTTCTGGGCGGCTTTTTGAGTCCAATTTTGGCTGGAGTCATGGGATATGAAGGACAAGGGCAATTGATCCTCATGCTCGTTGGAATTGTTTTTCTGGATGCCTTGGCCGCCCTTCCTTTGGCCAAGCTCAGACATGAAGAGAAGGTGAAACGTTTCTCCATCATTTTATTAACCAATGTAGGCGTAACGGTTGCTGCCAATATTGTTCTGATTGGGTTTCTAGAACCCAAGATCGAGTACATTTTTGTCGCCAATCTCCTTGCATCAACTGTGCGTCTCGGAATGGCATTGTGGAAAAACCTGCCAAGCAGTTTGAAACCTGATTGGCTGATCCTGAAAGACATGATCCATTATGCTTTCTATATCATGATTGCGGGCTTGGCGGGCATTATGAATGAGACGCTTGATCGCATCATGATTCCTGAACGATGGTCCGGGGAATCTTTGTTTTTGGGGGAGCAAAAACTAACTGCACTCGAAATGAATGGAATATATGCCGCCAATTATAAGGTGGCAGTGTTCATATTGCTGGCCACGCAGGCCTTCCGATATGCGGTGGAGCCCTTTTTCTTCAAAGAGGCTAAGTCCAAGGATTCACCAGAGAATTTTGCGAAGATTTTCCATTATTTCAGTCTCACAACCCTGGTTGGGTTTCTGATTCTTGCCTCCTTTTCTTATGAAATAGTGGCTTTTGAATTTTTTGGTATTCCAGAGGCGATGGGCTTTGGAAAGAAAACTTTTGTCAATGCATCCTATTGGTCCGGCATTCCAGTGATTCCGATTCTCCTCATGGCCTATGTATTCTCTGCAGCCTATATCCAAATGTCCATCTGGTTTAAGATCACGAAGCAGACACGCTTTGCTTTACTTTTCACAGGAACGGGTGCATTGATCACGATTCTGATCAATTATTTTGGGATTCCCATTTATGGGTTTTATGCCAGTGCCTGGGCAACCCTTATTTGTTATGCTGTGATGTGTGTGATGGTTTATTTTGTTGGGCAAAAGTACTATCCCATTCCTTATCGGGTTAGGAGGATTTTGATCTATGGAGGAATATTCCTTTTGGGATATTATTTCAATACCATGATCGGTCCAGCAGAAGGGTTTGCTGATGCTTTTTTGATCAAAAGCTTCATTTGTCTATTGGTATTTGGGGTTGTCTTCCTGGGGGAGAAATACTTGCCTGTATTTGGGAAGGCTGTTCCAGTTGCCAAAGATGGGAAGGCTGGGAACAATCCATGATCATTCCTTATGTTTTGATTCAATGAAGCAGAGGGACAGCTATTCATCCTCCCAGATTGTATTGGGGTGTACGTCAGATTTCCCAATCAAAGAGATTGCCTTGTTTCAAAACCTCTTCCGCACTGCCCCGTTTCTCCTCAAAAAGAGAAACGACCCCACATGCTAGGAAACAAATGGGACATTTGACGTACACCCTTGTATTGGCAGTCTATCAGGATGACAGCTAGTCTTTTTTATTTTGCATGATAAAACCTTAAAGTCTCCTCCTTTCGAGGAAAAGTGTAAGAAGGTTACAGGATAAACTGGAAATCTTCGCCTACAGGGTTCTGGTCTTCAATTCAACCCACCTTTGCCTTGTTGATCAAGGTAGCAAATCCCTTAATGGTCGCTTTACCATCTGGATTGAATATTTCAGTTTTGATTTTGACTACGTGGACTCGGGGATTGGTTTCGACAACTGTAAACACAGCTCGATACACTATATCAGGATACATGGGTCGCATAAATTTGATTTCCTGAGAGCGGTAGATCGATCCATGGCCAGGGAAGGTGGTGCCCATGACTTTGGTGAAAATCGTGGCTCCCAGCATTCCGTGCATGATCCGCTGACCAAAATCAGATTGTGCGGCGTATTCTGCGTCAAGGTGAATCGGGTTGTCATCTCCTGTCAGTCGAGCATATAGTTCGACCTCCTCCTGAGAATAGGAGAAGGTCTCTTCATAGGTATCATTAATGTTCATCGGATTCATGCCAATGTTTCTTCACACATTCACTCCAAGGTCTTACCTATGGAGGGAAGTTCTTAGAGACTGTTTTGGAATCAGTGCTGAGAATTTTCATGGTGTATTTTTTTCTCAGACAAGGCTCTTTTTTGTACTCATAGTGGTGTTAGGGGAACAAAAAAGCCGCCGGATGAGGAAAAAATACGCATACAAACAATAAGTGACAGATGTTCAAACAGTCTCTTAAATCGTCCAACTGTTTTTGACTTCCTCCACAGGGATACAATCCCCATACTCTCCGGGGACTGGATCAAAACTGAATATCTCTTTTCCTACAACTTCAGAGGTAAAATATCCAAGCATGGTCAGTTCCTTCATCAATACAAAAAATGGTTTGTTTTTTCGAAGAGAAGGGTCTGCTTCCATGGCAGCCTGGGTATCATCGGCCATTTTGACCAGCAAAGCAGTTTGTTGTTCTGGTGTACAGGACATAAACTTCTTTCCATGGGCAGCCTGAGCGTCTGCATCTACTTGTGCAAGACCTGCTTTGAGGGTCTCCCCTTCTTCAGCTTTGAGGTATTTGCCAATCATGGTGTCGATGAATTCGTGTACAAAAACATCTTTGGCACCTGGCGTATCTGATGCAGGAATGATGATCTCAGCGATTTCTGCCAACAGTGTTCCCTGATCCTTGCTCAAGTATACAGGGGTCCAATCCATTCCTCCAGTAGCCTGACAACCAGCCAAAACTCCACTAATCGCAGAGGCTGATACGGCATAGCCCATGATCAGGGCTGTTTGTTTGATAGCGTCTCGTCTTTTCATTACAAATTACCCTTTTTCAGTTCGTTTACAGCATGATCACAAGCTCTGGCTGTCAAAGCCATATAGGTCAAAGAAGGATTGACACAGGAGGCAGAAGTCATACAGGCTCCATCTGTTACATATACATTTTTCACAGCGTGAACCTGATTCCATTTGTTGAGAACAGAAGTCTTGGGATTACGTCCCATTCTGGCGGTCCCCATTTCGTGAATGCCCAAACCAGGAGCCCCTACATTGTCGTAAGGCGTAACTTCTTCGAATCCAGCTGCCTCTAGCATCTCTACCGCAGAATTCTGCATGTCCGCCCGCATCTTCTGCTCATTGTCCTTGAATTCACAGTCAAAGGTAAAGGTTGGTTGTCCCCATTTGTCTTTGACTTCATGGTTGAGGTAGGCCTTGTTGTCATGATAAGGAAGACATTCTCCGAATGCTGTCAAGCCCATTCTCCATGGTCCCGGCTCGAACAATTCCGTTTTCATATCTACACCGAATTTGCTCAACTCTCTCACGCTACGACTCCAACTACTCCGGCTTGCACTTCCCTGATAGCCAAACCCTCTGACATAATCCTGACGTGTACTCTCCTTATCTACATTCCGAAATCGAGGAATATACACACCGCCAGGACGACGCCCCTTATAATATTTGTCAGAAAAGCCGGGATATACACCTCTTGCTCCGATCTGGAAATGGTGGTCCATCAAATTGTGTCCCAATTCTCCACTGTCATTCCCCAATCCATCAGGAAAACGGTCTGAAGTAGAGTTCAACATGATAAAGGTTGATCCTAGAGCTGATGCACAACAGAAAATCACTTTGGCATAGTATTCTATTGTCTCATTGGTCTCAGCATCGATAACCAATACACCTTTTGCTTTGTTGGTCTCCTTGTCATACAGAATCTGATTGACGATAGAGAAGGGTCTCAAAGTCATATTTCCTGTAGCCACAGCCGCGGGGAGAGTAGAAGATTGGCTGGAAAAATACGCGCCATATGGACATCCTCTGATGCAGCGATTTCGATACATACAAGAACCTCGCCCTTTGTGCGGCACAGACAAATTCGCAATTCTTCCCTGAGTAAGAACCCGGCCACCAAAGGCAGCAGCGACCCGTTCTTTCATGTGCTTTTCCACACAATTGAGTCCCATAGGTGGGAGAAAATTGCTGTCAGGAAGTTGGCTAAGCCCTTCTTCCATCCCTGTAATTCCTGCATGCTCCTCCACATAGGCATACCAGGGCTCAATATCTTTGTAGCGAATGGGCCAATCTACTGCAATGCCTTCCTTGGCATTGGCCTCAAAATCAAGGTCACTCCATCGGTATGAATGGCGTCCCCACATCAGCGAGCGCCCCCCCACATGATAGCCACGCATCCAATCGAATCTTTTGACCTCTGAATATGGATTGTCAAGATCGTTGACAAACCAGTGAGCAGAAGCAGGTCTGGTCGTGTAGCCTGTCCGATTTTGCTTGAGTTGGGTTTTGATTTTTTCAGGGTCCTTTTGGCCCCGGCCTTCAAAATCCCAGGTTTCAGAATGGGCAGTAGGATAATCTCCGTGTTTGACATCTCTCCCACGTTCCAGGACAAGGGTTTTGAGCCCTTTTTCTGTCAGCTCTTTGGCTGCCCAACCACCACTGATCCCCGATCCGATGACAATGGCATCGTAAGTATTCGCAGCAGTTCCTTTGCCAGTTATTTGCATGTTTTTTGTATAAAAAGTCCAAACTGAACTGGAAAATAGGTGGCAGAAGGGGGATTTCCAAAAGGATTTTTAGCGGGAACGATTTCGGAAATTGATCTATTGGCGCTTTCACAATTTGGTAGTGCTATAAATGTAATGCTCAACTCTAGCTCAGTTCTTTGCAGAATTATGTTCCAGCCTTACATTTGAGGCACTACCCACAATTTTTCTCTCAGCTTGTTTCTCTTTTCTCCCTCTTATGATTACATACAGAAATGTCACCTTTGGGTCAAAAGCTAGGGGTATATCCACTTGAAATGGATGGGTCGGTCTAGATCCTGAATTTTGGAGGAGTCTGCGCAGAGAAAAAAATACAGCCTAAAAATTCTCAGCACACATTCCCAAACAGTCTCTCAGGCATGAAAGATTTTCATTGTTTGATGATTTTTGAAAATAATGGCGGATTATCTGCTGTTTTTATCTCCAAGGTGTATATCCCGGCAGGTCCAGGAATGAAAAGAGGAAAGCTTTCTTCTGTTACATGGGACCATGATGCTATGCGCTGCCCTTTCATATTCCAGATGATGAGTTCTACTTTTTTTCCGAACAAGGCTGACAGTTCAAGCCTGAATTCTCCTTGAGTCGGATTGGGATATATCTTGTTGGAAAGGGGTTCTGCTGGCTCTTCCACTCCAACAGAATAGGTCGAATAACAAAATGAGGTGTCTATGCAATCCCCCATCATTTCGACAGCATACCATCCACCGTGTTGTGGAGCGGTATACCGATAGCTGGTTTCTCCAACAATAGGCGCAAATCCATTCCTGCAATCCAGCCATTGGTAAGTGCTAGCTGTGGTATCTACTGCTGTAAAAGTCAAGCCCGTTTTGACAAGCTCGGTATTGACGGTATCCACTGCCAGTTTGATGGTAATGGTGCTATCACATCCGGCCACATTGGGGATGATGTCTGTATAAGTGCCTGACTGACGCCAGATATGCGTACCACTTGGGGACACAAACTCATTACAGGCAACAGGAAAAATAGTATTTTCCGTCGTCTCCTCACACAGATCGAATATATAGACTGCGCCGGCATTAGAGGTAAAGTTCTGTTCATTCAGGTCCCAGTCTTCACTGAATGCACCTCCTATGACTGTAGAATTGCTAATATCTACACTGAACCCAAATTCATCATATTCTGATCTGTCAGAGGTAACGATTTTGCTGGCCAAGGTCCAGTAACCAGCGCTATCCTGTTTGTATACATAGGCAGCTCCAGGATCGATATAGGTATTTCCATTGTTTTTGTCTTCATCTTCCTGGTTAGCACCCACAACGATGTATCCATCCTCTATTGCCACCGAAACCCCAAACATATCATTTAATTGATTCAGAGGTGCAGGTATTTGTTGAAATTCCTGCCAATTGCCAGCAGAGTCTTTCCTGAATATCAGGACACCCCCCAAGTTTGAGGGTTCACTAGAAGAAATGGTTTTCAGTTTTGGAGCTCCTACTACGACATACTCTCCTTCGATATCTACCGAATTTCCAAAATCAGAACCGAATAGATCCCAATCAAAATCAGGGACGAGTCTACTTTCTTTCCAGGAACTATCTGATTCTCGTTCGAACACATAGGCTGCCCCTCCAAGACTTATGCTATCAGAGGGATGCTCAAGTTCTCCAGGCGAGCCCACAACTACTACCTCTCCGTCGATTGCAACAGAGCTACCAAACAAGCCTTGCCAAACGCGAATAGCTGGTTCCAGTTTTTTCTTTTGGGTCCATTGGCCTGTGCTATCCCGTTCATATAGCAATACCGCTCCGCCTATACTGGTTGCAGATTGAACTGTATAGGAAGCATATGGCCCTCCCATGACCGCATATTTTTCGGATATCGCAACCGCCTCTCCATAAAAGGAATAGCTCCGCGTGTCCATCGTCTCCATTCGGATCTGCTCTACCCAAGTACCATCGCTTTGCCTTTCGAAAATATAGGCAGCCCCTGCACCGGAAATCACATCATCGGGTGGTGGCAAATCGACATTCCCCCAAGGAACTCCAAGAATGGCAAAATTCCCATTGATATCTACCGATTCCCCCAAATTGTCATTATCGCTGATATCCTGGGAGGTCAGTGTCTGATCCACGGACCAAACTCCTGTGATATCTCGATGAAAAATAACAACTGATTTTGCGCCTTCCGCTCCTACAATCGCATACTCCTTATCAGTTGCCACAGATCTGCCAAAAAAGCTTGCCGCTTGCCTGTTTGGTGCCAGAAGTTTTTGCGTTTCGTGCCAACTTTGACTGAAAAGAGAAAACGCTATGAATTCTATCAAAAGGAGGAGAAAGAGTTTTTTCATGGTGTTGATGTTGTGTGAAGCATCCTGATAACGGAAGGAAATCAGAAATAGCTGCACACAACACCATAGGTACACATGAGGTCTACTCCAATTCTTTAATCATCCTCAAGGCCGAGGCCAGATCGGGATCTTTTTGCAACGCCAACTGATAGTACTTCTTGGCATTGATCGTATCTCCATTATGAAAATAGGCTTCTCCCAAGCTGTCATATGGATTGGCCTCATCAGGAAACAGCCGAGTATTCACATGAAACACTTCTATCGCTTCTTCCAGATTTTTTTCCTGCATCAGGGCATATCCCAAAGAATTGAGGTATTGAGAATGGACTCTTCTTTCGCTATAGTCCTCGATGATGGAGGCAAAATTTTTCTCCAGTTCCTCGATTCCTTTTTCTTCCATCACTTTATATAAATGATGGGAGATCGGAAGTTTGGCTTCTGGATAAGGATTCCCTTCAATGGCACTCATGATTCGTCGCGCAACTTGCTCCGTAACCATCTCATCAGTATTCGCCAGAACAATAACTGCATAATTGTCTTTCAACAACATCTCAATAACAGCACTCACACCAGGACCTCCACCAGCTTCTCCGATGGCACCTCCAGCATTTTGTATGATGTCATTCCAGTTTCCGTTTTTGGATCGATAGCCAGAAGCCCGGAAGGCTTTGGTTTCGTTCTTGAGGAGGGTTTCAGAATAAAAAAAGGCTTGATAGTACTGTAATATATCGGCAGCAGTGGCGTACATGCCTCCATCTGGTGTGCAATATTCCAGGAAGGCTGTATGATCCACCTTCTTCCCGTCTATCCCAAAGCGATAACTGTTGGCTTCTCCTTCAATATTCTCTGCGATGTCATAATGAGTGGTAGTCGTTCCCAGTCGATTGAAAATATTTTGCTCAATCAATTCTTTGAATGGTTTGCCTGAGACTTTTTCCAAAATCGCTCCCAGGACGATATAGCCATAATTGGAATAGGCCTGATCCGTTCCAGGCTCATACATCAGTGGCTCATCCCTTAACAATGGAAGAATGTCATCGATGTCTTTATAATCGCGAATGTTGTTGATATACTTCGGGATAAAAATGTCAGAGAAGCCTGCAGTATGCGTCAAAATATGTGTTAATTCGATCTTGTCGCCCACCTTCTGAGGAAATCCCAGCTCAAATTTGGAGAGCTTGTCATCAACAGAAAGTTTTCCCTGCTCTACCATTTGCAAGATCAGGGTTGCTGTATATGATTTGTTGATGGAGCCTATACGAAATTTGGTTGCCATCGTATTGGGAATGTTCTTCTCAATGTTGGCAAGGCCATAGGCCTGTTCAAAAAATGGCTGTCCATCTTTCGCCAAAAGGATTACACCTGAAAACCATCCAAGTTGCTCGTACGCCTCCGCGATTTTTTGGGTTTTCTGAATCACTTCCTTATGGGAAGCAAATTCACGTGATCTGACTTCAAAGTCCCGAATGGTCTCTGGTGACAGCATGGGGCTTTCAGCCTGAGCCATTTGCTCGACATTTCTTAAGCTTAGGCCATCAATTTTATACGGCTTATCATCTTCCATATCAAGATTCAGGGCGAGCCATTCTTGTTGTTTCATTCCCCACAAAATCGTCTCATATCGAAACATTTCAACCCGCTCTGCATCATACAATTGAAGCTGACCATCCGTTTCGCGAATGTCGAGCATCAGATTTCTGAGTCGTTTCAGACTGTTTTTTTTGATGATTCTCTTTGAAAACAAGTTTTCCACATGGGCCTTTTCGATTTTCTCTCCGCTATTCAGAAGGCGAATCAATGAAACAAGTCTTGATCCAGCGGGGCTTTCTTCTAATTGTTCCAGGCTTTGCAAGCCCAACTGTTGTCCTTGAAGGCCCCACCCTCCACACAGGGTGATTAGGAGCCAGACGCACATACTTTTCATATCGTTTTTTTTGGGGTTCATGGTCGCCAAGGTATATGCAGATTCAAGCTGAGCAAAATAATTGTTACAGGATGACTCAAATATGGGACTGACATCCATCTTCTGACAGATGGACGATCATCCCTATTTTTCTACTACTCATAACAAAGGCAAGTCATTTGATCACAAGCGATAGAATTACCCAACCAGAAATCTTAAGTTTAATCCCTTATCTTGACTGACGGAATGGCACTGAAGTTGAATCAAACATACCTGAGCATCCTTCTTCACGGAGTGTTTTGGGGCATAAGCATCTGGATCATCAATCAATCCCTCGCTTTTGAGACTGTACGGGTGGAAGAAATTGATGGAATCCGACAGGAAATATATACCAGGAATCACGATTTTCTTGGGGTATTGCTCATCATCATGGGAGGGAAAATTCTCTGGGCTTATGGGATTGCATACTATCTGGCCCCTCCCATTTTGAATCGAAAAGAAGGTATTTGGCATGTGATGCTAAGACTATTCCTTTTGTTGGCAGGGGTAGCTTTGTTGGAAGGCCTTCTCCTCTTTCTCGCCAGAAATACGGGTGATCAGCAGGACATCTTTAGGCATTTTCTTGCATTGGGGCAGTTGGAGGGTTTGTTGTTCTTTCTTACAGCCTGTCTAGCTGTCGCCTATGCCCTGGCTCTGAAATGGCGCCAAAGTGAAATTGAAAAAAAAAATCTGACGGAAGAAAAACTCTCTTCTGAGTTGAACTTCCTCAAATCTCAAATTCATCCCCACTTCCTGTTCAATACGCTGAACAATCTATTTGCCCTTGCAGAGCGGAGCAATCAGCCAGATCTATCAAAAGGTATTGCAGATCTTGCCAGCCTGATGAGATATATGCTCAGAGATGGATCTCCAAATCAGGTTCTTCTGGAAAAGGAATGGGAAATGCTCGCTTGCGCCATTCAGATCTATCAACTTCGAATTGGTGAAGAAGATGAGGTCCAGATTTCTATGGAATTCATTGGCGAATCGGGAGGCGCGCAGATTGCTCCTCTGCTGTTGTTACCATTTGTGGAAAATGCGTTTAAACACGGAATCAATTGGAAAGCAGCCTCTTTCATCAAAATTACAGGGCGAATCGATGACAAGCACTTTCATTTTCACATCATCAATTCTTCCTTCCCCAAGATTCAGCGCCCCCATGAAGAATCCTCGGGCATAGGTCTTGTAAATGTTCAGAGACGCTTGAATTTGTTGTATCCCGATAGATACGAACTCCAACAAGAAGAAAAAGAAGAGACCTTCGAAATCACATTGCGTCTTCAATTGCCTACTTGAAGCCTACTCATCCATATGGAACCATCTATCACTTCCATCGCCATCGATGACGAACCCAAAGCTCTTGAGATCATAGAACGCTATGTCGGCAAGGTCTCATTTATGAAATTGCTGCACGCCTTCAGAGATCCCCTGGATGCAATGGATTGGCTATCTGATTCTTCCGTAGATGTCTTATTCCTGGATATTAACATGCCTCATCTGTCTGGTCTGGCCTTTCGCGACCTCATTGGGAGAGAACCACTCATCATATTCACCACTGCCTATGCGGAATATGCACTAGAAAGTTATGAGCACAGAGCCTTGGATTACTTACTCAAGCCTATATCTTTTGATCGTTTTTTCTCGGCAGCCCTCAAGGCAAAGGACTATCTTGAGAAAAGGCCTTCTCCCATCCATCAGCCACCAACTGTTGGCCAACAATTATTTATCAAAAGCGGCCAAAAGCGGTACAAACTCTCCCCGGCAGATGTGCTGTTTTGTGAAAAAGACGGGAATTACTGTATTGTTCATACCGTTGAGAAAAAAATTCTGTCCAGACTAACCATGACTCAACTCCTCACCCTTCTTCCAGAGGAGAGCTTCCTCCGTGTACACAAATCTTTTGTGGTCAACCTTACACATGTTTCCATTATTGAACCTCATCAATTGACCATTGGGGCGTCACAGATCCCGATTGCCAAGTCTTACAGAGACATTGTCAAGAACAGATTAGGGCATGAATGACAAAATCAACAGCTTGTTCAAGCCTCAATTCTTGCCACAAGATTCAGGGATAGATCAATGTTATCTTTGATGAGTTTGTCTCCTAAGTCATCAAAGAAAGATCCTGATCCATACTTAACGTCCCACTTGCTTCTGTCAATCGAGAATAAAGCGGAGGCAGCAAGATGATCTTCTGTAATGGTAACTGTTGCTGGAAAAGTAATCAGGTGAGTGATTCCCTTTAGAGTGAGGTTCCCGGAAATTTCAGCTTCCTCGCCACTTCCGTTCTTTACCTCAACAATCACGAACTCAGCTATTGGGAATTTTTCCGCCCCAAAAAAATCATCAGACTTGAGGTGAGATTCCAGTTTGATGCGCTTTTTGGGTTCTTCCAGGTCAACATTCTTGATTGACTTCATGTCCACGGTTATAGCTCCGTCAACGAGCTTCCCATTGACAGTTCTGAGGACTCCTTCAGGAATATCAATTGTTCCATGATGCCCACTAGCCACTTTGGAGCCATGCCATTTGAGGCTAGTGGCTTCTGCTTCCAAAATGTAATTCATTTTTGCGGCATCAGATCCTTTTACGTTTTTGGGTTCAGTGATTTCAGCTGATGGGATTTCAGCTTCCCAAAGCTCATCAACATTTATTGTAGATGGATTTTGGGCAGCTTGGGAAACTTCCTGGATCACCTTTTCTTTTGCTTCCGTTGTGTCAGTTGAAGCCTGCTTACAAGCAGAGGCCAAGAACAAGGTCCCAATCAAAATGGCACAACATTTTATTCCAGAGTGGATCATGAGATGATTGTCTTATTGCTGTTGATATGAAGAAAACCTAAGAGATTGTTTGAACATCTGTCACTTATTTTTTGTATGCGTCTTTTTTCCTCATTCTGCGGCTTTTTTTGTTCTTATAGCACCACTATGAGAACAAAAAAGAGCCTTGCCTGAGAAAAAAATACACCATAAAAATTCTCAGCATAGATTCCTAAACAGTCTCTAATTCAATTTTTATGCAAAGCAACCATAAATCAAGCTGAATTGCAAAGGAATAGCATTCATTTAACAATGGCATCTGGCTTTCATAATTATTGCTGCTTCTACAGAAAATGGGTTGCTTGTAGAAGCAGAAACAAATGGAAATCTATAGCAGTTATAATTTAGAATCAGTCTAAAATCTATCTTGATGAAATCCGAACTTGACTATTGAGGAATGCGAAGGTAATTTTGGCAGGTTCTTACCCAAAATAAAACAACATGAGTTCCCTCCCATCAATATTTACCTCCACCATCGGCAGAAAACTCATCATGGGGCTTACCGGCCTTTTTTTGGTGTCCTTTCTCCTGGTTCACTTAAGTGGAAATGTTCTCCTGTTCAAATCTGATGGGGGTACCGCCTTCAATCAGTATACTCGGTTTATGACGACCAATACCATCATTCGGATTATGGAATGGGTGTTGTTTGCAGGATTCATTGTTCACATTATTTATGCAGCTGTTCTTACCTCCCAAAACCAAAAAGCGCGCCCACAGGGATATGCTTTCAAGCAAAGAAACTCCTCCAATAGTAGCTGGTTTTCTCGAAATATGGGATTAACCGGATCTATCGTCCTGCTATTTTTGGTTGTACACCTTACGATGTTCTGGGGCAAATACAAGTTTGGGGATTCTACCCATGAGGTCAGTCTGGTACAGGCATATGAAGAATCATGGAAAGTCAAGGAAGGAATCACTGTGGGTGGTGTATCTTTTGAGCCCAATCATTATGTGGATTTTGAGGAATTGTCCAAATTGGATCCAAGCTTACAAACCCAAACAAAGGTACAGGCGATATCCATGACAGAGGTGGTCAAAGCCTCTTTCAGTCAGTGGTATATCGTGTTGTTCTATGTGATTTCCATGGTTCTTATCGCTTTTCATTTGAATCACGGTTTTCAAAGTGGCTTCCGGACGCTTGGATTGGTTCATCCGAAATATACCCCACTCGTCAGCAAGATCGGGACAGCATTTGCTGTGGTTGTTCCCTTGATTTTCGGGCTTATGCCGATCTATTACTTTTTTGTGAACTAATCCTTTTCAGCTTTTCTTCATTCTTCTCTTGATGCTAATTCACTGTTGATATGAATCTAGACCCAAAAACTCCCAAAGGCCCTTTGGCTCAACAATGGGACCAACATAAGTTCGATATCAAACTGGTCAATCCGGCCAACAAGCGAAAATTCAAAGTAATTGTTGTAGGAACAGGACTTGCGGGCGCATCTGCTGCTGCTTCCCTTGCTGAGCTTGGATATCAGGTGACGACCTTTTGCTTTCAGGATAGCCCAAGGAGAGCACATAGTATTGCTGCTCAAGGCGGGATCAATGCTGCCAAAAACTATCAAAACGATGGAGACAGTGTATATCGTCTTTTTTACGATACGATCAAGGGAGGAGATTACCGATCACGAGAGTCCAATGTATATCGCCTTGCTCAGGTAAGTGTCAACATCATTGATCAGGCAGTTGCGCAAGGGGTTCCTTTTGCAAGAGAATATGGCGGTTATCTGGCCAACAGATCGTTTGGAGGCGCGCAAGTGTCGCGTACATTCTACGCTCGGGGACAGACAGGTCAGCAGTTGTTATTGGGGGCCTACAGTGCTTTGAGTCGACAGATAGGTCTTGGAAAAGTAGAATCTCTGACCAGAAGAGAAGTGCTGGACATCGTTCTGATTGAGGGACATGCCAAAGGAGTAATCTGCAAGAATCTCCTGACAGGAAAACTGGAAAGACATGCCGCGGATGCTGTGGTTCTGGCTTCAGGTGGATATGGAAATGTCTATTTCCTATCTACCAATGCTATGAATTCCAATACCTCGGCTGCATGGCGTGCACACAGAAGGGGGGCCTTGTTTGCCAATCCCTGTTACGTTCAGATTCACCCAACTTGTATTCCTGTCAGTGGGCACTACCAATCCAAGTTGACCCTGATGAGCGAGAGTCTCCGAAATGACGGCCGGGTGTGGGTTCCAAAGAAAAAAGGAGATTTTCGAGCTCCCCAGGACATTCCAGAGGATGAACGCGATTATTATCTGGAAAGAAAATATCCCTCATTTGGGAATCTTGTCCCCAGGGATGTCGCCTCCAGAAACGCAAAGATCGTCTGTGATGAAGGCAGATCCGTTCTTCCCAATGGCAGAAACGCTGTCTACCTCGATTTCCGGGATGCCATTAAGCGTTTGGGAAAAGAGGCTGTAGCTGCGAGATATGGCAATCTCTTTGATATGTACCAACGAATCACCGACGATAATCCATACGAAACTCCGATGCGGATTTACCCTGCTGTGCATTATACCATGGGGGGATTGTGGGTAGATTACAATCTGATGACCAATATTCCAGGACTGTATTCTCTCGGGGAGGCAAACTTTTCGGATCATGGAGCGAATCGACTGGGAGCCAGTGCATTGATGCAAGGCTTGGCAGATGGGTATTTTGTCATCCCATTCACTATCGGCAACTATTTGGCCACGCAATCTCTGGGAGATCACCCAAGTACTGAACATCCTGCCTTTAATGAAGCAGAAGACAAGGTCGATGAAGAAGTGAAGACCTTACTCAATATCAAAGGCCCAAATCCGCATTCTGTCGACCACTATCATCAACGACTTGGGAAAATCATGTGGGATTATTGCGGAATCACCCGTACAGCAGAGGGACTCAGTAAAGGGAAACAATTGATTCAAGAATTGCGAGATGATTTCTGGACGAATGTCCGGGTTCCTGGCTCTGACAATGAATACAATCCTGAACTGCAAAAAGCATGGAGATTGGCAGATTTCCTTGAATTAGGGGAATTGATGATGGATGATGGCAAACAAAGAGGAGAATCTGCCGGTTGTCATTTGAGAGAGGAATTCCAAACACCAGAAGGAGAAGCCTTAAGAAATGATAAGGATTATGCTTATGTGGCTGCCTGGGAATACAAGGGAAAAAACCAACAGGAAGAGATGCACAAGGAAGAATTAACCTTTGAATTTGTCGAATTAAAAACCCGGTCTTATAAATAATCAATGCCTCCAAAGATTGAATTATGGCTGATACAACAATGAAACTGACTTTGAAGATTTGGCGGCAAGCTGGGCCACAAGCAACTGGCAAGATTGTCGACTATCAGCTGGATGCCGTAAGTCCAGATATGTCTTTCCTGGAAATGTTGGACATGCTCAATGAGCAATTGATCAACAAAGGGGAAGAGCCAATTGCGTTCGATCATGATTGTCGGGAAGGAATCTGTGGTGCTTGTGGGGTCGTCATCAATGGGCAGGCACATGGCCCTCATAAAATGACGACTACCTGCCAGCTACATATGAGGAGCTTCAAAAATGGAGATACCATCTTTATTGAGCCTTGGCGGGCATCAGCATTTCCCGTTATCAAGGACCTCATGGTAGACAGGCGTGCCTTCGATACCATCATCCAGGCTGGAGGCTTTGTCTCTGTCAATACGGGCTCGGCACCAGATGCCAATGAAATCCCTGTCAGCACTCCCGTAGCTGATGAAGCCATGAATGCAGCAGAGTGTATCGGCTGCGGTGCCTGTGTTGCCACCTGCAAAAACGCATCTGCCATGCTGTTTACCTCAGCCAAGGTCTCCCATCTGGCGACCCTCCCGCAAGGTCAACCCGAACGGATGAGACGGGTGCAAGCCATGGTCAATACGATGGATGAAGCTGGATTTGGCAATTGTACCAATACAGGTGCTTGCGAAGTGGAATGTCCAAAAGGGATTTCGATTACCAATATTGCCAAACTGAATGCGGACTACCTCCGCTCTACAGTTGTCTCCAAAACAGATCTGTAAAGATTCAGAAACAGGATCATATTCCGCTCCTTTTCTTTCTAGAAGGAAAGGAGCTTTTTCATGCCCAAATTCACCTGAATTCTCCTATATTTGCCGCTATTTGTTGCCTAGAAATTGTGAATATGGACGTACGTAGAGTGATTGGATCATTTGGAAAAGGAGAACAAGGCCCCTTGCTGTTTTGTATCGGTGGGATTCATGGAAATGAACCCGCTGGTGTCCTGGCTCTCCAAAGAGTTATTGATAGATTAGAAACATTAAATCCACCCTTTGCAGGAAAGCTCATGGCGCTTTCGGGCAATGTAATTGCCTTGAAGAAGCAGCAGAGATACATCGATCGAGACCTCAATCGACTCTGGTCCGAAGAGGAGATTGTTCGCATAAAGTCGCTTGCCCCTGCTGACAGAAATTCTGAAGAAAAGGAGTTGCTTGAGCTCATGCGTTTCATTCAGGCATCTGCTGAGACGCCTTACGAACCTAAAATTTATGTCGATCTTCACACTACTTCCGCGCCGGGAGGCTTGTTTTCAATCGTGACAGATGATTCAGCAATTCGTCAGTTAGCAGAAGTCCTCAAAGCACCAATTATTTTCAATCTGGTGGATGAACTGGCATTGACCACGAATAAATTCTTTGACACCCGAGGCTTGACAGGATTGGCATTTGAAGCAGGACAACATGATGACGCTTCCTCCATAGATAATCACGAAGCGGCCATTTGGATTCTCCTGGCAGAAATTGGCTGTATCCACCCTCGGGATATTCCGGATTTTGGGCAGTATGCTGCACGCTTGTCGGAAGCAACCAAGGAACTAGACAACTATCTCTCGGTCTGTTATCGCCATCCTATTTCAGCTACTGATCAATTCCGGATGAATCGAGGGTATGTCAATTTCCAATCGGTCAAACAAGGAGAATATCTTGCAGAAGATAAGGACGGAGAGATTCTCTCTCCCTGTAATGGGCAAATGTTGATGCCCCTGTATCAAAATCAGGGAGAAGATGGTTTTTTTGTCATTGAGGCCCTGGATGAGCCTCCGGTATAAGAGAGACTGTTCTGTTTACAATCCAATTGTCGGCTGGATGCAATTATGTTTTGAGGTAGCGTTCCCATAGCAGGAAGATTCTGTTTTCCTCTTGGAAATCCGTTTGCCCTTGCACAAGTTGAATTATTTTTTGAATCAAATTATTTTTTCTCCTTTATTCAATGATCCTAGCTACCCTTTTTTTGATACCCAATGAAACACTCAGTCTGGCTCATTCTGGTCTCCCCTCTTCTTTGCTCACATCTTTTTTCTCAACAAGCAGATAGCCTGTTGGCAGAATCCTTGTTTTTGACTGGCTCAAAAGTGTATGAACAAGGATATCTGGATAGTGCCCTGGTTTATCTGGATAGTTCAGTTCAGCTATTTTCCAGCCTGGAAGTTCCTCCCTACAGCTATCTTTCCTCCAAGAAGTTGATCGTTGCGCTTTTGGTCAAACAAGGCGAGTTCGATCTGGCGACCAAGACAAATTTAGCTTTTTTGGAAGAGGCCAAAAACCTGGCAGCACCCGAGGATGAGATCTTCTTTCATATTTATAATCATCAATCAAACATTTATCACCAACTATACAACCGAGAACAAAGAGATGTTTACCTCAATAAAATCCTTGCCTGGTTTGAGCAGAAGGATTCCTCAAATATAGATCCTATTTTATATGCTTCCTTTCTTCATGATCTGGCAATTACCCTGATTGATAAAGGGGACTTCCACCGTGGAATATCCTATTATACACAGGTGATCGACATCCTTCATGATAGCCTCGATCACGATATAAATGCTGTCGCTTCCACCATTGATGCCTATCGCGATCTTGCCATTCTTTATACAGATTTTAATGAGGATTCCCTGGCCCTGGACTATTATCAAAAAGGAGATCAGCTCATTAAGAAAAATCCTTCCCTCGATAGAAGTACAATCGCATATTTGTATTACAATTGGGCAAATTTTTATCGAAAAATCAGAGACTTTGATCGATCCATTCCTTTCAGCAAAAAAATATTGCAAGAATACGATGAATCAGTCTCAACCCCTGATGATCAAAGTATCAGAATCAGAACCTTGTTTGTACTCGGACAAACCTATATTGACAAGAGAGCGTTTGGCAAGGCGGACCCCATCCTCAAGCAAGCCATCAAGGAGAATAAAGCCTTAGAGAACTCCTTTTTCGGTCATGAAAGAGATCCATTTTTGGGAATCATACTGTTCCAACTGGCCAGATCTCTACGCAACCAAGGGCGATTTCCTGAGGCCTTGCAAACCTATCAACAAGCCCTGTTTCAGGTTTGCCATTCTTTTGCCGATACAGTTACTCACAACAATCCTCCAATAGAAGACTTAAAAATCGAAATTTACTGGATGCCTCTCCTCTTAAAAGCGAAGGCTGAGACCCAAATAAAGATTGCCCAGAAATCTCAGAGTCTTGATGATTGGAAGGCCAACTTACGGACATATCAACTCCTCTTGTCTCTGCTGGATAGAGACAAAAAAAATCTGGTAGATGAGAAGTCCAAAATTTATATGTTGGGAAAAACCTATCCCGCCTTTGAAGGCGCAACCTATGTCGCTTTACAGTTATTCAAAAAAACTGAACAAGCCTCCTATGTCGAGCAAGCTTTTTTATTCGCAGAAAAAAGTAAATCCGCATTATTGCTAGCCAAGTTACAAGATGCAACTGCTCAATCTGTTGCTGGAATTCCAGATTCCATCTTGACAAAAGAGCAAGAAATGCAGCGAACATGTAATAATCTGAGAGGCAAAATCTTTGCTGAAAAAATCCATAAGACCTTTCCTGATTCAGTTTTGGTCCAGTATCGAAAGGAATTGTTCGAGCTAGAGGAAGAATTGGCAAACATGAAGGCAGGCATGGAAGAGGAATATCCAATTTATTTCCACACACGATATGCCAACCGCTTTGCAAGTATTCAAGAAATTCAACAACAACTCGCCCATTCAAAAACGGCCATCATTGAATATGTTTGGGGAGGTTCTGGCGCTTTTGCTATAGGCATCAGTGATTCGGCGGTTAGTTTTAGGCGGATCAGTCCTGAAACCTTTTCTGCCAGAATTCTAGAAAGAGTTCTTAGTCAAATACATCAAGCTGACTCTAGCTATACATGGAATCTTCGAGAGGAGTTGTTCGAATTGCATCAAGCCCTGATACAGCCGACACTGGAGGAATTGGGGTCTTCGATCGATCATCTCATCATTATTCCTGACGGACAACTCGGCTACCTGCCATTCGATATTCTTTTGCGTGAACAAAATCAGCAAGAGCCAAAATATTTGATCAAGGACTATTCCATTTCCTATGCGAATTCGGCTTCACTCCTCTTTCTTGAGAAGGAATTTCAGCATCCAACCTATTCTTTTGCAGGATTTGGGCCACGTTATTCTCATGAGTTGATATTGCCGTATACACAGACAGAGGTTGACCAACTACAAGAGATGATGGATGGGGAAATATTTGTAAACGAGCAGGCTACAAAACAAAATTTTCTGGAAAAGGGAATACACTCCAAAATTCTTCATTTGGCCATGCACGGATTCCCGAACGATCAGGAGCCCCTTCTTTCAAGTTTGTTGTTTCAATCTGATTCTTCTCGCAAAGGAGAGTCGTTATTTGCCTATGAACTTTATACTGTTTCATTAGCAGCCGAACTCGCTGTTCTCAGTGCCTGCCACACAGGTTATGGTCCAGTAGCCAAGGGGGAAGGAATCAGAAGCATTGCACGTTCCTTTCAATATGCTGGCTGTCCAAGTGTCGTTATGAGTCTTTGGGAGGCGAATGGATTGGTGGCCAAAGATCTGATGCCCCTCTTCTACGGATATCTCAAAGCAGGTCATCGCAAAGATGTCGCCCTACAGCAGGCCAAAATTGACTTCCTGGACTCAGCTCCCACCCAACTGTTGCATCCGCAGATGTGGGCTAATTTTGTATTGATAGGAGATCCGGGGCCGTTAAGCAAAGAAACGCACAACTGGTGGATATGGGGCTTGCTTCTCCTGCTTGGGTGCGTCTTACTATTTTGGGTGTATCGAATCCTTCAGCCTAATGATGGTAGCTTGTCCTCCCGGATTTGATTTCCTACTCCACAAGCCGAGAATTTCGTCTATCTTTGCAAGCAAACCATCTGGCACCTGCTTATCTGGCGACGACATAGATATGTTCAACAAAAAAAAGAACGTATATTCTGAATCTGAACTCATTGAAGGCCTACAGAAATCAGGGGCCGAACATGAAAGATGGGTGCAGCGGTTGTTTCAGCAATATGGAGGCTATGTATATAAGGGAAAACGAAAATTTAACATCTCTTTGGAAGCTGCCAAGGATGCTTATGCCGATTCGATCATTGCTGTGAGTCGCCAGATTCAGCTGGGCAAATTTCAGGGAAAGAGCAGTCTGGCCACCTATGTCTACCGGGTTTTTTCCAATTACAGTATCAAGCAATATCACAAAGAACAAAGACAACCGCATTGGGTGGACGAAATGCCCATGCTCGCTGACTCTGCAAAAAATCGATTGGAAGAACTCCTTGTCCGAGAAGATATCCAGCAATTGTACCAATGGATCGATCAATTGGGGCCTTCTTGTAGGGACATTCTTATATTGAGAGAGTTCGAAGGCCTCTCTCCACAAAAGATTGCCGACCGGATCGGATTCCAAAATGCCAAGAGTGTTTCCAGCAAACGGATTCAATGTCTCAATCGCTTGAGAAAGCTTGCCCACTCATTTCAAAGAAAGATGAACCAATATTATGAATAGACGCATGTCGTGAATTTTCTGAATTCGAGATGATATTTCCAAACATGATGGAACTAATGTATAGGAACGAATTTGATCAGTATGGAAGAAGATGACTTAAAAGATATTGAAAAAATTGAGCGCTACCTGGAAGGGAGGATGGAAGAAGCAGAATCGAAGGCATTTGAAGAAGTACTCAAGCACTCGGCAGAACTGAGGACACAGGTTGATGAACTCCTTCTCGCCAAAGGAACCCTCTTTCACCAAGGGAGAACTCAGCTCAAAAAATCTCTTCTGGATGATTGGGATCGCATGACCAATCCCAAGCCTGCAACACTTCCCAGGCTGTGGCAATATGTTGCCTTGGCGGCGAGTGTTGCCTTGATTGTATTGATGGATTGGTATGTGGTCAATTCTGCTCTGCCTCAACATTCAACAGATCTCTATACCAGTCATTACAATCATCCACAGGTCTCCATCATCCGCAATCCTGATTCTTTAGAGCAGACCATTACCAAAGCTCATCTTCTGTACGAACAAAAACAATTCACCCAGGCATCAGCAATTTACGCAAGCCTGATAGAGCAGAACCCAGCTGTATCGGAAGAAGTTCGTTTTTATCAAGGAATTTGCTATCTCAACATGAATCGTCTGGATTCTGCCTTGATACATTTACAATCTCTCCAATCCCCCAATTATATTGATGCAGGAAAATGGTATTCCATTCTGATTCGACTCAAACAAGGAGAAGTAGAACAAGCCAGGAAAGAAAGCAGGGAGTTAGCCCAGAATGGAAGTAAATATTACAAACTTCGCGCACAAAAGCTGTTATCAGACCTTGAGTAAGTTCCTCTTCATACTTTGTTTCTTCACTATTCACAATTGAAGACAGTCATCCTAGGCAAACAAGTCTCTCAATCACCCAGGACTTGCTCTTTCTATTCTGTGCCAATATCACTCAATCCCTCTATTCAGAATCGACTTCATATGAAATGTTATTCCATACATCCCTATCGGAAACAGGTCTTAATTCTTTTTCTGCTCTGCATTTCTCTCTTTCTCTCTTCATATTCTCAGGAAAAAGATAGTACTCAGGCTGCGGCATACGATACTCTTGCTTCTCATCTTTTTAATGAAGGCAAATATGACAGCTCCTTGCATTATCGACAACTCTCTTATCAGTTGTTCAAGGAACTTGATCTTTATCAACTCTATATTAATGGTCTCTACATGGAAAATAACACCTGGCTGAGAATCAAAAATATAGATAAAGCTGTGCAATCTGGTAACTTTATGGAGAAGGAAGCTGTTCAATATCTGACTGAGGATAATCAGCAATTCCAGGCAATTTATATTAATCAGGCAAACATTTCAGCTTACCAAAAAGACAGGATTCGACGGGATGTTTATGTGCAAAAAGCCATGGATTGGATGGATTCTTATGGAACAGAAGGACTTCCAATGAGATTTCATTTGTCCCTGTTGACCAACTTAGGAGCCTATATGATTGAAGAAAAAGATTATTTTAAAGCCATTGAGTATCAACAAAGGGTCCTGGATGAAGTTGAGCCCAAAATTAGTCAAGCAAATTGGTTCTCAACGAATACTGCTATCAATGCTATTTCTTCCATTGGCCATGCTTATTCCTATTTGCAAGAATATGAACGATCGGTGGAATACTGCCTTCGGGCCAGCAAACTTCAGAAGCTTTATAAAGCTAAAGACGTCCATCTGTCTCTCATGCTCAACCTCCGCTTGGCCAGATCAATTGCGGGAACAAAAAACTATGATCAGTCTTTGCTGATATGTCAAGAGTTTCTCCAACTCTTATCAACACTTGAGGAAAACAGAAAAAGAGATCAATTCGAAGCCCAATTCCTGGCTATTCTTTCCAGATGCTACTATGAGAATAAAGTGTATGACAAGGCAGAACTTGCCAAAAAAAGAGAATTAAAGATGTGGCAGAAGCTGATTCTTAGCCCGCAAAGCTCTCCCAGACATACATACATTGGGATGACCTATTTAAGTCTTGGTAAAATCGCCGAAGCGCAAGGATATAAAACCCAGGCCCTGGACTATTATCAACTTGCACTCCTCAACAATTGCTATACATTTTCTGATTCAAATTTTCTCGCAAATCCTCCTTTAGAGGATGTAAAGCCCAGTGGAAATAATCTGCCTGAAATTCTCATTGCCAGAGCTCAGCTTCAAAGGGAGTTAGCCGCAGAAACCAACAGCATTACTGGACTGGATTCCGCACTCAATTCTTATAGATTGCTAATAGAGGTGACTGATCGAGAAAGAAGACTCATCCAAAAGAAGGAGTCAACCTATCATTTTTTACTATCCACATCCCGTGCATTTCATGAGTCAATAGATCTGTGTTGGGAATTGTATCAGCTTACGAATGACTCTATCTATATTCAACAGGCTTTTCAATTGATGGAAAGAAGCAAAGCAGTACTTCTGCTGGAGTCGCTTAAAGATACTGAGGCCAGGTATCAGGCAGGAATTCCCGACTCCATCCTCCAAATAGAGCATTCGTTGGCGTTGGATATTGCTTCGGAAAAGGATCGCTTATTGTCCCTATCTCCGACGAATGATGATTATGACTACTTATTAAAAGAACAAAAAAAGAGAATTTTTGACCTGCAATTGCAATCCGATCAACTACAAAAGAATCTCAGGAATGACTACCCGCTTTATCATGATATTCGATATGAACAAGCATCCATTTCCCTCCGAGAGGTCCAGGAAAAGACTTCAACTCAAAACACTTGCCTGCTCGAATATTATTGGAGTAAGGAAGCGGTTTATGCCATCTGGATCAATGGACCTCATATCGGCTTCCAAAAACTTGATACAGCTCATCACTATCGCAAGGAGTTAACGAATATCTTGAATTCATTGCATACGCCTCAACGATTCGAGGAGGAGCACGCTCTCACCCACCCCATGTCTGAGTTGTATCAATGGTTGATTGCGCCTCTGATCCAGGATTTACAATCCACCAACAAATTGATCATTATTCCAGATGGTCCTCTGGGCTATCTTCCATTTGACATTCTTGTCAGAGAACCATCCACCACAACTCCTAATTATCTCATCGATCGTTTTGCTATATCTTATGCCAATTCTGCCACTTTCTTATCCAGGCAGCCTCCGAAAAACGAAGAGAGTCTGCCATTTATCGGTTTTGGGCCGAGATATCAAGGCGAATTACTTCTTCCCTATACAGAGAAAGAGGTTGACGAACTTCAGCAGCTGATGGGAGGGGATGGATATAAGGGAATTGGTGCAACAGAAGAACAGTTCAGAACAGTCGCTCCAGATGGAAATATCCTCCATCTGGCTATGCATGGATTTCCTGATTCGGACAATCCTAGTCAATCCTATCTTTTGTTTCATGCTGATACTTCCACTGAAGAAGATGGACAACTGTATGCCTTTGAATTGTATAACCTAGAACTGTCTGCTCAACTTGCAGTCCTCAGCGCCTGCCACACCGGCTATGGTCCGATTGCCAAAGGAGAAGGAATTCGCAGTCTTGCACTTGCCTTCCAATATGCTGGTTGTCCAAGTGTGGTGATGAGTCTTTGGGAAGCGAATGGAGTCGTAGCAAAGGAGTTGATGCCCTTATTTTATGTCTATTTGAAGCAGGGGTATTCAAAAAATGAAGCGCTCCGGCAGGCAAAATTGGATTTTCTGGCAAATTCCCCTGAACATTTGCATGATCCCCGTATGTGGGCGAATTTTGTTTTAATTGGGAATCCTGAACCGATAGAGCAAGCCTCCAGCATGAAGTGGACATGGTGGCTATTGGCAATAGGCTTGATCCTAGGGTTAATTTTATGGAGAATACGATCACAGCAACATGCATAAACCTCTCAATTTTGTTTCTGCTTTTTCCCAATCTGCAAGGGGAATTGTTTGTCTTGCCTTCATGTTTCTGCATGTTCGAGGAATTGCCCAGCCTCCAGATAGTCTGTTGTTAGAATCCTATATCCAACAAGCACAACAGCTAACCAATCAAATGAAATTCGACAGTGCGGTTTATTATTATGAACAAGCCGAGATTGTCAGTTTCAGACTTGAGAATTACTCTCAATACATCAGGTCCATGCAAATACGGGCCATTCTTTTGTATCAACATGGAGATCTGTCTGTATTAGATACATTGATTGCACACATTGAAATAGAGGCGAACAAATATCTCCCGGCCGAGTCCTCTCTTTTTTTGAGTTTGTACAATGATCTAGTCGTTATGGCTGCCTATCGAAAACAAAGGCATAAACGAGATTATTATCTACGAAAGGCCGAGAATTGGATGGAGGAATATGGAACATCTGAACGAGCAAAAAGCCAATATGCCCAATTGACCAGCAATGTTGGAGCCATGATCATGGAAGAAGGGGATGGCCATCGTGGGATTCAATATTTGCAGCAATGTTTACGACAACTCCAAGACTTACCACAAGATAAAAATGAGATCATCGATCTCACTGTCATTGCCTACCAACACCTATCTTCTGCCTATCAAATAATTGGAGAACAGGATTCCTCATTTAAATTTGCAAAAAAATCTCTTGATCTTTTCAATGCCTCTCCTCTCACCAATCCCTTCCTCCACTCCCGAGCCTACCTTATCCTAGGGTTTGCTCACATAGAAGTGAACAATCATGATCAAGCAATTGAGACTGGAAAGAAGATCCTCCAATTACTTCCTGGTCTTCCAACAGAAGGAGCAAGGGCAAATCGCGAATGGGAGGCAAAATTAATTCTCAGTCATGCTTTTTATGAAAAAGGAGAATTGGATCAGGCGCATAAGATGTTACAAGAAACGATTGGTCTGCAACAAGCATTCTTTACAACATTTATCCAATCTCCTAACCATCTCGAAATTGGTCGGTCTATCTATTTGCTGGGAGAGATTTATCGATTAAAAGGAATCTATGATTCAGCCCTCGTCCATTTCCAGCATGCAATCCCTTATTTTTGTATTCGCTTCTCTTCTTCCAATATTCAGGACAATCCTTCAGTTGATGACATCAAAATCGACAACAAAACCCATATCAATCTGTTCAGGAAAAAAGCTGAATTACAATTAATACTAGCCAAACAATCTGGCAAGAAAGAAGATTTTTTGGCTTGTATGCATACCTATCAGCTAGTAGCTGAGATCATTCAGCGTGATTTGTATCGGATTCGGGCAGATCAATCCCGATTGTTCATGATGGAGGATGGTTACCCAGCTTTTGAAGGAGCCATAGAAACCGCATGGCATTTGTACCAAATGACAGATTCCACCGCTTATGTAGATATCGCTTTTCAACTCATGGAGCAAAGCAAAGCGGTCCTTCTCACAGCAGAATTATTAACAGGAGATGCCAGTATTCTGTCCACCATACCAGATTCCTTACGAGCAGAAGAACAAATCCTGCTGAAAGAGCGCCAATTTTACCATGAACAAGTCAGTCAACTCAGTATGGCTGATCCCATCGATGATTCTCTCCTCTCATTGAACAAGAACCGGGAATGGGAAAAAGAGCAACAACTAGCCTTGTTGCAGCTTCATTTTCAGGAGCATTATCCACGGTATTCTCAGGTCATTTCCCAATCAGCAGGAAATACATTGAAAGAGGTACAAGCTCAGCTTTCTGACAGGAATGCGGGGTTTTTGGAATATTTCTGGGGACAACAGGCACTTTATGCCATTGCCATCACTGAGAATCAGGCATCATTTCACCTCCTGGATTCGATCTCTCCTCATCAAGATCTCCTCAAACAGACGCTGGATTATCTTCATCAGGATGCTGACATAATAACTTCCAGCTCATTTCAGGATGGCCTTTATTCACTAAAGGAATGGTTGTGGAAACCTGTATTGCCAATTTTTTCTTCTGTTGATCGCCTCATCATCGCCTCTGATGGCCTGATTGGGTATTTGCCATTTGAGCTATTGCCCGATCATCAGGACAATCAAACATCTGACTATTTGCTGCATCGATTTCCAATTTCCTATGTCAATTCGGCAAGACTCTTATTCAGAGACTCCTTTCAACCTGAACCAAGCTTGCCATTTGTTGGATTTGGAGCCTCTTACGACAAGGATCTACTGCTTCTCTATACAGAACAAGAGGTTCTCAATTTACAGGCCATGATGGGGGGAGAGGCATATGTGGGATCTCAGGCGACCGAAAAGCGGTTCAGACAATCCGGCTTATCTGCTCAGATCCTACACTTTGCCATGCATGGCTTCCCCAATGCCGATCAGCCTTCTCAATCCAGCCTACTCTTCCAGACAGATCCAGACATAAAGGAGGATGGACACCTCTATGCATATGAATTATATCACCTCTCTCTGGCAGCAGAGTTAGCCGTTCTGAGTGCTTGTCATACAGGCTATGGTCCCTTTGCCAAAGGGGAAGGCATACGCAGTCTGGCTCAGGCGTTCCAATATGCGGGTTGTCCAAGTGTGCTCATGAGTCTTTGGGAAGCGAATGGACTGGTCGCCAAGGACTTGATGCCGCTTTTTTATGGGCATCTGAAGCAGGGACTTCCAAAAGATGAGGCTTTGCAGCAAGCGAAGCTGGATTTTTTGGCGCATGCACCTGAGTATCTCCATGATCCACGCATGTGGGCGAACTTTGTGTTGATTGGGGATGCAGAGCCTTTGGAGGAGCATGGACTTTGGTGGGGTTGGTGGGTGATGATTGTGGCAGGAATAGGAGTGGTGCTATTGTTGATTGGCAAGAGGAGATGGAGAACACCGGCTAGCTAGACGAAAGACGATAGCCATCCCGCCACCCAACGCCTCAATCGTCTCTCGTCTATGTCTTCGACGTGGACTTGATACGTTTGCGTGATGGGGGTGGGAGCAGGCAAAACGTATTAAGTCTAACGAGTCTTATAAAGATTGAATAAGCCATTCCAGACCAATATGGCCTAGAATGGCATATGTAATAGAGAATTTTTCAAAAGAAAAAGAAAATCCAATTCATTCTATCTTATTGACAAACACTAATTTCTTCTTCTTCTTTTCTTTCTTCTTTCAACATCTTCTTTAGGTGAAGGATTAAATCCATGAGGAAGAGGCTTATATTTTGGGCTTCTATCTCTCAATAAGAAGTTACTTGCCTTTTCCAGCCATTCAAAGGTATCATCATATCCTGGAAAACCTTCAGAAGTAAATGAAACGCCAGCACTAGGCTGTCCAAAAGAAAGATCAAACCAATTTGTCGTAGCACCAATCGTTATATTTTTACTCACCCCTTTCCATCGACCACCATCTCCTGAAAATTCTGTGCCTGACCCTCCGATAGAAGCATGGAATATTCCAACGGTCAGAATCTCAACGCTTTTAAATTCTCCTTCTCCTTTCCAGGTTTCTGGGGAGAGTTCACTTTCAGGGCCACTAAAGTTAGCAGAAAACCAATTAACAGAAATATCAAGAGAAGCCTCTGGCAAAAACAAAGATTTCGTATCTAATAGATTCGACAATCTTTTTTTCGCATTATCTAGCAAAAGATTATCAGCTTGTTCTATGATATTAAAGTTAGTCCCCCACCCTCCTGAGATATAATAGAAAAGGAAAGCCTCACCTTTATTAGGACCTCGATTAAATCTGACTATCTGAACACCAACCGTAACATTTACTAGTGCTCCTCCAGCCTCCACTGCCACCGAAAATTCAGCAGAATATCCTTCGGCGTCTGGTTCTTTGTCAGGCGCTGAGGAAGGATCACTTGTCGTTGTGCTTGGAGTATAGGGTTCTGAATTACCCTGAAATGTAGCCTTTCCATCCTTTCCCACAGAGTTGAATGCATTGACGATCATCGCAGCAGTTGCATCATATGTAACAACCTCTTTGCCATTTGGATCTACCAAACTGATTGGATTGTTCAATACATAGGTATAAGGACTTTTATTAGTATATCTTTCAGCAAAGGCATCTACCCCATTCCATCTACCGATGCTCGCATCATACCATCGCGCACCATAATCTGCCCAACGAATACCAAATTCCGAGATCAACTCTTTCCCATTATAGGTGAAGCGATTCTGCGGTGTCGTATTTGTCGCGCCTTCTGTCGCCATCTCCATTCCAAAGGCATAATAATCTTTGGTTTCTAATAAGTCAGCATCCCCATTTGCATCCCTCCCTACCACTGCACGCACATTGCCTTGATGATCTGTGAGATGAACCTGATACTCATATCCACCAGAACCGTCCGGGACCAATCTTCCTTCAGTATGAGTGATAAACTCCAATTGTGTTCCGTTCGAATTCGTGATGTATTGAAAGCCTTGAATGTAGTCTCGTGATTCAATCGTACCATCTGCTCTCTCCATGATTTGACGAAGTTTATTCCCATCAGCCCCATAGAGATACGTTAGGGTTCCACCATCATCGGGCCCTGAAGTGATAGACACTTCCCGAACCTTATTCAGATGATTGTATTGCATCTCATTGCCTTTGTTGAGGTCTTTGATCAGGTTGCCATTCTCATCATACTCATAGTCAGTACCACTATTGCCATC
This sequence comes from Bacteroidota bacterium, assembly GCA_039029315.1. GTDB lineage: Bacteria > Bacteroidota > Bacteroidia > J057 > J057 > JBCCCJ01. The sequence continues at coordinate 82,332 of JBCCGK010000014.1, read as the reverse complement.
AACAAATTCGATAAGACCTGGCGTAGGAACAGCAGCATCGGTGACACTTACTAATTGATTACTCTTTATCGTGCCATAATTATAGGTCAAATCATCGATCAGGTTCTGCGCATTGGGTCCCTGGCGCGTGAGACTCATCAAGTTGCCATTGAGGTCATAGCTATAAGACGAATTGAAATCACTAGCAGGATCAGTCCATCCACCAGAAGCAGGGGTTTTTACCTGATAATCGGCAGTAAGCAAGCGATACATCCGATCATAGGTATAGGTATTGGAACTGATCTGTGATTGGAATCCATTCTGCCATTCTACTCCGGTAATACTTCCATTGAAGTTAGATACTGGTGTTCCATCTACAGAAGTATTATAATGCAAGCGCATGCTGAAGAGATCATTGTCTGCGGCCAACACTGGTGTAGGATGAACCACAGGATCAACTTTGTTGATGTCAGTCATCCATCCACGGACATTGTAGAGATAGTCGATAGATTGAAGGGCTGTCCCAGAGGTGGTCAACAGGTCTTTTTCTTCTAATTGTCCAAGGACATTATACCTCAATTCAGCCAAGACTTCTTCTGGATTCTCATCTGTTTGCTGTGTGGTTCGGATGAGTCGTCCAAAATGATCATAGCAGAAGCGATTGATCATCGTGACCTGATTGGCAGTTGTTGCATGCCTTCGAATAGTCTTTTGGGTTTCTCCAACGAAATTGGTCTTGGATGTAGAAATATCTATGCCTCCCAGCAGATTTTCAGCCTGTGATTGGAGTTCTCGACCATATGAATCGTAAAAGGTTGCGGTTAATAAGAATTGCTCCTGTAAACCTAGGACCCCTGTTCGAATGCCTGTTATCATTCCTTGTGTCCGCAAGTTAGGTTCTGCATTGGGGCATTCCACCTCTGGGACAAAACTGACATCTGGCGTTCCGTCAAAATCATAATCGTAGTCATCGAAATAGGTCATTGACAGAACTGTCCCCTCAGACAATGGAGGAAAGGCAACATTTGTATATCCGTAAAAAGTGGTTCCATTAAAGTCATCAATACCGCTGCTGCTACGGGACTCGAACAAATTCGTCTCGTCATTAACTTTGGCCTGAAGTTCTTCCCGGCTATCCAGGTTTGCATCCGTCGCCTGATAGATTCCAGTAATGATAGGACGACCAAGTCCGTCATACTTGGTGTATTGCCATTCAGGATGGAGTTTATTATTTACACTTAACTCCCGCTGATTCGCATCCTGGGTCATCACGATTTGATTCAAACGATTGTAGACCATATGAACCCATCCTGCTCCCGGCACTTTTTTCTCGATCAGACGCAAACGCTCATCATACACATACTGAAATGCCCATCTGTTTAAGATATCTTCAGCAAGCTTCGGGTTTGTTTTCAACTCTTCATATCCCTGAGGTTGGATGACGAACCTCACATTTCCCCATTGGTCATAGAGGTTCAGGGTACTTGCATAGGTAGCAGTCAAAGGGTCGGTCCCGGATACCATGACACTTGTCATCAGGGTTCGACCTAGTTTGTCCACAAAAGTGAAGCTAACCGAACCATTTTCATCTTCTGCCCGACTGACATAAACATCACCCGCCTGAAAATGACTAGCAATTTTATTTGCTTCTGATTCTGGATTTACCCCATAATACAAAAGCTCTAAGGAGGCAGGAATATCAGGAGAATCCCAAGCGAGGTAATCTGATTTTGAGGTGGCTGCACCCAATTGCCAGGAGCTTCCAGGCGCTCCCTGTTCAAATACTCGCCCTAAAGGAGAGAATTCCATATCAACCTCAGCAAAAGGGAATCCCTTGTCAGAATCTAATCCACCCATTTGTGGATACACGTCATTGTCATAAAAATTGGCCTGCGCTACTACGGGTGGTGAATAAATATTATCTACATTTGGAGTCCCAAGCCGAAGGCTTCCTTTTGGACCTGCATCATTGAAAGGAAGATACTGCCTAGTTGTTCGGCCCAATCCATCATAGGCTTGAAAGCTGATAATATCATCCAGATTAGGGGATGCGTTGACCAATACTTTTTCAGTCTCCCAGCCCAAGCGATTATAATAAGCCACCGTTTCGTGCATATCTCTTGCCATCGCTGAGCCGTTCGTCAGAATTTCATCAATGCTGTTCACAGGGATACGTGGCGTTCGGCTGATGATATGGTTGGTGCCAAGCGTTGGGGTTGCGGCTTTAAAAGGCGCGTTGTCGCACTCAGAAATAAATCCGGGACAAACCTCTTTATTGCTTACTCCCTTGTCCTCAATGTGCTCAAACATCTGAACAGGATTGTATTGATAGGGAGACATATTGTAGATCCCAATAGAACGATCGGCCAATACCGCCTGTACATCAGAAATCACAAGCTGAGGAGTGAGATCATTGATTTGACAGCCATAAGCAGTTGTTGGCATGCCATCTGCGCCAAATTGAGAGACGATTGCTCCTGAATGGATTGTCCTGCCAATCACAAAGATTCTGTCAAAGCTCAGGACTTCAATACTGAAAGAAACCCCTTCACTTGTTGGCGAGAATCCATGTGCCCATACCAAGGCTCCATTGCTTTCGCTGATTCTGGCAACAAAGTTCTCACTGTCGCTATGTCCCACAACTGCAAGATCTCCACCACCGAGGACAGCAACTCTCAGACCAACAAGTGCCTCCGTAGGATGACCATAGGATTGCATCCAAATCAGATTGCCATCGGCATCGATTCTTGCCATGAGCATCTCTTTTTGAGCCACATCACATTCTGAAAATCCTATTCCTACATACCCTCCCTCAGGATGTGCCTGGACATGACTGAAAGCCATCTTGCACTGATCCAGAAAAGCAGGATTGCTATGCGTGATTTGTTTGGCCCAATTGACCGTATTCCCATCATTAGCTGTATTGATCAGAAGACTTGTATAGTTGCTGTAGGTCGATGTATAATGATTGGCATTGAGCAAATAACTCCCATCTCCTCCTTCCAACACCTGATCCCCACGAGTTTGTAAGCCTGAGGCTCCTGGTACTTGATAGAATTTGCCTGTGACAAATCCAGTATTTTCATCCAGCTTCTGAAGGTGGCAATTCCATACTCCTGCAAAGGAGGGCCCTGTTGTGATCAGATGATCGTCAGAGGTTTTGAATAGGCTCTTGATTCGGTCATCTCCCATCAAGGAAGTATCATACTTACTCCAAATCACATCTCCTGTGGCCACATCCACTTTGACAAGCAGTGGACGAAGTGGCTGTGTATAGACAGCAGAACGGCTCATCGCCATCAACAAATTTCCATCAGAACCGACTGTGAGATTGGTTCCCAGATTGGAAGAAAACCAGTCAAATCCAAAAGATCCAAACGTCTTGCTCCACAATACCGTCCCATCAGCTGCGATCCGCGAGGCAATGATGTCATAATCACGGATCACCTGAGAAGTGGTTGAGGTGATGGTATATTGACTCAAATCGATGGTCTGGCAATCCACGAATTGATAATTAGGGGAAGAACCTGGCACATTGAGAACCCGGCAAATCACTGTATCATGTGGGGCTCCCTTGATGGTATCGATAGTAAAGTAGCTATTGCTAGCACCCAGGATATGCTGATACTGATGGTGTACCCGAGGGCTTGCATTAGAAGTACCGATCACCACACTGCTGCCGTCAGCGAGGGTGATGCCTGTGAAATTCTGATCTGAATTAGGTTCCTGCAAAAAACAAACAGGCCCCTCCAATTGTGGGATAAAGGGCTCAAAAGGAGGCAGGATAAACTCAATCCCTTCTTTTAGTAAATCGAGTCCAAGAGAAGTAAGATTGACGGCTGCATTATTGGACAGTGGAAGGATGAAGCGGGTCGCAGGGGCGATTTTTCCATCATACATCTGCACGCCTGCATCATAGCGAAAATAATGCACCTCAGATTGACCAGGCTTCATGGCAATGATGGTGGCATTGGCATTGGGGATGGCCCAAGCCATATCTGTGGAGCTGTTGAACATCTGCACATTGCCGCTTGCGCCGCCTGACATCCCATCGGATGGGTTGATAAAGTCTATCGAGCCGCCAGCTGACAAGCCATAATCGGTTTGGTTTTGGGCATTGGAGGCTACGATGCCCAAATTGTCAAAGAGGCCACGTTCCCAGGTCCCAAGTGGAATGGGGGTATTATTGAAGGTATTGCCAACTTTCCCAGAATTGACAGTCGAGGAGATCAGAATCAGGTCATGGCCATCAGAGGCACTTTCGCTGATGCCATCATCATTGGCGACTGTTACTTCATAACCCAAATCTGTCTCGAGCATGTCTTTGAAGGCTAGGTCTGAAGCGTTGAGAGAAGGATTCCCGACCACGAAGAGGACTTTTTGTCCGGCGGGTGGAGTGGAATTCCCTCCACCTCCTCCGCCACCACTGCCACCGCTTCCGCAGCTGCCTGTGCTGCTGACAGCAGGCCCTGTTCCGCTGGGATAGGTGCCGATAGAAGTCAACACAATTTTGTCAATCTCTACGCCATCTTCTCGCATCCACAGGTTGAAGGTATGTTGTCCGGCATTGGAGACAGTGAATGTGACAGGATCACCAGCATTGGCCCAGCGAGTCCAGCCCCAGGGGCCATTTACATTCAATCCCCATCCAGAGAGATTGGTCAAGCCCTGACCATCTATCCCAGCATGAAAGGAATCATCAGTACTGCTTCCTCCCTGTGCTCTGACCCAGACTTCATATGTTCCAGGTGTACTAAAATAGACCTCATAGTCCAAACGAGGCCCATTTAGGTTGAGACCTGTATAGACACCTGTATTGGGAGTGGCCTGCAAAGCTGTTCCTCCAGAGCTGGCTCCATCACTGATAGACGTCCAACTGCTGCCAGAAGCATTGCCGCTGCCTGTTTGTTGAGCGCTGTAATTTTCAGCCTCGATCACCACTTCCCCACCCGATTCTAAAAAACAGGTCTGGGCATAGAGTCCTGCCATTCCCCACAGGCTGAATAGCCACCCAAATAGAAACAATCGGGCATAGGGGTATCTGGTACAGTTATGTTTTAAACAATTCATAACAGTTGTTGTATTATTTTATGTGAAGGTTGTGTCTACTATTGATTAAAAAGTTTGTATTCTACTTGTTGCCGGAGATGATTATTAAAATCCCGGACTTCCTCCAGTCGATTTTGGCCATCATACTGATAGTGAGTAGCTCTACTATTGGCATCAGTTGTTGTGATGAGTCGAGAAGCCTCATCAAAGCAATAGGTCGTCATCAGGGCATCTGTAGGATATAAGCGAAGTTCGTCCAACAGACCTGTTCCTGTGACAGCCACAGAGAAAGAAGAGGTAGTAACCGCCACTTCGTGCTCATAATATGTCCAGGCACCTTGTTGCTCTTCATATACAGGCGCAGTCCCTGATACAGAAGCTGGCCCTCCTTGTTTCCAATAGGAAACGGTATAGGTTCTTTCAGATAGGCCTGTCGGAAGTGTGATCTCAGCAGTAGCTGAAATATTCGTCAAATCACGGGCGTATTGTCCAGTCAAACCTGGCAGAAAAGTAGGAGTAGGCGGGCTAGGAGGATTTGTATTATTAACGGTCACAGACCAATTTCCAGCATCATCTCCTTCAAAACTGGTGTAAGCAATTTCCCCAACTTGAGCATTGGCAACTTTGGCAATCGGGATAGAAGCATTCTGTCCCCAAAGGTATGCGATATGTGGCCCACGCCCTCTGGATACATCCAATGGATTTCCCTCTACATCATACACATGAAAGACAGAGACTTCTTCAAGCAAATTCACGTTTCCATTTGATGTAGCAATCGATTTGGGCAACACATTTAGAAAGCCCATTGGCCCTGACTGTGTAGCTCTAAGATCTACAAAAGTTGCTTTTTGGATAGAGGTTCTCACTCCATTTGTATAGGTTTCTGTCCAAATTGGTTGAGAAATCCGATGAAAGAATCCATTGCTTTTACTCAATAAGGCAATTGCACTTTCTTCTTGTGGGCTATATGTGCCAGGAATAAAAGACATATCATCTGGATAAAAGACCTTAGTCCGTTCCTCTGTCCCATCACTCCCAAAGGTAAATTGCTCGGTTACTTGTCTGTGTATGAACTCATCATAACGGAAATGCGTCTCGGTACGAACAGGGATTCCCTCAAAATACTGTGTTCGGATCGTCGAATCCGTTCGAAGCCACAGGCTAGAATTGTAATAAATGAGTGGTGTATGCTTTGAAAATGTCCCTGGTACACAACTGGTCGTAGGCAAAGCACAGACCTGAGGAAGAGCTGTCAATCCATTTTGATCACACCATTCCACAAAAGCAAAATAGTATTCGCCTAAAGAATTTGTAGTTGTATATCTAATCCCCTGAAAACTAATGTTTCCTGGCGAATATAGAACCATCCCTGGAGTAGATTTGATAATACCTGTACTAGGGACTGGATTCACTCCTCGCAGACTCATAAAGGTCTCTGTTTCTTCTAACAATGTTCCGGCATTGTCGTAAATTTTATTTTTCTGCAAGTTGCCATTTTTCAATTTCTTCGCTGGCAATGGAGCATCTCTATGAAACTCTTGTTCATTGAAGTATTGATTTACAGTAAAACCGTTCATCCCCAAAGCATCACTATACTGCACTTCTGTTACAGTAGAATAGGCGATATGGGGTCCTACAGCCTGGATTTGGTTAGAAGAATAGCGATTCACTGAGGTACATTCAATGCGGGCCTGTCCATTAGAAGAACACTGTTGGAAAACAGAAAAATCATGAAAAGCCAAGGGCTGATGTACAACAGAAGAAGCAGTATAGTTCCCTGTAAATAAGGCTGGCGTGATCGAGGTACCGGCATCTACTACGGACTTCAAATTGTTGTAATAATAATATCGCGTCAGCGCATCTGTGGTTGGATCACTTCTATCAACAACTTTATAGGTTCGAAGTCCACCAACTGTTTGTATGGAAGTCTGAAAAGTAGGTACTGTTTTGACAAAACTTACACGGACCGTGACAGCCGGATCCCGGTTCAATACCAATACCCTATACCCAGCTTCATCCCAAGATCCCATTCCAATCTCCCAGGATGGTCCATGGATTGCCGGATCATCAAATATCATGATTTCCTGATCACTACTTAGCGTCCCAGTATTCAATTCAGCAAAATCTCGCTCAATCCCATATTGGCAGGAAGTAAATGGCCCATTTGTTGTGCAAATCCCAGTTCCGCTTTTGTATACGATGATATATTGCCCCCCTGTATTAGCAGGAAAACTCGAGGGTGTGCCTATAACTTCTACGAGAAGTTTCGCTGGTTTATCTGTATCCTTAAATGAAAAAGCATCATCTTCACCTATGGGAAAATCAGGGCCAGTTGGCAGACCAAGGTATTCAGCATCATAGTTATATTCATTTGTTGTTGATGTCCCTCCAGTCAATTCTAAAATCTCTTCTGCTACCTCCTCATAAACCAGATTCCCTGTTGGAGGAGCACTATGAAGTTGGTAGGAAAATTCAGTATGACCACCTGTCGGATAATTGATTTTCTTCAAGGTTCCTATCTGCGTGTGGGCGAAGGAAGGATTACGATTCGCTCCGTCTAATACTGTTCCGTCAGACATAGTTATTTCTGGGAGTCTTGGAATCAAACTGGTATTGTTTATAGCCCCATTGTTATATCCCCAAAAATCAACGCCTTTGAAAAATCGGCTAGGAAGATTATCTGGATCTATATATTCAAATGAATATTCCTGTAGAAATTGTTGGGTGGCCGAGGGAACATTGCCAAGGATTCGAACTGCATCCAGTTTAAGGCGAACTTCCTGTTCTTGGGTTGATGAAGGCAAATTTTCAGGATCCCCAGCAAATCCGAAATAACTATGTTCGAATTCAACAGTGTTCAGCAAACCATTTCCTGTAACGTCGTAGAAATTGATTTCTTTGATTCTTTTTCGACCATTTAGATCCGCTCGATCATTGATTCCAATGTTCTTTCTGTCTGGCATTCCATCATAATCAAATGCAGCTCTCATCCGACCATTAATCTCTATTGAGGTGAGATATGATTGCCGCATCAGATATTGACTATGATTTTCGGCATTTTCTCCTAAGTCTCCTTCCAAACAACCAGGACCGTTCGAAGTCGCGCCGTGGTTAAACGTAATGGTTCGATCAGACGCTACCCGGTAATCCAAATCTTGTTGATTGAGCCACGGTAAATCAGTTGTATAATTGAATTTCACATAGTCTTTCCCACTTGGAGAGATGATATCCGATACATACCAGGCAGAGGTGTATTCAAATGTATGATTCTGGAAATCATTATCCTCTGTACCATGGATAGTAACCTCTTGTTGATCAAATCGATACTTGGTTCCATCTTCAGCAGTTATGGTCCAACCTGTTAGAAAGTTCACAGGATTTCCCGATGGAGATAGAGTAACTTCTACCAATAGATTAGGATTTTCCAAACAATAGGCGGTCGTATTGTCAACATTATTTACAAAATCGTAATCATAATGAATGTAAATCGTTCCAGCCATTCCATTTACACTGAAAGAAAAAATGTCAGGTTGAGGATCTGTATCCAGTTTTCCAAGAAAATCTTCAACTGCATAGAAGCGGTGAATCCGATCCAAGGGATAGCCGGTTCCTGCAATCATATTTTCATCATCGACTTCGGTTAAAAACTGAATCATCTCAGGATCAAAAATCCTGTGCGTCCCAGCACCATAGCCATCGGGAATCCCCAGGACTCGGCGAGTGATTGCTCCCCCCACATTCAGGTTCCATTTCAAGCCAGCAAAGCTGGCCAATTCATCCACCTTGACGCCGGAAGCATCATAAGTAAGGGAGATCGGCACATTCATTTCTCGCCCGGAAATGCTCCCTAATGGAACAGAAATCTGGGGCGTTCCTGTATACATCGACACAGGAACACTGCCATATTTGGCAAAGGCTCCTGCTTCAGGAGAAAGCGGGACCTGAACAAGTTGATCAATATCTGTTTCTGGAGGGGAAGCTTGGGACCATACCCTCGACGAAGTGCTACTGAGCAGCAGCAGGAGGAAAAAGTACATAGGAAGTCCTTTTCCCAGTAGGAAATTGGTTTTCATATTTGGTAAGCGGGTTATAATGAAAAAAAGTGATAAGGTCTGACTGTGGAGGTCAGAGGGGTATGTTCATCCGCCAAGATCAGCAACAGTCAAGTTGCTTGTAGAGCAAATCTTGTTTGGGAAGAAGCATACAATTGTGCTTAGCTAGGGTTCATGATTGTTATTGGTTCATGGAGTGAATAAAAAAACATGGTATTCTGGGTGCTGTAGAGAGCCGGCTTTGATATCATTGGTTCCCTCAACTCCCATGAACTAATCAGCTGGCAAAAGATTTTTTCGAATTTATTGTTGTCGGCAGAAACAAGGGATTGAATCGATCCTTTGCCACTTTTTAGCTGAGGACAGATATTCTTGCAGTCCTAAAGGACTGTTTACGCACTCCTGCTCTTCCACATCAATGATTACGTACAACCAATTCATTGATTCTATGCGAGTTTATTATTTTTTTTTATTCGGGTCTATATTTTTTGTTAGCACTTCCTTCGCCATTTCCTCCACTTCTCTTGCCGCGATTGAACAAGCTGAAAGCAAAGCGTTCGAGTTTCATAAAGTCTTCCAACGAGACAGTGCGGCTTTTTGGTACCGAAAAGCAGGAGATCTCCTTGCAGCCGAACAACAATGGGATCGGGCTATTAGTCATTATTTGAATACTTGCAGCCTGTATCAGATTGACAAAGAAATCGATAGCATGCTCAGCCTGATTGCTTATTCACAATCGCTTATGCACCAACATTTGGCACCTACGAATTTATTGGTTGGCAAATCCCATTTTGGATTGTTTACGCATTATCTATACTCGGGAGAGCTTAAAAAAATGCGATTCCATGCACGAAAGGCCAGAGAGATCTATGATCAGCATATAGATACCCTGAATCATGATTTATATCTGCATCTAGCTATGTTGACCTCTAATCTGGAAGAATATGAAGATGCGCTTGCCTACTGCCATACCGTCCTCGAATTATCAGAAAATCTTCCAGACTATGAAGCGGGAAATCTTCGCTTAGGGGCATATCAAATTCTCAATGATATTCACCAAAAAAAAGGAAATCAAACAGAACTGATTGAAACACTTGAGCAACAAAAACCACTTATCCAGTCCCAAAATCGGCCCCATTTGGAGTCATACTGGGCAAATACCATGGCGATGGTATACACCCAACGTGGTGATTGGCAAAGAGCACTGAGGTACTATCGAAGGGGCTTAAGCGGACGATTGAAGTATATGAACATGGCAAGCGTTTTCAATCAAATGGGACAAAATGATTCAGCCTTTCATTATTTACAACTAACTCTCAACAGCCAACCAAATACTGGATATCGGTATGAAGCATCAGATTTCGAGGGAAAATTATTCCAGTTGGCTTCAAGCATCCATGTACATCTGGGAAACAAAGAAATAGCAGAAACATATTTTTTCAAGGCAGAACAGTGGTACAACACCCATGAATTTCCCATGAGCCTGGCTACCCTCTATAACTTCTGGGCAGGGTACCAAATAGAGCTGAATAACATGAACAAGGCCAATGAATATGTAACAGCAGCACTGGATATATTCAAAACATTCGAGGTAACTCTTCATACAGAATTGGCAAACACCTATTCTCTGTTGGGGCAAATCGCTGAACAAAAAGGAAAAGAGAACGAGGCCATACATTATTATGACAAAGGAATTGAGGCCATTTCCATTAGTACTTTATCAGGGGCATTGCCTGAGCCAGACGCTGTCATCCATCCCGTTATTTATTTGGACCTACTCCACAGGCAATTGATTTGTTGTTTAGGGGTCCCTGCACAAAATCATGTGGACTTATTGAGGAGCTTACATATTTGTCAAACAGCCCTGGCCGTTTCCAAGTCAATTCTAAAATCAAATCGCGATCAACATTCCAAAGAATATTGGGCAGAACAAATTGCAATCATTTGTGAATCTGGCATGGAGGCTTGTTATCGGATGTACCAGGAAACCGGCAGCAATTCCTTTGTCTATCATGCCTTTCAGTTGGCTGAGGCAAGTAAGAGTATTCTGCTTCAACAATCTGTCCAAAGGGAATATGCCCTGGAATTTGCCAACATTCCCGATTCCCTTACAAAAAGAGAGGAAAAATTAACATCTGATCTCAATTTTTATTGGCAGGCCTATCAGAATAAACGCATTGATACAGATACAGACTCCTTAACTCTCGCCTATTACAAATATCAAGTGGAAACCTTCTCAGAAGACCTCCATCTGTTCTATGATTACCTGGAGCAAGAATATCCTACCTATGTCAAACTTGCTTCCTATTCACCCGATACTGATTTGCCTTCTCTTCAAAAGAAATTGACCAGGGAAAGATCTGGTCTTCTAGAATATTATTGGGGGAATGAAGTGATTTATCAGATTGTTATTGCCCCTGCCCATATGCAATTCAACAAAATTTCTTTTTCTTCTGCGCAAGAACAACAACTTAATCAAATCCTGGATTACCTCCATTCAGAAACAATCCTTCTCCCCACCTTTGATTTATCTGCTAGCCTGAATCAGTGCTATGCCTGGTTTCTCGCTCCCGCGCTTGAACACATGTCTGGAATCTCCCGGCTCATCATCATTCCGGATGGGCTTCTGAATTATTTGCCTTTTGACATCCTGAAGTTTGAGGATCAAAAAGGCAAAAAGGCATATGTGATTGAAGAATATGCGATTTCCTATGCCAACTCTGCTTCTTTGCTCCTGCAGGAAAGACAACAAGCAACTCCGTCCATTCCTTTTGCTGGCTTTGGGCCCGCATATGATGGGTTCCTGCATCTGCCATACAATCAGGAAGAGATCAAGTTAATAGGACAATTAGAAAAGGGGAAGATCTTTCTTGGGAAACAAGCAAGCAAAGCAGCCTTTCTCACAGAGGGTCCCAAATCCAATATTCTTCATCTGGCCATGCATGGATTCCATGATCCGAACTCTCCTTTGCAATCCCATTTGTTGTTTTCATCTGACACCTCTGAGAACCAACAATTGTACGCTTATGAGTTGTACAATATGAAGCTCTCGGCTAATCTGGTGGTTTTGAGCGCTTGTCATTCTGGCTATGGATCATTTGTCAAGGGAGAAGGGGTGCAGAGCATGGCGCGGGCCTTTCAGTATGCAGGCTGTCCTTCTACTGTGATGAGTCTGTGGGAGACCAGAGATGTGGTAGGTAAAGAGTTGATGCCGCTTTTTTATGAGTATTTAGCCAAAGGATATCCAAAAGATATTGCTCTACAGAAGGCGAAACTGGATTTTCTGGAAACTTCTCCTGATCATTTGACAGATCCTCGTCTCTGGGCCAATTTTGTATTAGTTGGGGATGTGGGGGAAACGAAAAGACGGAGTGATATCCTGAAAGCCTGGCATGTATTCCTGCTTTTGGGGATTTTCCTGCTAATTCGTTTGGGGTATGTTGGATATAATGGCCAGGGTAACCATCAATTAGCAGAGCGAATTACCTAACCTCAATTGCCTCCTCGCTGTCCTTGGGAGAAACATAACACCAACAAGCTCAACATCTAGAAGGGAGCAGTTCAGAATGAATCCTCCCTTTTGCTTGTATGATTTCAGGATCAGCGGAATTCCTCGGGAAATTGTTCAAAGAAAAAATCGCGGCAGGTTTCAACCTGCCGCGAAAGTAGTCAGCTAGTAAATGAGGAATCTTTAGCCCAACTTACTATCTTCTTGGACGATATATTCTTGGACTATTCCTTTCCGATTGTCTGATGAATCTATCATTATCTGTTACATTATGACCACAACGATTTTGATTAAATCCAGGTCCTTCGCATGGAGGTTGTCCTTCTCCCCCCATAATATCTTCATCATAAAAATCATCATCACTGATTCCATCAATCTTGCCAAATTCTGAACCGCCATTACGCTTGCGCATCCACTTCGGAGGTTTTGATGAAACTGCGTCACTGGGATGGCTATATTGAATGCCACGAACCCCTTCTGGATGATTGATATCGGTTGGCTGATGAGGAGTAATGTACTCTATCACCTCAACTTTATAAATTGAGTTCCCATTCTCATCCTTATAGCTCAGTAATTTCCGAACGTAGCCTGCGGCATGGGCACCCCCCTGGCTATGTGAGATTACCTTGATCGTTTCTCCTTGTTTCAATTTAATTTTTCCCTGCTGGACCATTTCATGGAATAGTTCTGCCTTCTTTTCCCCGTCCGCTTCTCGATCGCCGGCTTGTGACTTCCATTTTGAGGAACCACTTGTAAATCCAACATTGTAGTCCCTATACTTATCCTGATAATAAGCAGCTATATTCGCAGGTCTTCCAAAAGTATTTTCGTCTGTTGACCAATAATCATAGACATCTGTAGTATGGATTTTGAATCCTCCTAACCATTGTCTTTGATCTGCTTTTTGCTTCCAGAGCCGCAAGCCCCCGATGAACAAAATATATCTTCCGTCTGGATCAATGGCATTGGTTGGGGTATTGGCAACATATGCAAATGGACTGATTCCAACATACTTATTGACCAATGGATCTACGCTGGTAAATCTCCCCACACTTGGGTCATACATTCTCGCTCCATAGTCATACCAATTCAGACCTAGTTCATCTTGGAGCTCATTGCCATTGTACCGATAGCGGTTGAGCAGGCCATTCACTGAGCTGATTCCAGCCATGCGCTGACCAAATGGATAGTAGTGATCCACCTGTACGATTTCCTGATTGGCGGGATTGGTATCGATGGTACCATCATCATTCAGGTCAGTGAAAGTCAGGCGGGCATTGCCCAGGTAATCTTCATAGACATATTCTGAACGGAAGACATCATTGCCTTCATGTACCATACGCCCTTCCTCATGTGGAAAGAACTCCAGCGTTCCATTCACATAATGAAATCCAGCAATATAATCTGTTGTAACAGATGAGGAACTATTGACAGTTTTCTGAAGGATGTTTCCTAGCGCATCATAAATATAGCTGATACTGGAACCAGCATTGGGTCCACCATAAAAGCTGATATGGTCCAGTTTGTTCAGATAATTGTAATCCGCATTGATGAACTTGTTTTGATCCTGGGTCATGTTTCCATTGGGGTCATAGTCGTACTCATTTGATCCTGAAGAACCATCAATGAATTCGTCAATGCCAGTCTGAGGAGCGTGGCTGGCAGCATCGCTAACAGAAGCCAATCGATTGGGATGATTTGCCTGGTAAGTGAGGGTCAGGTCGTCCATGAGTCCATAGGCATTGCTTCCTGCGCCATTCTTTCCATTCCGAGACAGACCCTCGATATTTCCATTCAGGTCATAACTGTAAGAAGTGGAATATCTATCAACATCATGGTTCCATGAGCCATTTGCATTTCGTCGATAATGGGCACTGGTCAAGCGGTCCATGTCGTCATAATCATAGGCATAGCCATGAAGAGAACAATCATCCGCTGATCGCCAAAGTTGAAAGGTGATGTTTCCATTTTCATTTCCATGAATGACAGGTGGGCTGAAGGTATTGTCTTCATTGTAGCCCAAACGCATGCTGAACAAACCCGTAGAGCCACAAGAAGCATCTACATCATTGATATCCGTCATGAACCCTCGAATGTTATGGGTAAAAGTGCAGTTTTCAAGGAATGAGTCTCCATTGTTTGTGGAATGACATTGCTTGGACAAGGATTCTCCCAACTCATTATAAGCATGCTCCGCAAGAACCAATTCTGGATCATCATTGACCTGCTGCCGAAGCTGAATCAGACGTCCGCGATGGTCATAGCAATACTCCTTTCTGACCTGCTCAGTATTTCCAGGACCCTGATGGCGCAAAAAGGTCTGCTCCACTTCTCCAATAAAGTTGACTTTTTGACTTTGGATATCTACCCCATGCAAATGATCAGATTGGGTTTGAATTTCTTGCCCATATTCATTGTAAAAGGTTCTGGTATTAAGCCATTCGACAGGATTGCTATCCAATACCCTTGCCTTGACTACCGTAATTATGGACCTCAATCGTTCCCTTACGGCTGGCAAGGCTATTCCCGACTCTTCAACAAAGGAATGTTCTGGTCCGTTGCCGGTATTTCCATCTGTATCATAATCGTCATAATAACTAACAGCAAGTACCAATGAGTTGGCATTATTCGGATTTGGGATGACCTGATTGCTGTATCCATGTATTCCGCCAGATTGAGGAGATTCACTGATGATGGATTGGGCATTTATCGCTGATTGAATGTCTGTCCTGCTGTTTCCAATATTGGAAGGAGAATCCCAAAGTCCTGTCATGATTGAGCGATCGAGTTCATCATATTTGGTGAAGATCCATCTTCCCACCTCTCTCTGATTGCCATCCTGCACAGCTACTTCCCTATCCAATTTATCATAGACAAAATACGTCCATTCCTCCTCTCCAGGAACTTTTTTCTCAATCATTCTCCGTCGATTGTCATGTTTAAACTGAAAACACCATTTGTCTAGAATACTTTGGGTCAGGGTATTTCCGTTGGCGATGACTTCTTTTGTCGCTTCAGGAGGCAATATATACGCCACCCAACCAAAGGCATCATAGATGTAGTAGGTCTGAGCTGGGGTTTGGTTATCTACATAGGAGACCTCCAGGATGGTCCGACCCAATTTATCAGAATACGTGAGCTTATCATGACCATTCTCATCTACGTCCTTCTTTTTGAACAAAGTATTTGCTGTGTAGAAGGATGCCGTTCGTGGGATAGAGGGAGACAATCCAAAACTCAATACCTCATTGCTTCCATTGATCAAGTATTGTTGCTCCCTCTGTTCCCATTCGATACCAACATTCACTGTAGTAATTGAACGATTCAAGGGAGATTCCTCAAAGATTTTGACTTCTTTGAGATTCGCCAGATCAGGTCCATAGTGGGAGAAATTATTTTGATAAAAACTGCTTTGCAGTCCTTCCTGGCTAGGAAGTTGGCCTCTCCAGCCTCCATCAGCGGGATCTGTGTAAGGCAAATACTTATGCGCTTCTCTTCCTTTACTATCATATTCCCGAAAGCGAACGACATCCTGTAAGGCTGGACTGTATTGTACATCCGTTTCCTGAATGGCTCTTCCTATTCCATCATAATACTCCACTTCCTGTTCGATCTCTCGGGCTAGGCTTACCTCAGTTTGTTGCTCAACAGCCTTTCGATACCTTCGGCTGATGATTCTGTTTTTGCCTGTAGTGGGTGTTGCCCAGATGACGTCGTCCTGTCCACAATCACCACAGTTATTCGCATTCCCGCCTTGGTATTGAGGGCTAATTTGTGTTTGTGTAATGAAAAATTTGTCAATCCTGGTTCCGGGTTCTCGATGTGAGATTTCCAACGTGTTAGGACCTGCATTCAGATAGACAGAAACAGGAGAATTGGCATCATTCGCCAAATCCCAGTCATAGCTATTCCCTTCCGGCAAAAATGTTTCCAGTTGTTGACTTCCATTGACACGCATCCAAACAGAATTACTATTGCTAGTGGGGGACAAATGACGGACATAGATCCAATATGGTCCTGCATCCAATACCCTCAGATCATAACTGACCCAATCATCACTATTGCTGGAAGGAGAACCAAACTGCCCACTGCTACCAGTATGGACAGCATAGGCTTCTCCAGAAGCATCAAAGGCCTGATATTGAGTCCAGTTTGCCCCTCTTTCTCCACATTCAGCTTCCAACCAAATTTCAGCTTCTCCATTTGGAGGATTGGAAACAACAATCTGGACAGTTGCCTGATCACTTCCTCCTTGCCCATCATCCACCGTCAGGGTAGCGGTATAGGTTCCAGCAGCTGTATAAGTATGCGTATTGGTCGATCCACCATTTCCCTGAACACCATTGCCGAAATCCCAGTGATAGGTCAAAGGATCCTGATCAGGGTCGGTAGAACCACTTCCATCAAAATTGACGACCAATGGGGCAAATCCTGTCAAAGGACTGGCAGTCAAGAAAGCCGTTGGCGGAGAATTGGGTGTGCCTGTACAATTGTTCGCGGCAGGGCCTTCACCAGCGGGCACATTCGTTCCATTGGTAATATAGATTTTGTCCAACCTACATTCTGATTCTCGATAGGCAATCTCAATGGTGTTTTGTCCTGCATTCAAGTTCACATCGGTGGGTGGCCCCATGTCGTTGTTGTCATTGTATTGATACCAGGCATAGGTTGGACCTGCCGCAAAGCCACACGCTACCCAGTTCCCTTGATTGATTCGAACCCAGATTGAATTGGCATATATGGTGGCAGACAATTGTCGGAAATACATTTTGTATGATCCAGCATTGTCTATATCTACAGTGTAGTGAATCTGGTCAGCCGGATCTGAGGGTGCTTGCTGATTGGCGATCGGAGCGGAGGGATAATTCACATAGGAATCATTAGAGACTGAGGCATCATTGACAGTCTGCCAATTAGAACCCACTATCCCGCATTCAGCTTCCAGATAGATGGAAGTGGAAGAAGGTGGTGCGGCAACCGTAATGGTTTCAAATACCTGATCACTATTGCCGTTACCATCATCTATGGTCAGGCTGGCAGTATAAGTGCCAGATTGAAAATAGGTATGAGTTGGGTTGGCAGAATTGCTGGTTTGTCCATCACCAAATGTCCAGGAATATGTCAATGGATCTCCTTGCGGATCAAATGAGCCGGCACTGGAGAAGCTGACAAACAAGGGTGCTGTCCCTGTAGTCGGGCTGGCACTCATACTGGCGAAAGGACCACTGGAGGTCGTACAATTGTCCCCTGGTGTACCTACCCCCCATGGAACAGTACTGTTTTGATAGGAGAGTAAAAGCTTGTCGAGCGGCGCACCAGGTTCACGATGTGTGATCTCAATGGTGTTGGCTCCCTGGACCAAATTGATGTTGACAGGAATCCCCAAATTCGCGGAGGTATTCATATGACTCCATTGCAGATTGGCTCCAAAATGCAACTCTGAAGCATCCCAGGCGCCGCCATTGACCCGAATCCAAAAGGAATTATGATCTCCATCGGGTGCCTGATGTCGAAAATAGATTCGATATGAACCTGCCACATTGGCCGTAAAATTCAGGGTCAGATAGTCCGCTGGATTGGTGGAAGGACCACTGTATTGATCCGTTCCATTACTCGTTGGCAAGACAGCCCAACTGCTATTAGATGCAGAAGAGTTGCTTTGACTGATCCAGTTGCTACCGAGTTGTCCGCATTCTGCCTCCAGCCAAATATGATTCTGGGCTAAGAGGGATTGCGAGTTTTGAAAGAGGAGACAGATAAGTCCTGTTAAGATGTACCTGTTCCACACTCCCTTTATGGGGAATGAATGATTGATTGCTAACATGATAAATTATTTTTTTTGCTTCGTGTATTGAACTGATCAAGTCCCGAAGGCCAAAAGCCTGCTGGATTTCAGTTCCTAAAAAGCTGAATTATTCTGTATAATATTTGTAATCGTATTCCTGAACCAGGAAGCCATTTTGATCACGCACTTCTACCAGACGATTCAGTCCATCATATGTATAGTAGATGGAAAAATTATTGACGTCTGTCTGTGTATGAATCATGTGGTCTTCATCATAACATAGGGTGCTCATTTGTGCTTTTTCAGGGTACAGTCTGACTTCATCCAGGCTCACATTATAGCCAGTTCCGGTGAGTCCGAAGGTAGATCCGGCATTCGCGTAGATTTCGTACTCATAATAAACAAAGCCATTTTTGTCCGGTTCTGAGCTGTGAATCAAGGTTCTACTGAGATTGGTACTTGGATTGGCCCCTTTCACCCAATAACTCAGAATATAAGTCCCGGTAGTTGGGATATATCTCCCCAAACTTCTTTCGGGCGTCAAATCAAAACTGAATCTACCCGTTTTGGCATTTGAAGATCCCCATCCTCCGTTTGAAGAATTGATGATCCAATTCCCCACAAAGGTTTCTCCTTCCTCCTCAAAACTTGTATAGGCTACTTCTCGCTCCTCGGCATTGATGACTCTGGCAATGGGAAGACTTTCATGATATCCCCACAAAAAGCATTGTGGCTGACCGACATCTCGTTGCACCTGCTCCAAATTGGAATCATCATCATATTCATAATTCATTTGAATCATCTCTGAATTCGCCGTCGGAAACATCTGTGTATTGCCCATCAGAATTCTGTCTCCAGCGACATCATATTGAAAGTTTTTGACTGTCCGTCCTATCGGACTGCCTGTCAGCAAGGAAGTTTCTTCAACGACTATCCCTAACATATGCTTGAAGTTTGGGTTCAATGGATCATACATCTCTGCAGGTACCCCAGTTCCACCTTCTTCTGCATATCGAAATTCTGTTCTGTAAACAGATCCATCAGAGTTACTCATTGATTTGCTTCGAACCTGCTTCAGATTGGCATCATACAGGAATAGCGTTGAGGTCTTTACTGAACCAGAACCCTCTGAGGCGTAGATCGTCTCTGCTGAGGTAAACAGTCGTGGCCATGTTTTGTAAGCAACCGGATAAATAAAAGACATGACCTGACAAGGACTAGGAATCACCCCACAGCTTCCATCTGAGGATACATTATAGGCTTCCTGATAGATTCCCATAATCGCTTCCTTGGTTGAATAGGCAGAATAGCTATTTTCAAGTTTTCTCACCAGCTGATCCGTACTCGAGTAATCTTCTTGCAGTTTCAACATGCCATTCAAACTACTTTCCTCATGAGGAAAATTGGGGAGTCCTGGAGGTCTTCGAAAAAAATAACTTTTCACCACATCTGGTTGGTTGTGATAATGGTATTCCGATCTCCCATGAATGCCCGTTTGGGTACCATTTCGTCCAAATTTTTCCACCACTTTATCATAACCAATCATGCCCCCATATCCGCGTAATGGTGCAAGGCTGTTCGCAGAAATGTTAAATTGAAGGTACAATGTTTCCAGACATTGTGTAGTCCCCCCTCCATCGATGCCTTCTTCCCATTGGCTACTGCCAGAAAATCGGCCGTAAATCGGTCTGGCCAATCGTCTCCCATATGAGTACTCTTCATCCGTTCCATCACCATCTCTGTCTTCCCAATAGTGATACTCAAAAATTCGATGGATATCATTGGCAACATCTTCTCCATCATGGGTGATCAATTCTGAGACGCGGAGTCCTCCACCCTGGATAATATTGGCAA
Organism: Bacteroidota bacterium; assembly: GCA_039029315.1. Lineage (GTDB taxonomy): Bacteria > Bacteroidota > Bacteroidia > J057 > J057 > JBCCCJ01. The sequence goes on along the minus strand of JBCCGK010000014.1, from coordinate 62,105 downwards.
TCGTTCCTTGTATTACTCTGACATCTACATAAGGGATATTGGCATGATTGGTTGCTGCTTTGACAAAGTAATCTCCTGCAGCCAGGTTCAAAGTAAGTGTCGCCTTGCGCTCGTTGCAGTCGTTGAGACAGCTTGCATTGTCCAGTGTCAATATGGAATTGGGAACTTCCTGCCAATTAGACTTATAAACTCGTGCATAAGCCACTGATTGGTCTCCATTCGTAGGGCAACCGTTATTTTGATCACAAACAAATGTCACCTCAATCTCCACCTCGGAAAATCCATTTGGCGTACTGGAAGGCCCAACCGTGAAATCAACGGTCCCGGGCTGCCATAAGACAATGGTCCCATTGTCAATTTGTGAACTCTGTTCTGAAACATAATCCGCATAATCATCATGCTCCGAGGAGGCCAAATAGTCAAAAGTATTGCCTTCATAGGTAATGCTTGTTGTTCCTCCTGTTGGATAAGTGATTTGTTCCAGGCTAAAGGCCTTGGAATGGTTGGGACTTGCTTTTCGATCAGCCCCATCAAATTCATAATATTGGTTGAAAAACTGCGCGATAATTCCCTTGAATTCTGGATGCAATTCTGTATTGCCAGTTTTCCCATTGAAATAGCCCCAGTGATCCCTTGCCAAAGAAGTCTTTGCTGGGAGGCTTGGGCTTTCGATATAGGAGAAAGAGTGAGTTGGGCAATTGCCGAGTGGAATGGAACCATCATTGCTGGCTTCAATCACCTTCTCAAGTTTGAGTCGCCAACCAAGATGCTCATCTGTGTAGGGAAAGAACTGGGTGGCGCCATCGATATCCCACTGTGAGGGCAATCCTGAAGATTTCAGATAATCATAGGCAAACTGGAATTTCTTCGCTGGCAGGCTTTCCAGAGATCCACTGGCCTTCTTCATGAATACTTCTATGCTGTTCAAGCGATTTCCACCGGGAAGATCCAAGCGTTGCGTATTGGTGGAGTGAAATTTCACCACACCGGAATGAAAATCGATCTCGGATAGAACTGGAATATCATATTGGCGAGGCGTTTGAAAAATCACTTCTGAACTGAAATTCGTTGGACAGCCTCCAATGGTGCCCGATCCACCCGTTACGACGCATATGGGGGTAATTCCCGTTCCTCTTACTGCACCGATATTGGAGACATTGGCGCTCCTTCGAATGTATGACAAGTCAATACGTTTACCTGCTGATGATTCGATGCTGGTCAGATACCAGGCTGAAGGACTAGGGGGAGAGAGCTCATAATTGAACTCCATTTCTTCAAAGGTATAGACAAATCCATCAGGATCTGTCACCTCAAAGCCTTCGATGGTTACTTCCGAGATATTCCAGATCGGTTTAAACTGAAGTTTCTCAAAATTATTGGCAAAAATGGTTTCTGGATCACCAGAAGTGCTGCGTTTTACGGCAAATGTACCTGCAAATCCTCCGAAGTTGTAGGTATACTGATCAGGTTGGAAATCGAGTCCAGAATTGTTGGATTGCAGATTGTCGGGGATGTTGAGAAAGTTGAGATACTCAAAATCGCAATCAAAATTGAAAATGCTGGGACCTGTGTAACCAGGATAGGACCCAATTAGGGATTTCTCGAAATCAGGCAGGGAGGAAGTGAAGTAGGTGGGATTGTGAAAGTCATCCTTGCCCATGATCGTGCGGGTTATGACTCCGCCAGCTTGCAAGACCCACCCAAGGCCTACCCAGCTGGCTTCTTCATCGACCTTGATACCCGAGGCATGATACTGAAGGGCGATCGGCAAGTTAATGTCGCCGTAGGATGCATTGAATATCGGAATTTCGATATTCGGAGTGCCTGAATAGGTACTCACGGGCAATTCCCCATACTTGGCAAAAGCCGAAGCCTCAGGGGAAGGGGGCAAAACCTCCGGGTATTCCACCGAAGAGGTCTGCGCATAGGCGTTTCCTTGTGCCAGAATGTACGCCAGGAGGCATACAAGCAAGCCATACTTTTTTGGATTCATAATGATTGACAATTCTCATAATGTTGTGACTTTAGGTGTAGAGCTTTGCTATGGTAATGACACTTTCATTTGTTCCTTCCCAACTTGCCCACTAATCATCCACCTGCTTTTTTTTTCATTTCTACATCGAATCTGCCTCCTTTTCATTAGGGGATCTGCTTATTTTCATGCAAAAAAAGACTGTTTTGAACATCTATCACTTATTTTTTGTATGCGTCTTTTTTCCTCATCCTACAGCTTTTTTTGTTCTCATAGCACCACTAGGAGAACAAAAAAGAGCCCTGTCTGAGAAAAAAATGCACCCTGAAAATTCTCAGCTCAGATTCCAAAACTGTCTCTTAGCGTTGAAATTCTTCTTATCTTTAGGCCACTGTATTTGGCAAGAATACCTTATGTCCAACAGAGGAGAGAAAAAATATTCAGATCAAGAGCTCTTAACAGGATTAAAAGCAGGAGGAATTCAACATGAAAAATGGGTCAAAAGACTGCTGCATCAATATGGAGGATATGTATTCAAAGGCATTAAGAAATTCAATATCTCCAAGGAAGCAGCAAAGGACGCATACATTGATGCTGTGACTGCGGTGAGTAGACAAATCCGTGAAGGAAAGTTTCGGGAAGACAGCAAACTCAGCACCTATATGTACCGAATTTTCTCAAACTATTGCATCAAACAGCATCACAAGGACCAGAGAGTTCAACCTGAATGGAGTCATGAAATTCCCAACTTGCCAGATTCTGCCCAAAATCGCTTGCAGGAACTGATTGTCTCAGAAAAGATTGCTCAACTGTATCACTGGCTCGATCAATTGGGCGGCAATTGCAAACAGATTCTGATCTTAAGAGACTTTCAACAACTGTCACCTGAAGAAATCGCCAGAAAAATTGGATTTAAGACCGCGCAAAGCGTTTCCAGTAAGCGATATAGATGTTTGGAAAACCTTCGTCAATTGATTCACAGTGCGCAAGACAAATCTTTGACAAACTCAAACAAAAAAAAGGGCTGATTCAATCATATTTGAGCGCAATGAGGGACTAATTTCATTAACGATAAGTCTGATCCTATGGAAGAAACGTTTACGCTAAAAAAAATTGATCAATACCTTGCTGGATCGATGACATCGGAGGAGGAAAAAGAATTTGAGAGAGAAGTTGCCAGCAAACCTGAGTTGAAAGATCTCCTGGATCAGTCTCTTCGGACCAGATATGCTATTCACCAAGCAGGAAGCAACCTTCAAAAAGAGGAGTTGGGCAAAGAGTGGGACAAGTGGGAAACCCAACAAAGGCAGCCTGTATTTTCGTCCTATGCCTGGATGTCCATGGCCGCAGGAATCGCCTTAATACTTGGTCTAGGGTTTTTCTTTCTGCGACCTAGTCCTCTATCTCCCGAAGAATTGTTTGTAGCACATTATGAACATCCAGAAACCCCAACTATTCGAAAAATCGATCAGTCTGATTCTCTCACTGTGGCCATGGTTAATTCTCTGTATGCCAAAGGAGAATATGTCCAGGCTGTAGAAGCCTATGAAAGCTTGCTTCCTCACACAGCTAGCTCACAGATTGATGAATTGAGGTTCTTTTTGGGGATTTCATATTTGCAAATCAAGCAAGAAGAAAATGCCTTGGAGCAGTGGCAAGCCTTGAGTTCTGATTATTATCAAAACTCAGGTAAATGGTATGGGATTCTTGCCAAAATTCGACTGAAAAGGCTGGAAGAAGCCAAAGTGGACTTGACAGAATTAGCCAAAAATGGTAGCCCCTATTATCAGGAGCGCGCCATTCGCTTGCTTGAGGACTTATAAGGTGATTCGAAATCATAGCAAGCCTTCCAACAACTTCGGAAAATCCTTTAGCCGAATGTCTCTTAGCGTATATCAACTCGTTTCTACAGCTGCCCTCGCATACTCCTTGACAGTATTTCGACCAAGCTGATACATGTGGACCTCATCGGGACCATCTGCCAGGCGAATTACCCTTGCTGTTGAAAAATATCCGACGATGGGGGTATCTCCACTCAATCCCATTCCTCCAAAAGCCTGCATCGCTCTGTCTGCAACAGTCTGTGTCATGCTTGGAGCGACAATTTTGATCATGGAAATCAGACTTTTGGCTCCTTTGATGCCTTCTTTATCAATCTTGTCTGCGGCTGATAATGTCAAGAGTCTGGCTTGCTCTATTTCACATCTGGATCGTGCGATATCCTGACGAATGCTGCTGAAATCCTTGGTGAATCGACCAAAAGCCTTTCTTTCTGATACACGTTGACACATCATTTCCAGAGATCGTTGTGCCATTCCTACCAGGCGCATGCAGTGATGAATCCGACCTGGTCCAAGGCGTCCTTGCGCAATTTCAAATCCTCTTCCCTCCCCAAGAAGCAGGTTGGATTTGGGCACACGGACATTCTCCAACAGAATTTCTGCATGGCCGTGAGGCGAGTCATAAGAACCAAACACAGATAATGGCCGAAGTACGGTAACCCCTGGCGTATCTTTTGGCACGAGAATCATGCTTTGTTGGCTGTATCGATCTGCCGAGGGATCTGTTTTTCCCATGACAATAAAGATGTCGCACCTGGGGTCCATCGCTCCAGAGGACCACCACTTGCGTCCATTGATCACGTAATCATCTCCATCAGACACAATGGATGTCTGAATGTTCGTCGCATCTGAGGAAGCTACCTCTGGCTCTGTCATCAAGAATGCTGATCGAATCTTCCCATTCATCAAGGGTTCGAGCCATTGTTGTTGTTGGGCTGCATTTCCATATTTGGCCAGCACCTCCATATTCCCCGTATCTGGGGCGCTACAATTGAATACTTCCGAAGACCATTGAACTTTCCCCATGATCTCAGCCAATGGAGCATATTCCAAATTAGTCAATCCCGGACTCAGTTCTCCATATCCTTTTGGCAAAAACAAATTCCACAATCCCTCTACCTTAGCAATATTTTTCAGTTCTTCCAGACCTGGCCATATTTTCCAGGCATGTTGTGGGTCATGTACCCAAGCTGCATATTCCTTCTCCACCGGATAGATATGCGCATCCATGAAATTGTTGAGCCGTTCTTGCAGTTCCTGAACTTTGGGAGAGTATTCGAAATTCATCGTAGTGAGTTAGGTGATTCAGTCTGCAATATAGGGAGAATTTTGTGCCTGAAGACATCTCATCCTGAATATTTGGAGAAAAAGGGGAAGAATATAGAAGATCGTTTTGCCGAATGGAAAAAGGGCAATTCTTTTCCCTATCTCAGGAAAAAGCCTCAAAAAAGCCTAATCAGAAAGCCTTTCAGGGATCACAAACAGAAATGCTCTGATCTGATTGGGGATTCTGCCGACTGCCCTTCACAAGTTTAGTTGTTTTCATCCCTAATAAATGGACAACTGTTTACCATCTGGCATCCCAGTACATTAAGAGGGTAATCCTTACCAATTCTTGTTTTTTCTTCACTCATCTTACCCTCAAAGTCATGAGAATTTTACTGATACTACTCGTATTGGGAGTTGTATTCATCACAACTTCTTGTCAGGAAGTACACCCTGAATCGATGAAAATGCTATCGGAAGCAGATGTGGCATCCCCAAATGCCAACAAAACGGCACCTCCCTCCTCTCCTTGCACCTTAGATATTGACGCCTCAGATGATTGCGATGGGATGATTATGATATCTGGATTGGAGGAAGGTCAGTACCTTAGGTTTCAGGGAGGGGGAGACTATACAGGCTGTTATAGCAACGGATTTCATGTGGTTAGTATGCCAGTAGCAAGCATTCTGTATGACGTTGTGGATGATCAGCAAAATCAGATCATCAGTGGGCTGGATGTTAACCTATTTTGGTGTTTCTGCAATGAAAATGGAAGTGCCCATCTGTATGCGCTGATTTTAGGAGGGATAATTACCATCAATAATTCTGGCAATACGAATACCTGCACATTCTAGTCCCTTTCAAAGCAGATTGGATACGACCAAGCATGTGATCTCTTATCCACGCAAGATAGAAGATCACATGCTTGAATGAGAAAAGAAAAAGGAAGGTTCAGTTGAGAGGAAAGCAAGAAAAGGGGAGGATTCTTAGAGACTGTTTTGGCATCTGTGCTGAGAATTTTTAGGAGGTATTTTTTTCTCAGACAAGGCTCTTAACTGAGGGATGGTGAGAGGCTATGTGTGATATTTCCTCTCAATTTGGTTAGGAGAACATTCTCGGCAAGACGATCAGAATCCTGAAATTTTACCTTCGGTGCTCGTTTGCTTACGGTTCTCTTTGAGCGGCAAGAAGGCTTATTGGGATTCTGATAGGTATTCTGTACGGTTCTGGACTTTCTCGCTGCAATCGCGGTGCTTGCCCCAATCACAATATCGCGCCCCTTCTTCCAGCAGATGTTGCTGCTCGAAAACAAGACTTCCATCTCTCTGATTGCCGCTCTTCTTTGCTTGCTTCCTGAGCGGTAGCTTCTCGCCTGATTGTACATTCTGATGGCAGAGATGGCCAGATCAGGATTCACTTCTTCTGCGATCAAGCGCTTCAAGGCCAGAACATTTTTTTCGCTCCCTTTTCCACTGAACATCTTCCGAGTCTCCTTGTCGTATTTGCCTTCGATGGTCTTCAGAACCTTATTGCTCAGCGGCTTCACTGGGCTAGCTGCAAATAGAGAGGCAGAACATATCAGACAAATGACTGTCGCAATCATCATGCGAATTGCTGTGGTCAGACGTATGTGGAAACGTTTCGCATTTGACAAGACTCCCTTTTCTATTAAGCTTTCCATTGTGGTTTTGTTTTGTTGGTATGCTACAATAACGGCAGGAAAGACCCCTCCCTCGGGAAATGTCAGTTGAAAGGAGGCTTTTCAATGAAGAACGGTCTTTTTTTCTGAGCAAACGGTATACTGAAGTTGTTAGTTGAGCCTGAACAGACCCTTCACAACAACGAAGCTGCCGAACTCCGAGGAGCGAGCAGCTTCATTTGTTTGCAGAAAGGTATGCGTTGATATCGTCTGTCAGCCTGACTCAATCAGGGAATCTCTGTTTGCTGATCCATAGCTGTACTATCAGCAGGCAACTGTATTTGGGAATAATCAATCGCCTTGAGTTCGCCTATCTTGGGAATAATCTGAATCAGGAATCGCTGGTTCTTGGATTCGTCGAACTGATCTCGCCCTACTCCTCCCTCTCCAGAACCGGAGATCATCACTTCTACCCGGTTGGGATCAAAATTTAATCCCCGTTCTTCCCACAGTCGGAACAGTGATAAAGCCCGCTCATAACTCAGTTCGTAGTTGCGGGTATAATCATCACTGGAAGCCATGCCTTCTATCACCAATAGATACTTCACATTGTCATTCGGATCAAGCTTGTCGACCAGGCCCTGCAAGGCTTTTCCTGCTTCCAGCAAGGTCGTTTCATAGGTATCAGGAATGGTATTTTTGCCTTTGGGAAACTGCACTTGTGTACGAAGGACGTGTCGCTTATAGGCTGGCTGGTAGACAAAGTATCTCGGGTCCAGAGACTCAATTGCTTTCTGGATTTCCTGCAACTTCTTGTATTCTTCCTCCATGACAATCAATCTGGCACGCTCCGCATTCAAATCCTGTATGAGGGAGCTTGCATACATTTCTTCCTCGCTCAATCTACGCTTGAGATCTTCCAGAGCAATACTTTGTGCATCCAGTTCCAGACTTCTCACCCGGAGTTCTTCTTCCGTTGTCACCAGGGCGGCAGCCCGGATCTTGAACATTTTATAACTTAATACGAACAGAGCCAGAGCCACGATGAATAGCGCGGTCATCAAATCGGCATAACTTACCCAAAACAGGCGGCTGCTATCTTTTTTCATAATAATTCACAATTGAGATGGAGACAGATAGACATAGCGGATTAGCCGCCAAAGGCTTGAATGAAGTAAAAGACGCCGCTTCCGATTCCGAGTAAAAATGCAGCGATTCCAGTGAACAGGAAGGTCTTGACCACAGGATTGGCCATGAGTCCTTGCTGGTCTGCTCCACCAGAGGCCAATTGCCGATTGAGTTGAGCCACGGTTGCAGACAGCACTTGCCTGGACTGATCTTCATGTGCCAGTCGTTCCAGTAATTGGGCATTGACGCTCAGGCTTTTTTCCTGAAGATTCTTGATGTCGTCATTGATTTGTGCCAAATCATTGCTCAAGGCTCTCGCAAAGGCCTTCTGGTCATTTCCATCCAGAGATGCCAGATATTGGTCCATTTTCAGATAAGCAGCCTTGGTACTCTGATCCAGTACCCGGATATTTTCATCGACCATCGCTCCAACCTGTTTGTCAATAGACTGAAAGCTCGTTCCGAGTTTTTTGGTAAATGATTCGGCTTTCTGATGATAAGATTCGAGAAATTTGGTCTGTTTTTCGATCAGTTCATCATTGCCATGCAGGAAGGTATTGATCCCTTTGAGTTCTTGTTCGATCGAGCGGATTTGCCGAAATACATCTTTCAATTCACTGAACAATCGCAAGGTATCTCCCAGCGATTCGTTCATTTGTCCTTGATACTGCGCGAATCCATCCTGAAAGGCAGCCAATGAATCCCGCAATCCCTTGACAGATCCCTGGACAGGGGCAGATTCTGGATGGAAGACTTTTGTTCGCAAAAAGTTGAAATAGGTCTCCATGCCTTTGTCGCGGTCTTCCTTGCGATCTTTGAAGGCAGCATTGCTCCGAACAGTCAACAGTAGTCCTGAAGCTGATCCAATCATGCCCACAACTACGCCCCCAATAAAGGATTGAATAGCTGCATCACTTACGCCTACCATGGCAATCTTGATCAATCCAATGATGACCCCCGTAAAGGTGGCCAACAGGCCGATGTACAATGGCAAGGGCAAATTGGTTTCAATCGCCTCTTCCTGGGATTCTGATTTTCTCTCTGCGATCTCCTGTAGCCGTTCGCCTTGAGAGGAACCTTTGTTCCGACGCAGATAATCATTGGTCATATAGAGAATATCCCGAAAGCCACTACTGAATCGGCCATCATCTTTGAGTTGAGGAACAGCTGTGGTAGAGACTGATTCCAGGTCAACCTCTGTGGCCTCTTCTACCTGAAGCAACTGCGCTTTGGGGAAGAGCTTGCCAAGTCTTCCAATCGCTTGAAGATTCCGAATAAAAACCCAAATCTGAGCAACAATGATCAGTCCAACAATGATGACTTCTGCAAGAAAAATAGGATCCATATCTAAGATGTGAAGGTGTTTTTTTTTGTTGAAAGACAGTACTTCCAACTGTAGCAAAGACGGTTCCAGTGCCAAAAAGGTTCTGTAAAAGTGAGAAAACGCTGATTTTGCCTGAGTATTCGTATCAGAATGGGAATTATTGTGTCAATATGAGAAAAAAAATCAGGAAGCGTTGATATCCTCAATAAGTAAGGGACTATTAAGCATAAGGGAAGCTCGTTATTTTTTATCCCGGCGAAATATAATTTTCAATGAATTAATTATTTTACGTATTATTCATTATTTTCACCTGAAACGATTACAGCTACTATGGAACATACCCCTATCTTCTACTTGGTTTCTCGCTTACTCAAACAAGCCAAATACCTCATCGAAGCCAAGGAAATTCAACTTCAGCTGAACAGCCATCCCTATTTCCCAAACATTATTTCGATTACGGACCTGTTCGACCATGTCAAGATTGAGAATCTTGCTGTCAGGCTCCCCAGAAGTTCAGAAGCCCTGGCACAGCTTCCCAGCTTCTTTTTGGCACAAGTCATCCAGGAAGGAAATGAGAATCTTGTCCTGGTAGAGAAAAAACAGGAATCCTATCTCCTCAGCTTTCATCAAAAATGGTCGACAGAATTGACTGAAGAGGCATTCCTCCACATCTGGAATGGGCTTGCCATCGTCATTGAAGACAATGCGCATCAGCCAAAAAACGTCCTCCCCAGGATGTCCCGAATTGCCCTCCTAGGCTGTGCGAGTTTGATTGGTGTTGGAATATGGGGAGTAATATATGATTTCAGCCTGACAGGAATGCTCTATTCAGTCCTGACAATGCTTGGATGGCTCATCAGCATCAGTCTTCTCCAATTGGAATTTGGCAGCTCCAATGCCTTTGTCAACAAAGTATGCGCTGGTGGGCCAAACATTGATTGTGAGGCAGTCATTTCGTCCAAAGGAGCTTCCCTGATTCAGGGCCTGAAACTGAGTCATCTCAGTATGTGGTACTTCTCGGGGATCTTATTGTTTCAACTGATCAACGGGAGTCTTCTCTCCCCTGTCCTCCTTTTGCTCTCCTTACTCTCTGTCCCTCTTATTATTTTCTCCCTATATTATCAAGCATTCGTTGCCAAACAATGGTGTACCCTCTGTTCATTGATCCTCCTGCTTCTCCTTGCTCAGCTGCCATTGACCATCCTTCAAGAGGAGATCGAATTCTCCTCATTTGATTTTCTTTCGGCAGGAAATCTCGGACTTGCCTTTCTGATTTCGGCCACTCTCCTCACCTTTGTCCTGCAACTGCTCGAAGACAATCACAGCTTGTCAGATATCTCGGTCAAGTATCTCAAATTCAAGCGAGAGTTCGCGATTTTCTCTACACAGCTACGCAAAAAAGATCCCTTGAATACCCCTTGGATATCTGAGGAAGAAATCGTCTTTGGAGACCCCTCAGCAGATGCACCGATTTCTCTTCTGATCATTACCAATCCGCTTTGTCATTATTGCAAAGCTGTTGATCGAAATATGAACCAATTGTTGCAAAGGGTCGGGAAGCAAATCCAGGTCAGAATTCGGTTCAATGTAGATCCGGCACAGGCAGACCACCCCTCTGTCCAAATCTCCCATCGATTGTTGGCCCTATTTCACCAGCAAGGGGAGGAGATCTGTCGACAAGCCATGCATGACATTTATGGAGAAATGGACGCCAAGACCTGGCTAGCTACCTGGAATTCTCTTCCCTCCGAGGATTATTCTCATGTACTGCAAGCCCAATTGGATTGGTGCAACAGAGAGAATATTTACTTTACGCCACTGGTTCTGCTCAATGGCCACCCCTATCCGTCGGAATACGAGATTCAAGACCTCGAATACTTCATAGAAGAACTCCTGGAAGAACAGTCCAAACTCCCAGCGGCTGTGGATTCTGAAAAATTACGCGCGTAAAGACATCATTGCCCTGGGTGTCAATAAATATGTCAGGGTACCCTAATTCATTATCCTAACTATTCAACAAATCATGAAAATGAACTTGATGAATTTTGATGGTGCAGAAGTGCTGTCAAAAAAAGCCCAAAGAGGAATCAAGGGCGGTGCGTGTACTCCCGTATGCCCCTCTGGAAATTGTAAGGACATTGCTTGTAACAGCATCTGTGGTAGAACAGGCGGTTGCATCTATCCAGGACCACCAGTACACTGGGGTTCAGGGACGCTTCCAAATGGTGATTATTGCATTTGCAAATAAGCAACATCTGTACGTACCAAAAGGAGAATGGCCAGGCTTGTCCTGGCCGTCTCCCTCTCTTGTCAACCATCAGTACAAACACGTGAAAATCAAGAAATTCCCCTATTATCGTCAGGCTGACTCCATGGATTGTGGACCGACCTGCCTTCGCATGATTGCCAGACACTATGGAAAAGAATTTCCCATTCATGTATTGCGAGAAAAATGTGCCATCGATCGGGAAGGGGTCAGCTTGTTAAGCATCAGTACTGCAGCAGAAGATATTGGCTTCCGAACCCTGGCAGTCAAAGTGCCCTTTGATGATCCCGAGCACCCTTCTCTCCAAAAAGCCCCTCTGCCCTGTATCGCTTTTTGGAAGCGGGAACATTTTGTGGTGGTCTACAAAATGAACAAGAAGTACGTCTGGATTTCCGATCCAGGCAATGGCAGACACAAACTCAGCCATCAAGCATTTGAACAATCATGGCTGATGGAATCGAACAAAGGAATCGCCCTCTTACTGGAATCCACTCCAGCCTTTCAGCAGACAGAGCAGGATCAGTCAAGAGAAGGAGGTATGAGGTTTCTCCTAAAGTATCTGATCCCCTATCGATCTTTCTATATTCAGCTACTGCTAGGACTGCTGTTGGGCATTGTTTTCCAATTGCTGTTTCCATTTCTGACCCAAGCCTTGGTAGATGTGGGCATTCAGGACAGCAATCTCAACTTTATTCTGCTCATTCTCTTTGCGCAACTGATCCTGTTTTTGAGTCAGACCTTTGTTCAATTTCTTCAATCCTGGATCATCCTTCATCTCAGCACCAGGATCAATGTCGCGATCATTTCAGACTTTTTGATCAAATTGATGAATCTCCCCCTCAGTTATTTTGATTCCAAAAATCTAGGGGATTTACTTCAGAGGATTGGCGACCACAAACGGATTGAATCTTTCCTTACGGTATCAACCTTACGCGCCTTTTTCTCCTTTTTCAGCATGATTGTATTCAGCTTCATTTTGTATCTGTACAATCCATTTGTCTTCCTGATCTTTTTCTCTGGCGCCATTTTGTATATCGGATGGATTTTATTTTTTCTTGAGAGGAGAAAGAAAGTCGATTACCTCGCCTTCCAGCAAGAATCTGCCAACAATGGCGCTTTGGTTGAGATCATTCAAGGCATGTCAGAGATCAAGCTTCAAAACAGCGAAACCAAAAGAAGATGGAATTGGGCGCACATTCAGGCCAGATTATTCTCTGCACATATCAAATCGATGACCATAACCCAATTCCAGGATACGGGGGGTGCATTTATCAATCAACTGAAGGACATCCTCATCACCTATTTCGTGGCGAAAGCTGTGGTGGAAGGCCAAATGAGCCTGGGGATGATGATGGCTGTGCAATATATTGCTGGTCAACTCAATGCGCCTTTGGTCCAGTTGATCGGTTTTGTCAGGACGGCCCAGGATGCCAATATCAGCCTGGAACGCCTGCGAGAAATTCATCGATCTCCTACTGAGAATGCTGAATCGCACAAGCCAATCAGACAATTATCTTCAGGAGACATTCTGTTGAAGGATCTTTCTTTTCGGTATTCTTCATTGGGAAATGAAATATTACAACAGATCAATCTTCGCCTCCCATACGGCAAAACCACTGCCATTGTGGGGTTAAGCGGAAGTGGCAAAACTACCTTGATTAAAATCCTACTTGGATTTTACCTCCCGACTGAGGGGCAGATATTCGTTGGCGGAGATGAACTACCTCAGATCGATCAACGGGTTTGGCGAGCCAATTGTGGGGTGGTCTTGCAGGATGGATTTCTCTTCTCAGATACCATCGCCAACAACATCACAGAATCTGATCAATCGGTGGACAAGGAAAAATTGCTTCATGCGGTAAAATTGGCAAATGCTCAATCATTTATCGAAGAACTTCCCTTGAGGTACAATACGATGATTGGTCCCAATGGCATGGGGATCAGTCAGGGACAACGTCAAAGAATCCTGATTGCAAGAGCGATTTACAAAAATCCCTCCATCCTGTTTTTTGATGAAGCGACAAATGCCCTCGATACCTTCAATGAGCGAATTATCGTGAACAATTTGACGGAGTATTTTGAAAACAAGACGGTTGTGGTGATTGCGCATCGATTAAGCACAGTCCAGCATGCCGACAAGATTGTGGTACTTGAGCAAGGTAGAATCGTGGAAGAAGGCACACATTCCGACCTCCTCGCCCTACAAGGACATTATGTAAAACTGATCAAAAATCAACTAGAAATTGGAGGCTGATATTCACAACACCAAACTGATCAACGATCCTGATGATCTGACAATCAGAGATACGCAGGACATTCAGGATATTCTCGGGCATCCACCATCCTGGATACTCAGGACAGGGATTTCTGTCATGTTTCTCATTGTTACGGGACTGATTCTTTTGAGCACTATCATGAGGTATCCGGATACCATACAGGCTGAAGTGCAGATCGGATCTGGGGAAAATCAATCAATAAGCACCTTTTATGCCTATTGCGAACTTCCTTTACATGCTCTGGAAAAAATAGAAATTGGCGCCCATGTCAGAATTCATCTGGACGGATTTCCCTACCAAACATATGGCGTCCTGTCATCCAAGGTAGATTCTCTCCCGACAGATCCCACTCTGCTCCACGACAAAAGCCTTGTATATATCCTCAACTTTCCCCTGTCTAGCCCGCTAGAAAGCAGTCACAAAAAAATCATCCCTTCCTTCGAAGGGATGACTGGTATGGCATTCATTGTAACCGAAGATCGCAGTCTCTTCGATCGCGTTTTTGCGCAACTGTATCAGCTATTCGAAGAATGATCCTTATTCTTTCAAAAGCTTGAAGACCGCAGACTTTCCATCTGCTGTCACAGTAACCAAATAGACTCCTGCGGCTTGTTCAAGCTGGATAGACATTGATTCCTTGTTCAATGCTGCAGCCTGATGGATTGTTTTTCCTCGAAGATCAGTGATGTCAATTTGTATGTCCTGATACATTCCACCGAGATCAATCTCAAATTGCCCATGCGTAGGATTCGGGAATATGCGCACATTTTGCCCAAAATCTGAATCAAGGATTCCGACACTGCTCATCAGAAAACAAGCCGAAGTATCCGTACAGCCATTCGATTCCACAACTACAGCATACATGCCATTTTCTGTCGGCAAAAATGTCTGAGATGTTTCCCCCATAATTGGCATATTGGTGCCACAATCAATCCATTGATAGGTGGCAGCAGTTTCTCCAACCGTTAAGGAAACATTGGTTGCTGTCAGAGAAGTATCAATGTCCATCACGGTCAGATCAATGGTCAGAATGCTGTCGCAGCCCTGAGCATTGGCAATTGTGTCCTGATAGATTCCACTGACCAAATAGGTTTCATTTCCACTTGGCACAGTATAGGAATCACATACACTCTCAGCGAGACTCGCAAAGGATTCTGAAACAATGGTCAAATTGATGATCAAGGTACTATCACACCCATTTGCATTGGAAATGGTATCTTCATACACACCACTTACTGTATAAGTTGCCAATCCACTGGGAATTGTATATGATCCACAGGCTGTCGGATTGATCGTCTCTTCGGTATCATCTGACACGGTCAAATGAATCGTAATCAGGCTATCACAGCCATTGACATTGAGGACGGTATCCAGATAGGTGCCACTCGTGACATAGGTATTCCCAGCTGGAGAGAGATAATATTCACACTCATCTACAGTGATGGAAGAGCTAGTCGGGGCACAATTCGCATTACTGACAATGATAGAATAATCTTCCACTTCTCCATCAAATCCTGTTCCGCAAGGAACTGGTGCAAGGTCATATCTGGCAGACACCCGCATGGTGGTTCTGCCGGGTAGTGCATTGGAAGGAACCAGAATTGACAGAGGAGAATTGGTGGTCGGTCCATCTGCTGTATTCGTTGCAGATCCAAGATCATACTCTTCGCCGGGATCAGTAAATATGGCATTTCGGTTCCAGTCGATCCAGGCTTTGGAGAAGATCTGATAATTTCCATCTGTGTCGAGATGTACTGTTAAGTTATAGGATTGATTGATATCCACATGGGCAGAGTCGGTCGCTGTATAATCAGTATAAGGTTGTGTCTTGCCTGTCGAATTGTTGATTCCAGCAAAGTCCACCAAGGTTACTGCAGTTGTGAAATCCATATTCCCATTCGAATTACAATAATCAAACTCGTGGATGGTATACATGAAGCGATAGGTCTCGGTTGTATCGCCTGTACTCCCAATAGCGAATACTTTAAAGAAAATTTCAGTATTTGCCGGGAGGTTGCCTGGAATCCCACTCTGACTGACCCAAGTACTATCCACAGTATTGCTCATCGGGATGATATTGTCCAGGGCTGTTCCATTTGCAGACCAGGCCACATAAACACTAGAAAGGGTATTGCCATAAGAAATCACAGAAGTCACTGTCTGATCTACATTTTGTAGCGGGAGATTCTCCGTAGGAGGGGTTGTGATTCCAGTTGTGAGAATGGCTGGATAATCCTTGCGTCCTACCAGATGGTAATCCCAAAGACCTCTGCCCCAGGTCGCAGCCTTGATGGTATTGGACCCATATTGAATCTCCAAATCCCGTACTGCTACATTGGGGAGGTTGGTATTGTAAAGGGTCCAGGAATTGCTGTTCATTGGTTTGTAATACACACCGATTTCAGCACCTACATAGATATTTGCAGCAGATGAATGATCAATCGCTACTGATCGAATAGGCATATTGCCCAGATTATGGGTAATGTTGGTCCAGGTCGATCCGAGGTTATGAGAGATATAGACTTTCTCATTGTCATTTTGGTAGCGATTATACGTTACCACAATTGTCTGATCATCATTCGGATCAAAGGCAATATCTGTAACACTATGACCGGGAAGCCCAGAGGTTATGCTGGCCCAACTTTGACCGCCATCCTGACTGAGTCGTATATCAGATCCACGCGCCGCAATGATAAGATTCGAATTATTCTGGGCAATGGCTGCAATCCGAATGATTCCCATATTGGGGGGGGACCCAACATACTGCCAATTGTCTCCAAATTCCTCTGAAGAGAAAACACTATCACTGAAATGAAATACGCGCATTTGCTGCTTCGGATCGAAAAACAAAGGAGCTTCCCAGGAGGCCTGTGAGGAACCACTTTGTGGGGTTCCAATCCCATGTCTACTTTGACCACCATCCTTCGTTCGCTGCCGAGTCCCAAACTGCCAGCTACCAATCATCCAGTCATTATTGAGCGGCTGGATAATGGCTTCCATCCCATCTCCTCCATTCCACTCAATCCAGCCTGTCTCATCCAGGATGGAGGTCCCATTGTCCTGAGAACCTGCCATGTGCACATCCCAATTGGATTGACTTACTCCAACTGCATAATTTTCCCGAATTCCCGTTCCGTCATTGAGGCGAGTCCAGGTGACCCCATTGTCAGTACTTTTACATAAATATCCATCAGTTCCAACGTAGAATACTCCATTTACACATCCCGCTGTCCGCAAATCCGCATGAACGTAGGCTGGCCCAGGCAAATTGTTGAAAAACCAGTTGGTTACCTGAGTAAAGGAGGTTCCGCCATTGGTTGATGCTTCAAGGTCCACATAACCGTAGATCATGTTGTCGTCATCCAGGTCAGAGACTGCAAAGCCTCTACAGGTTTCATTGGGATTAGTCAGAAAGGTGAAAGAGGTACCTGTATTTGTCGATTTCCAGACCCCATTGGTGGAGCCCACATAAATACAATTTGCACAGTCTGGACTGGTGGCAATATAGCATCGTGCATCATTGTTGTTGGTCAGCGTTGCACTTTGGCTAAAGATCGTACCACCATTCGTTGAGATGAGGACAACGTTTTGATTACTACCAAAAAAACTATCGTCATATATATATAGGATGTTGGACAATGTAGGATGGAATTCTATATCCGTTATCCAGCCGTTATTCACTGGATTTGACCAGGAGAAGAGATCATTTGCGGATCTGAACAGGCCTCTGGAGGTTCCGACATACACCAAATCAGGGATCGTCGGATGATAAGCAATCTTGTAGATGACATCATTTGTTCCCAATCCTCCCCATGACAGGTTGGTGGGATTAAAAGCCGTTTGTGTCCATGTCAGCCCCCCATCTGTGGAGCGATAAATCCCGTGCGTAGTGGCATTATTGGCATTTCTGACATTGATCAAGACTGAGTCTGGATTGTTGGGATTCACCGCAATCGCATTGACTCCAGAGGCAATCAAATAGTCTGTGGTGTTCTCCCAAGTTGCCCCTCCATCCGTTGTTCGCCAGAATCCTCCGCTTCTGGAACCCATGTATATATGTTGGTCATTGTTGGGGTTGACCCAAAAGGCTTCTACTCGGCCAATTCCTGCTGAGTAGTGTTCGGTGATATTGTTTGCGTCATAGGGACCAAGATCGCGCCAGCCACTGTCAAATACTGCAAGCTTGGCCTGACTTGCATTCAGAAATTGTCGATAGGCATTCTCTGCAAAATGAGGGTCCGCAGCCTTTCGGTCACCAGTTGGATAGAATCTCGATTCATTCTCGTTCTTCCATCGTTGGTATCCTTTCCACCCAGAACCTTTCCCTTTCGAATGGGTCTGAAAATAGGTCTCTGCTTCCTGTACAACGTCATAAAAATTGACATTGGGATCGAGCATTTTTTGTTTGTAAACCGGTTGAGCTGAAAGAAGCCCGATTCCGAGCATTGTCAGCAAGAGCAAAATTGATTTCATATGGGCAATGATTTATGTTACAGATAATATAGCATGAGGAAAAGCTTCCGGGATTAACGGAGCAAGATGGTCAATCTTGCTGTTTTTTCAAATTCAAAAACACAGACTCTTTATTCCTTCCTCTTCACTTAAATAGCTCCTTCTCACAAACAAACAAGAGTCGTTGTTTTTATCATGTCCCCACAAGGTAGAAGAGCCCAGTTCGGAACAATTCCAAACCGGACTCCAAAACAACTACTAATCAGTCAAACAAAGGATACATTTTCCCTTCTTTAGCAAACACTTCTACTCTATTTTGGCAATCAGTTCCGGCGATTGCTCAGGCGTTTGTCAAATTCAGCTTCCTGAACATGTTCTGACTCTTTCAGGATCAGCAACATGTTCTCTGGCTCCAAGCTTTCTTGTCGGTAAGTAAATACCCATAGATTCATGGACTTGTTGATCATCTTCTTGAGCGTCAATCCATATTGCTGAAATGTGGAGCTAAGGGTTTCTGGTTGAACACCTGGCTTCAATTTTACGATGAATTGATTGGCGATAATACCAGGATTGTCTTGCACATCTTTTGGCTCCTCCGCTGCAGACTGAGTTGTCCGACACGCGAGTGTCATCAGCACAAGGCACGAGCAAATGAATAGGGATCTGAGGGTCATGGCAGAAAGGGAATATTTGGTGTGGTGAAGGAAGGACATGAGAAGTATTTATAAGTGATTCAAATCAAAACAAGGTATTCCTTTGGTTCGGAACTCCATAAGGCCTTAGAGACTTTTTTGAGAATGTTTATGGTGTTTTTTTTTCTCAGACAAGGCTCTTTTTCATCTCATAGTGGTGCTATGAGATGAAAAAAAGCTGAAGAATGGGAAAAAAGACGCATACAAAAAATAAGCGACAGATGTTCAAACAGTCTCTTAGTCATTTCTTCGCTTCAATATTGGCAGGGTCGCAAAGGTTCCTGCTTCATTTCGGATACGAATCCAGTACATCCCTGGTACCAACTCGCCAGTATTAAGTTGGATCTCTCTGCTTTCCTCTGGCAACGCTCGAAATTCTTGACGAATCACCTGCATTCCCTGGGCATTGAACAGGTCCAAAACCAGGGACGAACTTTGATCCTGCGATCTGAACTGAACAATTATTTGGTCTGAGAAGGGATTGGGATAGGCCTTCAAGCTGCCCTCAGGAAATTTGCTGCCAATAGCCGTTCGACATAGAGTTGAGAAGGTGTCCACAGCACCAAACTCACTTTCAGTCTCTCCACATATAGATTTTATCTGCACCTCATAGCTCTGACAAAAATCCAGCTTGTCCAACAGAAATGAATCTGCTTCTGTGGTTTTTTCTGTCCAACTGCTATCATTCATACTTCTGTATCGCAGCAAATAGTCTGTGACATTGGTGTCCGCTTCCCACCCTAGCAAAATCGCAGTATTGGATAAGGCCAAAGTATCTAATCCCGTCGGAGCAATACAAGGAATGACAACTGGCAAGATATTCACACAATAGTCCTCCACTTCCCCAAATGGATCAGAAGTAGCGATACATGGAGCTGGAATATCATCAAATTGCATAAACACACGCATACGCGTATTTCCAGGCAAGGCATGCTCAGGCACGATGAAGCTTCCATTCACAGATGTAGTGGTGAAGCCAGAGGTATAGACTTCTTCATCTGCATCCTCAAAATCGCCATCCTGATTGTAGTCAATCCAAATGCCAAAATATTCATCATATGGGGTAGCGAAAAAGCCAGGACTCAGGCTAAATAAATTCGTATCTCCAATTGTCAGATCCGTGCTTAGCATACTGGTCGTAAAATCCCCATAGCCATTGTTGTCCCCACTTGCGTTGATCAGGGTATGAATCTGAACCGAATCAATCCACTCTTCCTCAGAGTTGAGCTGTGGTGGAGAGCAATACGGCAAATCTATACATGAACCACATCCCAATGTTCTAAATGAGCGTTCACGTCCAAAGGCTACCGTATCATCAGCACAGACAACACTGATTTGGACCTGATAATTTGTACAAGGCGCCAGATTCTCAAACAGAAAACTCGTATCTGTTGTCGCTGAAGTTGTCCAGAACGTACCTTCTTCACGAATTCTCACTTGATACGATTGGGCAGCCAGGATTCCGCTCCAGCTCATACGTGCACTATCTTCTCCAAATGAGACCACAGCAAAGTCGGAAGGATTTTCACAGCAACCATCTGTCTTGAAGGTTTTGGTCGAGGCAAAATCGCTGGTATCATTTGGACAATTGCTGGTGAGTTGGTATTCATAAAAGGTACAAGGGGTCAGCCCCGTTAGCACAAAGCTGCTGTCCAGGCCAGGAACCACATTCCAGACAGTATCTCCTACCGCCCGCCATTGAAGATCTGTATTCAGCGTACTGTCTCCTGCATTCCAGTTCAGTGTTGCCATGCCATCTGTCACATTTGTTTCGTCCAGGATTCTGGGAGCTGGACAAGGACCACAGGATTGCAGCAACAAGAGCATGCTATTGTGCACATTCAATCGGCCCCCAGTGGCGGTAATTCCATTCAAACTTGCATTGGGATCCACCCCGTCCAGAATGGCTTGCCTCACGAGCAAGGCCGCAGCTCCGGGATCAGATTGCACCAATCCTATCAAGGATGGACAGGGTGCAGCATACAACAATGCAATCGCCCCAGCTACATGAGGTGTGGCACCAGAAGTTCCCCCAAAGCCTGCATATCCTCCGAATCCATCAACTGTGTGCGTACCTTCTCCAAATGCTCCAAGATCCACATGCGTCACTCCCCAGGCTGCTTGTGTTACCTTCTGGTCATTATGATCTACATTGGTAACACCAATCAGATAGTTACTCGGACAAGAGGTAGGAAGGTCCCCTTGTGTATCAACATCCAAAGCCGCATTTGCAGTTGCGCCAGCATTGAGAATTCCGTATACCCCAAGCGTATCATAAAATGCACACCACAGAGGTGCACTGCTGGCTTGTCCCATATCCAGGCCCCAGGATGCATTCGTAGCCACCACAAATGCTCCTTCTGCCCCATTTGTTTGATTGTATTTCTGGCGCATCACCAGGGGATATGAGTAGGCTTCCAGAACTTCACTCTCGACTCCCGTTCCTCCCTGCACTATCATCAGTTTTACCTGCCAATTGACCCCTGCTACTCCGATCCCATTGTCTCCTCTCGCTCCAACGATCCCCGCTACTGGTGTGCCATGTATTCCTCCATCAAACACACTATCAGAGCTGCTGCCTGTATCCCATCCTCGATAATCATCGATAAAGCCATTGTTATCATCGTCGATTCCATTGTTTGGGATTTCTGCATGGTTGACCCATAAATTCGGAACCATATCAGGATGTGTTGCACTGACGCCATCATCTATCACACAGACGACAATGGTATCTCCCATCGCACTCAATCCACCAGTTGTATAATCCCAGGCCAAATCCATATCCATGTCAGCACCTATTGTTCCTCCACTTTGACCAGTATTCTCATATTGCCATTGTTGTGCATATTCCGGATCATTGGGGATAGTAGAGCGAAGTTGAACATAATGATTAAACTGTGCGATGTCTACATGGGCATCTTGTCGGACCATTTCCAGGAGGACTTCCTCATCCATCTGAGCTGGATCAAAATGTATGGTATGGACATTCATGGGTGCCGAGTTCTGCCTGCCGGGTTTGAGAAAAATACCTGCATCTCTCCAATCGGAATGATTGTCCAGCCATTGAGTAGCAGATAATCCAGGTCTCAGCTTGACCAATATCTCACCAGGAACATGCTGTGGGTGTTGAGCGAAAGTTGATACGCAGAAACCTAACAAGAAAAACAAAAAACAAAGACAAGTACGAATTGTGGACATAAGAATAATTTTTGATAGCTCATAAATTGGCAATAGAGTCTCTCTTGTTGCTATTTTCCTTCTATTCTCCAATTACCATACATAAACATTGGTCAATACAAGGCCTAACAAACTCTAATCCAGCAATATAAGCCACGATAAACAAAAAAGTCAATCAACTAGTGTGGGAAAATAATTCCTTTGGAGCTAGGACAAAAAAATATATACCAACACCTATACGAGCAGAGATTTTTTTAAAAAAAAATTCACTTCACACATGAGATCTTGTCCACATACGAATTAACTGTCTACATAGAAGGAACAGAATAAGAGATAAGCGTTTGACAAACATACATATTTACTCATTTCCCAGATTACCAAAATTCCCAGGGGAGCATTCTGGAAATTGTTCCGAAATTTCCTTCCACCTTTCTTTCAAAGAAAAACCTCCAATCGGCAAACCTCCAGATAAAAATTGTCGTATCATCAAACTAACACACATCAATTTAACAATTTCATTACATTTGGCGCCAAGTAATCAAAAATACAAAACTTAAATCAACACAGCGCGCCCGATTAACATTCATTCGCAACACTTTTCAGTCAAATGAATTAGGGATGTAACACCAAATTGGACCCTATTACCTCTCACAGTGCTAGACTCCTTTCACATTTCTTAAAAAAAAGAAAGAGGGTATACACTAGATCTATTTCAAAACGAATCAACAACATTACTGATATGTTATTTCAAAGAAGTATTACTGGAGACGAACGATCTGTTGATTTTCAACTCAAGGGCATCCTGTATTCATTCACCAATACCAATGGTCTAACCTTCAATTTGAGGGTAGATGATTATCATTCTGCAAACATAGCGGAGTACTTTCATGGAAAAGAGGAAAGGGCTCTTTCACATATGGTCAAGGAACTGAAAGGAATGTCTCTTCCATTTATGGAACTGGAATTCCCCAAACAAGATGATCAACAAGCTACCATTTCTCCTCCCCCACAAAGTGAGCAGGAACTCTTACTGACGATGAGCATTCTTGATCCTGATCGGGCTTTTTCTGTCGCATTGGCCCTAACTGATGAGGATGGAGACAATGAATGGATTTTGCCCAGGATAGCATATGATATTAACAATCCCGCTATCAGCAAATTGGTATTTTCCTTACCCATTCTTCTCGAATCGACAGAAGAGGAGGAGCCAGAGGGCTTGTACGGCATCCACAACCGATGGACAATCAGACTGTTTATGTGGACCAAAGAGCTGGATGAGGAATACTATATTCAGGAAGAAATCAAGCATCGACGATATGAGTTATTTAGAGTCGCAAAAGATGATTCCGGGAAGTGGGGGTTTGCCGATTTGCCAGAGGACCCAAAAGAATTAAAAGCCTTTTGGAAATACATGAGTGAAGGAAAATCCCTCTTGCTCATCCACGGTACACATGGCACCTCTTCCATTGCTTTCAAGCGCTTTATGGAAGACAAGAACTGGATGGATAAGGTCGAACAACAGTATGGCGAGAGAATCATCTCCTTTAATCATCCCTCAGTGATAAGGGGAGTAAAGCACAATGTAAAAAAGCTAAAAGAATTCCTGGACCCCATCGAGGAGAAGTTGGATATCGACATTCTCACTCGGAGTCGAGGCTGTTTGATTGCCAGATATATGATTGAAAAAGACTTGCTTCCGCCAAGCATGAGTCCTCAAAAACTGGTGATGCTCTCTGGTCCCAATCAGGGTACCCCGTCGGCTTTAGCTAGACATTGGCCCAGAACTTTCCTGCTAGATAAGTTGCTGAAAAGGTTAGCCGAAAAATCCAGTCAATATTTGGAGAATGAACAAGATTTGTTCTACGAATTGATCAAGGTCAAGTCGGAAACCCTTGCCCTTCTTGAGACAGAAGACAAATCTGTTCTCCAAGGCGCAGAAGACCAGGCACTCAAAAGCAAATTCATTCTTGAATTGAATAAAAACACCTCCTCGGGCCAATCTGGAGATCTTCCGACATATTATATGGTCACGACCTCTTTCGACCCGGATCTGATGAAGTTGCCTGGAAACGAAAAACTGAAAAGAAAGACAAAAAGAAAACTGAAAAGAATCTTTGGGTCAATGAACAGTGATGCCATCGTACCAACGCTCGGATCTCTGGGGAAGCTAGGCTCTGAACCCATAAGCCGATTGTTCGTGCTTAAAGAGGGCAATTATTATCAATTAGCCGATTCTCCTGACACCCATCATATCAATTTACCTGATAGTGAAGAACTGAGAGACAAAATTCTGGAATTTCTCCTGAGATAAGTTCCAGACACATTTTCACAACTCAAACAATGACAAACATACCAATGAAAATATATTCCTTACATATTGGCGTCTCCTATGTGGATGACAAGCATTATCAACATCATGTTTCGACCTTGCCTTGCTGTGTCATTGACGCACAAATGATGTACAATCTTGGTGAGCTATTACAGTATGACAAAAAGAAGCTTCTGCTCAATGAGTCTGCCACTGTCGAAGAAGTCAAAAAAACCATCCTCGAATACAGCCAGGACTTGAGCGAGGGAGACTTGTGTATCATCACTTATTCAGGGCATGGTTCTCACCTTCCCGACAAGAATGGTGATGAGGTACTCGGCGAAGACCAAACCTGGTGTTTGTACAATCGCCAACTGATTGATGATGAGTTGCCGTATTTGTGGAAAGAATTCAAAGAAGGCGTCAATATTTTTGTCCTTCTGGATTCCTGCCATAGTGGGACTGCCGTCAAGAACAAACGCGAACGCGAAGAAGCCAATCCAGCTCATTCGCCCAACGCCTTATCCAATACCCCAAAAACGCTGGATTCACAAGAAAGCCTGGATGTGTATCTCAAAAACAATGCGCAGTACGATCCACTGCTAGAAGACTTCCCCTTAATCGATGAAGCCCTCATCAAAGCCAATGTCTTATCTATCTCCGCCTGTCAGGATGATGAATTGGCCATTGCAGGCTCATTCATGAGTAAGTTTACTTTTTTTGTGCTTAGAACGCTGAGCGATCAAGCCAATCAGTTGGAAAGTTTCATGGACTTCCATTCTATCCTGAGAGAAAAATCAGCAAGCTTGCTTCAGCTTCATCCAAACTTGTTGTTCATCGGTAAGGATGACGATTTCTTCACATCAACCAGGCCATTTTTGCGAACAGGCCAGGCCTATCCCGCAGAGGTAAACAATCTGGATGCAGCCCTGCGACAAATTAGCACGCGTTCGGTTCAGAAGAACCTGAAAGAGGATGGACTATTGGTCGACATTGAGGAGGAGGCTTCTCCCCAGATGTTTCTGGAAAAATCCACTTCCTCCCAGGAAATCGAGGTAAACAAGCTGCCTCTGCCTTCATTGTTCCACATCAAGAGAAATGGACTAAGCAAATCCGCTATATCGCCCTGGGATCAGGCTCATGCCTATCATGACCAACTATTTTTTGATGGAATTCAAGCATATGTCGAACCAGCACTCCTTTCTCCACCTTTGGAAAGATCGACAAAGGAAATAGAGGAAATCAACGAAGACTATTTGTCTCGATGGCCTTCTCCTGAAGGCTCAGAAAATGAATTCACCTGGTATCTGGAAGATGAATTTTCTCAGTTGGCAAGCGCACGTGATTTTGTAGAACAAACAGTTCCACAAGATGAACTAGACATCCATATTGCCCACTTCGACACCGGCTATGTCAAGGGGCATCCAGGTCTGCCCGGGAGTATTACAGAAGAATCAGGTGTCAATCTGATCCCTGGAGAAGAAGGCAAGCCTCCTTATGACATCATTCGAAAGAAGGAGGACGAAAAGTTTGCAGAACAAGATTATCATGGGACGGCAACGCTTTCGCTCCTGGCTGGAGGCAACATTCCGGATTCCATCGCTTATGGGACAGGGAATAGACGCATGGGAGGAATCCCCTTTGCAACTGTCCATCCCGTGCGAATATCTGATACTGTGGTATTCTTTCTGGGATTGAACAATACAGTTCCTTTTACCAAAGCAATCAGATGGGCCATCGACAACAACTGTGAAGTGATCACCATGTCTATGGGTGGTGCTCCTATAAAGGCCTGGGCCAAGGCGATCAATGAGGCCTATGAGCACGGAATCACCATTGTGTCTGCGGCTGGAAATAGCTGGGTTAGAGGTGGCAGGAGATTGTTGCCTAAAAAAATGATATATCCTGCCAGACTCGCCCGAGTTATTGGTGTTACAGGTTCCTGTTTCAACAAGGAGCCCTATATTTTCAAAGCGAATACACACACCCCAACTATCAAATCCCCTGGTGGGGAATACATGGAGGGATCATATCCTCCACGTTCTGCCAGACGTACAAGCATTGCTGCCTATACACCAAATGTTCCCTGGGCGTTTTTCAAGGAGGAGCAGCCTGTTTTTCTCAAAAATGGAGGCGGCACCTCTTCAGCGACCCCACAGGTTGCGGCTGCGGCTGCCTTGTGGATTGTTAAAAACAAGCAACAATTGATCGACAAAGGATATCACGGCACCTGGAAGCAAGTTGAAGCGGTCAAATATGCCCTCTTTCAGTCGGCAGATAATTCTGACATTCTCAACCAAAAATACTATGGGACAGGTTTGTTGAAAGCCAGAGATGCTCTGAATATTGAGGTTCCTGATGAGGATAAGATCCAAAAAGCGCGAAAAGCCAGAATCAGCCCATTTGGCCTGGCAGAAATAGCCAAAACATTGATTTTCCGCAAGAGTCTTTCCGAAGATGCGCCATCCAGCAATCCAGATCCCCTCAAGTCTGAAATGATTCTTCATGAAGTTCTGCAATTACTGGAAGTCGATCCCCAATTCGTGGAGTTGTATGGAGATTTTGATTTTTTTGAAGAACAGCTACAATTCACAGAGGATCAGTTCCTCGATCTCGTAAGGAAAGTACAGAAGTCACCGCTTGCCTCCACGACTTTACAATCACTCAGGTTATGAAAAAACGATTGATTTATATAGCTGGAACAGCCAACGATCCGGACATCGGTCGCTATATTCAGCAGGATATCAGCAATATGAAAGACATCTTCGAATATTATGAAGACAGGGGTCGCCTATTGCTGAGAACAGATGAAATGGTAGATACAGAATTACTTCTCAACCGGCTTCAAAATGAATCCGGTGTGTATCCCTGGTTGTTTTACTTCAGTGGACATTCCTCTCTGGATCAGATTCAACTGGCTGACAAACCGCAAAAGATCGAAACTTTTGTGAAATTATTCGATGATCCTGAATTATTGAAGCACTTGCATATTGTCTATTTGAGCAGTTGCGAATCTATAGATATTGGTCATCAACTGAACGAGGTAGGAGTAAAAGTTGTCATCGTGACACGTGAAAAAATCCCAGCCTTTCTGGCAAATGTAGCTTCCAGCATATTCTTCAGACAGTTGATGCGCGTTCGAAATATTGAATTGGCTTTTGAGTTAACCAAGGTTTCTTATCAGGCGCAAAGAAGTGTGGTCGATTATTCCCAAGGCAATATACGTGAGCCTGAATTTCCTTTTGAGATTTTGAGCAATCAGGAAGAAACCTTGAGAAGCCCATTGCCAAGAATCAACCTGAGACCAGAGGAAGAAGCTGTCATCAAGTTGCATCTGCTCGATTCAGAACGGAATCTAAGACAAGGATTTATCGAACATGGGAGGAGTCATAGCCTCCCGATCAATACGAAGTATTTGCGAGAAAATACAATGGAATCGCAAAAGGAACTGAAGCGCTCCCTGGAAATAGTTGAAGAGGAACAAACGCTCGTAGATCTCCTCGACAATCTCGACAGATCCTCTCTGGGACAATTGTCTGAACCTGGCAAGGGATCAAAAAGGAAGAAGATCCTGATCAAGGAGGTAAAAAACCCTGTAGCCTTCAAGCGGTCTACCACTGAATCCATTCGGCGGATGATCACCATCGATGATGAAATTCTTTCTTCCTACAAATAAGACATTGGACATGATGCGCAATAAATTGGCTGTCGGTGAAGATACTTCTATCCGAATTTGTGCGAAAGAAAAATGGAACGACAGCCAGATTGGGATGGAAGCTGGAGAAACCTATTATTTCGAGGCTCAAGGGAAGTGGACAGATTTGTGGAAGAAAGTCGATGCAGATGGCTTCTCTCATCCCCTTATGGATTTGTACAAAAAGATCAAAAGGTCTCCAGACCATAACTGGTTTGCCTTGATGGGCAGCCTGGATAGAAGCACTCCCTTCTTGATTGGCACATCACAGACAATCACCATGGATCGGTCTGGTATGTTCTCCTGTTTTGCCAATGACGCAATCCGTTTTTACTGGAACAACTCTGGCTTTGTAGAATTGACCATCACAAGAATTGCGTAAGGAGGGCTTGTCAGAGTGTTCGCCTTCCAGACAATCCTTAGTCAATCATCAAGAAACATGAAAAGCCCTTCCGATGTAAAATTCGGAAGGGCTTTTGAGTACACTCGGAAGGATTCGAACCCTCAACCTCCTGATCCGTAGTCACGAGATGGTTGAAATGAAGTGAAATCATACATATCAATATCTATTGACTATCAATGAATTAACACTCATATTCATTCGCTTGTTTCCATATAATTTCAATATTTAAGTGCAAATCAAGTGCAAATTTTTTGTATATTTGCACTTATGAGAACGAACATAACTATTTCTCTGGATACTAGAAGAGCGAAAAGGGATGGCACCTACCCTATTGTGTTGCGAATTAGTCATCAACAAAGAACGGCAGTGATTCAAACTGGCTATGCCGTACCGAAGCAGGACTG
Source organism: Bacteroidota bacterium (assembly GCA_039029315.1). Classification (GTDB taxonomy): domain Bacteria; phylum Bacteroidota; class Bacteroidia; order J057; family J057; genus JBCCCJ01. Next base: position 33,263 of record JBCCGK010000014.1, on the reverse strand, counting down.
GAACTTTAGGCGTCGTGAGGTCAAGCAATCATATAAAGGGGTGAGCTCAGTTAGTAGACTTAACCATCGTCTGATCAAATTCAAGGCCGAAGCTCTGGATCGGATCAAGGAGTTGGAGGAGAAAGACCAGCTCTATGGCTTGCCCATTACCGAACTCAAGCATCTGCTCACCCGGAAAGAAAGTCCTCTGTCTTTCTTTGCCTTTATGGAATCACTGATCGAAGATTTCAAAATCGCCAAGCGGTTTGGCAATGCCAGATCGTACTTCACAGTACTAGGGGTTTTGAAAGGCTTCTGTCAAAACCTTGGTAAGGATGACCTTGAATTCAGAGAAGTGACTTATCGTTTCTTGAAGCAACTGGAGCATCATCACCTTGCTAAAGGAAATTCGATCAACGGCTTGGCGGTATATATGCGAACGATTAGGGCAGTGTATAACTATGGGATAAAGGCTGGGATGGTTGAACGAGAATCGTACCCCTTTCATGAATACAAAATCCAGACTGAACCAACCAAGAAACGAGCTATCTCAGTTGAGCATTTACGTAACATTGTTAATCTCAGCCTTTCTGAAGAAGAGGAGCCAAGGCTGTTTCATTACCGAAACTATTTCCTAACCTCCTATCTCTTGTGGGGCATCTCGTTCATGGATCTAGCTTTCCTGCAAGTGGAGAATATCGTTAATGATCGAGTGCAATATCGCAGACGCAAAACAGGCAAACTTTATGACATCAAACTCACTGAACAATTATCAGAAATCCTCTCCTACTATATAGCTGATAAGAATCCCCAGGATTTTATCTTCCCAATTATCAAGCGAGAACAACTCGATGATCAGTACAAGGATATTCTTTGGGAGCGGAAGCGGTACAATACTGGCCTTGAGGAGATTGCTTCTAGGTGTGGCATTGAAGAGAAGCTGACTTCATATGTGGCCCGTCATTCCTTTGCTACTCAGGCTCTTTTTAACGAGATTCCGCTCAAGGCGATTTCTCAAATGTTGGGACATAGCAAGCTCAGCACCACCGAGATTTATCTCAAATCACTGCCTAGTAATGTTTTGGATAGCTACGCTGATCGGTTGAGTTTGTAATCAATTTGTAGCTTCAGAGTACGTAAAATATATGGGTTATTGAGTGTACTAGTAGTAGTTGGCAAAAATAAAAAAGGTGTTATGCGGTAATCATTTTTAGTAACTCTAGGAATTGGTCTATCTTCTTCACAAACAATACTGACTCTTCACCATTGTCATCAGAAAGGATAAAAATCTTGGTCGCTCCAAGGGACATGATCAGTCTCTTCACATCTAGGTTGAACTTGAGCATCTCACTTTCAAGGTGAGTCTTCTGTGCCTCTGCAACTTCTTTCTTGCAACGAGCCAGACATTCCTCGATTTCAGCAAGAGCTTTTCGGTTAGAAATACCTGGTTCAGCCAGTTTGGCTTTCGCATAACCCAGGACTTGATGAGAGAGTTCTTGGAATTCTTCTTTTAATGTAGTCCCTTCAACTGGATCAATGATACTGTTGAGGGTTTGGTCTACGGCAAGAGCTAATTTATCCTTCAGCTTATCCTTGAGTTCATGCCACTTAACCGGGTCCTTACCTCGAATCGGTACTCGAGCTATTCTGCCGTCAGGTGAGGGATTCTTTTTCTTTTTGCTCATGGTGAAGGAAACTAGGCTGTTACGGGTCCATCAGGAATCAAGGTGTCAAACAAGTCAATCAGGTTTGGTTTTTCGATGATGATCTCATCGCCACCTAGCTCTTTATACAAAGTATCTATGTACATAATGATCTGGCTTATATCATCTGGGCTGTGCTCTCCCAGATCAAAGTACAGGTCAATTGGAGGAGTAATTGGGACTTCCTTTTTACCTATCATAACCTCCTTAAGACGTTTTCCGGCTAGAAACTTCCGGTCTCGCACATACTTCTCAGATTTTCCTATAGTTAAGGCAATTTCAGCGTTGGAATACCCATCAAGAACCATCTCTAGTATTATAGTAAAATACTTACCCTGAAGCGTCCGAATTCTGGCACGCAAGAGTTCATAGTCAAAATTGGAGGCTACTTCTGAAGGTTTAGAATCTGAGCTGTCAACTAGTTCATCTACTATTTTTTGCCTTTTTTGAGTCTCCTCGATACGACGAAGACAAGCGTTTTTTACCTTTCTCTTAATCCAAACTTCAAAATCATACACCTTTGGGTAGTCTGGATATCCTAGCAGCAAGCGCTCAAACACTTCTTGCACAATATCACGCGCAGTTTCTATGTTTTCGCATGATTGATATGCACTAATAACCAATTTGGGGAAGTAGACCTCATAAAGCATTTCAAATGCTTTCGTATCACCCTTTACGAAAGCTTCCCATAGCTTTATTCCTTTAGATTTCCCGTATTCCTTACTCATTTCTATTCATATTTATTCTCTATACGCCCCTCGTTCTTGCTAGGTTAGTATATCTTAAAAGACTACAACAATATGCCTTGTTGGAACAGTGGTCCAAAGAGAACCTGATGTTGGACAAACCTACTTGCCTCTGCTTACTTCATTCCTCCTATCCTTCAGCTTGTGAAGGTGCTCTATCAGCCTCTCCTTGGTATTCTCTGCCATGCCAGTCTTTAAGGGTCGGTGGTCTTTCGTACCGGCCAAGAGGAAGCTATACACCTATGGCTCTTGGTGAGACAGGAAATATCCGTGATAAAATACTACGTCAAGGTTTTTTCATCCATGAGAATGCAACTCAAAAGGTTTCTTGTGCATGTTTCTCCAAAAAGTCCAAAATGGACTGGCGATCAAATAGGGTCAGTTTTCTCATTGGTTGAGAAAAGCGAATCTTCCCTTCATTTTTGAGCTTCTGTAATGTGGTTTTGGAAGTGATATTGAGCATACACATGGTATCTTCAACCGAAATCCAACGAGGCTTTTCCTGATGTTTCTCCATCAGTCGCTCGACCACTTCGTCGATGAGTTGGTAAAATGCCTTTGATTCTAAACAGACTACTTCCATAGCTTGGTAATGGAAAGATGGGTGAACATATCTAGCTTATTGTCTGGTCAAATCTCGAAAACGAGAATTCTAAGGTCTGGTCAGGACTGTAGCCAAATTATTTCCCCCCACCACCTAGAGTAAAGGAGACGGCTGCTGTCCCAATCAGAAAAATACTTGCCAATCCAGGATTTGCGCACAACGTTGCATTGGTTATCATACCATAGAATACATAGAGCATAAGGACGAGGAAAAACACAAGGGCAACAATTTTGAGAAATCGTGGCATACTATATTGATTTATGAAACTATTGAAGTCTTTCTTAGATAGATGCTTAATGGCAAGGATTTGTCTCAGGGACTGGGCATTTTTCTTCAACCGCCAAGGTAGTATGGGTTTGGCTGGGCACGTTCCTTCCAGATAGGATGGGAGTAGTAAGGGAGTTTGGATAAAAGTGTTACCGGAAGATTTTCAACGAATACGAGCATAGCATCTCCTATTCTTCTGGCTTCATCTGCTGTCAGCAGCATCCGGGAACTAGAACCATGAGGAGTGATCTGGTCTCCCTGGCGACCGTAGCTAAGTACTGATACTTGTCCAGTCAGACTAGAGGCATACTCCATACTGGTTTTATCATTGAGCCCAAAGAAATGCTTTACGGCGGAGTTGCCCATGAAACTTTCCCAATTATTGGTATAGAGTTGCTTGAGTTGCGCTAGTGATTGCCAAAAGGTCCAAATACTGACATTGAAGCCAGCATAGGTTCCCATACCAATTTGTAGTTCTGGTAGGTACCCAAGCGCATAAGCTTCGTCCAAACAAAAAATAACTCTTTTATTGGGTTCTCTAATTACTGCCTTCATCGCTGTGGTAACTACCAAGCGCAGCCAAGCATAATGGGTCTTGAGTTTATCGGCTGGGATAATGACATAGAGTACTGTAGTCCCTTCCGAGAGTTCATTGACGGAAAAAGATGAGCTGTGCAAACTTTGCCGTAAGGGTATGGATTTGAATATATCAGTAAATCGTTGAGCAGTTGATAAGATCCCGGTAAACTCCTTTTCACTGTTTTCCATCAGAGACATGAGTTCATGGGCAGTACCTGATATAATGGGACCACTTACTTGATTCTCATTAAGTACCATGTCCCGCAGCAAGGCCAAAAACTCTTCACGAGGCAAGCGCAACAGCCGCCAGAGTTCGCTGAGGGTAAGCTCATAGTTACTGGTAACCTGCTGCATCAAGATTCCAGTGATAAGGGAACGAGCCCGATTGATCCAATGATCATCTTTACCTGGTGTTGCCGGAACAATCATATCTGCTAGTAAGGAGGCATCATCAGGCAGATGATCAGACTGAGGATCACTGATAATATCCAGAGGGTTGTAGGTGCTTGTGGGTAAACCCAAAAGTCTCCAAGGGTTTAGAATCCGAACTGTTTTGCCTAAACTTTTTTGATAGGCAGCACTAATGATTGTATTTTCTCCTTTGGGATCAATCACCATCCAGGAAGCCTCAAGGTTAGCGGCCCCTAGAAGATTTGGCAAAATCAAGTTGACTCCTTTTCCAGATCTGGTTCCAGCAACCGTTACCAAGTGACCTTGTTTGTGGTAATAGTGCTTTCCTCCACCTATATATATTCCCTTGCCCTTCTTCTTGGTCTGAACCTTCGCTAACTCTGAGCGGGTAGCAAAGCGAGCTGAACCGTGCCGGAGCTTTTCTCGAACTGTTATCATTACTTTTTTCCGCCAGATGATAAAGAAATACATTGTGGTTAGGGTTGTAAGCACAGAGATTGTCCGAAGCACATCAGTACCTATCTGGGGTAGCTCTCCATTCGGTTGCAGCTTATGCTGAGAATAAAACAGAATAAGATACTGAGCATCAAGCCAGTTTGACCACGTATTTATTCCCATCAGAGCCAGACATCCAACTATAATTGCTGGCAGTAAAATATATCTTCCCATACCATTTGGGAGCGGATAGAGATTCGGATATTCCTTTCTGGTTTTCAAGAGCCGGTGATAGCCTAGGATATAGCCAAGGACTGCCCCGATCAGAAGGGGTGAGTAGAACATGCCGAGTAGGCCAGCTAGAATGAGAATGAACCAGCTAACAAGCTTGTTGCCTTGAAGAGCAGGGATATTACTGGACTCTGAAGTTGTTGTCATAACATAATACTGAGAATGCAGCTTTAAAGAGAAAAAGATCAGATCGGTTACGATACAAAGAATCGCTCCTGCATGTTCTTGCTTTGATAAAAGAACCTACAAGGATGTCGAATCACTACATTTAACTGTTATGGCGCTTCTCTTATTTTTTGCCTTATTGACTACAGAGAAGGTCGCATTTAAAGCACGGTTTCAGGTACAGTGGGGGTTGTCGTATTTCTAGTTCAAGCTATAAGGAATAGCCACTAAAGTGGTGAAGCAGTTATGTTCTAACCAAACAGGGAAACCAATTGGTCTTCTTGTTTAGACTCCTGCGAGATGTTGTCATGTGCAATCTTCTCCTCAACTACTCATTGATTTTAGCTTTTGGAAAAATGCTATGAGGATGGTTTTCCTTTGAAGAAAATGAAGAGGAGACAGTACCATCTTCCTTATTTTTATTCTGATGGGAACATCTTTTCTTTTGACTTGTTTTGTCTTGGACCCCTTGACCAAAAGATTAAATTCAGCTTCAAAGATTTCTGGATCACTGTGCACCCAAGCTTTGAGTTCTTCTGGTCCATGGTCTTCTAGAAACGCTGTCAGGCCCTCACATACAAGCCGAGCAACCCAGTCATGTTCAAGATGATTTTTGATGAACATATTTTCTTCTGGAGTCAGTTCCTTCAAAACATAATCCCGTAACTGTCTTACCGTAAGGTGAAATCCTAGGCTAGGTGGGCTGTTACCAGTATTTGCACCCTTGGTAAAGGCCCCTGGTGTATTTCCAGATTCAATTGACATTGCTTGTTGAGCTTTAAAGTATAATACAGAAGTTAAGGTAGTGTTGTGTTCTGTTCTGTTATAATTCTGCGACTGAACTTATATCACCAGCCTTTAGAACTTTAGGAATACCAACCGGAGAGAGAGCCAAACATACCGATAATTTTTTGAACATTTTTGCGAAGAACATATCTCAATTTTCGTGCATATCCTTCTTTTTTTGACCATGCTTCATCTATGGCCGCATCTGTCATCCCTAAACGCATTGCCTTAACCAACTCCCATTGATTGCTCGGCAAGCACTTGATGAAAGTTTTTTCTAAAACCTCAAGATCAAGGCCAGCAACTATTCGAGGCTCAGTCGCGGCGTCATAGTCATCTGACCACTCCACTATCTCCATTTTCTCTTCTTTTCTCTTGTTTCGTCTATACTCATCATAACATTTATGGATAGCCACCTTGGCCCAGTAATTTTCTAGTGCAGCATAGTTGTCAATTTTCGGAAGGTTGCGCTTCTCCATCATCTGAATAAAAATATCGTGCGTTATGTCTTCGACTCTGCATTTATCTTTTATGCGAGCATAAATAATTGTCATGAGCATTTCTTTGAAGACTTTATACACTCGGCCATAAGACGTGCGGTCGTGAGTGTCAATAAAGTTGTTCCAATCAGCAAGGCATTGTTGCTGGTGTAGATTAGTTTCATTTTTCGCAAGGTCGTCTTCTTGTAATTTTTTCCTATTTGACATACACTTAGGCTGAGGCCTGTTTGTTTGTTAACAGGTAGCTCCATGAACACCTCGTTAGTGCGAATAATGAGGTGTCTTTTATTGGGGAACTTTTGTCAGCCTTCCGGTAGCCAAATAGGTAAAAAGATCCCTATTTAGTGTCTTCTAAAAGTTATTCCCAAGAGCTTGCTCCCTTCGTATATAGGGATTTGACCTGTTTTGAATTTAAAAATCTGGTTCATAATTTCGACATTGGGGAAAATGCACTGATTTAAAGAACGAAGGATCAATCAGAAATAACTGACGCCTTATCTATACAAACGGCAAAGATTCTATACTTGTCGTTTTTCCCTTCACTTTTTTCTCCTTTCTGTAAATATCTTCCTTGTCCTACGACAATTCAGACCCTTTGAGCATTTATGAGTGAAAGAGGGGATGATGACGTTAGGCTGGATGCGATGGTGTGGATTGTAATCCAATCCCCCACATCGGCAGGGGCTAGGCCCCGTGCACCCCAAGGGGACCAATTGCCACAAAAAATTGTGTCAAGTGAAATAGCACAAGCTGTTAAGGACTCTTTTTGAGTCATCAAATAAATCAAGAGAAGAGTAATCAGATTCATTTTGTTTCAACAAAAAATCACAACAATAATGAAGTATACAAAACATGGATTCCTGCGCTATTGGTATATGCGCTTGCGCTATCACAAATGGTTTGAGCATCGAGAGGGTATTAAAGGGTTTGCCGAGCAGGTAATGTACTGGCTGATTACCAGTGTCATTAAGCAATCCCGTCAGCTCCTAGCGAAATTGAACCAATTGAAACTTACTCGGGATAAGCTCATCAAGCAAAAGCATGAATTGCTTAAGCAGCCACTACTCGACAATGATGAATATTTTTCAATCCGCAAGAAGATTATATCTGTCTCAATCATTGTACCCATCCTAATTGTAGCTGAGACCTTTTTGAATTATATCTCCACCCTAGTCATTTTTGTACAAACAGGATTTATCTTTTTGCTGATACGCTGGGCGGTAGCAATAGTACTGACAGCAGTGGTCATTGTTACAGCCGATGAAACCTTTCATGCCATCTCTCCAGTGAGACTCAAGGAAACCCCGCAAAAGAAGAACGAAGAGCAGCACTCCCATACAAAAGGCATCCTGCGCAGAGGTGTTAGTATAGTCTTGCTCGTGTTGCTTGAAATTACCATCGTAGGAATTGCAGAATACCGGGCTCGGGATGTTGAAGGAGGGGTAGCCGGAAGCTTCTTGTACTATTCATTTATTATCCTGGCTGGTGTCTTGCCGTTAGTGGTGGGGTATCTCAGGTGGGATAAAAGCCATTATTATGATGCCTACACCAATCGCAGTCGTTTGAACGCCATCGAACAAGAACTCAAAACGATTGATCAGAAGATCGCTGTCATCCAGCTAGGTGAGCATTTTAATCTAAAGAATCAAGTTCAGGGAAGTTGGGCCCTCTTGAGTGAATTTCGGGTGTACAAAGAAATATATAATCATCGGAAAAAGATTACAGAGAATCTCAATAAGCACTTTACTAAAGATAAAGAGAGTTTTCAGAAAGAAGCCAGACGGCAATATGAAGATGGTTTAGAATCTGCCAAGAAGATTTCACCCCAAACTGTGTTACCAACTAATGGTAGCTCCCAGCACAATATCACTTCACAAAAATCAGAATGATGAAACGATTTTACGTACCAATATGCCTTGCCTTGGCTATTACTGGAATCCTTTTGGGGAATAGCTGCACTACTGCCGGGGTAACCCGTCGCAATATCATTTGCCTTTTAGATTATTCTGGGAGCATAGGAGAAACCCAATTAGCACAGTATGCAGATATCATTACGGAAGATATTTTCCTTGCCCTAGGGGTGTATGATCGTCTGGTCGTGCTGCCGATTGATCAGGCATCACGAATAGAACCGATTAAAATTTTCTATGAAGATTTACAGCAGCAGGTTTTTACTCGCGCTGGTGATGGGCTTACGCATGCACAAGACAGTCTAGATCATCGCAAACAACGGTATTTGCTCTTACGTTCCGGGCAAGTTGGGAAGTCTATACTAGAACATCGACAGGAACGAAGCTCCTTTGCTGATATGACGGATATTTTCAGTGCCTTAGAAGAGGTAGCCAGACTCCAAGAGTCCACTTCACTTGATCCCTGGGGAAAAGTCCAAAATTTTATGCACAGCAAACCCAATATCCAATTAGAGAATATTTTCATCATCTTCTCGGATATGATTCATGAATCTGAAGATTACAGTTTAGACAATAATCATGAACCGAGCTATTACCAACACATATTGACTGAACTAGAAGCTGCCAACAGGATTCCCAATCTAACAAACAGTAAAGTGCTGGTACATGGACGCACGGGAAAAACTACACAGCAGGTGGAGAACCTGCTACGGTTTTGGACCGCCTATTTTCGAGCTGCCAATGCAGACCTTGTTGCCTATGAATTCGATAGTCGATCATGGATCAATCAGGTGATGCAGTAATCAACACATTATCCTGTTTTTGAAAGATAACTGCTACAGCTACAGTGGTACCGAATAGTAATCAAAGCAACGAAGAAGCGAGACTAGATATGAATAAGAACAAGCAACAGAGATATACTGAGTTTGTCCAGGCGCGCTTGACACCCAATCAAAAAACGGAATTTCTACGCCGCTGCCAAACCGCAGGCCTCTCCACAGGCGACTATATCCGCGTCGCCTGTGTGGAAGCCAAACCACTCCGAGCCACAAGAAACGTATCTGTTGACCAAAAACTCATCATTCTAGCTATTGGTCAGCTCAAGCGGTATGGTAATGTTCTCAATCAAATTGCCCGAAGGCTCAATCAAGGCCATCGAGCTACCAGAAGAGATATTCAGGAAATTCGAAAGGCTCTCAAAACAATCCGTCAGGTCTGCCTACTACTTCGTCAAGCCCTCGGTTTTGATACTCAAAGGTAGTACCATTGCAAGTGTTCAGCATGCCAGACGTTTTGCCCAGCATCTTGTCAAAGAAGAGAACACCCTTATTGAAGTAGCTGGAAGCGATGGTAGCCAACAGCATCAAGACCTCTATGATGACTTGGTTGATATGCACTTATTAACGAGGTTAACCCGTGGGAAAACTGGTATTTTTCATGTCGCGATTAATCCCCAAGTAGGAGAAACTATGAATCATGACCAGTGGGATCGCGCTATTGCTCATATAGAAGAAGAGTTTGGCTTAGAGGGACAATTACGCCTACAAGTTTATCATGAGAAAAAGGAACGAGCTCACCTCCACGTATTTTGGTCATTAGTTGATCTTGAACAGGGTAAACTCATCCAGATCAGGTATTTCAAACGACGATTACAAAGAAGAGCAACTCAGATGGAGCAGGAATTTGGTCATGCGATCACTAGACGCACTACCAGTAAGCGAAGTCTTGAAATCACCAATGCTGATCGGATGCAGCAAGCCCGGACCGGGAAAGATTCAGGGCAGCGTAAACGAAGAATCACTGCACTTTGGGAACAAGCCAACTCAGCCGAACATTTCATCCAGGCACTTCGTTTACGTGGTTTCGATCTTATCCAAGGGGATCGATGTAAATATGCCCTAATAGATAGAGCCGGTGAAGTGTACAATCTAGTGCGGGAGCTGCCTAAACAGGTGAAATTGAAAGATGTTGATGGGAAGCTTCAAGAGCACTACAAGAGTCTTCAAACTTTGCAAGAGGCAACAGAAGAACGAGAGCATAAGCTGGGCCGCCAGCTTGAACGGCTACGGGAAAGAGGCGAAAGACAGCGAGAGAGGTAGATAGGTAGTGTTGACCCAATTCTTGAGTGTGTGTTCCCTGGGGTTTTATCCCGAAGTGGGCTTTTTTGTTTGCAAAGAAAGGTGAGCAATGGTACTATGTCAACATATCCAGACGAAAAGGGGTTCAACAGGTGTCGGTGCCTTCGACACCCTTTTCTTTTGCCTCAAGTTCTTGCAATGAGCGGTCTGACATCTCTATTGTCCAAGTGCACAAAGTATTGATTTCCAAGCTGTTTATACAGTGAAGAAGCAAACTTACGATTCGGGAACAGTATCTTTTCAAAGCGGTCTTTCTTGATAAGATAATCAACCATTTTCTTGTAATCACCATCACCAGATACGAGTACTACGTTCCCAAAGCTCGTTTCATCTACTAGATTTCTCATTACCTCAAATACCAGGTCAGTATCAATATTGCCTTTCTTGTTGCCGAGCATGCCTGAATGATGTTCGCGGAAAATGATGATAAAACCTGCTCGCTGCAGCATACTGTAGAGGTCTTGTAGTTCCTCACGGAGATACCCAAGAAAGTAGTAAGCTTCAGAAACTTTGTATTTCTCTTTGAGATATACCCGAAATCTCTTCATATCTAACGTCCATCCATTTGCTTTTGTACTGAGATAAAGGTTTTGACCATCTATAAAAGCATAGTTGTTGTTTGCTTGCTCCATACGTAGTGCCTGTAGTGTATCATACCAGCACTCAGAATGCTCACCAATATGAGTTTCATAAGGCAGCCTTATCCCTGCTCGACAATCTGACAATGCTATTGTATAATGGACCATTGATTTTGAAGAGTCTCATAGCGGCTTAGGTATCTCGTCCTTCCCCAAGCCTTATGCCCATACTTCGCTTCGTGCGATATTTCCTTGAGTTCTTGGGGGAAGTAATCTTTACCAGTACCGTTGAACCCTTGGGGTTTTCAGCCTCCTTCTCCAAAGAAACCAAAGTCCTCAAACGAAAGCATACAGGCTTTTGTTTGACCGGAACAAGAAGTCTCTCTCGCCAGGATTCGTATAAAAATGCGTTAGTTATCGGTCCGTCAGGATCAGGCAAATCAAGTATCATATTTATTCCCACCATTCTCAAAGCCAAGGATGCTAGTTTGGTCATCCATGATCCCAGTGGTGAACTCTATCAAAAAACCAGTGGCTATCTGGCTCGTCAGGGCTACCATGTACAAATCCTCAATTTTGCTGATGAAGCGTATTCTGATGGCTTTAATCCTTTGGTACGGGCCCAAAGCTCTTCTGAGATCAACAAGGTTGCCAGCATGATCATTCGAACCGTCATGAACAGTGCCAAGAGTGATCCCTTTTGGAATCTCCAAGCCATTTCTCTTTTGAGCTTAATGATCGGACTGATCAAAACGGAAGAGACCCAATATCAAACCCTGCGCAATGTGCGTGAATTGGTCCACACCTTAAGTTCAGATGCCAAGGTGATTGAGAATATGATTCGCGCTACCAAGCAGGAAGATCTGATTCAAGAATTTGTCTCTTTCATTGCCTTTGATGAGAAAGTAAAAGTAGGTGTGATTGCAACAGTGTTGTCAGCCCTGCAAATATTTACTGATGATACGGTAGCAAAAGTTACCAGCTTTGATTCTATCAACCCAGAGCTATTTCGAACGCAAAAAACAGCTCTCTTTATCCAAAACTCTGTAACTGATGGGAAGTACTATACCATTCTTTCTTCTCTCTTTTTTGAACAGTTTTTTGCCTCGCTCTTTACTCGTTTGCCCCATGATGGAGAACATGACATCCTGTTTTTGCTTGATGAAGCGGGAGTGCTACACATTCCTTCGCTGGCCCAAGTGATCAGTAATGTTCGCAAGTATAGGTCTGGCATTTTGTTAGGGATGCAGGATTTCCAACAGCTGGTAGAGCACTATGGTCAAGCCGATGCTCAGACCATCAAAACCAATGCTTATGCAAAGCTCTATCTATCAGGTCAGAGCCATCAAAGCGCAGAAGAAATCAGTCAGGTCTTGGGAAAAACCGAAGTCAAACGAGATGATGGACAGATTTTTATTCGCCCCCTCCAAACAGGTGATGAGGTTCGCATGCTTCCTCCTAAAGAGGCCATTCTCATTATCGGTCATTTTCCTCCCATGAAGCCTCGTCTGCTCCCTTACTATTTACAATCCAGGCTGTTGAATTTGACCTTTTTCCCTCAGCCTCCTTTGCGGCGAAAACTTCCGCATCCACCATTATCCCTTAGCTCTCGAATCAACCATGAATCGTAACTATCTTGATGGACAGCAAGAATATCTTGAATCAATCGGTGTATTAGAAAATGGCAGCCCGGAAGAGATACGCGCTGCCAAAGCAGAGTTCAAAAAACTCTATCAAAAGGAGTATCGTAGGCAGCGTCGAGCATCTCACCCCGAAACCACGGTAACCCTGCCCAAAGATGAATGGAGCTATCTTTCTAAAGAGGCCAAACGGCATCATTTGACCTTGCCAAAGTTTCTCAGAAAGTCCTCTCTGGCCTATCTCAAGCAGGAATATATCGTTCCTAATCCGCAGGCTGTTGCCCGTATTGAACAGCTTCTATCCTTAGCCCAGACCGATACACTCATTATCGCCAAACACTTGCGCCAGCTAGGTCATGAGACCTTAGCTGAGGCCTATGATGCCCTGTCTGATCGTTATACTCGTTTGGAACAGAAACTGAGTCAGCTGTTACGTCAGCCTAGTTTATGATTATCAAAATCAAGTCGCGAAAGTCCAGATCCTATCGTCAGCTCCTGAAATATCTCCTGACTGATGAAGAACGGGTGCCAGATTCCAGGATCATCCTGCATAATATGCCTGATGGCAGCATTAATGATTGGGTGGGCTGGTACAAATACAATGAGACCTTTCGGAAGCATAAACGGAAGAATAATGTGCTGCTTACCCATGAGATCCTGTCCTGGCATAAGGATGATACGCCTAATTTGAGTATAGAAGCCATTGAAGATATGGCAAGGGAGTATATTGAAAAGCGCAATCCGCTTGGGATCTATGTCGGAACCATTCATCTATCCAAAGAACATTATCATGTTCATTTCTGCGTCTCAGGATTAGAATATCGCTCCGGTAAGTCCATGCGTCTAAGCCGGACTGATTTAAAAGAACTGAAACAATCAGTTCAGGCCTACCAACAGGAAAAGTATCCCGAATTGGTTCATTCAGTAGTCGATCACGGCAATTCCAAAAAGCTGCAACTGACTGATCGGGAGTATTATCATAAGCAAAGAACTGGCGGTTTGTCTACCAGAGAAAAACTGTCTCTGCTTGTAGATGATGTTTTGCAAAAAGCCAAAGACATTGATGATTTCCTCGGATCAGTAGCGTCTCAAGGTCTCAAACCATATTTCCGCAATGAAAAGCTCATGGGGATCTGGTTTAACAACCGAAAGTATCGCTTCAAGAAGCTGGCGATTGATACTGACAGGCTCCAAAAACTAATTGAGCTAAATCTGAAAAGGGATCGTAGTCGATGACCCCTTCTCATTATCAGCATTTAATCTACTCACCTATGCGCTATTTCTCTACTTTCAGTGGAATTGGAGGATTTGAGCTGGGGTTACAATCTGCCTATGATCATTATACCTCTCTTTGGAGTCGGAACACCAAGAAAAGGAATGGAAGATCATCTTCACCAGCGAAAGGCCTGGAGACAAGGCCGTCTCGTTCACAGTGTTTGGGGGATTCATCCGACTCTAATGGCAAGCGAGAGCAATTATTGGATCTATCAGCCCCAAAATGTGTTGGCTATTCAGAAACAGACAAGTTTGCCAAGGCCATCTATCGCTATCATTTCCCCGAACATCAAGACTTTGGAGACATCACCACCATCGATGCAGCAACACTTCCAGACTTTGACCTCCTTGTTGGCGGATTTCCTTGCCAAGCCTTTTCCATTGCCGGAAAACGAAAAGGATTCGATGATACCAGAGGTTCGCTCTTCTTTGAACTCGCTCGGATTGTTAAACAAAAGCAACCACGCTTTCTACTCCTTGAAAACGTCAAAGGGCTTCTATCTCACCAGGAAGGCCGCACCTTCATTACCATCCTCACCACGCTATCGGAATTGGGGTATGACCTGCAATGGCAGGTGCTTAACAGCAAGCATTTCGGTGTTCCCCAAAACCGGGAACGGGTGTTTATTATTGGACATCTTAGAACCTTCGGTTCCTGCCAAGTATTTCCTCTCTTCCAAGAAGAATCGGTTCCGACTCAAAACCAAGGAATTCCAAATAATCAAACAAGCACTCTCCAATCGGGATTCATTCGCCGCTTGACCCCGGTGGAGTGTGAACGATTGCAGGGATTTCCTGATGGGTGGACAGCCAAAGGGATCAAGGATGATGGAAAAGAGATTACTATGAGTGATTCAAGGCGATATATGGCCTTGGGGAATGCAGTTACAATGGATGTTGTGACTGTGATTTACGGTTCTATGAAAGCAAAACACCAAGAAAATAAATAGCCTAAAACAAGTCAATATCCCAATATTTTCGTTTTTTAGGATGTTAATGCGCCTAATATTTTTCAACTATCTCAATCTACCCCTTATCGAAGGTCTGGCCATTATCAGGAGATGGAGAATTTATTAACTCAGTTTGAAGCACTCATAAGGCGAAAAGAAGAAATTTCTAATTTTATTAAGATGTTCAATAGTGAAATCTGTTGGATACTTATTTCATAAGGACAGTATTAAAATTTGGATGTTTTTAGTAAGTTTTCTAAACTGTTGTCAAAAAATAACATTTTTATGCTTGATAGCGTTAAGGAATTAATCACTGATGGCAAGCTACCAGAAGCTTTTGATACTTTACGTGCCCTAATTGAAGACCCACAACATGCTAATGAGTTGATCGGTTATATGGCTCGTTATAATGACCTAGAAAAGCATGTTCGGGCAAATAGTTTATCCCATGACGAAATTACAAGAGATAAAAGCAAATTGACTCAATCTTTATTATCCTTAATAAGTGAAGTTGAGGAAAAAAGTAGTACTCTATCTTTTAGAACTGCAGTTCCCCTTGTGCTACATAAATATAGATTATGGATCTTTTTATCTTTGAACATTATTTCCCTTTTAGGAATATGGGCGATGCTGCGATCACCCCTAAATAGCCAAGAAGAAATTTCCAACTCATCCATTGGGCAGGCAATCGTGATAGGATACAAAAAGTTGGATCAAGATCAGAAGACTGAACTTTTAGAGTTGAAAAATAAACTAAAAGAATGTAAAGAAGAGTCTAGAAACTGTAATTCCATTGAGGAAGAAATAGCTATCAAAGAATCCAAAAGGATAATGATGAATCTTCTGCGAGATTCCATTATTAATCTAGATTCTTATCAAGAGGAAGAAAAAATAAAGATTCTTACTCAAGCTTTAAAGCAAATAACAGATAATAGATTAGAAAAAGAGAGTGAAAGGATATTGCTGACAAAAGAAGTTGAAAGGCTTCAACACGTAGAATTGAAATTATTATACAAGTTTGACTCTTTATCACTGAAGACAACTAACTACAATGATAGTGTCAATCGGAGCCTACAATTCCTAGAAACTAGGAATATAGAATTAAGTTCTAAATATGAGGAGTATAAAGAGCGATATAATAATGTAAAAGACTCGCTAGAGAAAGTCTTGAATAGATTTATGCCTTAAGTCCGCAAAAAAATGAATATGAAGTATGATATTAAAATATTCTCAATTTTCGTAGTAATACTTTTATTTTTCCAATTACAATCTTTTTGTCAACCGGGATCAACCAAAGATACTGTATCGAAAGATACTGCGTTAAGTACGCTTAACCTGATTATGAAAAGCGTGAATTCAACAAAACAAGGACTTCAAGATTCAATTCTTCAATTGAATCTTAACGAGCAGAGAAAAAACGAGCTAATCGATTCAATAAGTAAAGAAAATAAAAAATACCAGGTATTTAAAGATTCGATTGAACATCTAGACAAATTCTCAAATATGAGAAATAATGATCTCCTTAAAGATTCAGTCTTAGATAAAAAAGCTCCTTACAATCAGTTAGGTAGTGTATTCTTTGACAGTTCTTGTGTTGACAAAGTATCAGGACAAATATATAGAACTATGAAGATTGGCAATCTAACTTGGATGGCAGAAAACCTTAATTCTCCCGTGCCTGGTTCTTGCTGTAGAAACAATGATGTAAAAAATTGTGATGAGTTTGGTCGTTATTATACTATTGAAGCTGCTTTAGAGGCTTGCCCTAAGGGCTGGCATCTTTCCAGTGATTATGAATGGCGAACTCTTGAAAAGTATTTTGGAATGATTCCCGAGGACACATCAAAATTTTATAACCTTATACCTCTAATAGCAAATAAAAAACATAGGCGTTTTATCGCAAACAAATTAAAACTAGGTGGAGACTCTGGGTTTGATGTGAATCTTGCTGGTTTTTTAACTAAAAGTGGAAGTATTTACAGGTCTTCTCCCTACGGCTATAGTGCTTACTTCTGGGCTTTTGACGGAAAAATAGATTTACTTGAATCTCAGTACATTTATGCTAGAAAATTTAAATCTTCGTCTGAAAAAGTTTTCAGAAAAAAACTGCTCCATACTAAAAAAATTCCTTCCTTTTTGGAGACTTGGCCGGGAAAATTATACTCTGTACGTTGTGTTAAAGGCTATAGGGATTATTAATAGGGAAAGAAAACTCATATAAATTGGACACATAAACTTTCATAAACTATAAAAAAAGGGATCGTAAGGGATCTCTCCCTTACCAAGATCGCAAATAGATGTTTCGTGTCAATAACTGACCGTCAATTTGCAATCTTGCTCCGATCCCCCTCTGCGTTGGCCGAATGAGGAACACCTTTGACTGTCAGAGTTGGTTCCGAATGAGAAATCCGGTGAAGGCGTTTCGCATTTTTTATGAAACATCACCGGATTTTGCAGGGAGGGGGATTGGATAACTTATTACTTCTATGGAAAGTGCAAAATTCCAAATTAATCTGAGTACAATTCAGTAGCTATTTTAGAACCATTCTGGGTATATCCCTGGATAAAATTGAGTTCGATTTATTGTTTATCAGCCCATTTTTCTGAGGCAGTCTAGCGGATTGCACGCAGGATTATTTCCAAATAGATTTTACTATTCGATAGAAAGAGATCGCTTCATTTTTCTGATACAAAGCACTCCAGCAGACCAAGGGATAAATAAAAATCGAAATTCTTCCCTCCACGACGTGGATTTACAATGAAAGGGGTATGAAAAGATTTGCCATTGAAAGTTGATATCTTTTCATCAGAATTGGAAGAAAAAGTTTTAACTGTAGATTCTGCGGTTATATTTGTTACGACATTTAGTGTAATTATTTTTTTCTTTTCATTTGACTCTAATAACATTTTCCTTAAGCCAATTGGCATCCTTTCGAGGAATTGTTTTTCAACAAAAAATTCGAAAAAATCAGCATTTGAATCAAGATTGCCTGGTATTCTTGGATAATCACTCCTCTTGAAAGAGTTCCCGCTAAATTTAGTAGTCCAAATAACATTTTCGGGATCAAAACCCTTTAATAATGAGTTTTTTATGTCAACAAAAAAATACATATCAAATGATGTAAAACCATCATGTCCCAATAGTGTCAAATCCAGCTTGAAAGGAACATTAGATTGTATAGATGAATCATAGAGAGGTTTTGAGTTTAATTCACCGAATATCAATTCTATCTCAGGGAGAAATTCGGATTTAAAAATCATAGGACCGTTCTCTAAATCTTTTTGCTCCGTTTCTCTAATACTTCCATATATGAGATTAGTTGTACTCGAAGAAAAAGACCCTCCAATACGTGCTATCTCTATTAGTGTTTTTCCTTCGTAGTTTTTCATCCGAGGATCTACTCCGTGTCTAAAAAGAAGCTTCAATGCTATTGGTTTATTTCTCAGCGCAGCTGTAAATGCTGCATATTCTTTTGCCTCTTCATCGAAATGGTTTAAAAAGTATTTCATCATGACAGTGTCATCTCTCTCAATAGGAATATCTACATATTGTGAAAAAGATATATTCAGCTTAGCCAAGCTGTCTAATATACTGTATGGCCCTCCTTTTTTAGAGACTTTTTTTATCAATTTACTCCGCTGTTTGATTTGAGGCCACGTTTCTCCATGTTTATTGACTTGGAGATTTTGAGCACTTAACAACAGGGGAAGTGAACAAATTATACATGTAATTATTGTGCAGATTCTATGTTGAGACATAGTGTTTTTGTTGATTGGAAAGGTGGATTTCGAATAAACTGATCTGGAGTATACTTCAACTGAGAAAGTTATAATATAAAAAATAGACTCCCTTCTCTCCAAATAATGCACAATCCGCTAGAAACTATGTCCCTAATTTCGTTCGAAACTGGTTCAACATCACTTTCACTACAGATTTTTGGAGTTCTCTTGCGATGCTAGCAAGGTATCTTTCTTTAAGCCATATGTCCCTATATGAGTCAATGACTGCCTGGAGGTGATAGGATTTTCCTCTGGTGGAGAAGTTGTTGCAGCCTATTTGCGTATTGAAATAATTTAAAAAAAATAGAGCCGCCTCTTACAGATTCCACTGGCAACTCCTTTTATCCCCAATTACCTCTTGCGATCCAACATTATTAACAATACACTACAACCAGTTTTAGCTACCTAAGCTAGAGCTTTCAATCTGAAAGTTACTTCATCAAGAGCCAGGATCAAGGTAACCTGCCTTGATCTGAGTGTTTGCATAAAATTCCACATCAGTCGAGTATTCAGCCTTCATGAGTTGAAGACCTTCTTCTCAAATCCAAATATGTAAGATTAGATAGACCATCATGGTCTATCCAGTTTCTCGTCCTTCCAGAATCACAATGAAAATTTCACCTGAAATTATCCAAGAGTTTCAAGAGCTGTGGAAAATGTACTTTGGTCGAGACATCAGTACCGAAGATGCCATTGCCGAATTCGATCGGCTGTACCAATTGATTGACCTGGTACACACCCACGGGAAAAAATTAGACAGTCATGAGTAAGTCAGTTGAAAACTATTTCAAGGATTACTCATCTCATCTAGCTATCCTATGCCATTGTACCGAATGACACCAGTCCCTGATGAAGTATTTGATGAATATCTCTCTCAGTTAAGTATCGGTGAGTTGAAAGTCTTCCTGGTAATTATCAGACAAACCTTGGGCTATCGGAAAGGCAAGCAGTATAAAGGCACAGATTGGATCTCGGGCAAGCAATTACGACAAAAAACCGGATGCTCCAATCGTTCCATTGCTCATGCGATTTCACGATTGGTAGATCGTAAGCTGATTCGGGTTGTAGACAGTACAGGGAAAGAACTTAAATCCGCCAAAGATCGTTCGGGTAAGCAACGTCTCTACTTCAGTCAATTATTGCGTCGATCTGATGGCCTCCCCTATGAACATACTTCATCAACCTGTGAAGAAAAGGACATCAGACCTGTGAAGAATCTTCACAGTACAACAGACACTCATACTACAGACAATCAGACAACACATCATTTTGTCTGGAATGATTATGTGAATCATCTTCATGATAGCCCATATCGGCCACATAACATCATTGCCTACTTCTTTGAGAAAAAAGGCTTGACGTTTTCCAGTAAAGATCAAGCTGATCTGGCAGTTGAGCGGCACCTGGAAGCAGCCAAGAAGGTTCAGCATTTTTCTGATACCCAAATCACAAAAACAGTTACTTACCTCCTCAATGTCTTTCCCCGCTTTACCGTTGGAACGATTTACAAGCATCTAACTTCCTAACATCGTATGCCCCGTATTCAAGATAGTTCTGTTGATGCGAAGAATTTCTTTACAGAGAGACAGTTAGAGTATTTCGGCAAGGAGTTAGAACAAGCTGGCTATTTTGATAAGCTCATGGTCGAAAAGGAAGCTGCCCATTGGAAAAATGGTCAGTTCATCGTGATCCAGTATTCCGATCCAAAAGAATATCAAGCCAAGTATCTCACTGGAGTCTATGCCAACGCTCCCTTTCATACTGATATTCCGTATCGGTTTTGGGATCAGATGTTACAGGAATGGCGGGTCTGGAAGCGTTGCAAAAAGAATATGAACTGATATACTGAACATGCAAAACAGTAATCACAATTCATTATCAGATTAAGCCCAAAAGTGAGGTAGTCTAGATTACTGTTTTGCGACTTAATCTGATATGGCTACCTCGCTTTTGGGTTTTCGCTTCTCTCTCGTATGCACCTTTATCATTTTGATTTTAACGGACTTACGCTCTTTGGCTATGCCCGAAAATCTACCACCCAGGACGAAAGGCAAGTAGCCTCTATCCCTTCACAAGAGAAATACATTTTCGGTGAACAGCACAACGGAACCAAATTTGACATTCCGACAGATCGCTATTTTAAGGAACAATGCTCGGCCAAGAAAAAAGATAAGCGGACAGCTTTTTATGATCTTCTGGCGGCGATCCGTCAAGCTGCCAAAGAAGGAAAACGTTGTGGTATCGTTTCCTGGGATACCAGTCGGCTCTCTCGTAATCCTAGTGATTCGGCAGAAATAATTGAGATGGTATATCAAGAGCAGGTATTGGAGTGTATTTTTACCTTTGGTCGCATCTTTACAAATCTAGAGTCTCCTGAGACCCTATCAAACGAATTTGCGCGTCATCATGCCTACATTCATAAGCTTGGTAAGGATGTAAAGCGGGGTCTGAATGACAAGGTAGAACGAGGTTGGTATCCGGCGGCCCTCCTGCCTGCTGGGTATAAGCATAATCCCTTTTTACACAGTCGGGAATTTCGTTTTGGAACGGATGATGAGATCATTATTGATCAGCCCATCTTCACCAAACTGGCGAAACTCGATCAAGCTATGCTGACAGGAAACTATTCCATAGAGGATATCAGACGACTAGCCGCGGAAAAAGGTCTGACCAACCCAAGAACAGGCAAACCATATACTACGAAGTTTTTCTGCGATTTCTTTAGGAATCCCTTTTATCATGAAGGCTTTACCTGGAATGATCAATACTATGCTGACGCTAAGCATCAAAAACTCAGAACCGGAAAAGAGTATGACCGAATCCAACTTTTGCTGATCATGAAGGGTCGTCAAACGAATAAAGCAAAGGAGAATCGATACAACCATCTGTATAATGCAATTTTTGCATGTGCTTGTGGGGCTGGCATGACAACAGATCACAAACAACAAGTGATCTGTACCGTTTGCCAAAAGAAGGGGCGAAAATGCAAATTCTCAATCAAGACATCACAAGTCTGTCCAAAGTGCAAAACGCCAGTATCCAAAATGAAGAACCCAAGTGTGATTGATAAGAAGTATCTCCGGTGTAATAGCAAAAAATGTACATATGGAAGACCAAGCGTTAATGTAGAGGACATCGAAACTCAAATTGAACAAGCATTACAGTCATTAGAGATTAAACATGGATTTGCTGCTCTTATGCGGAAACATCTTCAAACACAACACCTGTGGGAAAGCAATGCCCACAAAAGCATCCTCAAATCAAAGCGTGATCGTCTGGCTACATTAGAAGGAGAAGTTTCGGAATTGGTCGGCTTAAAAATTGCCAAAGAAGTAAGTGAGCAGCATTATGCAGAACATAAAGCTCGGCTTGAAACAGCAATTAACAATCAAAAGAAAGAGATTGTAATTGTAGAAGAAAAAATATCTGATTGGCATGAACGGATGTTGCTTCTCCTCAACTTTGGCGAACATGCTGCAAGGACATGGAAGAATAGTAGCGAATTCAGGCGTTCATTACTCCTCCTATTTGACACACGAATTCGGATTACTGAGAAGAAAATCCATATTGATTTCCCTGAAACCTTGTTTATGATCAAAGGATTTGATGAAGATTTTGAGGCAAGACAGGAATGGCCCGAACCCAAGAAAAATCCTTATTCTACAACACCTTTTGAAGCTTTAGGGCAAAATTTGAGCAATGGCAGTATTACCCGGCCCGAACCCAAAAACAGCTTGAAAAATAAAGGTTTTGAGGCAAATTCAGACCTTTCTTACCTAGGGCGGAGAGTAGTTCAAGAAGCCCGAACCTCCATTCTATCAGAATCTGGCAATGATTTGTTTTATGAAAACCTAAGAAATTCAACACTTTTCGGACTAGAATCATTTTTGGCGGAATAATTCACCAGTGATCTTTTGTCATTAGTGAAAGTGAAGACCTGTGATAAAAATTCATAGGTGAGGTCTCCTTGATCCAAATGAGGCGAAATTGCCATCCGGCTCAATAAGCTCCCACAGTAATATATCACAGAAACTATTGAACACATATTCCCAATTTACTTTTTGTAACCTCTTCATCTTATTCTTCCGAAGCAGTGCCATATTTTTCCACAGACATGTCTGACAGCAATCCAATTTCAAAGTATACTTCTTTTGCTTTGGAGTTTAGCCCTTCCAGAGTTGTCATTCATAAGTTTTGCTCAGAGCCATTTGTTTGAAGAACACGGGCTTTTTCTTTTGGTTAAAATATCAGGAGAAGTAGCTCTTTGATAATTATAAGCTTAATCCATCATCTCATGATCTATCTCTACTGAGCTTTGTATTTGAGGCCTTTTGTTAGAAAAACATGGGCTTTTTTGTTTCTCAGTACCTATGTCTAAAGTGCTACTTGGTAATTATTAGCCTAGCGATTGTATTGTCATATGCAAAATGAACTCATATACGCACAGAGGGAGTTTATCAATGATCAAGGTGAAAAGGTTAAGGACCTAAAACCTATCGGAGAAATACATCAGGATGAACTGTATCTGTATATGTTCCCAAATTTGGATCTTCGGATCGAACCAAATGAAGAAGATCAAAGTTTTGCCAAAGTTTTGGTACTTGATTCCTTCATCAAAGGTGATGAGGAAGTTACAAAGAGGTATTTGGTTGGTTTTACGAAGCAAACCCAATATCAAAAGTACCTGAATTTGAATATGTTCAGGGATGGAGTGTATATCATCAAAGATGTTCCTAATCAGGAACAAGAAGATATTATCAACTAATCAGAAGAAGGACGAGAAACTATGCACAAGTCAGATCATTGTCTGGCTTGTGTTTTGTTATTTCTAAGTAAGATTTCTTTGAGTTTAATTGTTCAATCTTTCAAGCAGTGCTTCTTGCTTGCCATTCTTGATGTCTTGCTCGACACTTACTTTTCTAACTTCTCTTTCAGGAGGTTGTTGATCTCTTTGAGATAGGTATTTTCCTGTTCTAATGCTGCGATTCTGTGTTGCTGTTCATTTAGTTCGGCCCCTTGGTCAACAGTTTCGTTTCGGGGCGGATACTGGTTAAACTGATCAGCAAAATGTTGGAAGAAGTTGTACTTCAACACCTGGGAAATTCTAATGAGTTGATCAGTGTTGATATCATCACGAGTGAAAATGGTGTAGAGATGGGAGCGAGAGGTATGGATGAGCTCTGCAAATTTTGTCTTGGTCAGACGACTTTCTTGGAACTTTTCCTCGATTAATTTGCCAAGTGAAAACGACATAACGGCAAAATCATACAAGAAAAGAACTTGATAAGTTCATTTTTGTAATAATTTTATACATATTTGTATGTATTCAGTTCTTTTATTTTCTGTATCCAAATTCACCAATCTGAATGATCTGTCCCATATTCTGCAAATCTGATCGACAGCGGACCTGATTTATAGGATAATTGAAGGGATTACCAGTGTTATCCTTCCAATCATCATGTCAGAGTTTTCATTTCTCAATGTCATCTTATCAACTATCGGTATAGCCAACATCCTAACGTTCATTGGCCTTCTTATGACAAGGAATGAAATGCGGCGCAAACGGCTGCTAGACGAAGAAATTCTCACAGATAATCTCTATCAGCAAAATCGGGAAGAAAAATTGGAGATGCTAGCTGATCCAGATATGGCAGAGTTTCTTGCCAAAGAACAGGCTATGAGTGTGAAGGAATATAAAATCAGAATGGTAAACTCCATTCGAATCAACCAGACCAAACGGATATTCAGACGCTTTCAACACCGACTAATTAGACTAGAAGATTGGGAGGGCTTTAAGCAAGAAACTAAGGAGCTATTCTTCTTACCGTCTGTCAGAAAAAGATGGGAACAGTTCCGATTAGTGGCAAATTTTGATTTTAGAAACTACATAGACAAAGAGATATTTCCTGAAATTCAATCCCCAAAAATCAATCCTGATGAAACTAACATTAATTCAATCCACACTCAATTGTGAGACTTCTGCCTGTCCAACTATTTACAAAGACGAAGCAGGAAACTACATCATTCAAGGTTTTATTTTGAAACCTGCTGAGAAAGCCGCGATTTCAATTCCCGAAGGCGAGGACGCGATCAGAGTTCCGGCTGATTTCTTGCAGAAGTTCATTGAGAAAATGAGTTTAGCTTCTTCTCCTGCTCTCATAAGGTCTCCGTATGATTTACGACATTCACAATTAAAGACTGAAAGCCATGGCCTGGAAATGGTGGAAACCCAAAGATGACCCACTCAAGAACAAATACGTTCATGAAATCGAAGTATCGAAGAATGCAATTGACGATGAAACTAACAATCGAGAAACAGCATTCAAGGACCTGGATGAAACCACAAAAAGGAGTGTGTTGCTTTCATTTCTCAATGTGGGAGAGACCTTGAAGAATATCGAAGATGAAGATGAGGTCAACTCAGAGGATTTGCCCAAGGACCAAACTCGCAAATGGCGTTTGTTCAGGAACCGGATTGCCCATGATCCTTTGTGGGTCCAAGGGAAAAGTGAATACGTTCAGGAGCATATTGATGATTTGAATGAGATCGATGAACAGATAGAAGCCTACTGGTTAGAAAAAGTGCGTAGGAGAAAGAAACAGGTTGATCAAGAAGGGGATTAGGAAAACCCTTTCAATTCATTATCTTTATATCACATGAACAATGAACATATAGAACGGTATCCAAAGCATATCAAGCTACGGTTCAGAAAAATGAATCCTCATTTGGGACTTCCTTCTGAGCAAGTATTGCTTGAACTTTTTGATACTCGTCATGAGGAACTTTTTGCCCTGTACCTGCCCTATCAACAATTCCGATATGGGGATTCCCTCTATTTTGTTCTGGCAAGCAATGACTATCTCCATAATGGGCCGCTACCCATGTTCCTGAAAATTGAATTCAGAGCATCTAGCTATGAAGGAAAATCTCTTCCTTTGACTGAAGCTTTGTCGAAAACTTATGGAAATATGGAGATGCTATTGGCTCATAGTTTTGTTTCTGATAATCCATTGGATATTTTTCTTGAAAATGACGATCTGGAGAGATGGGAAGCCTTAGGAGTGAAGGTTTCCTAAAACAGTTCACGAACGATATGAATACAAGGAACCGCCTGTTCAGTCATGACAGGCGGTTCCTTCGCTTTATTGGGTGAGATACTCAACCGCTGCTTTAGCCTTGCTCGCAGCACGAATAATAAAGCGTTTATCGTCTTTCAATTTGCTGAGCCAGCCTTGAATATATGAAGCAGCATTGGTGAAGGTATCAGTGTTCTCAATCTCTACCAGATTACATAAAAAGGCCGCCCCAATTTCTGCGGTCAATTCTTCTTGAGAGTAGATCGGAGAACCAAATTTGACGGTACCCATAACTTCATCCCGGCAGAGTCTAGAGACATGACCAGTTGCATGGATTAATTCATGCCAAAGTGTAGCGTAATAGGCTTCAGGACTTTCAAATTGGTTCAATTCTGGCATCTGAATATGATCAATTGGGGGTGCGTAATATGCCTGATTCCCTCCATGTTGAATAATAGGCGGATTCTTAATCCCTTGAATGAGCTGCTCACAATTTTCAATTCGATCATGATCAAATTTGGCTTCAGGAAGTTTGAAGGATACCCCCTCTATTTCACTGATATTAAATACCCTATAATACCTGGCGAAAAAGAGTTTGTTCAAGTCCTTTCGTCCTTTGCTTTCTTTCTCAGGAATAACATTGCCTTCCTGATTTTTGAAGATAATTTTCCAGTACACAATTGGAATACTCTTGGCTCCTTTCTTGACCTTTCCACCTAATTGGTTGGCTTGCTTGAGCGTTACAAAATATGGCAGATCATAAGGAGAAAGATTTGTCAGCAGGGCATTGATGCCATGATAGGTGTGTTTGGTAACATAGTTTCGGGCATAGGGTGCGCCAGCCCAAGTCTTACGCCAAGGGATGGTGCCTTGTTCCAGGGCTTCAATGATTCGATCAGTTACCAGTTGATACACATCGGCTTTTGATTTACTTGTTTTCATTACTCGATCAGATTTGGGGGGATTCCCCCGGTGAAACATTTTTTCTGACCGAGCTTTCACCCCTACTCTTGTCGGGGAACACTCAGGTGGGGATATGATTGTCAAGGCTTGTGAGGAAAAATACAAGCCCAAAGGGTATGGAGATTTTTGTGAGCAACCGTAGCCTGGCCTTGACGATCAGTCCGGCGGGTATCTTATTTGGTCAAGCTTGGTTGAAAAAAGGACCTACAATAACGTAACGTCAATTAAGGAATTTCTCAGTCTCTTCGACTCTGTTTTCATATTTAGTTTCGAAAAAAGGGGATTGAGTAGAGTGCATCTTCTAAATCAAATTGGAATACTAAGTCTAAGGTAGCGTAGGCGCTTTCGTTTATTAGTTATCCCACAAAAGTGAGAAAGAAAAATATGGCTGCGAGAAAAAGGCATAGATTTGAGTATAATAATTACTGCATTACTCGTTTATCAAGCTACTGAATGGAAGTAAGAGCAAAAATCCAAATGTACTACTCTCCTCACCGCAGCAATAACATCTGCTTTGCTGCTGGTTGCTCATTAACCAAGATCCGGTATACATAAACACCAGATGCCATAGGCTGACCTGATGAATTTGTACCATCCCAAGTGATTTGATAATCTCCTGGAAGGAGATATTCACCAACCAGCATTTTGACAAAACGGCCATTTAGGTCGTAGATATGAAGGCGTACCAAACCTGATTCTATGAGTGTAAAGGGAATTATAGTTTCTGTACCAAAAGGATTGGGGAAGTTTTGACCTAGCCAGAAGGAAGCCAATATGTCTTGAGTTTCAAGATTCGAATCGGATTCGATACTCGTCAATGGACCAATACTCAAATCACAGGAGTCAGATAAAAGCCCAACATTGCCAGTATAGTCTGATGCTCTAGCAATAAAACAGTAATCGCTACCTGAATTCACTGGGAATATCGCAGAGATTGCAGCTGTATTGTCTAGCCAAAGCACAAAAGGTTCATCATCCTTTGCGAAAAAAATATCATAGCTCTCCAATCCAGCGCCCAAGTCTGTTCCAGACCAAAAAACTTGTAAATGGCTGGCATCTAAAAATATGGCAGTGTCAATTTCTACAACTGGTGGATCAGCATCAATGGTATTGAACACATAAGGAGTCGATATTGGATTATTGGTGTCAAAGGTGATGGAGGCGGATGGTTCGATCTTGTCTCCAGTCTGGCTGTTTTCTTGAGGACGAATGTTGAAATTCACAAATCCCTCGCCGCGATGGGTACTGTCATTTACTGGTAGGAAGCCATCCAATAGGTTCATGGTCGGTTCTCCTGTGGCTGTGTCAATAGTTGTGAACCTCCAATAGGCAAAGCCACTGTCTCGCCGGATGCCGAAGTCCACATCTACCCAAACCCCTAGAGAGTCTTTTACATCTAGTCGGGCTTGGTAGGTTATTGAGTCTGGCGGCATGGTGAAGTAGTGATTTGCAAAACCAAAGTCGCCCAGTCGGAAGGAAGAGGGATCAGTATGCGACGCAATTGGATGGATGATCTCAGCACTTTGAGCAGACACCTGTCCGGAATCGGGATCATTTTCAAAAAGAATTGTATAGGGCAGGGAGGTCTTTACAGAGACCCAATGACCAAGGGAGTCGGAGCCTGAGGGGGCGATGATTTCGTTTGGGTCGTAGGATTGAAGGATGTTGGTCGAGCCGTCAGAAGGGTCGTTGGGATTGGGAAGAGATCCATTTTGGTTATCATTTATATCATCATCGCAGAATGGTTTCCAACTTAAAAAAGGTTTAGACGAAAATTTTAGACCCAATCCCCAAATTAATTTATAGAAACCTTCATTTATATCATCATATGCTTTGAATAAAGTTGATTCGAATTCATACTTGAACAAAAAATCTGACCTTTTTAAGGTCTGTTTGATATATGTTCCTTTCGATAATTTTACTAAGTTTTTCAGTGTTCCTAGGCCAACTACCGTTAATGTACCATCTATTCCTAAGTCAATGAAGTCAACACACTTTGCACTCTCTTTGAATCCTCTTCCACCTAGCATTTGGGATCCTATTTGGAAGCCAGCACTTCCTAAAACACCACCGCCAAA
The DNA here is from genome assembly GCA_039029315.1 of Bacteroidota bacterium. Taxonomy (GTDB): domain Bacteria; phylum Bacteroidota; class Bacteroidia; order J057; family J057; genus JBCCCJ01. The sequence goes on along the minus strand of JBCCGK010000014.1, from coordinate 4,408 downwards.
AACTAGCAATACAGGGAGGAAGGCTAATTCTCCATTTGGATCAATAAAATTTACTGGATTATTCTCAACGTAAACAAACTTATTCCCTGTTGACGGTTTTGCTAAATAACCTGGATTGACATCCTTACTGAGAAATCTTCCTAATAAACTAGAGTATACTCTGCTTCTATAGTAATATTGACTAGTAGTAGTATTGAAATACCTCCCTGAATATAGTATGTCATTGGGAATTACTGATGTGTTTTGAGTAGGGGTGCCCCAAATATCATATTGATAGTGGTTTGCACTATTTTCTGCTTGGTCAGAAATATTGACTGTGCTATTTAATCCGTCTTGGTGGTAAACATAATTTAATCCCCCTATCCTGATCCCCAACCAGCGATCGTAGCTCAGTCCAGCTGTGTATTGTCTTGATGTACTTCCTCCATTGTCGATTTCCTGTATCACATTAACCCCATCAAGGATATAATCTCTTCTTCCTCCTAGAGAATCTACATAGAGAATTCGCAACCCTATAGCATCATACCCATATTCAACTGAATCTCCTCCAGGCAATACCACCCCAACTAATTCATTCAAGGTGTTGAAAAGATAATGAGTTGTATCTCCTCCATCAATCTCTTTCGTCATATTTCCATTGTTATCAAATTGGAAATTCTTACTTCCGGCAAACAATATCCGATCTGCTGCATCATAGCCATAGTGTATAGTGTCATTCCCATTTTTGACCAACATGGTTCGATTACCTGTCCTATCATAACTATAGTCCTCAGTATCTCCATTGGCATAGGTGACATTTGTCAGGCGACCTGTCCCATCGTAGCTGTAGTTGTGCAACCCTTGAATATCCAGCATACTTGTCCGATAGCCAATAGAATCATAGGTGTATACAAAAAAGGCAAGGGTGTCCCCATTGGATTTGTAGTGGGTGAGTTCTTCCAGATTGTCAGCATCATCGTAGGCATAGACCGAAAAGGTCCCATTGGCATTAGTCTGTTCAGTCATCCGGCCAGTGCTATCATAGGCGAAAGATGTGATCTGCCCAAAAGGGTTCACCAAAGAGTCTAGCCGATGATTATCATCATAGAAATACTCGGTTACTCCACCATCTGGATCGGTCATGGTTTTTCGGTTCCCTGCATCATCATAGGTGTAAGATATGGTTTTACTCCAGGTCACAACCTCTTTACTCATGAGTCGATTGAGAGAATCATATTCGAATTCATAGTCGATATGATTATTGCGAGCGCGTTCCAGGTTGCCATTGGCATCATATTCATAAATGTCACTGCCTTCAGGATAGCTCCGAGTGGTGAGGCGGTTGAGCTTATCGTAGGTGTATGTGGTAGTATGCCCGTTGGGATCAAGCTTAGAGATCAGATTGCCATTAGGATCATATTCGTAGGAGGTAGTGAAGCCCATCGCATCAGTCTCCTGTGCAACCAGATTGAGATCGTTGTAGGCAAAAGTAGTAGTGTGTCCCTCTGCGTTGGTGATACCAATTAGATTGGAGAGGGCATCATAGTGATAGTAGGTACTCCCTGCTGATGTGATGACCCCTGAAAGGCGGTCAAGCGCATCATATTGATACTGCACACTGTCCCCATTTCCATCTACTTCCCAGATGAGATTACCATTGGGATCATAATCAAAGTGATAAGTATTACTATCAGAATCAGTGAGGCGAATGAGTTGGTCGTAGTCGTCATAACTGAAGCTGACAGTATGGCCATTTCCATCGGAAGCGGTGAGTAGATTACCTCTGTCATCGTAGGTGAAATTCTCCTGACTCAAGGGATAATTGATCTGAGTAAGGTCGCCATTGGCGTTGTAGGTAAGTCCAGTGGTTTTCAATTCCCCATCTGTAAAACTGGAGAGATTGCCTTGGCTATCATATGTGAAACTATCTGTGATGCCTAGAGGTCGATGGATATTGAGCAGATTTCCATGACCATCATAACCAAAGGTAGTGATCGCCCCTCGTCTGTCCAGCAAACTGGTCAATCGACTGTAGGTCGTATCGTAAGTCATCCACATTTCCATTTGATCTGGATCGGTCAAATGTTTTAGGTTGCCCTTACTATCGTAGTCAAGATCCATCCAATTTCCGCGACCATCGGTGATTTTTGAAATATTGTTGTCCCCATCGTATTGATAGCTTAGGTCATACCCACAACAGCTCCCATATTTTCTGATGTGATTACCATTTGTATCGTACACAAAGGTGGTGGTATTCTGTCCATTTTCAATCACATATGTTTTGCCTACTCCTTCATGATAATGAAAGACCTGATCTCCTGCACATGAGACAATTTTGGACACAGCTTCAGCATTGGATCGGTAGTGAATGACGGCCGGATTCCCGTTTTCATCTGATACACTTTTCAGCTCATTGTCTGGGCCATAGGTATAGGAGAGGAAACCAGCAGGATTCTGAACACTGACTAGCTGACTATCACTATCGTACGAGAATATCAGTTCTCGGATAGGAGCCTCTAATGCATCAGTGATCCTGCTCAGATGGCCTCCATTCCAGGTAAGGGAAAGACTCCGATTTGCTGCATCAGTAATGGAACTGAGTTGTGTCCCAGTGTAGCCGAATACCAAAGCATTGTTATTAGGATCTTCAATGCGAGAGATTTTGCGGTGAACAGGATCGTTGAAGAAATATTTGAGGCCTTCCTTGGTCTGAAGCTCGAACTGTCCTCCCTGGACCTCGATGAAACTGTGAAAAATCCCTGTCTGGATTGGACGATAGATATTGTTCTGTCCGACAAGTTTTACATGCACATCCCTTCGACCGTTAGGCCATTCGACCACAACGCTATCCTGATTGCTATCCAGGAAAAAATATCGCATCCCATAGCTAAATGTCCAACCGTAACCAAATCCCTGATCTACATGACGAAGAGCCAGGTTGTAGAAAAAGGATATATCAATCGGTAGTCCCAAAGCAGGAATAAAAAAGTCTTTCCTTTGGTAGAAGAGGTTGCCTGTATAGGTATTTACCTGCAAACCCTGAGGTGCAGAAAAATTCTCTCTGGGTATGTTTTGGGCAGGGAGATAAGTGCTTTGAAGGAGCAATCCACCCAGGCTTAAAAGAAACAAGAGGTATTTCATGACCAAGACACTTGGGATGTGATTCTATTCGATGATGTTGTATATCAGGGGTGCGCTGGCTTTGGCGTAGAGAATAATGGAGCCTGATGCACCAGCACGTAGGATATCTGTTGGTCCATTAAGTTCGCGAAATTCAAGTAATAGTTCGGTTTTGCCCTCGGATAATTCTGCTTGAGTGAAGCCAATTGGTGCGCCTCCTTCACTTAAGAAAATTCGCCTCGGAATAGGGATATCAATGTTTGCTGTGTTTTGATAATTAATCTGAACAGTAACGATCCAGTTCGGTCTGGTCCAGGGTTGAGCCAGCAAGGTCCATTCCAAGAAATGGTCCGAATTTAAGGAGGGTACTTGACAGTTGATTCCGATCGTTCCCCCAGGATTCCCAACACCAACCAAAAGAGAACCTTCTAAAACTTCAAAGAAATTCTCTTTCAAAACAGAACCCCCATCCTCCCAAATGAAATCCATATCATAGAACCCCGTATCGGCACCTGCTAAATCAAAGGTAACAAATCCTTTTTGAGGATTGACAAAGAGGTAATTCTCTCCAACAAGTGTATCGCCTTGTTTAATCAAAAATACTTGCATTAGGGTATCCAAATCTGCTCCATTGATCGAGATGGTAACATTTCCTGTATTTTCACCTTTGGATGCGTCAACCGAAATAATTCCTGTAATAGCCAGTTCCTGACAAAATGTATCCGCTTCACACCCATTACTCGCAATATGGCACACTTCATAGGTCCCTACCTCATATATATGGACTGGATTGACATTCGTGCTGGAATCCCCATCTCCAAAGAGCCACTTGTGAGCTTGGGTAAAAGAGGAATCAACAATAAAACTCACAATACTATCTTGGCGAGTGTAGGAAAACCCTGCTTCAGGCGGATAGGTTGTACAAATAACAAAGGAATCTGATCGAGTAAAGCTCCATAAACCCGAAGAATCCCTTACTCTCATAGAGATTAAGTGCCCCCCCAATGATAGATTGCTGATGCTCACACTATCTACCAAAGAGATGGAGTCTGCGTTTGCGACGCTGATAGGATATGCATTGCCATAACCAGGATCTGAGGAATCAAAAAAATACTCCGCAGCAACGATGGGCGATTTTGTGTCAGGCACTGAAGGCGGCGAATCATCGTAGATATAAATATCCTTGTTTTGAGTGAAACTCCACAATCCAGTACTGTCCTTGACTCGGACATGGAGCTGATGAAATCCAGCTGATAATCCCGCCAGCGAAATAGAGTCAAGTTCCCAAATGCTATCGCCGGGAACTATG